>JADHVD010000020.1 GCA_016784165.1 Candidatus Woesearchaeota archaeon
AAAATAAACCTAAAAAAATATAAAGATTTATTTGACGCTGTAGAGGGAATCAATGGAAGAGTATTTTTTAATTCATTAAACAAAAAAACACAAAAACAAGTTAAAGAATTAAACTTAGCATTAACCGCAGGTTCAGATTCACATTTCAAAGAAGAAATTGGAAAATGTTATACTTTATTTGAAAAGGATTTAAGAACTGCATTAAAGAAAAAGAAAACAAAAATACACGGCAGCAATAAGAGATCTGTAATCCCTAAAATAAAAAGCACTATTCTTAGACTCAAATCTTAGCTTGTGTTATTCCAATTAAATATCCAACATATCTTGTTAAAACATGTAAAATCCCATAAACTAATATTGTTCCTAAAACCAATTTTACATTCAAACCAATATAAATACTAACAAAAGCTAATCCTCCAAAAACCCAATCTAATTGATCAAAAAACAACCAAGGGCTTCCAGATTTAATTCTAATCCTTCTCTTAAAGAAACTAGCTACTAAATCACCAAATAAAGCTCCAAATCCAAACAAGAAGCCTAACAACCAAACATTAGTTGTTGAATAATCTATGATTGTATAATCCAGCATATATGGATAAAACAAAACCTGCAAATAAACTACTAAAACAGCTCCTAAAATTCCTACCACAAACCCTTTGTAAGTCTTACTAGGGCCAAATAAGGGTGCCTTCCTCAACTTAACCCCCAAATCAATAGGCCTCTTAAAATAAGGAATTTTGCCAAATAATGGGGGCAACAAATTAGCTATAGCTGCTGGAAGAAAAAACCAGAACACCTCAAGTAACTTAATCCACACTTCCATAATCCTCATAAGAAATTAAGAAAATTTATAAAGTTTACTAATAAATCTCTTCTAACATGAAGATTACTTCAGATCCAGCTATTTTAAAGGATAAAGAAATAAATTGGGTAGATATGCACCATCACTCTACTGTTTCAGATGGTAACAAGAGCCCACATTTTTTATATAAATGGGCTAAAAAAAATAGAAAAGGTTTATGTTTAACAGACCACAATTACATCTCTGGCTCTATTTACCTATCAAAACAAAAAGATATCTTTACAATACCTAGTATAGAAGTCACTTCAAAAGAAGCGAAGGATGTATTAGTTTACTTTTATTCTTCAAAAGACTTAATCCATTTTTGGGAAAATGAAATAAAAAGGGAAATAAAAAAGAAAAATCCTTGGGATATGAAAAGGACAGAAATTCCTTTCAACTCCCTTCTAGAAAAAGCTAAAGATTATAATGGAATTAATATTTTACCTCACCCTTTAACAGTACCTCCAAAAAGAACAAAACATTTTCTTAAAGATAAAGAAAAAATGAAAGACATCCATGGGGTTGAGTCTCATAACTTTACCTTAGGTCTATTCAAAGAAACAACTCAAGAATTAAAAGACCTAAACCTTCCTCAAACTGCCGGATCTGATAGCCATTCAATTACTAAATTTGGCACACTTACAGGGTCTTATGCTTTTGACAGAGAAGATTTCATAAATGACCTTCTTAAAAAAAATAATATTATCATCCATCCTCTTGGTGGAAAAATAAGAAGGGCCATAGATCAAGTAACAATCTTTACAAATAATTTATTCCCTAAACAATCACCTTAATAAATTACCCAACGTTTCAATATTTTTTTCAATAATAGCCATTACTGCCAAAGATTTCCTAAAACAACTTGTTTCCGTACCAACAACACTATTTCTTTTTGCTAAAATCTCATCTAAAAAATCATCAACATTATCTGCATTAGCACAAGTTACAGCTTTACCTATAGTATCCACTGTATGTGCATCACTCCCGGAAGTAAATGCTTTATTTTCTTTTTTTGCCCAAGCAATAGCTTCTAAATTATTTTTTCTAAATAAATTCGCATTAAGAACTTCAAAAAAACACATCTTAGAAGTAACAGGTTTTATATTATGTACTTCACCAAATTTTTTAAGATTTTTATGCAAAGATGCACAAGGATGTGCAGCCCCTACAATACAATTATAATCTTTTGTAATTTCTATAATTTCATCAAAATTTACTTTTGAAGTTTGAAGACATACAGGAAGCTTAGGTTTAACATATTTTTTATGAAATTCTTTCATTTCTGAAACATTATAAAAATAAACTAAAACATCTTTCTTTTGTGCAGTATTAATTTCTAATCCAGGAATGACTAAAACCCCTTTCTTATTTTTAACTACTTTCAAACTAGCTCCAATCTTATTATGATCCATTATCCCAATACCACAGCCTAACTTAGCAGCTTTCTTAATTGCTTGTTCAGGAGTAATCATTGCATCAGAATAGTTTGTATGAACGTGCATATCAACACAGGTCAAGCCCTTTTTTTTCAAAAGTGGAATATTAACATCACTAAATTTTACTTTCATTAAACTAATCTTTATCTTCTCTATTTAAAAACATTTTTATTTGTAAAACCATACCAATAAAAGAAGCAACAATAGAAATAAAAAGACCAACATTAAACCAACCTACAATATAAAAAACACATAAAAAAGTTCTACTACCAACCAAATATTTTCTATTTCTTGTGCCAATAAAAATACCATGATGCAAAATAAAATAAAATAAAACTAATATGACAAAAAACTCATTAAGATAAAAAACAGATTTTAGTAACAAAAGAATTGCAATAACTGTATCAATCAAATAATCAAGCCATTCTCCTTTTTTACTTACTTTATTTGTAGCCCTAGCTATTACCCCATCTAACTTATCCGCTAATAAATGTAAAAGCATAAAGATCACAAAAAGAAAATGATTCACAAATAAGAAATATACAGCAATTAAACCAAAAATAAAACAAAACCCACTCATTATATTCGGGCTTACTCCAATCCTAATAAAAAACAAAGCTAACCACCTAAAAAAAACATCTAATTTATCTTTGACTCCATCTACTAATTTTTGCATTTTTCACCTAAGAATCTTTAAAAATATCTTTATTATTTATAAAAACAAGTACAGCTGTTACAAAAGTCATAACTACCATTACTAAAGCCATACCATAAATTACTTCTACCATCAAAGGAACCAAAACAAATTCATTAACAAACAAAAGAACAAAAGAGATAAAAATCATTCCATACTGTACCATCCCTTTAGTTTTACCGAACCAGTTTGCTCCAAGAATAATTCCTTGTGCTGCAGCTAAACTTCTCATTCCCATCATTAATATTTCTCTAATAAAAACTATTAGAACCATCCACAAAGGAATTAAACCAAGATCTCCAAGAGCAATTAAGGGAGCCAAGACTAAAACTTTATCTGAAATGGGGTCCATAAATTTCCCAAAGGTTGTTTCTTGATTAATACCTCTAGCTAAGATCCCATCATAATAATCAGTCCAAACGGCAAAGGCAAAAAGAAAGACAGCCATCCCATACCCAAAGACATCTTGAAAACAAATAAAAATTGTAATAATTATTCCTAATACACCTCTTAATAATGTTAACTTATTTGCTGGATTCATTATTTAACCTCAGGAAGTTTCACTTTATCCGTTATACAAGGTTCAGTATTTCCTAATCTTTGTGCAATTGAGTCTACTGTTTTCTCTGCCATTAATCTGGCTGTAGTCATCTTTCCACCTACAACTGTATAAACTCCTGAAGGCATTTCAACAATTTGAAAATCTCTTGAAACTTCTCTTCCATCTCCAAATTCTGTACTTCCATCATAAAGAGGTCTTACACCTGTAAACATTTTTTCTGTTCTTCTAACTTCCACACCAGGCAAAAGCTTTCCTAACAAACCTCTTAATACTTCCCCTGCATCATCTTCAGGCCTTGCTTCGCTTGGATGACTTATTGACGTAGAAGTAGTGCCTAACCAAGCCTTACCATTATGAACAATATAAGCCTGACCATCTCCAGGTTTTTCCAACAATTGCAAACCTCTTTGAGATAAACTTTCTTGAACTAGAATTGTTCCTTGATTATATTTTAAATTAATTCCTGAATTTAAAAGTTCCAAAACAGAATTTGCCCATGCACCAGTTGCATTAACGATTGTTCTTGTTGAAAATGCCCAGTTTCTTTGTGTCCTGACTACAAATTCACCTCCTTCTCTTCTATCTAAAGTTGCTATTGTATCATTTGGATAATAACCCTTTAATCCAAAATGGTTTTTACTTAATTTTTCCAAACCTTGGTTCAAACAAGCTCTACACATTCCAGTTGTATCAATATTAATATCTGCAGATCTTACTGCTACTTGAAAACCTAAAGCTAGTTCAGGAATTTCCCTATAAACTTCTTCAAGATTTAAAAGCTCCGCCACTACGTCTAATTCTTTTGCTGCAGCTAAAGCTTTTCTTATATAATTATCATCTCTACCAAGCCAATAATTATCTTGCCCACTAATTAAATGTGGAGCTATTTCTCTAAGAATTCTATTTTCACTAGCACATTCTCTTGCTACACTTGGATCTTTAACCACATACCTTAAACCCCCAACTAAATTACCATGAGAATTTCCAGTACAACCAGAGCCAAGGTCGCCTCTTTCAATTAAACCAACTTTAAAACCTCTCAAAGCTAGATCTCTAAAGACAGCAGTCCCTGTAGCTCCTCCACCTACAACAATCGCATCATATATTATCTTAGACATAGGAGGGAGGTTTTACTGTACATATATAAAGATTACTATAAAAGAATTCACCCTATTTTAACTCTTACCGTCGAAAGACCACATTTTATTCAATATAAAACCTAATACACCACCAGAAACAATTGCAATAAATTGTCCTAAAATATACCAAATATTAAACATTTCTACAAACAAAAATAATAAGGCCAAACTTAAAACCCCACAAACCAGGCTTACTACCACATATTTTTCATATTGTTCTTCGTAATGATTAGAATGATTATGAAAAGTCCATTTTTTATTCCAATAAAAATTACTAGTTATTCCAAGCATATAACCAATAACAGCTCCAATAATATAATACAATCCAAAAAATTCTACAAGAACATAGAGTACCACAAGATTAATCAAAGTCCCTATAGCACCCACAGTTACATACTTCGAAACTTGCTTAGCCAAAACAAAATTAAAAATCAACTCTCTCATTTTCTTAAGGTATCCTTAACCTCCTTAATAAGTAAACCTCTCATTAAATAAACAGCTAATAAACCTACAAACATCAAAACAAAAGATTCCCATGAAAAATAAGGAGCCTTCCCAATATGTTGTTCAATAGGTATAGGTATTAAATAAACTATCTCATCTACAATTAACCCTATAGCAACTGCAAACAGGTAAAAAAATCTTTGATGTAACTCATAATTCAAAAATGCAAAAGCAAAAACTAACAAAACCCCAATATAAACATGATGATAATAATCTTCAAAGAAAAAGCTATCTGCTGGAGCAAAGAATAACCCTAACCTAAACAACAAAACTGTCGCCAAGACCACCAAAAAAAACTTATCCTTCTTTTTCATCAACTTAGAAATAGCTCCCTTTATTTATTAATCTTACTCTGGAAATTCGGTATCTCCTTTTATCAGTTTTAAAACTATAAAGTGATGAATCATATCTGATACAGTCAATGCAATACCTAAATCAAATAAAGAAACTGGTCCCCAGAGATTAATAATTGTAAACCTATAATACCATCCAAAGACTAAGAAAGCAAAGCCAAAGAACATATGATGCATTTTTGGAGAAATTTTTAATTTCTGTTTAAGATGTTTAGATCTCCATCCAAATTTAAATCTAAAAAGAATACTAAATCCTTCAATCAATACAATCAAAACAATAACAAAAATCCAATTTATATCCATATTAATCAAAGAGTTACCCCGTTTAAATATATTTCTATGAATTTTCATCACTAAACTTTATAAAAGGCCCAAACTTTTCACAGATCATGGATTTATCAATAATCGTCCCTGCTCACAATGAAGAGAAATACATTGCTAAGTGTTTAGAAAATATTCCTAAAGAATTTGAAACCATTGTAGTATGTAATGGATGTACAGATAAAACTGAAGAAATTGCAAAGAAATACACAGATAAAGTATTCACATTAAAAAAAATGGGTGTTGCAAGAGCTAGAAACTTTGGATCAAAACAAGCCTCTAATAACAGACTAATTTTCATTGATGCTGACATTCAAGTAAATGAAAAGATTCTAAGAAAAATCAAAAACTCAAAATATACTATTGGAGGAATTTATCAAAAACCTAGTGTAAGCAACTTATTCTCAAACATATATACAATTGTAAAAAATATCAAAGCACACTTACTAAAAAGGGTAGGTGGAGTTATTTTCTGTAACAAAGAACTTTTTAGCCAAGTTGGAGGATTTCCAGAAGACATTAGTTATAGAGAAGATGTTATTTTTACAAAAAAAGCTACTAAATTAGGCAACTTTGGAATGATCAAAGAAAAAGGAATTGTTTCCATGAGAAGATTTGAAAAAACTGGATACATAAAACATATTTTCTTAGTACCACAATCATGGAAGAATGAAAAAATGGATTACCCAATCATTCGTTAATTATTCTCTTCGAATTCTCTTCGAATCAAATCTTTCTTCTTCATATCTAACCACTTGAAAACATTTCCATGTGGAGAACCTTCTAACAACATTTCTAGAGCTTGTCTTGCAATTGAAACATTTTCCAATTTCCCAACAATACCAATAGTTTTACCATAAACAACAATATGTGTATCAGT
>JADHVD010000021.1 GCA_016784165.1 Candidatus Woesearchaeota archaeon
TAGAAGGATGCTTTGGCTACTCTTCGGAACAGCTTTTTTTACTTTGTATATGTCAATGCCATCTTCTGATGTCCCTATGGTGAATTGGCTTTATTTTGCTGGATTTTTTTTTATTATTATTTCAATTGCAGCTGATAAACATATTCACGGTCTTTTTCAATCAGCCAAACATAGAAAGAAGTTTAGAGAGGTCTATGAAATGAGGATTGCAAATCTTCTTAAAACTGCTGCCGAGTATACAAATATAGGTGATTTGGCAATGGCTAAAAAATTTGAAAAAAAAGCAAAAAGACTTGCAAAGAAGTTATAAAACAATTCCTCCTCTTTTAATACTGCTTATAACAACTTATTTTTTTATCTAATCCTCTGCTTTGTATCCCACAATCCTTCTTTTTTTACCTTCACCCTTGTAAATGGGAACTTCTTTATCTGATTGTCTTGCTTTTCCTCCCCTGCCCCCACCTTTTCCAGTTATAATTAAGGCAATGATTCCTAGCCCCACTAGGATAAGGGAGGGCACTAATATATATAATTTTGGGAATTTTGATGTGAATGGGACCATTTTTTGTCCTGCTGCAGAGGATAGGAACATTCCTATAAATCCTATCATTGCTAATAAATATCCGAATAGTTTTTTCATTTTGATTTATTATTCCTCTTTTTAATAGATAAAGGAGGAAATAAGGGTTTAAATATTTTTTCTTAGTTAATATTTTCAGAAAATGTTCCGCCCTGCTGAAAGAATTTTTTTAAAATTTTTAGTGCTGTGTTATGCGCCGCCCGGGAATCGAACCCGGGTCACATCGTTGGCAACGACGTATTCTAACCACTAAACTAGCAGCGCATTATTAAAATACTTAACAAAGAGGGTTTAAAAAATTTTATGTATTTACCCAATAGTTAGAATCCACATGGAATTCAAGAATAATTTGTAAAAAAACCCAAATAAACTATAAACAAAACAATTCTACAAAAAATAACTTTAGATATTTTATTAATAAAAATCACTTAATAACTAAATGATAAATGGAAAGAAAGTTACAGGACCGAGGGTGATAGTATATACCCCTAACTATAAGGAGTATAATAGAATTAGAGATACTCTTAGAGAAAAAGGGATAAGGCCACGCCATGCTCATATTCTTCAGTCTTTTGAATATGCTCTAACAACAAGTGAAGGTTATTATTCTGCATTTATTATTGGAATTGATGTTCCAGATAAAAGTGAATTAGAATCTAGAGTCGCAACTGAAGGTCGTACATTAATTGATATTCACTCTCTAGGTATCTCTTAGATAAACCAAGTTTATGTTAGGGAGGAATCAAACTTTGGACTACTCTGCTCTCAAAAATATTTTTTTATTTAGAGTATTTTCTAAAAATGCTTTTGCTCGGTGTAAACATTATTATCCTTTTAGTAACTTTTTTGGATAGAACTTTTGAACCAAAAGATATATAAATACGAAATGTATTCAAATAGTATGCAACTTAGAATAAAAGACGAAACCCACCTTGCAATGACAAAGCTTAAAGAACAGCTTTTGTTAGATTCTTATGATGATGTTATTTGGTATTTTATAGAACCTTTTCTTCCTTTGTCTAAAGAAAGTGAAAGTTTACGAAGAGAAGCTTTAGATGAGTTTAAAAAAGGAGAAACAATTTCTTTTGAAGAGATTTTAGCGGAGCATGAAAAAAATTGAATTTTCTTCAAAAGCTAAAAAGAAATATTTTAAATTACTTTTTAATATAAGAAATCTAATTAATTCAAAACTAAAAGATTTACAATATAAAAAAAGAGTGGATATAAAAAAATTGCAGGGCTATAAAAGTTGTTTTAGATTGAGGATTGGAGGATATCGAGTTTTGTTAGAACTTCAAGAGAATTCATGGATTGTGTTTGATATAGATACTAGAGAAAAGGTTTATAGATAATTTTTTAAGAAATTTATCAAATTGCTCAATAATCTCGATAACACTTTTTGACTGTGTAAAAATTTTCAATTTTTATCCAGCCCTGAAAATTTTTGCGAAGCAGAATTTTCTTGTATATATTTTGTTACAATCCTCTTGTTACTCTCTCCATTTCACTAGGGTCCCAGTCCTCAATTTCCTTTAATAGATCTGAGACTCTTTTTGTTGGATAATTTTTGAGGAGTAAGTTAGTTAGAATTCTTGTGCGGAGATAAGGGCATCATTTTAGATAGTAAAATGTATTATTTAATTACCTCAACTACTTTCAGGAGATTCTGGTTCATTTGTAATTTGTTCTTCTTGGTTATCCACTTCCCCACCAAAAACTCCCTTAAAAAACTTAATAACTTTATCTATTGCTCCTGCAATAGGATTTGGAGCAACATAACCTTCTTGTCCAATTCCAGGACCTTCTCCTGGTTCATCTCCAAATTCAGAACTTGCATCTTTACACTCAACATCAACAATACAATCCCAACCTTGTCCAGAAGGACCCATGACAGGTTCTCCATAACAATGTTCACAAGTTTCACATTCTTTTTCTTTTGTAGTTATGTCTTCATCATTCAAACAAGGGCCTGCATATAAATGGACACATTCTGCAGCACATCTTTGACATAAAGCATTTCCAGTTTCTCCTTCTTGACTATTTCCACAAATAACTGTTGGGTCTTCTGCTGCGACACAATTAGAAATACATAGTTGTTCTTCGCTCATTTCACTTTCATCTGGAGCATCTCCTTTCATCCCACATTCATCTTCACATGAATCCATTTTAGAATTCTGACAAATAAAATTAAATTCATCACACCCTACAAGAATACATTTTTGCATACATGTTTCTCCTTCATCTGCAGGTTTAGGAGGGCCACTAGTTTCTACACCACATTCAGTTCCACACCTTGTAGAATGTTGTTCAAAGCATGTTGCGTCTCCATAAGTACAACCAGAACAAGTTTCCATACAAGATATTTGTTCTTGAGTTGGGCCTGTAAATGCTGGTCCTCCCCTTCCTTCAGGAGGACCTTGAACAACTCTTCCAGTTAATTGAAAATAACCTAATGCAAAAACTAAGGCTAATAAAATACCAACAAAAATAATTACACTTTTTTTCATTAATAATTTAAGAAAATAGGATATAAAAAGTTATTCTTTTATTTTTTCACCTTTTTGTTGAAGAGATTTTTCTTTTTCTGTATAATCATCAACACCTTTTGATTTCATTTTTATCTAACCATCCCAAATTTTATATTTTTAGCAGTTTTCTTTATAAAATTATTAAGTCTGCTTTGAAACATTTTTTTATCATAATTTCTAACGTGTTCAATATAACCTATTCTTACTCTTTTATAGCCCTCTGAAAAATTTTGGAAATTCTTCCATGCATCTTTATTTGTTTTTAGTTCTTTTAAAATATCAGAAGCAATTGTAAATTTTTCTTTCTTATTTTTATCAAAAAATTTTGAAACTGCTTTAAGTCCAATTGCAGTCATTCTTTTTTGTTTAATTAATCTACGAATACGCTCCTTATTCATTTCAGAAACAGAACTTGAAGGGCGTCTTGGAGTAAACCTTTGAGCAAATTTTTCTTCATTAATTGTTTTTATAGTACTATCTATCCACCCATAACAAAGTGCTTCTTCAACAGCATCATTATAATCTATTCTTGGTTTGCTTGTGTGTTTTTTATAATAAATTAACCATATTTCTTTTTCTTTATTATAATTCTTTTTCAACCACGAACGCCAATCTTTCCTGTTTACTAAATAAAGTGTTTTTCCTATTTTCATTTTAAATTATGATAATCTTTCTTATGAACACAGAAAATAGTTTTACCTTTTATGTATTTCTTTTTTTGTTTTCTTAAAAATTCCCTAATCCCTTTGCTATTAATTAAATCAAGATTCTCAATCATGCTCATTCCATATTTTTTCTTGTATCTCTTATCCAGATTCTTCAACCTTTGACAAGGAAATTTTTCACATTTAGGTGAACAATAATTCCAACTTTTTTCTTTAATGATTTTACAATTCTTAATAGTGCATTTTCTCAAATAATCTGAATTGGGTTTGCCTTGGAAATTACATCCTGGACACTTGTTTTTTTCTCTTAAATATGCAATACATAAATTACAATTCATTCCACAAGGAGCTATTAGTTTTGATTTCATTCTTACTCAACAGGAATCCAAATCTCAAATTCAGATTCATCTTTATCCCCTTTCCATCTATAATCATAAAATTCTATCCAAAATTCGCCTTTTTGCTTTTTCTTTGTTTCAAGAATTATCTTCATTATTACACCATAGGTTTCTCCAAGTTTATCGAGTTTTCCTTTATGTATAAAAACAAAACAATTTTCAGCAGGAATTTCTACTTTTTCCATACCTTCAGGAACCTCTTCAAAATCACTTACTTCAGCACAAGCAACATACCTAAATGTACATTCTCTTTCATTTGGATTAATGCAAACGCCATAATTTTTCATCCCTCCAATATAATTTTTAATATCCTTATATTTTTTCATAAATTCTTGCCAAACTCTGGGACAATCTCTAGAAGCCTTTTGAACAGAGGTATCTACCCCTATTCCAATAAATTTCATTGCAGGTTTTTTAACTTCCTTATATTGCATTTATTTTAACTCTTTATTTCATTCTACCTTCCCAACAATAACTACATAATTCTTTCCCCATTTTTTAGCACATTTTGGGCAAGTAGTATACCACATATACATTTTTTTAATCTTAAGTTTTTTGTTTTTTACATAATCTTCAAAATCTTTGCACCATTTTCCTGTTTCTTTAAAATCACCTTCATAAATCTTACTTAGAAATTTTCCAGACAATGTAACATTTTCTGCATCAGGAATTTCTTTATCAACAGCAATATAAACATCCATATTCCATTTAGAAGTATGGTCTGAAAGCCCCATATAATCTACACATTTAGCATTTGCAGAATCTAACTTTTGCATTACTCTTTTCATAACTGCTCCAAAATTTATAGGAATATAAAAAAGAGTGAATACTTTATCTTTGATAAATTTCTTATTCTTCCAATTAAGAACTTTATTATCCCAGAGTTTAGGATTAAATTTTGGGCAACATTCTTCTTTTTTCATATTATAATAACTAAATTGGGATTTATAAATTATATGGACCTAGGAGGATCGAATTGCCAAGTCCTCGGTGTAAACAAATAGCTCCTAAAGGTTAACTTTTTTAACGAGCTAACACTTTTTGAGATGATTATGTTGAACCGAGCTGTTTTAACCTTGTTTCGCCAATGGTTCAAGCTTAATAACAATTCTGCCATAAGCATCTCTTTGCTCTTTTCTTTGTTCAACTAATTGAGAATATTGTTCTTCAGATACAAATAAATCCACAAATGAAGGGAGAATTCCTCTTACATTTTGGGGCATAGAACGTTGATAAGTATCATGAACCAAAAATTGAACTGAATATCTATTGCCATCATTCTTATTTCCTGCGGCCGCTATAAAGTGTGTTTCATCATGATTAAGATGAATAGGAACATCTAATGTTATTGTTTGTATTTGTCCATCAATTGAAGAATTAACTCCATCTCTTTGCACATTAGTTAATGGTGTCAATTCAATACTTATTCTCCCATAAGCAGATTTATGTTCTTGTCTTTGAGATAATAAATTAGCATATTGTTCTTCAGTATGATGTTGTTGAACTTGTCCTCTAAACTTCATTCTGACATTATCCGGTGTCCATCTTTTATCGGGCATAAGATATTCAGTAAACCTTTCCTCATAGTCAGAAGGAGAGCCACCTGCAGCCGCTAAACTTTTATGTCTCTTCTTATGCATACAAACTGGAACATTTAGAACTATGTTCGTGGTTATATCCTCTAATGTTTGTGTTTGGTTACTCATCTTAAATATATCACTTCTTCACTTTTAAACATTATTATGATTCAAAACATGGTTCAGGGAGGAATCGGACCTCCGCCATCTCTGCTCCCAAAAGCATTTTCTTATTTTAATACTTTACTAAAAATGCTTTTGCTCGGTGTAAACGTTATTATCCTTTTAGTAATTTTTTTGGATAGAACTTTTGTTCTATATGTTGTTACATCGAGTTTTTTGCTTATTTAATTGATAAGAACTGCGGATTTTATTGCACTTGCAGGTAAATTTTTACTTGCATCTATAATTTCTATTCCAAGTGTTCTTCCTTCAGCATCTAAATCTATATTTACTGAATCATTTAATGAAATAGTTTGATTAACTTCTCCTTCAGCAATATCTTTAAAATAAATAAATGCCGCATCTACATCTTTATCATATTCTATTTTCATTTCCATATTAAGGTTATAACCTTTATATATTTATCTTTTTGAAAATAAACTACCTTCAAGGTTCTGTTGTTTATCTTTTTATAAGCCTCTTTTTTATTCTCTTTTGAAACAGTATAATCGGGCATCTCTACTGTTTCTTCGATATCTTCTAAATTTATACCTCTTTCAATTAATCTTTTTTTAGCATGATAAGATAAGTCTATTTTCATTATAAAATAAAGAAAAATATAATATAAAACTTTTTCTATTAAGTAACATTTTTGGATGGAACTTTTCGATATGTTTTTTGTGATACGAGTTGTTGGCCCATCATAATATTTATTATTAATATTAATTAAATGATATTTTTAAAACTACCTGTGTTCGATGGGATTAACTTGACTAATTAATTTATCTCCTTCAACACTATAAAACT
>JADHVD010000022.1 GCA_016784165.1 Candidatus Woesearchaeota archaeon
AAAACAAATGGAAATAAAACACACCGAAATAATTGAAAAACAAAAAGGAACTGCTTCTACTGTTAAAGCTGACGATTTAATCCCTACTTATTCCGAAGGAGTTCAGAAATTCTTAAGAGACAATCAAAAAGAAATGGGAGACAATTGGGTTAAAATAGCAGCAGAAAGATTATACAGATTTTCTGGAAAAAACAATGAAGGAGACATTTTAGGTTCAAGCACAGACATGGGTGTTGCATTAGCAACTTTCTGTCCAGAAATACCTCTAATTACAGGACAGCAACTTTTAGAATTATACTCACAAGCAAAAGACCAAAATCCTTTTGGAGAAGTTTATATTGATTTTGGAGTTCAGATTAATGGAGAACCTAAAACAAATCCCACTCAAGCAAAAACACTATTAGAAGATTTTAAAAAAAATAAAATAGAACTCAGACAAGGAAGAGTTCCTAATTTCAATCAATTAAGACTTACAGCAGACAAAGATTCAGGACTAGCATACAGATTAACAGAAGATGCTAATTCAGATAATATTCCAAAAGTTTCTGCATATCCTTTTGAAGGAAGAATTGGAAAAAATGGGTTGTTCAGGGCTTGCCTTGACGGGGGTGGCGACTGGTATGCTGATGGTGGTGACTTGCCTTACTCCTATGACAACGGCAGGGTGGTTCGTTACGACGCCGAAGGCGTCGCGCAAAAAAAATTAGAAAAACCTTCAGATGATTTAGCTACAACTTTAACAAAAGATTTTATAGGAAGATTTTAGAAATCTATTTATTGACATATAAACTTTATAATTTGTTGTTTGTATGTCAGTTAAAGTTTTGTGGAGCAAAACTTTTTAAATTCTCCTTGTTTTTTAATATTCCTAACCATCTGGTTAGGCCACACGTCAGTTTATTAGGGCATTATTAAAGTTTATTTTAAGCCATAAAATTCAAGAATTCATAAAAAACTTCAGTTTTTTATGCCCCAAAAATTTATCAACAAATTTTTGTTGCCTTGCGAGGAATTCTGGTGTGCAAATTTATTTTGCTCTGTGCAAGCAAGATCCTTGACATGAGAAATCATGAGATAAACTGGCTATAAGTTGTTCAGGGCTTACCTTAACAGGAATGGCAACTGGTATGCTAATGATGATAACTTGCCTAACTCCAATGACAACGGCAGAATGGCTTAATTAGGGTTAGGTTTTATTTAATATGGAAACTAATAATTTATACTCTAAAATCTACAATTTAAGCAACTTAATTCTTGCTTATAAAAAAGCAAGAAAAGGAAAAACAAAGAAAAAATATGTTATTGAATTTAAGAAAAATTTAATTAAGAATTTACTCGGATTACAAGAAGAATTAAAAAATCAAACTTACAAACCACAGCCCCTTAAAATATTTATTTTACGAGATCCAAAAACTCGTAAAATAAGCAAATCTACTTTTAGAGATAGGATTGTGCATCATGCAATAGTCAATGTTTTAGAACCTATTTTTGATAGAAATTTTATTTATGATTCATGTGCAAATAGAAATGGCAAGGGAAACCTATTTGCATTAAAAAGATTCAGAGAATTTTTTAGCAGTATTACTAAGAATAATTCTAGAGTAGCCTTTTGTTTAAAAGCAGACATAAAGCATTATTTTCATGAAGTTAATCATGAAGTTCTTATTAGGATAATTAGAAGAAAGGTAAATGACGAAGAGATTATATGGTTAATTAAAAAGATTCTAAGCAATAAGGAAATAGGGGGGCAAGGACAATCCAGATTACAGGATTTTACAAAAGGAATGCCTCTTGGAAATCTCACAAGCCAATTCTTCGCAAATATATATCTAAATGAATTAGACAGATTTGTAAAGCATAAATTAAAAGCCAAATTTTATATAAGATATGTTGATGATTTTGTAATATTGCATCTCTCAAAATTACAATTATCAACTTGGAAACAAAGGATTGATAGTTTTCTTAAAGATGATTTAAAACTTCAACTTCATCCAGACAAGTCAAGAACCATCTCTCTATCAAAAGGGATTGATTATGTAGGTTTTAGAGTCTTTTATTATCATAAGTTACTTAGAAAGTGGAATGTTAGATCTATTTATCTTAAAATAAGGAGGTATAAGAAGGGTAATGTGCCCAAGGAAAAAATGCTTGAGATATTTCAAGGATGGAATGCTTATGCAAAATGGGCTAATAGCCTTAAATTGAGAAGAGAGATTATCAAGAAAATATATGCAGAAAAGTCTTGAGGAAGTAACAAAGTACTAAGCACTAAACTCAACCTCTTTCCTAACTTCCTCACCCTCATCCACCCTCACTCGCCGCACAAGACGACCCTTCCTCAAAGCCTTCTCCTTAATCAAAGCAAAATCACCACCAGCCTCTTCCTTTAAAGAATCACTAACAACAATCTCATTAATATTAAAATCATGACTAATCTCAATCTTCTTCCAACCACCACCTAACTCCTGGTCAAACAAAAGTGATCTAACAATACTCAAATCTTTAGTCTTCAATCTACAAAAATCAACTTTAGGACCCGCATCACCTTTAGAAGAAGGTTTTGCACTCTTAGGAGCCTTTGGCTTAATTTTCAACTCTGAATCATCAACTTTAAAAGACAAACCCATAAATGAATTAGGAACTTTATCACATAACTCTAAAATCTCATTCCCACTCATCTCTCTATCAAGAATATACTGCTTAACACCCATAAATTGCTTTTTATTTTGAAAATCCAACTCTCCTGTTAAATCCCTAGTTGAAACAACAACACCAGTGACTCTAGTCATCTCTTCACCCAATTTCTCCGCCATAACTCTAACAAATTCATTCCCATATTCCGGAGTGGTATTAATTGAAAATCTTCCACTTGCTTGCTGCTTTGCAACAATCATTGCCCTATTCTTAAATTCGCCTCTACTAAACTTCTGAAACTGTATGTGAACCCACTCATCCACTTCTCCATTAAATATCTTATCAATAAAAAATTTCATAGGTATAAATCACTAAAAGCATTTATAAACTTTTTCCAAGCCCGGCTTTAGCGAAATCCTATTGAAGCAATTAATTGTTCATTTTTTTAGAATTTTTTACCATTACGCGGATTTCACTAAAGCCCCAAGCCCCACATCCTGCTTTGGATAGGGTGCTCTGCTTTTCTAAGCAATAACTCTCAAAACTCTAACTCAATACAACCAAGCAATCTTAACTCTTCTTTATGATTTTATCAATTACCAATTTTTTGAAAGATTTTATGCTAAACTTGTCAACCTAAAATATCAAATAAGAGTTAGCTCCAATAAACTTAAATATCCCCATATACTCTAATATATATGTTAGATAAAGACAATTTTAAAGATCTTCTGAACTACATTCTTGTAATTGGACTTTTCATACTGGCTTTTCTAATAATCAAACCAATCATTTACTCAATCATTTATGGAATCTTACTGGCTTTTATTATTTATCCAATCTATAAATTCACACTAAAAAAAGTAAAAAGCGAAAACATTTCTGCATTTATTGTATGTCTTGTTCTTTTAGTTATTTTAATATTACTGGCAACAGTAATCTTAGGTTCTTTATTAAATCAAATTCTTAATCTATATGTTTCATTACAAAAAACAGACCTTGTCACAGTTGTAACAAATTCCTTGCCCGAATTTCTTGCATCTTCTGAAATTTCAACAAACCTGGTAGATTATATTAATTCTTCAATTTCAAAACTTCTTGCTAAATTTGCAAGCGACCTTGGAAATTTTGTACTAAATCTCCCATCTATCATGCTCCAAATCATTGTAGTATTTATCATCTTATTTTTCTGTTTAAGAGACGGGGAAAAAGCATTTGAATACTTTAGATCACTATCTCCTCTAAAGAAAGAAGTTCAAGACAAATTCTTCCTACACTTCAAAGACATAACCTACTCAGTCTTAGTGGGCCAAATTGTTATAGGGATAATTCAGGGAATTGTTGCAGGTATTGGTTATTTTATGTTTGGAGTTCCAAACGCATTATTACTAACCGTATTAACAATTATAATTGGCATAATTCCAGTAATAGGCCCATGGTTAGTTTGGATTCCAATTGATATTTACCTATTTGTAATAGGAAGAACCGGAGCAGGAATTGGACTTTTGATATACGGACTAATTTTAATTAACTGGATAGATACTCTAATAAGACCCTTAATTGTATCAAGAAGGACTCAGATAAATCCTGCAGTTATTTTAATTGGAATGATAGGAGGTTTGTTTGTATTTGGAGTCTTAGGCCTTATAATCGGCCCATTAATTCTAGCATATGTTCTTCTAGTTCTAGAACTATACAGAAAACAAAAATTCGGTGATGACATAATCTTCAAAAAAATTGAAGACTATCGAATGTTTTAATACTAAACTTTTTATACTCTCCACTCTTTCTTTATCCATAAAAGAGGAAACCTGCATATCCAGTCTAACACTTAGATAATGAAACTCCAAATTAAAAAACTAAATTTCTTAACAGGAAAACCTGTATGCATGATTCATGAAAAAACAGCAAAAAAAATGAGCTTGCATGTAGGAAACAGAGTTCAAATAAAGAACAACAAAGGAAAAAAAATAATCTCTGTTGTTGATGCAGTTTCAGGAATAATAAATCCAAAACAGATAGCAGTATCAGAGATAATCCTTGATAATTTAACTCTTAAAAACAAAGATAAAGTAGAAGTTCAGATAATAAAAAAACCATTAAGTATTACACTAATAAAAAAGAAGCTAAACGGTCAGACTTTAAAAGAAAACGAAATAAAAGAGATAATTGAAAATATTGCAAATAACTCTTTAACAGAAGTTGAGATTGCATTTTTTATCGCAGCAGTCTATACTCAAGGGATGAATTTAAGAGAAACAAAAAATCTCATCCAATCCATGGTCAAAACAGGAAATAAATTAAAATTAAAAGGAAAAATTTATGATAAACATTGTTTGGGGGGAGTAGCCGGAAATAGAACAACCCCTATTGTAGTTTCAATTTGTGCAGCAGCAGGACTAAAAATGCCCAAAACTTCTTCAAGAGCAATAACCAGTGCAGCAGGAACAGCAGACACAATTGAAACAATAGCAAAAGTTGATTTCCCAATTAGTGAAATAAAAAAAATAATCAGGAAAACAAATGCTTGTTTTGTTTGGGGAGGCTCTTTAGGCCTAGCACCTACAGATGATAAAATAATAAGAATAGAAAGAATAGTTAATATTGATGCACCAGCCCAGATGCTCGCAAGCATTCTTTCAAAAAAGATTTCAGTAGGAAGTAAACACATCCTAATTGATATTCCTTTTGGAAAATCAGCAAAAGTATCTGAAAAAAAAGCAAAAGAATTAAAATCAAAATTTTTAATTCTTGCAAAGAAATTTAACCTAGATATAGAAGTAATTTTAACAAACGGAGAAGAACCAATAGGAAACGGAATAGGGCCCACCTTAGAAATTATAGATATAATCAAAGTCCTATCAAGAAATAGCCCACCAAAAGATTTAGAAGAAAAGTCAATTCTTTTAGCAGGAGAATTACTAGAAATAGGAAAAAAAGCAAAAAAAGGGAAAGGCCAAGAACTTGCAAGAGAGATTTTAGAATCTAAAAAAGCATTTGAGAAATTTAAAGAAATAATCCAAGCCCAGCAAGGAGATCCTAATAAATTAGATATAAAAAACTTCAAAGATCCAGAATTCCAAAACCATATTAAAACAAAAATAAAAACAAAAATTAAACATATTAACAATCAACTAATTAATAGATTAGCAAGACATGCTGGATGTCCAGAGGATAAACAAGCAGGAATCTATATCCACAAAAAAAAGAACCAAATAGCAGAAAAAGGAGATAAAATTCTAACAATCTACGCAGTTTCAAAAGAAAAATTAAAACACGCAA
>JADHVD010000001.1 GCA_016784165.1 Candidatus Woesearchaeota archaeon
TAAAACTTAAATGGGTTAGGTTTTCCCCCCCTGTTTCTTCCCATTTTTCTTCATAAGAGCAATAATATTTTCCTACTTCTTCTCCTTCTGTTTTGTCGATTATGTCACAATATGAGTGGTCTTGGATAAGGATTCCTTGGTCTGTTCCGTATGTTGCATAACCTGTTATTAGTGGGGCTTGACGAGGTTCTGGTTCTTTTGGTGGTGCAATTGGTTTGATTTTAGTGTTATAAATAACCATACCAGTTCCACCCCCATTACCATCGCCGGCACCACCACCACCTTTGCCCTCATTATGTACCAAAACACCATTAGCAAAATAATTCCTTGGTTCTTTTTCTAATTCTAAATTATATTCTATATCAAAACTACCTATTGGGTCTATGCGTTTTATAGTGACAGATTCCATCTTTTTCATGATTTTGTTATAGTAAGATAATAATTCATTATCTTTGAAGTCTTTCAATTGTTTAAATACTTCATCTGAATCGCTGTAGAATGCGTGATTTAAAGTGACATATAATTTTTCATAATTAGACAAGGTTAATATAACACCTTTATCTTTATAGTCTTCATGCACCAATAATTCATTAACAACATTCTCAACCAATCTATTCGTTTCTGTATCGTAAGAATATACAATATCTCCTTGTTGTATTTTTTCTATTGCTGTTTCACCTTTTAGGGTTTTTATCTTAGTTCCTTCTAGGAAACATCCACCTCCTCCGCCGCCTCCTCCGCCATTACATTGTCCATTAGAACAACCATTGGAGCATTGCTGGGAAGTAGTAATACAGGTTCCAGAATCGCAATATTCCTTCTTTCTATAATCATCTCCATGACAAACCCACTCTACTGAACAACTCCCGCAAGTTATAGTTCCATCACAACCATCACTATGTGTACCACAACTATATCCTAAACTTTGGCAAGTATCGCAACATTGTCCATTAGAACAAGTTTCTCCATTGCCACATGTCTCGCCGCAACTTCCTCCACAACCATCATCCCCGCATTCTTTTCCTACACAATCTGGAATGCATATGGCTCCACCAAGATTAGGACATTCTCTTTCAGCTCCAGATGGTTGAGTTTGGTATCCTGGATTGGGTTTGTTTTTCATATCTATTAAAAAATCATTTTCGTGTTTTCCTGCTCCTGGAAAACTACCGTCATAGGGTTTATTTGTGTCTGCATTATAATATTCGGAGAAAGTGTATGGTTTTGCGCCTGTACATCCACCATACCTCCCTGAACAATGATTGCTTAATGCTGCTTGATCGTCTAATGCACAACCGTGTTGAGTTCCGTTCATGACATAAACTTCTGTGTATGTATGATTGTCTTTGAACACAAAAGCATTATTTGGTTGGTATTTTGACCTAAAGCAGATTCCGTTTCCTTCTGGGTCATTATAGGATTCACCATCTATCGTTGTTTCGTTATCGTCTGCTTCTGAACAACAAAAATTGTGTAATGTGTCTCCTTGTAAATGGTATTCATCTTTACCTGTCCAGATGAATCCTGCCTTTTCACAGGTGTTTTTATTTGTTAGGTCTAGATCGGTTGTCCAAAGAGTGCTTTGTGTATTTAATGTGCTTAGGGGTTCATTAGTTACTGAAATTGTGTCTGTTTGGTATGCGCAGTAATATACTTTATTTCCTGGGTATCCAAATGATTCTCCTGTAGAGAATTGTATTCCGCTTTGAGATGATCTTGCAGACCTATCCCCTTGACATTCATATATAGTGTATTGTTTTGAAGAATTTGGCGGCGAAGTACAAAAATAGCTTGTTTTCCAACCATCGATGAAGGTGAATCTTTTTTCGTTTTCAAAGAATTTTCCAGTAAATTGATGTTGGCTTGTTGAAGTAGGGCAGTTTAGATTTGTTCCACAACCCCACCAAGTGTACCCATCAGACATTGCCTCCATCCCATTTTGAGGTATACAAGGTAAAAAAATTATGTCTCCTTCTTCATCTGGTGCATTGTGCCATTTGCTATTATTGTTGTTTGTTTCGTGAACATTGCAGAGATATTGTTTTCCAGATACTAACTTTGCGCAATCATTATAATTATTAAAACCATCTCCATTTGATGTGAAAGTTCCGTTGTGGTCTCTATCTGAATACCATAAATTAGCATCATCTCCGCAACAATGTGCTGTAGGGTTCCATTCCCTTAATGAGGGGTTTTCTTTGTCATTTCCTAAGGGGCATCTTTCGCAGAAATATTCACTAAAATCTGGTTCGTCTACGTGTTGGTAGAGGAAATCTGGACGGTAATCCATAGAGGGTCCTCCTGTTGTACCCCCTTTGATGTAATCATCCCCACAACATTCTTCTGTTTCTGAGTCCCAAGTTCTTGATTCTATGGTTTCTTCTTCATTGGATAAGTCATATCCTAATTTACAAGTTTTACATTGATCCCCTGACTTTTCATCAGGGTCGCAGAAACCAATTGTCATATTTCTGTAATCTTGTTCTACCAATGTAGTTCCATCCCCTCCTTGAAAAACTGCATTTTCGTCCCTATATGTTCCGCCATAAGTGATATTATCAAATTCATCATAAAGTTCAAAAAAGATTTTGTAATCTGATAGGTCATCGCTATTTTCTGGATTTTTCATATAATCGCAAAGGGAGTTACCCATCCCAGAATGACAGAGATAATAAGAATCATCAAAGAGTTGAACTGTTGATGAGAAGTTTCCTCCCGAGATGTCTTCAGAAGTTAAGTCTTGTAAAATGAATGCCCCTATTCCCGGGCTTGTAAAGTTTGCTGATTCATCTGAAGGGTAATATTTGTATTTGAAGAAAGTGTGATTGTTACTTGCATAAGCAATACCTATTTGAAAGAGAGAAATGATTAGAACTATCCAAAAGAGGCTTATTTGTTTTTTTATTGTTCCTCTTTTTTTAATGCCCTCTTTTTTAATGGTTATCATCATGGGTAAATATTTAAATAATATGGATATATATTAATGTTATGGATATTTTATATTTATTTCTGCCGGCTATATTGCTGTTGGGTGCTGTTGTTAGTTATGAAGACATTAAAATAGGTAAAATAAGAAATAAGTGGGTGGTTTTAGGGATATTAGTTGCCCTGTTATTGTGGGCTGGACTTTATTTTTTTAATGTTGTTAAGATGAATTATGTTTTTTATGTTTTGATTTATTCATTTTCTGCGCTAGGGATTGGTTTTTTTATATGGTTTGTTGGTTTATGGAGTGCTGGAGATGCTAAGTTGTATTTTGCTTTTAGTTTATTGATTCCTTTGTCTAGTTATAAATACGGGGGAGGATTTCCTTCTATTGCTTTGTTGATTAATATCGTTCTTCCTATTTTTGTTTTTTTGGTTGTAAAAATGTTGATAAAAAGTAGTTGGAAGCAAAAATTAATGGTTGTTAGAGGAGTTTTAAAACCTAAACGGCTTCTTGGTTTTGTTTTAGTTATATTTAGTCTTATGTGGATATCGGGACAGTTATTTCGTTTGGTTGGTGTTGCTCCAAATTATGTGTTTAATATAATTGCTATAATGGGCTTGAATAAGTTGTTGGATGAGATTCTTAAATATCGCTTTTTTAAGGAAAATAAGATTACTAATATGAAAGTTTTAATATTTATTTGTGTTTTGAGGGTTGTTTTTGAGTATAAATTTATTTTGACTATTGGATTTTGGAAAAGCTTCTTGTTACTTACTCTGGGTTATGCTTTAATCCGGATGTTTATTCGTGATTTGGGGGGTATTTTTTCAAAAAAGGTGAGTGTGAGAAACCTAAAAAAAGGAGATGTGTTGGCTGAGATGATAACTAAGAATGGTGGAAAGAAAAAAATAAGTAGTTTTGGTTATTCTCAGATGGGGCAAAAAGAATCTCTTTTTGAGTTGGATTCTTCTGGGTTGAAAGAAAAAGAAGTCGTGTTGATAAAAAAATTATACAAAGAGGGAAAACTGAAGTTTAAGAATATCTTGGTACAGGAAACGATGTGTTTTGCACCTTTTATCTTTTTAGGGGCTTTGTTGACTTTATTTTTGAAAGGGAATGTTGTGGTTGTGTTAATGTTGCTCTTTTCTTAGAAATCTTTAAATATGGAGAAGGTATTAAAGTTGTGGGGATGGAAAAATTAAATAAATTAGGGAATATTGAAATTGATGAAGATAAAGGATTTGCTGTTTTTAGTGTAAATCCTAAGATATATCCTTTGGAATTAGTGTATTCTGCTGCTTATATTATGATAGATAAAGCATTTATTATTTTAGATGGTGATCCAAAAAAAGAAATCCTGGTCGAGGTAAGAAAAAAAGAAAAAGAACAAAAGTTGAAAGAGTTGGTCAGAGAATTCAATGAAGAGTTGTTGAATTATGCTACCTATAAAGTTCAATCTGAAAGAAACAAAGATATTAGAGAAATGATTTTACAAAGAGTTTTATTAACTAATGATCCTAATTATTTTTTAGCACAACAACAAGCAAAAGAGGAAGAGATTGATGACTCTGAAGGAATAATGAAAACTTGGGAAGAAACAAATCATGAAGAAGCTAAAAAAGATAATGAAAATTCTTTTAATCAAAAAGGAAAAAATGAAAAATAGTGTTGAAATTAAATTAAGTAAACATTTTTATGGTATGAAAGAATTAGAAAAAACTAAAAAAGCATTTGAGGGTGTTTGTGGGTGTGAAATTAAAGAACAAAAAGATTATTTTGATGTTTATTTGGTCCCTAAGGAAAAAGAGGAGAATTTGGAATTAGAATTTGCTAACTATGTGTTGGCTTTAATGAAATAGGGTGGTTATGATGGCAATTTCTTATTTTAATGAAACAGCGGTATTTGGGAAAGAGAATGTTGTAAATAATTATAGGGTTAAAAAAATTAAGGGAAAATTCTTAGTTAGCACTGATCAAGGAAGTTGGGCTGTTTTAGAAAAAAAAGAGTATGATCAATTAATGAATAATAAATTAGATGATTCCTTATTTAAAACTTTAGAAGAAAAAGGGGTTATAATCACCAAAAATAATCTTAACCTGATAATTGATGATTATAAGAAAAGATATAGATATCTTTCTAATGGAACTTCATTGCACATTATGATCCCTACATCAAGATGTAATCATAAATGTGTTTATTGTCATAGTGCTGCAAAAAATGAATCTGCTTACGATTGTGATATGAATGAGGAAACTGCTAAAAAAACTCTTAATTTTATTTTTCAAACACCTGCTAAATCCATAACTATCGAATTTCAAGGGGGAGACACCCTTCTAAATATTAAAATTTTTAAGTTTATTGTAAAAGAAGCCAAGGAAATGAACAAAATTTTTAATAAAAAAATTCGTTTTGCATTAGTTACTAATCTAACTTTAATGACTGATAGATTAATGGAATGGATTATTAAAGAAAAAGTTAGTATCTCCACAAGTCTAGATGGTCCAAAAATAGTTCATGATAAAAATAGAATTTTTGAAGGAGGAAAACCAACTTATGATAAAGTAACCTACTGGATTAAAAGGATTAAAGAAAAATATAATTATCCCCTTGGTGCTTTAATGGTCACTACAAGATATAGCCTTCCTTATTATAAAGAAATTATTGATGAGTATGTTAAATGGGATTTTACAAATTTACAAATTAAATATATCAATAAACTAGGTTTTGCAGAAAATACCTGGAAAGAAATTGGTTATACTATTGAAGAATTTATAGATTTTTGGGAAAAATCTGTTGACTATATGATTGAATTAAATAAAAAAGGGATCAAAATTAAATCTAGATATGTGGGATTAATACTTCAAAAAATTTTGACTAAATATGATCCCTCATTTTTGGACTTTAGAAATCCTTGTGGAATTGTGTGTGGTCAAATGGCTTATAATTACAATGGAGATATATATTGTTGTGATGAAGGAAGAATGAATGAGATATTTAAATTAGGTAACACTAAGAAAAATAATTATTCAAAAATTCTTAGTAGTGAACAAAGCCAACAATTAATAAGTGCTTCAATAAATGATAATTATGTTTGTGATAATTGTGCTTACAAAGCTTGGTGTGGTTTATGCCCAGTAATCGCTTACGCCGAACAGGGCAATATTGTTCCTAAAATCTCAACATTCTCAAAATGTAAATTACATAAATCTCAATTTGATTATATTTTTAAAAAATTATTATTTAATGAAAGAGTAAAAAATGTTTTTTTTAGTTGGTTGAATGATTTAGGTGGAAATACTAAAGAATCATGGGATTTGTCCTCTTTGATTAAAAAAAAATATGGTATAATTATTAATTCTATTAAAATAAAAAAAAACTTAAATGATGTTGGAATAATTATTAATAAAAAGAGTAAGTGGGTACTGAAAATTTATAGGAATAAATTTGAGAACAAAACCAAAAATAAACGATCATTAGCTTCAATTAATAAATATTTATTGTTTTTACATAATAAAGGTTTAAAAGTATGTGTCCCTTGTAAAAATAAAAAATCCCAATATGAAAGTAATTTAAAAGACAATTTCTTTTCAATCTATCACTATATCGAAGGAAGTGAATTTAAAAAAAAGGATAGTGAAATTAAAAGTTCTGCAAAAAATTTAGCATTATTTCATAATCTATCAAAGGAATACCAAAAAAAAATATACACAAGAAATTTTTTAGATTTAAAAAAAATAATTTGTGCAAGTAAAAATAAAATATTTTTGCGAATTAATTCAAACGAAGAAAAATCGTTTATAACTATGAACATATTAAAACTTATAAACCTTACTAAAAAAAATAATTATAATAAACTTAATAAATTATATACCCATGGAGATTTTAGGTGGAACAATCTGATTTATAAAAATGGTAAGTTAAGTGCCATATTAGATTTTGATTCTGTAACATACGGTCCAAAAATATTTGATGTAGCAATTATTTTAAGTTCATTAATACACTATTATGGCCAGGATATTCTAATTGAAAAAATAAAAATCTTTTATGATGAATATATCAAGCAATCTAAAATTAACAAATATGAAAAGAAAAAAATAATAAACTTAATGGTGATACATTGCTTAGATCAAATTCTAAGTGCAATAAAAAGAACAGAAGAATATAGGGTTAAAAATATTATTTTAAAATTAAATTGGATTAGAAAAAACGAAAAAAAATTAAAAAGTATACTATGAACTCTGCAGATATAAAATTAGGATATAGTTGTAATAATAATTGTATTCATTGTGTTATTACAGATCAAAAAAAAAATGCTTTAAAAACAAGAGGAAACCAAGATAGAACCACTGAGGAGTATAAAAAAGAATTATATAATTCAAGAATAAATGGATGTACTTCTGTAACTTTTACTGGGGGAGAACCAACATTAAGAAAAGACTTACTAGAATTACTAAATTATGCAAAATCTTTAGGATTTCGAATTAATATGCAAACAAACGGTAGAGCATTTTATTATAAAAAATTTGCAGAAAGGTTTACACCATTTAATATAACCTACACTATTGCGTTACATGGTCATACTGCAGAAATGCATGAATCTATTACAAGATCAAAAGAAAGTTTTGGACAAACTTTTAAAGGAATAAAAAATTTAGTTGAATTAAAACAAAAGATTTGGGGAAAAGTTGTAATATCTAAAAAAAATTATAAAAACCTAAAAAATATTTCAAAAATGTTTATTGATTTAGGCATTCTCAATATGAATTTTGCTTTCCCACATGCACAAGGAAATGCTTGGAAACACTTTGATAAAGTTGTACCTAAGTATACTAAAATTAAAAAATATATTCATGAAACAATAGATTATGTTGAATTCTACAACAAAAATATAACCCTTAGTTTTGAAACAATTCCTTTTTGTTTTATGGTTGGTTACGAAAAATATGTTTCTGAATTAAAATTTAAAGGAAATAAACATATAGAATTAAAACAATTAGATGGTAAAACAAAAGATTGGCAAAAAATCAGACTTCAAATTAAAAGTAAATTCAAACAATGTAAAAAATGCAAATATGATTCAATCTGTGAAGGTCCTTGGAAGGAATACCCAAAAAAATATGGGATTAGAGAATTCAGTCCTGTTTCTTAATAAAAAATGTAATTGCCTTCATTCATAGTAATTTAAGTGACAAGCTCCACTAGCGTGACATGGGGGTTCGTTACAATGTCCGTTTCCAGTTATACTTAATGTTGCCCCACAATCTTTTATCGCATGTGAATGTTCTGCTAAAATAGAAACTCCTCCACTTTTTAAAGAAATTTCATTTAAATGACAAGGAGCAGATAATGTTTCCTCAACATTGGCCCAAGAAGCTGATTGATGACTCCAACATCCTCCTGAAAAATCTATGTCATCATAAAATGCAGATTCAAAATCTCCTTCAAATAATTCGTAACCTTCTATCTCCTTTGGTTTAAATTCAATATTATAACCTCCATTTGCGTGGCAATTTTCATGAAGATTCCAACACCCATCATCACAATAAGCATAAAGACTATCTTCTTCTTTGTTTGGACCCATATCCTTACAAAATTCATCACCCTTTATTGAGATGACTGATTGTAAGGCCATAAAAGAATATATCCCTAACTTAATTAAAGAAGATTTAGCTATTTTTCCCTGTTCACTTAAAATAAAAGATTTTATTGTTTTTTTAATTTGAGGTATTTTCATTCTTTAGTTTCTAAATATTTTAATATAGTATTTAAACTTTTCTTTAAATATTTTTTACAAAATTAAAAAAAATTACTTGTTATCAATACAATCATCAAATAATATCCTTCTCGTAGATTTATTAAATCTTTGACTTAAATTATTTACATAAATTTGACAAAAATCATTTGCTTCTCTTTTGGAAAATAATTGTAAAACACATTTATTATAATTATCTTCTCTAAGATTATTACAAAAAGAAGTGTCATTAAATTTTCGTGCTAAATCAAAATAACAAGAGGCATCTGATTTATTTAGTCCAAAAGTAGCTTTAATTATTGAACAATTATTAAAATATAGGGCAATTTCATTTACACAATACTCCATATAATATCCATTAACCTTGCATAATTCTATGCCTCTAGAGTAAAGTTGATTATAACATTCTTGTTCTAGCTCTTCATTCTTTATAGTATAACAAATAAAAACATTTTCTTCTTGAATTATTTTATTAAACTTACATTCATCTATACCTTCTCCAACCATCTTTTCATAACTACAATCATCTTTCTCCCAGATTTTATCTTTACAACCATAATACAAATTATGATCTTTTATTTCTTCACAATAACTTAGATCATTTTCTTGTTTTGCTAATTTTAAAAAACAAACATTTTTACCAAAAGAATCTAATTTATTACATTCTTTCTCTGTCAATCCAACTAATTCTTTTTTAGGAGAGGATCTAAAAACAAAAAAAGAGGATGTTATTACTATTATTAAAAGCACTATTAAATGTATTATTTTTTTATTCATTTTTTATTAAATGATACCTCTGACTATTTAAAATGGTTTAAATTTATAACAAATAAATTTAATAATTAATATTTGCATAGATAATTTTAAAAAGATATTTATTTTTATTTAAAATGTTTTCGTAACAAAATTTATCTGAAATGTATGAGTAAGGTTTTCTATCTCCTGCTCCCCCAAAAGATAAAACATTTTGATTTAATATAAACCTCCTACAATTTTTTATCTTCCAGCCAGAACAATTATAGATTACGTTTGTGAATTTATTTTTTTTGAATAAATAATAATTTTTTTTATAATTTTCAAGGGTAACTTTTGAAGGTATTTCACTTAAAAAGTATTCTTTTGTATCGAATTCTTTGAGCAAATCTCTTAACTGTTGTACTTTTTCAAAAACTTTTGGGTGTTCTTCAGATAATTTGTTGTTAATTTGGTGGAGGCCTATTAATTGGTAATAGTTTGGAAAAATGGTTATTCTATTTGGTTTAAGTATTTGTGTTGATATTTTTAGATCTTTTTTTAATATTTTTAGGTCTTGAGAGGTGTTCTTTTTATATATGAAAGTCATTAAATCTAGATTATATTCAAATGATCTTTTTTCGAATTTTTTAAATAGTTCTTTTAATTTGTTTATTGGAATATTTATTCTTTCATTGAATTTTAACACTTTTTTGTCAAAGGTTTGTACCCCAATTGTTGTGTGGGTGAATTTCCAATGGGAAAGCAAAGAGAGTTTCTCATCTGTTATGTATAAAGGATTCATTTCAAATGTTTTTTCGAGGGGTTTGTTTTTAAAATCAAAATGTTTTTGAAATTCTTCAAATAATTTTTTCATTTGTGTTGAGCTCATTAAAGAACTGCTCCCCCCACCAAAATAAAATGTATCTGGAGTTCTTATTTTTAAAATGTCTTTAAATTCTTGAATTTGTTTGATCAAAATTTTATCATAATAGTTGTCTTTTGATTTTGATTCTTCTTTGTTTTTTATTAGGGAAGGGCTATAGCAACAAAATTTGCAAGAAGGGAATATGCAAAAAGGACTATCCACATAAATATTAAAAAGTTCTTTTTTGGGGTTAAAATTATTGGTTAATTTGGATTTCCAAATTGCTTTAATCAAATTTAGTGTGGCTAATTTCATTATATAATAATTATTAATCAAATACACAATTTTTCTCAACTTTTATATTTGTGTCTCCTTCAGGCATATTAAAGCCTAATTTATATTTAAGTTTTGTTCTTTGGTTAAGTGTGCCCAAATTATATCTTGCCTCATTTAATGTTGAGTTCCCTTGTGTTAAAGAAAGGGTTGCTATACAATCTGCTGGTTTGAATTTGTAATTTGCTAAAGTAAAATAAACATAATGTGGAGAGGATTCTTGGTTAATGTTTTCTAAGTCATCTTCAAAATAAACATCTTCAAATTGGATTTCTCTTGTTGAATAATAAGATAAAGATAAAAGAACTATTAAGAGTATAAAGGGGATTAAGTAAACTAAAATCTGTTTGGGTTTATTTTTCATTGTGTTATTTTTATTTCTTTAGATATATAATATTTATCTTTTTGAATTGTTTTTTCTTGAAGTAAGTGGTTCAAATTCAAAAGAGAGTTTTTTGCTATTGAATTATCTACACCTAAAGAAATCAAAAAAGACCTCAAGTCATCTGGCGATCTTAATTCTGTTGGTTTTTTTGCAAAAGATGCAAAGATGGTTTTTGTTTTTTATTTATCATTTAAATGTTTTATTTGTTTTATGAATTCCCTTGCATCTGCAATAATCTCAGAGGTGATAGAATTGAAAACCAGTTCATCGTCTACTTTACCATAATCATGTGCTAAGATGTTTCTCATCCCCTTTGCTTCTTTTAACTTTATACTTAAGTCGATAGTAATTATATTATTTGTTGTAAGAAAATCATAAGATTGTTTGTCTTCTTCTGGTATGCCTAATTTTTTTTGTTTTATTATTAAAAAAGATATATCTGTTATGCATTCAACTATCTTTTCAAAATACCTTTCACATGCCGCCCTCTCTTTTAAATCAGAAGAATATTCTTTAAAATTTGAAGGCATTATGCTTTCTAATTCTTGTATTAAAATACCTAATTCAGTTAATTTGTCTTTTATCCTATTCACTTTTTTGCCTCATTAAAATAATTTTTTATGTGTGATTTGTGTTCAAAATATTTTTTCCATGTAGTTGATATGAATATATCTTGTTTAAATTGTTTATTTTTAAAAAGTATTTTATTTTTGTCTGAAAGCGTCTTTTTTATATTTAAAGGTAATAAATTAAAAATTTGAATATCTACTCTACTATTTAACTTACCAAGGACTCTTTTTCTGAATAATGTTAATTCTTTTAGTGATAATTGTTTTTTAAAAACAATACATATGTCTATATCTGAACGAAGTGTGTGTGTTTTGTCTATCTGGGAACCGAAAAGAAGTATTGCACTTATTTCTTGTGAAAGAGTATCCTTCATTATTATATTAACAGACTCGTTAATTATTGCTTTATTTAATCTATTTTTCTTTAACTCAAAATATTCTTTTTGTTGAGATAATAAATTAATAGCCTTAAACTTTGGCCTTATATCGCGAGATAAACGGTTTTTTTCAGATTGTGTTAAATTTAACCCATTTAATTGCTTTCTAATTATTCCTAATTCCTTTTTGCCGAATATCTTTCTTATTTCTGGTTTTTTTAATATATTAAGCATAAATAACCTAAATAATGGTTATATTTAAATCTTTCTAAAATTCAGAGAATTTGATGTGTTCGGAAATTCTTGTCTTATTGTCTTCAATCATTTCAGATAAATTAATCAATGATTCTTTTGCTATTTGATTGTCAGATCCAATAGATATCAAGAATGATTGTAAATCTGTTGGCGATCTTAATTCTGTTGGTTTTTTTGCAAAAGATGCAAAGATGGTTTTTGTGTTATATTTTTTGCATAATCTTATGTTTTGTTTCATCCTACCCATTACTTGTGCTCTTTCAAAAGGGAATTTATTAAAAATGTTTGAGAAAGATGTACCTATAACAATCGCTTTTTTTGTGGCTAATCTACAGAATATGTGGTTCAATCCTGAATTTCTTTGGTGGATGAAGTCTGAACGTGGGCTGTTTTCCAGATCAAATATTAAATCTATTTTGCCTCTTTCTAATAGATTCCTATCAAACGCATCATCTTTTGATCTTACAATGACTATATCTGATGATGTTTTTGCTTTTTGAAGCTGCGATTGTTTATCTATAATTGCTGCTGTATGGATAGAAATTTTTGATTGGGTTTTCAGTTCTTTTAGTTTTTCTTTTGAAATCATTTCTTTTAAAGAATATGTTAAACATAGCCCATTATAGCCTAATAAAGATGCTTGGTGGATGAATTTTGTTTCATTTTTATTGGGGAATACGATATCTGTGTACATATTGTTTAATTGAGTATCAAGATATAAAAAGATTGCTATAATCTTTTGATGGTTTTTGGTGCTTTGATGGGTGTGTTGGTGATTAAAAAGGCAAACAATTAAATTTAGTTTTACTTACGATGTAAGTAATATTAATTAACTGCAAGATATATTTTTAAAAATATATTTTAATGTAGGTATGTTTGGATGGCTGTAAAACCAAAATCTCCAAAGGAAACAAAGGGGTTATGAGGTGCGTGTTTTTTGTTCTTTTTTAAAGAAAATCTCCATAAGGGGTTTTTGTGCTTAAATCTCCAGAGGAAATAAAGGGGTTATATCGTCTATAAAGAGTATTTTGTAAAGATTTCATTTAAAAATGAAAGTATTTATAAAGGAAAGGTAGTTTATAAATGAAATAAACTAATCGGGGGTGCTTTAAATGAGTACTAAGAGAGATATTGAAGTTGTAAACATTGTTGTGAGTTCTTCTTTAGAACATGATATTCCATTAGAAAAAATGGCCACTACTTTGTCTAATACAGAGTATAATCCTGAACAATTTCCAGGATTAGTTATAAGAATCAAAGAACCAAAAACATCTGCATTAATATTTAGCAGTGGAAAGATTGTTTGTACTGGGGCAAGATCTATGGAAAAGGTTGAAGAATGTATCAAAAAGATAATTAAAAGTTTAGAAAAAATAAATGTTAAAATAACTATAAAACCAGAAGTGACTGTTCAAAATATTGTTGCTAGTGGGAGTGTGGGTATGGATCTAAATTTGAACTCTTTAGCCATGAAATTAGAAAATACAGAGTATGAGCCAGAACAATTTCCAGGTTTGGTGTATAAAGTAAATGTTAAAGACGAAAATAATAAAGTGTTTAAAGCTACTTTCTTGTTATTCACAAATGGGAAAGTGGTTTGTACAGGAACTAAAAGCGAAGACAATGTTCACAGAGCTTTGGATAAATTAATTATTAATTTAAAGAAGGTATCTTAGGTATCTTTTATGTTGTGTGTGGGGCACAACTAATTTAATTTTTGTAAAATGGACGCTGTAGAGCAGATAAATACATTTCAAGAATTTTTTGAAAAAGAATATAAAGCTAAATTATTGTCATCTGTACAAAAAGGAGACAAATTTCTAAATATTTCTTTTTCAGATTTATCTAAATTTAGCCCTGAATTAGCGAGTGAACTTCTTGAACGACCTGAAGAAGTTATAAAAGCCGCTGAGATGTCTATGGATTCTTTTGATTTGCCCATTAAATTATCTAATTTTAGAATTAGATTTAAAGATTTACCTGATTCTCAAAGAGTATTAATCAAAGATATAAGGAGTGTCCATATAGGCAATCTTTTATTGGTTGAAGGGATAGTTAGACAAAAATCAGATGTTAGGCCCCAAGTTACTTCTGCTAAATTTGAATGTCCTAGTTGTGGGAATATAATCTCGGTTTTACAATTAGAATCCCTATTTAAAGAGCCTTCTAGGTGTGGTTGTGGTAGGAAAGGCAAATTTAAACTTGTAGATAAGGAATTGGTAGATGCGCAACGGATTGTGTTAGAGGAAGTGCCTGAATCTTTAGAAGGGGGAGCCCAACCAAAAAGAATGGCTTGTTTTTTGAAAGAAGATCTTGTTAGCCCATTATCAGATAGAAAAACAAATCCTGGGAATAAAATTGTTGTAAATGGTATAGCAAAAGAAATTCCCTTAACAAACCCTGCAGGAACTAAATTAACTAGGTTTGATTTAATTATAGAAGCTAATTATGTTGAACCAATTGAAGAAACTTTTCATGAAATAAAAATTAATAAGAAAGAAGAGAAGAAAATAGAAAAATTATCTGAGGATCCTAAGTTATTTACAAAAATGGTTGGGTCTATTGCGCCAAGTATTTTTGGATATGATAAAATTAAAGAAGCGTTATTATTACAATTGATGGCAGGAGTTAGAAAAACAAGAGATGATGGAGTTATTACAAGGGGAGATATCCACATATTATTGGTTGGAGATCCTGGGTCTGGAAAAAGTCAGTTGCTTAAAAGAACAAATATTGTTGCGCCAAAAGGAAGGTATATCAGTGGAAAGGGTGTTTCTGGAGCAGGTTTAACTGCAACAGTTGTTAAGGATGAATTTTTGCGTGGTTGGGCTCTCGAGGCTGGTGCGTTGGTATTGGCAAGTGATGGTATTGCGTGTATAGATGAAATGGATAAAATGTCTAAAGAAGATACTAGTGCAATGCACGAAGCATTAGAACAACAAACAATAAGTATAAGTAAGGCAAATGTTCAAGCCACTTTAGTTGCTAGGACAACTGTGTTGGCTGCGGCAAACCCCAAGTTAGGAAGATTTGATTCCTATGGGATTTTAGCTGAACAAATAGCCTTGCCACCTGCATTGATTAACAGGTTTGACCTTATTTTTCCAGTAAAAGATTTACCCAACAAAAAAAGAGATGCTAAATTAGCTACCCACATTCTTGAATTACATAGAAATCCTAAAGAAATTACTGCCCCCATTGAAACTGAAATGGTTAGGAAATATATTGCTTATGCTAAACAAAAGGTAAACCCTGTTTTAACTGATGCTGCTCTTGAAGAAATAAAAGAATATTATGTGAAAATGAGGTCTCAAGGAATTAGTGAAGATGGAGGTATTAAAGCCATACCTATTTCTGCGAGACAGTTAGAGGCGCTGGTTCGACTTGCAGAAGCATCTGCAAGAACAAGGTTAAGTAAGAAAGTAACTAAAAAAGATGCTCAAAGATCTATTTCATTGATTCATTACTGCTTACAACAAGTAGGCATGGATGTTGAAACAGGAGAATTTGATATTGATAGAATATCAACTGGGGTGTCTGCTACACAAAGAAATAAGATAGTTACAATTAAAGAGATAATTATAGAACTTGAAAATAAGGTGGGAAAAATAATACCCATAGAAGAAGTGGTTAATATTGCAAAAGAAAAGAAAATTGAAGAAGCGGATGTGGATGAAGCAATTGAAAAATTAAAAAGGGGGGGAGATTTATTTGAACCAAGGAGGGGTTTTATCTCTAGAATTTAAAATGGAAAAATCAACACAAAATCAATCAAGGCAAATTGCATATAAAACAAAAATAAAGGACATTTTAGAAGGTGAGTATATTAAAGAAGACGGGTGGATTCCTAATTACATTTTAAGTGGCACTAAAAAAATATCGAGAGTTAATTTGGTGGGGGTTGTTGTTGCTAAATCAGATAATTCTGAAAATCAAGAATTTGTTTTGGAAGACAAGAGTGGCAAAATTTCTGTTCGTTTTTTTGAAAAAAAAGATTCTTTTGGTGTTTGGGGTATTGGCGATTTTTTAAGAATCATTGGGCGACCAAGAGAATATAATGGACAAAAATATATTGTTCCAGAGATTATCAAAAATGTTGAAAAAGGGTGGTTTGAGTTAATGATGTTTGAAGTCTGTGGTGCTTTAGGTATTCAAAAGAAAACTCCTGAAATTAAAAAGAAACAAGAGATTATCGAAAAAAAAATTATGGAAGACATCATTAAAGACAAAATTAATTCTGAAGATGTTATTGGGTTTATTAAAAAATTAGATGTTGGGGATGGTGCTGATTATGAAGAAGTTTTGCTTCAAGCTAAAGATGACAAAATTTTAAAGAATCTACTTGAAGAAGGAGAAATATTTGAAATTCGTCCTGGAAAACTAAAAGTGCTTTAATTAGCTAAAAAAAAGTGGAGTAATATAGACTTCTAAAAGTGCTGATACTGTTAATAATAATAATGCTATAATGATGAGGTTTGATGAATCTAATAATATTTTTCCAAACTTATTTGTGTGGAGACTATTATTTATTACTGCTACAGAGATTATACTTCCAGCCAACCCAGCAGTAAAGTATGCTAAGATTTCTGGAACTCCATGAATTATGTATCTTACTAAACCCAAGGAAACAACATGAAAGTATGCTCCTGCTTTAGCTATCCCTGTTGTTGTGGCATAAGAACTTAAATGAGACCTTATGAAATTACCTATTGCTGTTCCAATTACTGATGCGTTCCAGGTAAGAATAAATATTGCTCCTGCACCATAAATAAAAGAGAAAAGGATGCAAAAAATTAAAACTTTTAAATTATTAAAAAATATTACTGAAAGAATTGTTAAGGATTGTATTACATTGGGTGCTAATCTATTGTTTATATTTACAATTGTGTTTGTTTGTGCTTGAAAAAGTGTGCTTGTTGTAGAGGGTGGGAGAAATGTGTACCATAATGCAAATGAAACCACTATTCCAAAAAATAAGAAAAGAAATGTATTTATTGCTTTTGCGTGATCTTTTAGTATTGTTGTTTCGCTAAGATCGGATAAATCTTCTTCTTCTTGTGTTTTGATAGTTGTATAAATAAAAGGTAAACATGCTAAAACAGTTAAAAAAACAATTGTTAAGCTTGCAAAATCTCTAAATATCCATAAACTCAATAAAACAGCGACTGATGAGAAAAAAAGGCCATTTAGAAACGCTTTAGATTTCTTAATTTGTTTTGTTGGATATTCAAACGCTTCTAATACCATAAATAAGTTAATTTAAATGAAGTTTAAATATTTTTTGATAAAGGGTTGTTTTATCGAAAATTTTATAAAAAGACCTTGGATGGTTGAATATATGGATTATGAAAAGATGTTGAAAGAAGGAATTAAAGATTTACCTAAAGATTTAATCAAAAAAGAAAGGTTTGAGATTCCAAAAGTTAAAGGCCATATTCAAGGAAATAGTACTGTAATAAGTAATTTTAATCAAATTATTGGTGTACTGGGTAGGACTCAAGAACATGTTTTAAAATATTTATTAAAAGAATTGGCTACACCTGGCGAAATTACAAAAAGTGCACTTATATTTAGAAGAAAGGTTTCTTCTTCAAGTATTAATGATAAGATTACAAAATATGCAGAAAAATATGTAATTTGTTCTGAATGCGGTAAGCCTGACACAAAAATGATTAAAGAACAAAATGTTAATTTTATTAGGTGTATGGCTTGTGGTTCTAAACATTTAATTAAAGGAAATTAACCAAACCAATGGCCCAACCCGGTTTGTTTCTCTTTTTCTTCCCCAAAAATACTTGTGATCATTTTCTTTGTGAGTGCAATTGATTGTTTTAAGTATGGTTGAAGGTTGTATTTTTCTGATAAACTTATTGTTGGGTTGAGGTATTTTAATATGGATCCCTCTGAAACAGTAAATATTACTTTTCCACCACATTTAGTACATTTGCCAACTAATGGAGGTCTCCTGTATTTTTCATTACAGTGCACACACCTAAAAGTTTGGGTAGAAAATTTTCTTAGATTTCCCCTTATATCTTTAATAAAATGTTTCTCTATTACGATTCTTGCTACATCGACTTCATCTACTGCCCTTATTTTTTCTGCCAAAATCATTTGACCTTTTAGTTTTTCTTCCATAGAAGGCAAGGTTTTGTATGCTGAACATGTTACTCCTGAATTAATATCATTAATTGGGTGTGTGAATCCAAACCCATAATATTGTTGAGGTGTGTTCAATTTAGATTTAAAAATGGGTATTTTTACATCCCAAGGATTTTTGTATTCTTGTGTTGCTTCATAAAATTCCAAAGGATATTTCCAAGAAACATCCATGTCAAAAATCATGTCGTCCACTTCTGCAGGGATTAATTTGGAACTTAAAATAAGTGGTGCGTCTTGTGTTGATCCCCTATGTGCTGGAAGATATTGTCTTGAAAAATTTAAAAATGCGTCCATTAATAAGATTGCACATGCTTCATCCCCATCACAATCTCTTCTTGTTGCTGCGTGAAGTACTGGAGAACAATATAATCCCTGAGTTTTTGAAAAACCAACTATCCTCCCAATTATTCCTGCCGATGTGTGTGGTGCTAAAATTGCGACAAGATGTCCTGCTAAATCTTGGGAATTTTTTAAATTATAATATTTTTTAAGCCCATAAAATTTAACTAATAAATTATCTATATATTTTGCTACTTTTAAAAAAATCTTGTGTGCTCCATCTTCTACTGCGCCTGCTGATTTTGGTAAAATGATGTCTTGTGGTTTTAATTCTAATAATTGGTTTGTGCTCGTTATTTTTTTACCGTAAATATCTAAATCATATCCCATTTCTTTTAGTTTTTCTATGGGTGTTTCTATTTCTTTTGGTTTAAAATGAGTTAAAGGTAATTGAGTCATATCATACCTTGTTGTTCCGTCTTTATTTACATAAATGGGATGTTCTGCACGAAGAATCCCTTTTATCAATGGTTCTGGTATGTGGTCTTTGTTTGATGTCCCTCTAACCCCCTTTATCAAATCAGGGTATATTTTGGTTTTTAATTTTTTTAATGAATTGTTGAAATATTCTTTTATATCTAAATCTTGTATTTTAAAAGAGGGGTTTTCCCCGTGTTTACATTTTTGTTCGTCTATTGTTCCACAAATTTTACAATTATATTTTTTAATTGTTTTTGTTCCGCAAAATTCACATATGGGCGATATCCTTGGTTTATCGCATTTTTTACAAAAATAAGTGGGAAATTCTGCCCTAATTGTTCCATCTTCTATTGAAGATTGGAATGATCTGAGTCTTCCCCCTTGGTCGCCCACAGGGAAAAGCGTGTGTGGGCTTCCAGTCAATTTTCTTATTTTTGCCTTTTCTGGACGCCCCATTCTTGCACCGATAAATACTCCTGATTTGTCCCTTATTTTGGTTTCCTGTAATTTGTTTATGATATTTAGGGGTGTTTCTTCTTTATTTTGTTGAATTATCCTTATTGCTTTTTTTGTGTCTTCTTTAGTAGATAATCCTAAATTAAACATTAGTGCTCTTGAATCTTGTTTTTCTATCACTATAAATTCTTTATTTACAAATAAATGTGGTACGCCAATTAATTCTAGTGCTCTTTTTGTATCTTCTTCGTGGTTTATTATTATTTTAGATATTCCTTGTGAATCTTTTTTTATGCTTGATTTTTGAATAGAATTTAATATTGAGTTCATCTGATTTAAAGATATAAGATTCCAATGATATGTGTATTGTGGATGTAAGGGTACTTTTAATTTTTTAGAAATGTTTATTGCTACGTTTGATGAGATGTTTGTTGTTAATGGGTTTTGGAGTAAATGGGAAATATTTTTTGTTGTTATATTTAATAATTCAGATAATTTATCTACATCTAAGTTTCCAAATAAATCTACTGCTTTTTTTTCTAATTCTTGTATCCACCATTCTGGACAATATCCTGGTGGGACTAAAGGGTGTGCCCTATTTAAAAAATCCCCATAATTTATTAGGATGTCTCCTAAAAATAATATTTCTTGGATAAATGGTATTTGTTTTTGTGCTTCTTTTTCTGAATGTAAATATAATACAGATCCATTCTTTAGTTTTACTATTGGGCCATCTATTGTTTCGCAAGGTGTTGTTGTTGTTGCCTTTCCAGGACGTTCTAATTTTAATTGTGTTCCTGTTGCTATATATTTATTTAGCACTGCCATGGTTGCAGGATTTAAAGAAGTTGCAGAATACCCAGAAGTTCTGGATCTTCCATACCTTAACCTAAACCCTCCTGGTGCTAAGGGGTGTGTAAGAACTGGCCTTCCTGCAACTAAATCTTTTATAAAAGTGTAATCTGGTTTTATTTTTTGATCTTCTTGTGATTCATCTGTTTTTTGTTGTTTTGATTTTATTTTTTTTTGTAAATCTATGAATTTTTCTAAAAAATCCCAGTGATCCATTCCGAAATCGTGCCCCCATTTAGATAATTGTTTCCATACTTTTGGTGCCTTTTGTGCTAGTCCCTCCCCCATTGTTAAGCACACTCCATTCCTTATTTTATTTGTTTCCACCCTTGATAGATCTTTATAATTAGAAACATCTATTTTTTCTGATGGCCCTCCGTCTATTTGTACTGGGATGTGCTTTGCAAGAAATTCTATTTCTTCGGGTGATGGAAGATATTGTAAATTTGTTATCCTATCATGATAATCATATAATTCTGTAGAATATCTTTTTATTTCCTCTTCTGTTGGATCATAGGGCTCGTACCCTTTTTGTTTTCTTACGTAATCGGCTATTAAAACAGAGACTGACGCCCCTGTACCTCCAGCACTCCTTATAGGTCCTGAATAAAATAAAGCCATATATTTCTTTCCATCTTTTCTTTTCCTAATTTTTAATTCTACAAAACCCTCTAAAGGGGAAGCTACAGTACCTAATGTGTGGTAAGCAAATCCTGCCCGTATACCAATCTCCATTGCTTCTTTTTCATCTTTAAATTTACAAAATTTTTCATTTGCTATTTCTTCGGCAAGTATAAGTGATATTCTCCAATCCAAAAACCCATATTTTTTTTCTAAATCCCTTATCCTTTTAGTCATTCCTTTTCCTTTCAATTGTGGTGCAACTGTACTTATTAGGCCTTCTACTTTTTCAGGCATGTTTTTTGCTAAAACTATACTTGGTGTGTTTTCTGGATCTAACCCTTTTGCCCTTGCAGCGGTTGCTATTTTGTATAATTCTTGGGTGTTGTTTTCTATGTCTTTGAAATATTTTTCCATTTTTAAAACCTTAAAATTTTAATTGCTCTTGTTTTTAGATTTACTATTGGTACTCTTGCTGGTTCTGGGTGGTGGCCTACTTTTTCTTGAAAACTTGTTTTAGATTGCCAACAACTGCCACAAATCAAAGTTATATTTTTATAAGAAGATATTGAACATTTGTGTATGTGTCCTGTTGCAAAAAAATCAGGTAATTTTTCTATTATGAGTGGGTCTTCTTTTTTTGGTATATAAGGTGTTGATGTGTATGTTGGTGCTAAATGTCTTCTTTGCAATAGATGTTTCATTATTAAATCTGCCCTGTCGTATCCTCCTTGGTTTCTTACTGCACTTACATTTGCAACATAATAATCAAAAGAATATCCGTGATACATTAAAACATTGAACCCTTCAAAATCTTCTGATGCGTGAATGTTTATCATAGAAGGGTTACTCACTATTGTGAGGTTAGGTATTTCATATAATGCGCTTGCAAATTCTTTGTAAAATGGGGGTTGTGGTTCTGCAATATGTGATGCGTCGTGGTTTCCTGGGCAAGCGATTATTTCTATGTTTTGTGGTATTTTTTTTAAAAAGGTTGCACATTGTTCATATTGGCTGATAATATCTTTTATTTCTAAATCTTCATCTTGGTTAGGGTAAATTCCAACCCCATCTACTAAATCACCCATAATAAATATATATTTTATTTTGTTTGCCATATTTTTTTGTGTTTCATTTCCCTTTTTCCCACTAACCCATTCAAGAAATTTATTGAATTTTTCTGGAAGAAATTGTTTTGACCCTACATGGAGGTCTGAAAGAAATATTGCGTATGCTTCATCTTCTGATTTTTTGTGTTCTTGTACAGGTAAATCGGGCAATACTAAATTATTTGTAAATATTATATTATCTCCATTAGATCCTTTAATGCCTATCACTTCGTCAGGCAAAGTATTTTCTGCTAAATTAAAAAGTTCTGGTTTGTTTTTATTTACTAAAACATTTATGGTTCCGGTTAAATCTTCTAATTCGAATAAAATGTTCCCATTTTTAGTTGTTCTTTTTTCTTTTATGATTCCTATTAGTGCGACTTCTTCTTTTGAGTTTCTTTCTTTTATTCTTTTTATAGATATAGCGTTACTTAATTCAGGTCTGCTTTGGAGAAATGACCTTAAAATATTGTATCTGTTATTAAATAATTCTACAAAAGATTGCATTTCCCTTTTTTTGGGGTCTTCCATAAAGGATTTTATTATTTTAGTGTTTTCGTTTTTATTTTGTTGAGGGAATTTATATTTCTCAGATAAAAATAAATCTAAAAATTTAATATAGCTATTTGTTCCTTTTTTTTCTGTAAGGGATTTGTATTTATCTAATTCTTTCCAATCTATTTTTATTTCTTTTTTCTCTATAAAAGAAGGTAATAATTCTTTATATAATAAAAGGAAATCTTTTAAATATTTTGATTCTTTTGTAAATTCAAATATTGTTGGTATTTGTTTTTCTTCAATGTTTTGAATTGTTTCTGGACTTAATAATATTTGTTGGTTTAAAAAATAAGAAATTGTTTGTTTTTGTGTTTTTGAGTCCATTTTTTAAAGAAGTTTTAAGAGAGATCCAAACCTCCTTCAATGATCTTTTTAACTTCTTTTTGTGTGTGTTGAGGTATTGCTAATTTTATTTCTCTTGTTCTCCCGTACCTCCCCTTAGATATTATTTTAGCATTTATTACACCTAACATATCTAATTCAGAAATAATATCTGATAACCTTCTTTGAGTGAGTGGTCTTAGTCCTGCTTGGATACATATTTTTTTATAAGTATCATAAACTTCTCCTGCAAAAATAAGTGTTTTCTTTTGACTGCTTACTTCTATGATCGAGTAAAGTGTTGCTTGAAATTGTTTAGGTTGTGATAATGCTATTTCTAGTACCCTATCTCTTTCTATTCTTTTTTCAGCTTCGTCTATATGGTCTAATTCTACTTTTTGTAAGTTATTTCTTTCAGTTATTTCACCTGCAACCCTTAATAAATCTAACGCCCTTCTTGCATCTCCATGTTCTCTTGCAGCATATGCTGCGCATTTTGAAATTACTCCTTCTGCAACTCTCCCTTGTTTAAATGCTTTTTTTGCCCTTTGATTGAGTATATCTTGGAGTTGTATTGCATTATATGGTGGAAACACTAATTCTTCTTCAGATAATGAGCTTTTTACCCTTGGATCTAAAGATTCGCTAAAAGTGAGGTTGTTAGATATACCTACAAGAGATAATTGAGATATTTTTAATTCTGAATTAATCCTAGTTAAATTGTATAAAAGTCTGTCTCCTGTTTTTTTAACTAATTCATCTATTTCATCTAAAATTAGAATTAAAATTTTGTTAGATATATCTAAACTTTCAAAAAATAAATTGTAAATTTCATCTGTAGGCAATCCTGTAACAGGTATTTCTTTCCCAAATTCTCTTGCTAAATGTGCCATTAACCTATATTCTGTATCTGCTACTTTTTTAAGTTTACAATTTACATAAATAATTTTAAGAGGTATTTCATTTTTAGATGCCATTTCTTCTATTTGTGAAGAAACATATTTTGTTGATAGTGTTTTGCCAGTTCCGGTTTTACCATAAAGGAATAGGTTTGAGGGTTTTTCTGTTTTTAATACAGGTGCAAGGATTTGTGCCATCTCTTTTATTTGTTTTTCCCTATGAGGTATTGTTTCAGGTGTATAATTTGCTTGTAGTGCTTTTTTATCTTTGAATATTGCGTCTTTTTTTAAATATTCTTCAAAAAATCCAGATAATCCTTTTTGTGACATTCTAAAAACCCCCAATTAAGTATATTTTTTGCATAGGAAATAAAGGTATTTAAAGATTATTGTTGTGTAGAACATATACTTAGACCTACACCTTGATTTCTTATAGAGATTGGGATTGTGTTTTTTTGTGTTGTGTTTTTTTTGTGTTGGTTTGGAGGATTTAGTGTTTTTTTTTGTTTTTTATTGTGTGTTTATTTTGTGGTATTGTGTTGTTAGTTGTGTTGTTAGAATATTATTTGTTATTTTTAAAATACATTTATTATTAATTAGATATGAGGTATTGTTGTCGTTTATATTATTATTATTATTATTATTATTATTATTATTATTATTATTATTATTATTATTATTATTATTATTATTATTATTATTATTATTATTATTATTATTATTATTATATATATATATTTTCAATATAGTAAATAAATAATAAATACGAAAAAAGATTTTCATAAATTCGATATTTCCATAAGAAACAAAGGGCAGAGTAAACACAAAAAAGGGATTTTTATTACTAGTTTATGGTAAAAACGAAACATTTATATATGATTTATTACCTTTCAATAGTAACAACTTAAATAAATAAATTAAAATGATAGTTCAATTAGATTTTTTGAATAAACTGAAATCTTTAGGCCTGAATAGTTATGAAGCAAAACTATGGACAGCTTTACTTTCTTTAGGTACTTCTACAGCGGGAGAACTTTCAGATGTTGCTAATGTACCAAGAAGTAGGAGTTATGACGTTTTAGAAGGATTAGAAAAAAAAGGATTTATTATCACTAGGGTGGGTAAACCTATAAAATATCTTGCAATACCTCCAGAAGAAGTATTGGACAGAGTTAAACAAAAAGTAAAGAACGAATATCTCGATAAAACAAAATCTATGGATTCTTTAAAAGAAAGTGATATGATGAAGGAATTAGATTTATTACACATTAAAGGTGTTGATTTTATTGAACCTTCAGATATAACTGGATCTCTAAAAGGGAGAGATAAAATATATTCTCACCTTAACAGAATGATTAAAAATGCAGAAAAAAGTATAATATTAGTTTCAAGTGAAGAAGGCATCAAAAGGAAATTAGATAATTTAAATAAAAGTTTAGAAAAAGCAAATAGTAAAGGTGTTAATATAAATATTTGTGCACCACATACTAATCTTAAAATAAAAGAAACATTCAAAACAAATTTGAATTTGAAAAACATAGAACAATTAAACGCAAGATTTTGTGTAGTCGATAATAAAGAAGTTCTTTTAATGTTGATGGACGATAAAGAATTACATGAAGATTTAGATGTTGCGATTTGGTTAAACAGCCCATTTTTGGCAAATTCTCTACAAACATTAATTAAATTAAATCAATAATTGATATTATTTTAATTTTTAAAACCAAACATTTTTATACTACATTTCTTTATTTTTAATAAAATACTTTTTTAAAAAGGAGGTCGATAAAATGGCATTAACATTAGAACAGCTAACTCTCGCAATTATAGTAGGTACTTTATCTGCAATAGTATACGCATTAAGAGTTCTTGTGATTTTAGAAAGAAGGATGGCTAGAATGGATGGTAACATCATGAAAATCACTAAAAAAGTAGTTGCAGAAGAATTGAAAATAGAGAAAGCACTAAAAATAAAAAAGAAAAAGAAAAAGTAACTTTTTTTAATTTTTTAATTTTAAATAAATAGATTATTAAAATGACCTTTAAAAAAATATTAAAACAAATCAAAGAATTAAAAATACAAGGAGCACAAAATATTGCTATTTCTTCAGTAATGGCTCTTAAATGGTTTATAGACAATGAAGGCATAAAATATAAGGAAAACCTTTTATTTGAATTAGAAAAAAGAAAAAAAAAGTTAATGGAAACAAGGCCAACAGAACCCGCAATGAGAAATTCTTTAAAATATATTCTTGAAAACATTAAACATAAACAGTTTATAGATATAAAAAAAGAAGTTAATAAAAGGGCTGATTTTGTATTAAAACAATTTAAAAAATCAAATAACATTTTAACAACAATTGGCGCTAAAAAAATAAACCAAAACAGCGTGATTTTTACTCATTGTCATTCCTCTACGGTTATCAACATATTAAAAAGAGCACATAACACTGGGAAAAAATTTAAAGTATATAATACAGAAACAAGACCTCTTTTTCAAGGTAGAAAAACAGCAAGAGAGTTAATTTCTGCAGGAATCCCAGTAGTTCACTATATAGATTCTGCAGCAAAATTTGCTTTGAAAAAAACAGACATGGTTTTGATAGGGTGTGATGCAATTCTTTCAACAGGGAGAGTGGTCAATAAGATCGGTACCTCTATGATAATAGATTTTGCAGTTAAACAAGAGATACCTGTCTATGTATGTACAAATTCTTGGAAATTTGATCCCCAAACAATTGTTGGTTATGAAGAACCTTTAGAAAAAAGAAATAGAGATGAAGTGTGGCACAATGCTCCAAAGGGCATAAAAATAGAAAACATTTCTTTTGAAACTATAGATCCAGATAAAATAACTGGAATAATTTCCGAATTAGGAATTTATCAACCAAGTGTATTTGTTGAAGAAGTAAAAAGAGAGAATAAATGGATGTTTTAATTAACTTATTAATTTAATTTCTTCTTCTAATTTTTTTATTATGTCTTTATTATTTTCTTGATTCATTAATAATCCACATTCAGGACACTTAAATTCAAAATTAGTCGATTGATCAAAATTTAGACGCATACACTTATTTTCACAAGTAAAAAAAAGAGACCCATGTTCTCTTTCTAACCTTTCGTTTAATTTTTCTAATTTTTTCTTTTTTAAGTCAACTAAAAGGTATTTTATTTGGTCTGTATTTAAAGTCCAATAATAAATATACCACCCTTTTTTTTTGTCTTTTTTTCTAATAGAAGAAACCAAATTAAAATTAACTAATTTGTATAATAACACCCTCACTTCCTTGATGTCTTTTTCTAGTACTTCGGCTATTTTAAATTCAGAGATATTTTTTTTGTTTTTTAGATAATTAACTATTGAAAGGGCATTTTCGCCAGCTACTTCTCCCACTACATATTCTATTATTTTGTTTGAAAGTCTCATAATGTTAAGAACGTCCTAATTACATTCATTTTGTGTTTATTTTATATTATTATTCTGGGAAAATGGGTTTATAAACCTTTTGGTTTTTATAGAGGAGAATTTGCGAAAGAAAGATTAGTAACTTTTTTGGATGTCGCTTATACTCTTTATTTTTTCAAAAAATACCTTTTTTTCTTTTCCTTTTTGAATTAAAAGGTAAAAAGAACAATCAAAACCCATATTTATCAAATTTTCTTTTGTTTTAAAATATTTTTCTAGTTGATTCCTTTTTTTTTGGTTTTCAAAAGGATAATATTTGGGTTTTCTAGTCGATTTACTCTCTACAATCGCAACTTTTTCTTTTCCTTCTTGGCTGTAAAACAAAATCCAATCAATCTGTTCAGGATTAATTAATTTAAATATTTGTTCTGTATTAAATTTTTCTTTTAATATTTTTCTACTTTCTCTTTCCCATATTTGACCTAATCTTCTTGGATTCATTTTTATTATATATTAAACACACATTATATATTTTTCTTTTTTAAAAATCAAAAATTTTATAACCTTGAGGAATTTAAGATAAATAATGACAAATAGAACAATACCTTTGGCGGCAATGGATAAACTTTTAAAAAAAGCAGGTGCAGAAAGAGTTGCCGATAGTGCAAAAAGGGTGTTAAGGGATAGTTTAGAGGGTATAGCAGAAGATATAGCCTCTCATGCAACTAAATTAGCCTCACATGCCGGAAGAAAAACAATAAAAAGTGGAGATGTTAGGCTTGCTGCCAGAGATTAAATTTTAATTTTCATAAAATCTTCTGCACAAACAACATCATCAAAGAAATCTCTAGCATCTTCTTCTAATTCTTGGGTGTTTTTATACCTATTACTGAAATGAATTAGAATTAATTTTTTTACATTTGATTTATTTGCAATCAAGGCTGATTGTTTAGCTGTGAGGTGGAAATATTTTTTAGCTTTATCTTCTAATTTGCTACCATAAGAAGATTCACAAACCAATAAATCTGCGTTTTCTGAAATTTTATAACAATTATCACATAAAATGGTGTCAGATATTATGCTTAATTTTTTCCCTTTTACAATATAAGTTAAATTATTTATATCTATTTTATTTCCTTTCCAATTAATATTTTTTCCTTCTTGTAATTTACCTAACAAAGGACCTTCAGGAATTCCTAGTTTTTCTATTTCTTTTATTTTAATTCTTCTTTTATCTTTTTCAATAAAAGAAAAAGCTAAAGATTCTATTTTGTGTTTTAAGGGCATAGTTTCCAATTTAAATAATTGGTTTTCAAAAAAAACACCTTCATTTATTTCTTCAACATTTATTTTTATTTGTTTGTCTGATGGAAACGCCTTAAAAATATGATCAATTCTTTCTTTAGTTCCTTTTGGGCCATAGATTTTCAAAGTTTTAGTATACTCTAAAGCACCAAGACTTTGCAAGATGCCGGGTAAACCAAGTACATGGTCACCATGCCAATGGCTAAGGAGTATTTTATTTATTTTAGTTAAACTAATTCCAGCTATTTTCATTTGTCTTTGCGTACCTTCTCCACAATCTATAAGGATCCCTTCAGAGCCATAACTAAGAAATAAAGATTGCTGGTTTCTTTCTTTTGTTGGAGTCATACACGAAGTACCTAAAAAAGTTAATTTCATTTTAATATGGTGGGGTTTAAAGAACATTATATATTTTTTGTTTTTATATATCTAAAAACAAAGATTTTTAAACATATTTTGTTTTGCTTATTACATGGTTAAGAAAGAACCAGTTAAAGCAATATTTGCAGAAGAAAGAGTTATAACAGAAAAAAGCGATGCTTCTAGATTATTTTATGATAAAAGTAGGTTTGGGTCTTTATTAAGTGATGGAAAAATACAATTATCTCTTTTAGAATCCCTTTATTTGATTGAAAAAGAAAGTTTGATCGTTCTTGATGGAAGAAACAAAGAGATATCTTTTGAAAGATTTATTAAAAAAGCTAAAAGAAAAGAACCCCATTTTTGGATTAGGTATTGTGTATTCAAGGATTTAAGAAATAGGGGATATATTGTTAAAACTGCTTTAAAATTTGGTGCAGATTTTAGGGTTTATGATAGGGGTGTGAAACCAGGAGAAGATCACGCAAGATGGATTATTTATCCAGTACACGAAGCGAGTGGGTTAACTTGGTACGAATTTGCAGCTAAAAATAGGGTTGCACATTCAACTAAAAAAAGACTTATGATGGGTATAGTGGATGACGAAGGAGATGTAACTTATTATGAAATAAGGTGGGTAAGGCCTTGAAAACAAAAAAATATTTATAGCTATTAATTTTATATTTCTTTTATGGTTGGGGAAACAGAATTTATGATTAAAAAGAAGACTATTTTGCGTTTAATTAGTGAAAAAGGTCCACTAATACCTTCTCAAGTATACAAGGAAATAGAAGAAAATGTTTTGCTGGCATCAGCACTTTTATCTGAAATGGCATCTGAAAAATTAGTTAAAATTTCTTCTGTTAAAATAGGTGGTAGCCCCCTTTATTATTTAAAAGGGCAAGAAAAATTACTTGAAAAACACATAGATAGATTGCACGAAAAAGAAAAAAAAGCAGTAGATTTGTTAAGACAAAATAATGTTTTAATGGATATCTCTTTAGAGCCAGTGATAAGGGTTGCATTAAGGCAAGTAAAAGATTTTGCAAAAGCATTTGAAGTCAAAATTGGTGAAAAGAAAGAAATGTTTTGGAAATGGCACTCTTTTCCTTCTAATGAATTGGGGTGGAAGGTAAAAGAGATTCTTAAAACCTCAACACCTAAAAATTACTCAATAAATTCTAAACAAAAAACAACGCAACAACACAAACAACCACAACCAACACAATCAAATATAAATTCTTTGCAAAAACAACAAAAAATAGTTGAAGTAAAGAAAACATTAAAAAGAGAAACAAAAAAGAAAAAAGATGATTTTTTATCCAAAGTTTTACAAAATCTTGAAATGGATAAATTGAGAGTTATTACCCAAACTTCTTTAAGAACAAATAAAGAATCAGAATTTGTTGTTGAGATACCTTCTGCAGTTGGTCGGTTAGTGTATTACTGTAAAGCAATTAATAAGAAAAAATGTAATGATGGCGATTTGAGTTCTGCTTTTGTTCAAGGACAATTGAAGAAATTACCGGTGTTGTTTTTAATAACTGGAGATTTAACAAAAAAAGCAAAAGAGATGTTAAAAAAAGAGTTTAAGGGCATGGTTGTAAAGAAGGTGGTTTAAATGGGTGTTGCTTTAAAAGATTTAATTGTTAGAAAGGAAATTTCTTTTGATGAATTAAAAGATAAAATGTTAGTTGTTGATGCATATAATAATCTTTACCAATATCTTTCATCAATTCGACAACGAGATGGATCTCTTTTAACAGATTCCAAAGGCAATATTACTTCTCACTTGATTGGTTTATTTGCTAGAACTACAAGCCTTATGCAAAAAGGGTTAAAATTAATTTTTGTTTTTGATGGTGAACCTCCTGAGATGAAAAAAGAAGAAAGGGAAAGAAGGAAAGAAATAAAAATCGAAGCAGAAAAAAAATATTTAGAAGCAGAAAAAAAAGGAAATCAACAAGAAATGAAAAAATATGCTGCTAGAACTTCTAGATTGACTTCCAAAATGGTTGATGAAGCAAAGCGGTTGGTTGAAGCACTTGGACTTCCAGTTATTCAAGCAATTAGTGAAGGAGAGGCACAGGCAGCACATATGGTTAATAAAGGGGATGCGTTTGCAATAATCAGTCAAGATTATGATTCTTTGCTCTACGGTGCAGAAAGAGTGCTTCAGAACGTTACAATTTCTGCTAAAAGAAAAATAAAGGGTTCTGTTGCTTATCAAACATTAAAACCCAGCATGATTGGGTTTAGTGAGAATTTAAATTATTTGGGAATAGATAAAGATCAATTGATTGTTTTATCTATTTTAGTTGGAACTGATTATAATATTGGGGGTGTAAAAGGTATAGGTCCTAAAAATGCATTGAAGTTAGTTAAACAATATGGTTCTGATTTCGATGATCTTTTTGAAGATGTTAAATGGGCAGATCATTTTAATTTTCCTTGGACTGATGTCTATTATACTTTTAAAAAAATGCCAATGAAAGATGATTATGAATTAAAATGGAAAGAACCAAACGAAAAAGAACTTAGAAGATTATTGGTCGAAGAACATGATTTTTCTGAAGATAGGTTTGAAAAAACAATTAAAAAATTAATTAAAAATAAAGAAGAGAAAAAACAAAAAGGGTTGGGAGATTTTTTTTAAATTTTTAAAACATAAATAGGCGTCAATTCTGTAATAATTTTGGCCATACCTAATTCTACTGTTTTTTGAACAACTTCTCTACCCCTATAATTAAATTGAAGTTCCTTTACATTTGAAATTATTTTTTTCCCTACTCCATTCGCCATTTCTATTTCAAAAAATCTTTTATTATTAATTTCAAAAACATTATCTACAGTTAAGGAATCAATAAACCTATAACCTCCACCATGTGGAAGAATATTTACATTATTTAATCGATTATATACTCCAAGTTCTTTTGCTCTTTTTGTAAATCCCAATATTTCTATTTGTTCTTTCGTAAAATTTTTATTTCCATGAGCTAAGTAAGAAGGAATATCTGCCCTAATAGATATTGGAAAAATTTGTTTTTTATTTTTTATTGGTTGACACCCCAGAACTATTTCATTTGGGTTTAATAATCCTTGGTGGCAAATATTAGATATTATTTTTCCTCCAAATAACTCTTTGAATGCAATTTCTCTTCTTTTATTTGCGAATTCTTCTGCATACCTATAAAATTTAAAATATTTTTTAAGTTCTTGTCCTTGTAAGGTATGTAATGAACCAAAAGGTGTTTTGATTCTATCACTCATTTCTAATAATTTTTTACTATGGGTCCAATAAAGGCCGAACCCTTTATCATGATCACCTTTTAATTCTGGACAACCAGCATGCATTATTACGGCATATTTTGGAAAATTAGTTGAATAATTATGTACTTCAAATACATCTATGAAGTGATTTCCCTTATAAAAATCCCACTTTACTTTTGTACCTTTTATTTCAATGTCACTTTTTTGTAATTCTCTTATTTTGTTTATTAATTCTTGAGGTTTGGGTATTTTATTTAAAGAACCAACAAGCATACCACAAGCATTAGGTAATGAATCTAATATTGTGAGGTTTTCTTTTCCATTACCCCAACTTAGTTTTCCACCATAAGAAATTCCAGATTCCCACCGGCCAATATTTCTTGTTACAGTTTCATCAGGCGTCGTAATAAATGTAGCATTGGGTGTCATGCCTAGCCTTTCTTGGACATAATGGATTTTGGCTAATCCATATTTCATATTTTCGTGGCTTAAACGAGATGCGGCATCATCTATCCCTGTTGAGAAAATATGTTTTTTTGCTCTTTCTAACGGTTCCTGACCCATTTTAATTTTCTAGAATCATTTTGTAAGACTCTATTTTTCGTATGTCTTTTGTTCTTAATTTTAAATGAGTTTTTAGGTTTTGAACTATTTTCAATGTTTCTTGGTGTAGTTTTTTACCTTGTACCTTACTTTCTTTGTAGAATAATTTATCATAATCTTTCAACCTTTTATTGATTCTATCATCAATAATATCTTCCATGGTTCCTTTTTTACCCATTATACCCCTAATCATGCCCATAAAACCTAGACGTTCTAAGGCATCAGCATCAAACACTACTTTTTCTTCTGGGCTTGAAGGTTTAATCATGGAAGTAGGTGTATGTTTTACCACTATTTTAGTGATTTTTCTTATTGTTTTAGGGTCTTCGATTAAAGATTCAAGAAATTCTTCTGCTCTTGAGCCTCCATCAATTCCATGAAATTCCCCGGTAGTTGCATTTATTCTACCTATATCATGCATTAATGCCCCACAAATTAGAACAAAGGGATCTATTTCTTCTTTTATTTTTCTTCCAATTTCTATAGAATGTTTACATACTTCAAGAACATGAGAATAATCGTGACCTTCTGCTTTATGGTGTTTTTTTTCAATAAAACGAATAATTTTTTCAATTACCTTTTTTTCTTTATTTGTTAATTTTTTTTTAAACACCAAAATCACCTCTTTTAATGGTTGGTTGATTAGAGCATATATAAATTTTTTTAAATTGGGATCGTTTTACACGTTTTCAATAAATTTAAATAAGATTGGTGGGTGAGGTTTAGTATGGAATGGTATTTTTTTGGTTTAATGGCTGCAATTTTTTTCTCTGGAAGAATAGTGTTACAAAAAAAAACACTACTTAAAGAACACGCACTAGAAATGTCTACAGTTTTATCTATTTTTATATTTGTTTTATTTTTCGTGTTTATTGGAAAAGTAGATTTTTCAATCTCTTTTAATATTGTGCTTTTAATTTTCTTTACATCTATATTATGTACTTTTGGCTTTTGGTTTTTAGCAAAAGGGATTAGGCACATGCAAGTGTCTGTAACTTCACCTTTACTTAATTTTAGTCCAGCTTTTGTTGCGATACTCGCAGTATTCTTTTTGGGAGAAAGGCTAAGTCATATTCAATTTACGGGAATTTCTTTACTTGTTTTGGGTGCGTATTTTTTAGAAGTAGAGCACCCATTTAAAAATCCATTTAAACCAGTCATTCATTTATTTAAATCTAAATATACTCAATATTTATTTTTGGCAATGATATTATACTCTTTTGTTTCCATATTAGATAAATTTATTCTTGGAAAAACAGACCAATTTACATATCTTTTTATTTCACAATTATTTGTAATGATCAATTTTATTTTTTTAATTAACTTATTTCATGATGGTTTTAGGGGTATTGGGCATGGAATAAAAAAAGCAGGTAAATGGATTTTTTTGTTGGCAATGATATTTATTGCACAAAGACTTTTTTATATGACTTCAGTAACTATGGTGCAAGTTAGTTTAGCATATCCTCTTTACAGGGTAGGCACTCTTTTTTCCACAATAATAGGCGGAAAAGTATTCCATGATGGGCATATGGCTCATAGAATTTTTACGTGTTTAATTATGATTATTGGGGCGGTATTGGTGGTAATTTGAAAATATGAAAGAAAGAAAAATAAAAGGGTTAACTAAAAAAGAGAATTTTTTAGTACCAAATTCCTTTGATGTTGTTGGAGATATTCTTATTTTTGCAGAATTTCCCGAAGAGTTAAAGAAAAAAGAAAAAATTGTGGGCGAATGGTTTATTGAACAGAATAAACACATTAAAGTAGTGTTAAAAAAAGTAAAGAAATATTCTGGAAAATATAGGACTCCTGTTTTGAGGGTTGTTGCTGGAGAAAGAAGAAAAAAAACAAGATATCTTGAACATGGGTGCAGATTTGATTTGAATGTGGAATCAACTTATTTTTCTCCGAGATTGAGTACAGAAAGAAAAAGAATATATCAACAAGTAAAAAAAGGAGAATCTGTTTTAGTTATGTTTTCAGGCATATCCCCCTATCCAGTGATTATAAGTAGAAATTCAGAAGCTAAAGAAATATTTGGTGTTGAAATAAATCCTTTTGCGCATGAATATGCAGAGAAAAATATATTGTTAAATAAAATTGAAAATGTTAAATTATATAATGGGGATGTAACAGATATTTTACCTAAAATAAAAAAGAAGTTTGATAGAATTCTTATGCCTTTGCCAAAGGGCGCAGAAGCTTTTTTGGGGGTTGCTTTGAGTAAAATTAAAAATAAAGGAACCATACATTTTTATGATTTTTTAGACAAACAAGATATTCCTAATTTAGCAATTGAAAAAATCAAGAAATCATGTAAGGAAGCTAAAAAGAATTTTAAAATATTGGATGTTGTTAAATGTGGGCAATATTCTCCTGGAAAATATAGAATTTGTGTTGATTTTAGAATACTTTAAAAATAAAAGCCATTTATTTCTTTATGCGCGATGATTTGGTGAACACCAACAGATCCGAAAGGAGATGATGAAAGGAAGTAACTAATGAGCGCACATTTATTAGAATTTTAAATTTTTGTTGGTTTGTTTAACCAAATAAATTCATATAATCTTTTCCCTCTGCTTTTTCCCTTGCTTTTACTTTTTTTATTGCTTTTAGAAAATCTTTTTCAGTTATGTTTATTCTGTTTTTTCTTATTGCGAAATAACCTGCTTCAGTACAAACAGCCTTTATTTCTGCACCAGAAAAGTTTTCTGTTTGTTTGATTATTTTATCTATATCTATCTTTTTATCTAGTAACATATTTTTTGTATGAATTTTGAAGATTTCTTTTTTCCCTTCTTTATTTGGTAAGGGGATTTCAATTAACCTATCTAATCTTCCTGGTCTTGTTACTGCAGGATCTAGAATATCTTTTCTATTTGTACATCCAATTACTTTAACATTCTCAAGGTGTTTAAATCCATCTATTTCTGCAAGGAATTGCATAAAAGTTCTTTGCACCTCTCTTTCTCCAGAAGTTCCAACATCAATTCTTGTAGCTGCAATTGCATCGAGTTCATCTATAAATATTATTGTAGGTGATTTTGCTTTTGCTAAAGTGAATATTTCTTTTACTAATTTTGCCCCTTCCCCTATAAATTTTTGAACTAATTCAGAACCCACTATTTCTATAAATGTAGAATTTGTAGATGCTGCAACTGCTTTTGCTAAAATCGTTTTTCCAGTTCCTGGTGGACCATAAAGAAGAATCCCTTTTGGTGGCTGAATGCCTATTTTTTTGAATAGTTTTGGTTTTTTAAGTGGGAGTTCTATAACTTCTTTAATTTCTTCCATTTGTTCATTTAATCCACCAACATCATTCCATTTAATTGTTGGTTTTTCTAAAATAATAAATTTTTCAACATCAAAATTTTTAGATAATTCTACTTTTTTTATAATTGTAAGATTTCTTTGTTCAACAAGAACTTGGTCTCCTGGTAGAATTTTTTCACACTCATTAGAAATATTTACAAAAAATTGATTACCATTCTGGATTCGTATGATTACATTTTCTTTATATATTTCTTTAACTTCTGCAACCATCAAAGGGGTGCTTTTAAATTTATCAACTTCTTTTCTTAGTTCAGAAACAGCTTCTCTTAACAGAACACTTTCTTCTTGCGAAATAGAGTCTATTTCATAATTATAACTTATTTCTCTTTCTTTATTGTTTGCTTTTGGAGACATTTTATCTATTTAATAAAGGGCATTTTTAAGTTTTTGCCTTATTTAAGGTATTTATCTAATTAGATGACAAATTTACCTTTTTTAAGAATCCAAAATTCTTGTTTACCTTTTACCCCATAAATATCCATCTTTTGTTTTTTTGCATTAATTACAATGTCATAATGGTATTCTGTGGTTCTATCTGGATCAAATCCAGACCCTAATGCAATATGAATCATATTTGCTATTTTTTCATTTACAATTAAGTAATCACAAAGTTCTGCTTCGGGATTGGTGTTTATTGCAAATTCCCCTAATTTATTGAAATTTTTCTTTTTTAAATTGATCAAGGTTTGTGGAAGAGACTTGTGCTTTTCTTTTTCAAGTAACGCTTTCCATGCATTTCTTTTTTCTTGGTTGAGTTTTTTTATTATTTTTTTAGGACCACTTACTATCTTGTACCCCTTTTTATCTGCTTTTACCACTAAAGGTTCTTTTTCACTCAACATATAACTTTGATCTATACTAATAACAACATCACCATAAAAAGTCCCTTTAATATATTCAGGGGTAAGAAATGCTTCCCCTCCAGGAATGTTTGCCATATTACCTACCTTTATTCCTGTTTTTTTGTAATATGCTTTGTTAATTTTGCTTCTTGTTTCTGTCCCACTTAATTTTGCTTCTCTTTTGATATTTTTTCCTTTTAAGAAGACTTCAAAATTAGATTTTTCTGAATTTACAATAATTTCGTCTGCTTTTTTCATTACATCTGCAATTGCTTTGTTTCTTTTTTGCATATCAAACCAATTGATATTACTTGTTTTAATGAAAATATCGATCGGAAGCGTTTCTGTAAAACAAACTCGACTTTGAGGGTCTCTAGATTCTTCTTTTGATTGGGGATACCATTCAAATTTATAAAGAATTCCGCCAGGGCTAGGCCACCTTGTTTTTTTATTGGGTGTAGGGTAACCAATTGCTTCTCCAAAGAGGTGTTTCCCACCATACCCCTTTCCATGGATGAAAAAATTAATATCAGAAGGCTTAAAACAATTTAATTTTAATAACTTCGATAATATTTTGTATTTTTGAAAAATTGGTTCATCTATATTTTTTTCTAATTCACACCCAAACAAGGTTGTTTTTAAGTCAGATATTCTGTTTGCAGGTTTTAATACAGATGTTTTAGAACTAGAAGCACCAAATGAAACTTTATTTTTTAATGAATCTTTCATCGCTCTTGCAATAGAAAAAGAGTCAAGGTAATCCTCCAAAGGGAGTTCTAATTCCTTAGGTATTAATTCAAATCCAATTCCAACAGTTTCCCACCATTTAACATTACATGCTTGAGACCAGATTGTTTTTGCTGTTTCTAACAAATCTTTTTGTCTATAAGGCTTAAACCATTTTGAGTTAAATTTGATGCACAATTCTTTGTTATTGAAACAATTATTTGTATTTAATATTAAGTCTGGTTTTTTGAAAATTCTTTTGAATTTTCCTTTAGTTTTTTTCTCAACTTCATTAATAAAATCTAAAAGTGCGATTGTTTTTTTATTTTTTACTTCTTTTTTTAATTGGTCATAGGTTTCCCAAACTCTTTCTAGTGCTTTATACGATTTATTGCCTTTCTTATTTATTCCAATCACATTTAATTCTGCATCGAGATTATGAACTGCTTTAGATAATGGGGCTATCGAGTAATATGCCGATTTGTTGTCTTTTTCTAATAAAATTAATATTGCTTTTTTTTTGTATTTTGAAAGATTTTTTTGATAATATTTTACTGCATAATCAAATTCTTTTTTGTTGTATTTCATTTTTTACCTCTTTGTTGTTAAGTTTTTCTTGTTTTTATTTTTGGTTGTTTTATTTTTATTTAATTATCTTTATTAATCTTTTTTTTGTTTTTGTTAATATTTTTGGACCTTTTTTTGTTAAAAGGATTGTGTCCTCAATTCTGATTCCTTGTTTATTGTAAATTCCAGGTTCTATTGTAAATATAGTGTTTTCTTTTAACGTTTCTTTAGATTTTTCTTTTATTGATGGGGCTTCATGGATATCTATTCCTAAACCGTGCCCCAAACCATGTATCAGTTTTTGTTTTAATAGTTCTTCTGCTTCTTTGAATAGCTGATTACATTTTTTATTTATTCTTGAATTTTTTATTAATGTTTTTTGAACTGTTAATATGTGATTGTAGATTTTAAATTCTTCTTTTGTTGGCTTTCCAATATAAATTGTTCTACTCATATCTGAACAATATCCTTTGTATTTCACACCCATATCAATTAGACAAAAACCTTTTTTTAATTTAGTGTTCATTGGTTTGTGGTGAGGATATTTAGAATTTTGGCCAGATGCTACAATTGGATCAAAAGCGAGTTCTAATCCTTTTTGGAGAGTTTCGTGTACTATGAAAGAAGAGACGTCTGTTTCTGTTTTCAGTTTTCTTTTTTTAATTTGATTTAATGTTTTTTTAAATATTTTATCTGTGATTTTACAAGCATAACTTATTTTTTGTACCTCTTCCGCTGTTTTCGTAGATCTTAATTTATTTGTGAGTTGGGAGACGTCTTTTATCTTTTTATTTTTGAATGCTTTTTTTATTCCTTTATATTGGTTAAGGGTAATACTGTTTTTATTTAATCCTATAGTTTTTGAGGTTATGTTTTGATTAAGATATTTTGTTATGTCTTTTGGCCATTTGGTTGGTTGAATGTTTGATTCTTTCTTTGCTATAGCTAAATTCATTTCAGGAACAAGGATCTTTGGTGGATTGTTTGTTGAAATTATTAAGCAAGAAAAATCTCCAAAATTTGAGAAGTATTTTATGTTTGGGTCATTACCGAAAAAGATTGCGGTTTGAATATTTGATTTTTTCAACTCTTTTTTGAATTCATGTAATTTTAACATTTTTTTTAATGGGGTAGTGGTTCAATAAAAATCTTTTGTTTTTGTTAAATGGTTGTTAATTGTTTATTGTGGGAAGGTTTATATATTTTTAGTCTTTTTTGGTGGTTTATGAAAGAAAAAATATTAAAGAATGGGATAAGTGTTGTTTTTGAAAAAACAAGCACAGAGTCTGTTACAGTTGAAGTAGCAGTAAAAGTGGGTTCTATTAATGAAGATGAAAAAGTTGGGGGGATAAGCCATTTTATAGAACACCTGGTATTTTGCGGAACAGAGAAAAGAAAAAACTCTAGAGAGCTAACCAACGAAATAGAAAAGTTGGGGGGAGAATTAAATGCTGCAACCGGAAACGAAACAACATTCTTCTATATCAAAATTCCAAAAAAACATTTGAAAATAGCATTGGATTTGTTATCAGATATTTTGTTGAATCCATTATTTAGGGAAGAGGACATAGAAAAAGAAAGAAAAATAATCTTGGACGAGATAAATATGATAAATGATGAACCAAGATTTTATCAATGGATTTTATTTCAACAAGCTTGTTTTGAAAGTAAGGTGGGCAATCCAGTCTATGGTACTAAAGAAAGTGTTAAACAAATAACAAAAAAAGAGATTGTGGATTTTTATAAGAAACACTATGTTTCTAATAATTTGTATGTCTCTGTTGTTGGGGGGTGTGAAGAACCATTTGAGTTAATCAATTCTTTTTTTAAAGATTTTGAGAAAGGAAGTTTGGATGAGTTCTATTTCGAAGAGCCTCTTAAGACAAAACCCATCAAAAAAATAGCGGAAAAAGAGGTGGCACAATCTTATGTTGTGTTGGGTTATCCAACAGTACCAAAAGGACATAAAGACGCCATTGTTTTTAAGATTATAAAAGCTATTTTGGGGAGGGGACAATCAGGCAGATTATTTGATGAAATAAGAAATAAAAGGGGGTTGGCATATGATGTTGGGGCCCATGATGAATCTGGTTTTAATTATGGTTTTTTTGCGACTTATGTAAATACAGAACAAAAAAATATCGAAGAAGTTAAGGGGATAATTCTTAAGGAACTCGATAAATTATTAGGTGTTTGTGAAGGGGATGTTGATGAAGCAAAAACATTTTTAGAAGGTAATTTTTTAATTAATATGGAAGACACACATAAAAAGTCTACATTTATCAATTCTTGGAATTTATTTGGACAACCCGAAAAAGCACAGAATTATTTGGAAAAAATAAATCAAGTAACCAAAGAAGATATAAAAAGAGTGGTAAAACAATATTTTGGAGAAAATTATACTTTAGTTATTTTAAAACAGAATAATTCTTAGTTTTGTTTTGGTTGATTTTTATTATTTTTAAATTATTTATTTAGTTATTTCAAAACCTTGTACTTGTTTTAAGAGTTTTGCTGGTTTTCCTGTTTTGAAATGGTTTCTTACTGGTTCAAGAAGTTCGTTGATGTATCTCGCTGTGCTTGTTTTAAGGTCCATAGGGTGTACTTTTTTATTTTTGAATGCTGTTTCTAATCCATTATAATCTTTGAAAGATATGTTTCCCCCAAATTTTTCTGGTCTAGTTATTTTGAATTCTTTTATTTTTTCAAAGACGATGTATTTACAATATTCAAGTACTGGATTTTCTTCAATAACTCCTTCAGGACAATATGCTTTGTTTAATTTCCTATTTACTTCTTCTGTGGTGTCTGTCATAAAAATGGCAGAATCTGGATTTGATTTAGACATTTTCATTGCTATGACTCTATCTGTTGTTACAGTCCCTTTCGGCGGTTGTCCGAGCCCCATTAACATATGGTGGTGTACTGCAATAGGTTTCCAAAAACCGAGCTTAGGGCCCAATTCTCTTGCCAATACATTGACTTTTCTTTGATCCATTCCTAATTGAGCTATGTCAACATTTAAGTAAAAGATGTCTGCGGCTTGCATACAGGGATAAAAAATTTGAGATGCTTGAAGGGATTCGCCTTCTTTTCTCCCCATAATTTGTCCACACCTAGTTATCCTTTTAACTGTGGAGTTTCTAGCTACCTGCATTACTGTTTTCCAATAATTCACATCTCTCATGGCTTTATTAGCCCAAACGAAATCTACTTTAGTCATATCCATCCCAGTGGCTTTCCACACTTCTATGAAATATTCTCCACAAGTTTGGATTTTTTCTAGATCCCCATCAAATTTATTGTTTGCCCAAGCATGCCAATCTGCTACCCACATCTTAAATTTACAGCCAGCTGTAATCATTTTGTTGATATTAATTGCTCTTAGGAGTCCTTGAGCTATGTGTATTTTTCCACTAGGTTCAAAACCATCATAGGCTATTGGATTTTTTTTAGTTTTAAGAAGTTCTTTTAATTCATCCTCTTTAATGATTTCTTCTCCTACTTCTTTTATGAGGTCGAATCTCTTTGTTAATTCCATCTTATTTGGATTTAAGCCTGAGACTATAAATATTTTTCTTTTTTAAGGTTCATATAAATACGCATATAGTTTGTTTTCAAAAGGTTTATACAAAAATGACAAGCTCTTTAAGCATAAATATTTCTCAAAACTATCTCTTTTCGAAAGGTTTATATATTATTTAACTTACTAATTGAGATATTATTAAGGGGTTATAGGTGGACAAAAATGGCTGAAGAAGAAAAGAAATTTTCAAAACAATTATTGGGAAAAACCGTTGTTAGTAAAACTGGTAAAAGATTTGGCGAAGTGGGAGATATAGTGTTTGAAACAAAATCTGGAGAATTAATTCACGTTGTTTTACAGAATCCTACAAGTTATACTCAAAAGATGGAATTAGAGAAAGATAAAGCAGGAAGCATTTTAATTCCTTTTAGCGCAGTTATTGCTGTGGGTGATTTTCTAGTTGTAGCAGAAGAAGACATTATATAGTTCTTTTATTGTTTTATTAAAAGGTGACAAAATATATCTTTTACCCTATTATAGAAAAGCATATAAATTAAGCATCTATAGGTGGTAGTACAATGAGCTCTTTATGGACTGAAAAATATAGGCCTGAAACATTTTCTGATATTAAAGGCCAGAAAGAAATTGTTAAGAGGGTTAAAGCGTTTGTTAAACTAAAGAATATGCCTCATCAAATGTATGCAGGTCCTGCAGGGATAGGTAAATCTAGTTTGGCTTTGGTTTTGGCAAAGCAGTTGTTTGGGGAGAACTGGAAAGATAATTTCTTAGAGTTGAATGCTAGTGATGAACGAGGCATAGATATTGTAAGAAATAAAGTAAAGAATTTTGCAAGGACAAAAGCACTTGGAAATGTTCCATTTAAAGTAATTTTTCTTGATGAGTGTGATGCATTGACTAAAGAAGCACAACAAGCATTAAGGCGAACAATGGAAAATTACACTAATACGTGTAGATTTGTTTTAAGTTGTAATTATAGTTCAAAAATTATAGACCCCATTCAAAGTAGGTGCGCGGTTTTTAGATTTAAATTACTCGACAATAAAGAGTTATTAGAAATTGTTGATGATATTACAAAGAAAGAAGGATTAGAATTAGCTGAAGGTGTTAAAGATGCATTGATAGAGGTTTCTGGAGGGGATTGTAGAAGATTAGAAAATTTAATGCAAAGTGCTTCTGCGGTTTCTAATAAAATTGGTGTTGAAGATATATTTGCACTTGCATCTATAGCTAAGCCAAAAGAATTAATTGGTGTGCTTGAATTAGCATCATCTAACCAATTTATTAAATCAAGAGATCAATTGTTAGATATTATGCTTAAATATGGTTTATCTGGGTTAGATATGGTTAAACAAATACAAAAAGAAGTATGGAATTTAAAAATAGATGATAAGAAAAAAGCAAAATTAGTTGATAAATGTGGCGAAATAGAGTTTAGAATGGTTGAAGGGAGCGACGAATTTTTACAATTAGAAGCTTTACTTGCTTATGTTACATATATTTCCAGTTAATTGCAAATTAATTTAATTAATTAGTTGCTCTTTATATTAAGATGTCTGAAAAAGAGAGTAGTGAAAAGATTGAAATGTTGTTGGGAGAAATAAAAGAGATTCAACAACAAATGAATGAAATTAAATCAGTTAGTACATCGGACCATAAATTAAGAAGCGAATTAATTAAAAAAGAAGGAGTTATTTCTGAGTTAAATCAAGAATTAGAATCAAGAAGAAAGTTAAATAGTAAATTTGAACTTTTATTTGGTGTTTTTTCTAGACAACTAACTTATATAAAAAATTTAAGAAATGGACTTAAAAGTAGCAAATGCTTAGGAGATAAATTAGGGGAAAACATTAGGCAAAAAAGAAAATTAATTTTGGATTTGAAATCAAATCTGGATAAAACTAATAAAGAATGTTCTTTAGTTAAAGGACTATTAAGGGAAGAAGTTATAAAAAATAAGGTATCTTTGGGTGATTTGAAAAAATTAGCAGATGCTAAATTTATAAAAGAAAAAGAATATGGTGAGTTGCGAGATCTTTTTAAGAAACAGATGGTAGTTATGGATAAGTTGAAAGAACAACTCAGGGGAGAGAAAGGAAGGATAAATGTGTTGGTTAAGGATTCTTTATTAAAAGAAAAAGAGATTGGTGGTAAAAAAAGATTGATTTTTAAGCTTAAAAAAGAACTTTTTTTAGCAAATAAAGTTTTGCACGAGGGTTTTGAAGGTGATGAATTTTTAAAAGAAATTAGTGAAGAGATTAATGTTGAACCTAAATCCATTCTTGATGGTGATGTAGATACTAAAAAAATGTTGTATTTGTTGAAATCATTGAAAAAAGAATTAGTAGAAAAAGAAGAAAAAATAATTAGGAGAAACAAAGAATTAAGGTTGGGGGAAAAAGATACCCTTGAATTGGAAAATGAAGCAGAATCATTTAAAAAAAGAGTGGATAGTGTAGAGGCAGCAAATAAAAATTTGTTGAGGGAAAATTTTGAATTAAGCAATAATGTTGAATTTTTGAAAAGAGCTGTGGATGCCCTAAAAGGAAAAAATGAGCGTCTTGATTTAGCTTATGGAAAGAATATTGAGAAATTGAAACAAGAATACGAAGAAAAAATCAAAGGGTTGATGAAGGAAAAAGTGGAAGAAGATGTAAGAATTAGGGTATCAAGTTTAAGAGAAGAACCCCTTGATAAAAAAGAGTCCAAAGAAGCAACCCAAACGGAAGAAAAAACTAAAGACAATTTGATGAAAAAAATAGAGAAAAACTCCAAACATATCGGAATAACTACTGCAAAAAAAGGTCCAATGAAAAGAATAATTTCCCGTAAAGAAAAATCTTTGTTTGGTGGTACCACCACAGTTTATGCGCCTAAACATGAAGAATTAGTTCCTTTAATTAAGATTGCTTTAGAACATGGAGAAAGTAAAGAGAAAGTAAAAGAATCTTTAATTAATTCAGGCCATGAAATTAGTTTGGTGGAGAAAGCTTTATCTAAATTTTAATTGAAAAAAAAGTAAAAAAGAACTAAAAATAAAAAATAAAAAAATAATCAACCTTCTGCATGTTTAACCAATACATTGGTTGATATTTCTTGTTCATAATCGTAATCCAAGGTTATTTCGATTACTTTTTCAAAGTCTCCAGACGATCCAGCTACATTTTGTGTACAAGTTATTGCTCGTTTTCCATCATATAAAGTTATATAACCAGATGTAGCAGTTCCTTCTGTTAAACCAGTACATTCTAATCCGTCCATGCCAGTATCTATTGAGACATACACTTTATCTTTATTAGTAAGCGTATCTTCACAAGTGGTGTATTTTTCAAAAAGTTTTCCAGTACCTTTGTGCCAAACATCAAAAGTAAAAGCGATTTTATCATTTGCTCTTGCTGTTTCTTTAAAATTAGCTATTTGTACGGGTGCACCAGAATTAAAAACAGTTTTAGTTTCTTTAATTTCACAAACACCTTTATTATCACTTAAGGGATTTTCCTTTATACAAATCTTTGTGTCTGCTTTAGTTGCATATTTATAACAAAGTTTTGCTAAGAAAGGAAAATTCATATTTCCACTTAAGTAGTCTCCATAACTAAAATCTCCTGTTGAGGGGAATGTTAGATGAATAATTCCACCTTCAGTTATTCCACCTTCAGCATTTTTTTGAGAACCGAGTAAATCTTCTGTTGTAGATTGAATTAGGTCTGTTGTTGTCGTACCAAAATCAGATGCATATATTCCACTTACTTTTACTGAAGCATCTCCTGAAACAACATCTGTTTCACCTATATTTTCTATTTTAAGGACTGCAGTAAAAGGGAACACGCCGCCATCATAAACCTCTTTAGGTGGTGCACCTTCAATAAATTCAATTGTTAATCCAGTAGTACCCCCTATGAATGGGTCTGCTCTCCCAGGTCCTGTTTCTTGATTACAACCAGCAGTAAAAACTATTAAGGTTGCTAGAAAAAGCATTCCAAGATATTTTATTTCCATTATGATTCCTCCTTTATTATTAATTTTATTATTAGTGATTATGGGTGATACTAAATAGAGGGATTTATTTAAACTTTTCTATTGTAATTATAGTAAATATTCAAATTTCACTTCTTACTTCTAAAGAAGTTCTTGTAGAACTCTTGTAACCATAATCTAAAGTCATAGTTAAAGGGGATTTAAATGCTGCTTGATTAGCGTCTAAATCTGTTGTGCTACAATAGATTTTAGCACTCCCATCTATCAATTTTATCATTCCATTAGGTTCACAATTAAGAGAAATTCCAGAAATTTGTGGGGTATCATACCTAACATTCCCTAATTCTTCATATCTATATCCAAATGGGCAAGCGTCTCCATCTATAACTACTCCATTTCCTGCATTGTTTATTGTTAAAATTAATCTTAATTTTTCATATCCTGGTTCTACTTGAACAGAAGTTATTGCAACTGGAGCTCCTTGTCCACCACCACCACCAACATCATTTGCTTGGCAAGCATCATGGGTATTGATTCTTGGATTGGGATCTACACAAATAGGTATTGTTGCAGTTGTTTGATAATCATAACAAGCGATAGCTTCTATTTGGGTATTATATCTATCCACTCCTTCTGGAAGTGTTATATCAACAAGTTCTTCTTGTACAATTGCTTTGCTCCCTTCATGATTATATTCATTTTTTCCATCAACATTAAATTGAAGAGGATTTTCTCCAAATATTGGAATAATACTCGTATCAAATCCAGTTAAATATATTTCTCCATATTCTACATCATATGCACCACGATTAGAGATTTCCACAATAACATCCATCACATCCCCACTATAAACAGTATTTGGTGGCATGTGTGGTAAAAATCTGAGGGTAAGTGCTTGCGTCCCTTTGTGGTATTCAATATCATATTTTTTGGTTTTTCCACTACTACAACCAAAACCAAAAGAAATTAAGAGTAATAATATAATCAATATTGCTTCTTTTTTCATTATGTTGTTTATTTATGCTTTAATTATTTAAAGTTTTCTAAAAAACCTTTAATCTAATTGTTTTTTAATGGTTATATCTTTAGATATTGTGGTGGTATATCCATAATCCATCTTGATATGTAAGGGGGTTAAGTATGTTCCTTCTTTTTGATTTAACCTTTCTGTGAAACTACAGATCATTTTTCTTTTTTTGTTTTTTAATTTTATAGGGTTTTCTGGTTTACAATCTAGTTTTATTGGTTCTCCGTACATAAATAGTTCTGCAGAGAAAGATAGGTGATTTAAGTCGCTTTCTTCAAGAGGATCAGAAGAACAAAAAGACTCTAAATTGTTTTTGTTTATAACATTCCCTCTTCCTTTGTTTTCTATGTGGATTGTAAATTGAGGTTCTATTGTATTTTCTTGAGTGTGGTGAAACATCCTTGTTTCTATCTTTGTTATTGTAACTGGCGCCCCTTGTCCAGAACCAAGATTTAATTCTTCAGGACTACAAATTTTGTCTTTTTGTAAACCATATACATCAGAATCGATACAAATATCTTCTGAAAAGTCTGTTTGATATTCATAACAAGAAGTGATATATGTGTGTGTTTTATGGATTGTGCTTTCTGGATCAGGTATTTTTTTTGCTTTTAATTGGTATGTTATAATGTCTTGATTGCCTTTTGGGAATTCTTTTGATTTTCCTTCTATATCAAAATCCTGTTTACTTATTTCTTGTATTTCTAGATAATCTTCTTCTGTAGCAATTTTTATTAGACCATATTCAACATTATTAGCGCCTTTATTTTCTAATAAGAGGTTTAAAGAAAATATATTTTCTTCATAGACTTCTTTTAAAGGAGATCTTTCCATAAATTTTATTGAAATCGCATTAAAACCTTTTTTGTAGTCTGTATCTGTAACTATTGTTTTTTGATTTCCACCACTAAATTGACATCCATTAATTATTAAAAAAATAAAGGTCAAGGCTAATATTGCGTTTATTTTTTTCATTTTCATTTTTTTATGCTTATTGTTTTTGATGTTTCTGATTCAAATAAATAATCTGTAGAGACCCTAAAATATTTTGTGGAGAGTGGAACATCCCCTAAAAGTGAATTAGAATCAGTTAATTTAGTTCTACAATTAAAACTTCTATATTCTTTGATTTCCCCAATCTGTTCAATTTCTTTTAATTTAAATGTATTATCTCCCATGTCTTCAAATGAATAATCACAATTTTCTGAGTTTAAGTATAATCCTTGTGGTAGACTTATTTCTATATTTGTAATTTCTTTTATTTCTCCTTCCCAAGTGTTTTCTACAGTAAAGCCTACTTTGGGATTCATTTCATCTGAAACACCTATTGGTTGGGATGTCGTATCAATTCCTAGTTTAATTGGGCCATTAGTGTAAATAGGAATGGGTATTTTTTCAGTTATACCATACTCTCTGAAATGATCTATATCTGCTCTTCTCATAATTTTCTTTCTTTCTTCATCCATAAAATAAGTTTTTAAATAAGCAGATGTTTTAAAATTGTAATTTGCAAAGAAATTTATTTTTTTAGATCCGGTTTTATTGAACCCTTTTTTAAAAGTGCAATCTATGTCTTGTTCATCATTACCAATTATTGTAAACTCACTTATAGACATCTCTCCTTCACCATTAGATGAATTACAGCTTAATCGGATGTTTATTGGATTTTTTGATGCAGTTCTTACCTTTAATATACCCCACAATTCAACAGATTCATTTACGGTTATGAGGGGATCAGATAGTTCTATATCTTCAATGAATATACCTAATTGTTCTTCTTGTTCTTCTTGTCCAGAGTAATGATAGTCTTCTCCTGTCGCATGTTTCACTTGACTCGCAAACCCTTCTTTTATGAGGTCAGGAATACCCAGAATTAAATTTATTATATCCATTATTGCATTTTTGAAAAGTTGCCAAACATTTCCAAGGGCACCAAAAAAGTCAGTATCTACTGTATTTTGTAATGCAGGTATGTTTTGAAGAGTTCCTGCTTCTACTGCAGCATAAACATTCATTATGGCAATAATTAACCAAACAAAAATAATTATTTTTTGTATACTGTGTAATAAAGGAGTCTTAACTTCTAAAAATACAAACCAAATTAAATAAATTGGCCATACAGCGAGAATTATATTAATCATATTTTCATCTAAGAAAGGAGAAATATACTTTGTTAAAATTAAGGGCATAAAAAAAGCAAGTGTTGCAAGAACCATTGATTTTATTAAAGCAGCCCAACTTTCTCTAGAAACAAAACTTTGACTAGTATCTCTAAATACAACTAACCAACCAATTATCCCTAAAGCAAAATAGATACCAAGTCTTAATTGAACTAAACTATAATTGGAAAGGCTATCTATAATATGAAAAAACATAGCCATAAAGAAGAATAAGTTAGTTAATCCGCCTTCTTTTACGTGTTTAACCCCTGCTCCAACTCCTGTTGCAATACCCCTTCCTGCAAAAGCACCAACCGCAGCTCCTGCCGCAACAACCGGCGCAGCTCTTTTTGCCGCATTTATAGTTTTATCTTTTGCTTTTCCTGCTAAATCTCTTGCTTTTTCAGCTGTACTTTTTTTTATTTCTTCTATTTCTTCATCGGTTTTTTCTTTTTTTTCTTCAGCATCTTGTGCTTCTTCTGCAGTTTTTTCTGCAGTTTCTGCAGCATCTTCCCTATTTTCAGCAGCATCTTCTTTTGTTTTAGATACCTCTTTTTCTGATTTGCTTTCATCTTCAGCAGTTTCTTTTGAAGTATCTGCAGTTTCTTTTGAAGTATCTGCAGCATTTATTTTTTCAGATTCTATATTTTCTTCTTCTTTTCCAAATCGTTTGGCAACATTTTCACGCATAGAATTTAGGGTGGGTTTTGCTTTTTCTACCGCCTTATTTGTAAATGTTTTTACTTTTGATGTAGCTTTACTTTGGGAAGCAGCGTTTGCTATACTTTTTGCCTTTTGACCTATGTTTTTAGCAGTATTTTTTAAACCACTTCCTTTCCCTTTTAGGTTACTAAATGCACCTTTAAGATTTCCACCAAGACCAGCTAGTTTATCTCCAATACCCATTTTAATCAAAGAATTATTCTAATTTAACCATTAACCCCACTATGTTAAGTGTTGTTTTAGGTTTTATTTCAACATAATTATTTCCTTGTTCTATCCAACTGTTAATATTTTTACTGAATTCTTCTTCTGTTTGATCTATTTCTGTTAAATGTCCATTTACATTTATTGTTGCTTTTTTGTTTTCATCATTTTCTACAAAAGAAAGGGTTAACAATACATCTTTTTCATTATTTGTTACTTCTTCATATTGGGATTCATTTACTTCAAAATAATAAAGTGCAGATTTAGTTTCTTTTAAGTAATCTACAACTTTTATTTGTTCAATACTATAACTCCCTTTAGACGTCGTAAATTTTATTTTATTTTGTCCACTATTTAAGATTGCAGGTGAAAAACTTTGTTGATAAGAATCATCACAAATAGGAATTGCTGAAAATATATTCCGATTATTTATTTGAATTGTTAGTTTTCCGACTTGGCTAATATCACTACAATAAGGAACAAATTTTAAAACAGATTCTTCTAAATTAAGGTACTCTGTATTTGTTAAAGTAAATACATTTTGACCTTCTTGCCCACTAATATCTGTAACATCCCCAATAATTTGCATATTTTTGAATTGATATTCATTAGTTTTCCAAAATGCTAAACCTACACCATCGAGCTCAAATCTGAGAGTATTGTCTTCTTTTAAGAGGGTCTTTTTAAATGTTATTGGACCAGGGGTTAAGCTTTCAAATTCTCCTTCATAAATCAATTCATTGTTTAAATAAATATAGAGAATGCCTTTTGTTTTTGTAGCTGCGATAGATAGAATTACATTTTCTGTGTTTTCTAATTCATTTATTTTAAAATTAAGAGTTTTGAATTTTTCATCAAACCACCCTTTTCTGATTATAAATGGATTTATAGCATCTAATACTTCTGCATTTGTTGTTTCAAAAAGATAAATATTTCCTATATTATGCAATTCGGTTGTACTTGGAAAATATGTGAGAGTACCAATGTTTTCTGAGAGCAGAATATTTTTTTGTTCTTCTGCTTCTTGTGACTCATCATTAGAGGTAGTATTATCCCCTAATAATTCCTCCCTTGTTTCTGGTGGTAAGAATAGAATATATAAAATGATTATTAGTGTAATGATAGTAATTAATGTTGCTGCACCACTTCCAGTGGTTTGGGCTTTTTTTCTTGACATAAGGTTCACCTTTTTTATCTATTGAATTAACAACAAGTATTTATATATATAAATGTTTTCCTATTTTTGAGAATGAAACTGATTTATAAGAATTTAAAGAAAGGAGAAATTAAGTTTAAAGTAGAAAATAATGATGATTTATGGTATTTAAGTCATATTATTGAAAAGGGGGATATTGTTAAAGGAAAAACCACTAGAAAAATAGACTATGGGAAAGGAGAAAAAGTTAGGGCAGAGAAAAAATTAATTTTTTTAGTAGTTAGTGTAGAAACAGTGGAGTTTCATAAACATTCTAATATTTTAAGAGTTTTAGGTAAGGTTGTCGAAGGCCCAGAGGAAGTTGGAAATGGAAGTTACCATACATTTGAACTTGATGAAGGAGTAATATTATCTTTAGTTAAACAAAAGTGGTTAAAATATCAGATTAATTGGTTAGATGAAGCAATTAAATCTAAGGTTGCTAAGATTTTAATTTGTGTACTTGATCGTGAAAATGCTTATTTTGCTTTATCTAAAAAATATGGCTATGAATTATTATCTTCTCTTGAAGGCGAAGTACAGAAAAAAGAAGAGCGAGCAAAAACTGGTGGGCAATTTTATGTCAGTGTTATTGGTGTATTGAAAGAATATCTTAAAAGGCACAAATTTGAAAATATTGTTGTTGCGAGTCCTGCCTTTTTTAAAGAAGATTTAATTAAATTAATTAAAGACGAAAATTTAAAGAAGAAAATAGTTTTAGCAAGTTGTTCAAATGTTGGTGAAAATGGGATTAATGAGGTACTGAAAAGACCGGAAGTAGAACAAGTTTTGAAACAAGATAGGATTGCTAAAGAAATTAAAATGGTTGAAACAGTTTTAAGTGAGATTTCTAAAGATGGATTATTCTCTTATGGGGTAAAGGAAGTTGAAAATGCATTAAATGCTGGAGCAATTAAAATTTTATTGATATGCGATCAATTTATACAAGAAAAAAGAAGGGAAGGAGGTTTTGAAAAAATAGACAAGATTATGAAAACTGTTGAAGATATGAAAGGGGAAATTCACATAATTGGGAGCGAACACGAAGGTGGGAAAAAACTATCTGGGTTAGGGGGAATTGCAGCTATTTTAAGATATAAATTAAATTATTAGATTATTGTTTAATTGATTCTATTTTATTCATCATCACCGTCATTATTATTATTATTATTATTATTATTATTATTATTATTATTATTATTATTTGGTTATTTTTAGAATTTCTTTTGCAATCATTAAAGTTTCATTTGTTTTTGTTACCATCACTTTTACTTTAGAATTTTTTGTAGAGATTATTTTTGCATTTGTTTTATTTTTATTTTTGTCAATTTTTATTCCTAAGTAACTTAAATTGTTTAAAATTTTTTCTCTTACCATATGTGAATTTTCACCTATTCCTGCAGTGAACACTAAATTATCTAATCCATTCAATGTTGCAGTGTAAGAGCCAATGTATTGGGTGATTTTGTAAATAAAAATTTCTACAGCAAGTTTTGCTCTGGGATTTTTATTTTTTAAGAGGTCTCGTAAATCATTACTTATTCCTGAAATTCCTAATAGTCCTGATTTTCTGTTTAGGAGTTGATCTATTTGTTTAAGGGATAGTTTTTGATGTTTTATTAAGTATGGAATTATTGCTGGATCAAGACTTCCTGAACGAGTACCCATTACTAAGCCCTCTAAAGGTGTGAATCCCATTGAAGTGTCTATTGCTTTTTTATTTTTTATTGCAGTAATTGAACACCCACTACCAAGATGGCAGGTAATTGTTTTTCCTTTTAATTTTTGTGAAACATATTTATGGGATAATCCGTGGAAACCAAATTTTTGAATCCCTGCTCTAAAAAATTTATAAGGTATACCATAAATTTTTGCTTTATTAGGTAAGGTGTGATAAAAGGCAGTATCAAATACGGCATATTGTTTTTGTTTTGGAAATAATTTATGAGAAAGTTCAATTACTTTTATTTCTGGAATTTCATGAAGTGGGGCAAGTTCAGCAACTTTTTTTAATTTTTTTATGATATTATTTGTTATTTTTGATGGTTTTTTTATTTTTCCTCCATGAACAACTCTGTGACCTATTACATCAATATTGGCGTTTTTTAAAGTCAGTTGTGTTTTAATTTCCTTTAGTGCTAATGAATGTGTTTTGAATTTTCCTTTTTTCTCTCCAATTCTTTCTATTAAATTTGAAAATAATATTTTGGTGTTTTTGAAAAGAGTATATTTTATAGAAGAAGAACCAACATTTAACACCAATATATTCATTTTACCTCTTTTTATTTTTTATTTTGATTATTTAATTGTAGTTAGAAAGCTTTAAATAATTTGTCTTTTATGTTTGTAGTGGTGGTTTAAGAATGATAAAAAAAAGAATTATTGAATCAGTTTCTAAAAAATCTAAAAGATTTTCTCCAAGTAAAATTTTTAGAGAAAATGCACACATAAAAAGTTTTGAAGAATATTTAAAATTATATCAAGAATCTATAGAAAATCCAGATTTATTTTGGGCTAAACAAGCAGAAGAGTTGGATTGGTTTAAAAAATGGGATAAAGTATCTTCTTGGAAAAAAACTAAATTAGAATGTAAATGGTTTGAGGGTGGGAAGATAAATATCTCTTATAATTGTTTAGATAGGCATTTAGATAGTAGAGGGAATAAAACTGCTTTGATTTGGGAACCAGAAGTCGGTAAAGCTAAAAAATATACTTATAAAGAATTACATAAAGTGGTGTGTAGGTTTTCTAATGTTTTAAAAAAATATGGAGTCAAAAAAGGGGATAGAGTTTGTTTTTATATGCCCATGATTCCTGAATTGACTATAGGTATGCTTGCGTGTGTTAGGTTGGGCGCAATACATAGTGTTGTTTTTGGCGGATTTAGTATAGAATCTTTAAAGGATAGGATTATAGATTCTAAAGCCAAAATTTTAATTACGAGTAATGCTAGTTTGAGAAAAGGAAAATCAATACCTATGAAAAATAATGTAGATGCTATTTTAGGGGATTGTAAATCTTTAAAGAAAGTTGTTGTTGTTAAACGAGCAGATGATATTGATACTTTTATGAAAAAAGGTAGAGATGTATGGTGGCATAAAGAAGTTGATTCCAATAATATTGACGATTTTTGTAAGGCAAAAGAAATTGATTCTGAACATCCTGCGTTTATTCTTTATACGAGTGGTACAACTGGAAAACCAAAAGGGGTTGTACACTCAACAGCTGGTTATTTAATGTATACTTATTTGACTTTTAAGTATGTTTTTGATTATAAAGAAGAAGACATTTTTTGGTGTACTGCAGATATTGGATGGATAACCGGACATAGTTATATTGTTTATGGCCCATTGGCTAATGGCGCAACAACAATTATGTTTGAAGGAGTACCAACATACCCTAATCCAGATAGGTATTGGGAAATTGTTGATAAATATAAAGTAAGTGTATTTTATACTGCCCCAACAGTTGTTAGGGCATTAGAAAGATTTGGTAAGAAGTGGGTTGAAAAACATGATTTGAGTAGTTTGAGATTACTTGGAAGTGTTGGTGAGCCAATTAATCCCGATGCGTGGATGTGGTATCATCAAGTTATAGGGAAAGGAAAATGTCCTATTGTTGATACTTGGTGGCAAACAGAAACAGGGGGGATATTGATAACTCCTTTGCCTGGAGCTGTTGATTTGAAACCTGGGTCTGCTTGTTTTCCTTTTTTTGGGGTGAAAGCAAGTGTATTAACAGAGGAAGGGCAAAAAGCGAAAAAAGGCGAAGGTGGATATTTAGTAATAGAAAAACCTTGGCCAAGTATGTTAAGAACTGTTTATAAAAATCCAAAAAGATTCAAAGATACATATTTTAATAAATTTCCTGGGATGTATTTTACTAATGATGGGGTTAAATGTGATGAAGATGGTTATTTTTGGATTATGGGTAGAATGGATGATGTCGTTAATGTTTCTGGACATAGATTAAGTACTGCAGAAGTCGAAGGGGCACTTGTAAGTCATGGTTCTGTTACAGAAGCTGCAGTGGTTCCAATGCCTCATAAAATCAAAGGATCTGCATTATACGCTTTTGTAACATTAAAAAAAGGATTAAGTGGTGGAATTGATTTAATTTCTGAATTGAGAAACCATGTTGGTTTTGAAATAGGACCTATTGCTAAACCAGACAGAATTCAATTTACAAATGAATTGCCTAAAACAAGAAGTGGTAAAATAATGAGAAGAATTTTAAAAGCAATCGCAGCCGGAAAAGAAGATGTAGGAAATACGATGACTTTAGCAAATCCAGAAGTTGTTAAAAAATTAAAAAAAGAAAGATTACCACTTTAATTATTTATTATTTAATTGGGGTTGATTAATCAATCAATTATTAACTATTTGTTTAATTTTATATGTTTTTTATGAAATGCTTTTTGTGCTTGGACAGCAGTTATTGCAGTTATGTTTACAATGTCTTCTACACTACAACCTCTACTTAAATCATTAATTGGTTTATTGATTCCTTGAAGTACTGGACCAACTGCTTTTGCATGACCAAGACGCTCAACTAATTTGTAACTTATGTTCCCGCTTTGGATATCTGGAAAAATTAGAATATTGGCATTTCCTTTTAAGATTGATGTCGGAGCTTTTAGTTTTGCAACTTCAGGACAGATTGCAGCATCTACTTGAAGTTCTCCATCAATGGTTAAATTTTTTCTTTTATATCTGACTATTTCAACGGCTTCTTTTACTTTACTTGCTAAAGGGTGTTTAGCAGAACCATGGGTTGAAAAAGAAAGCATAGCTATTTTTGGAGATATTCCAAATGTTTTTGCTGTTTCCGCAGTATCTATTGCAATTTCTGCTAAGTCTTTTGCATCAGGCTCAATCTCTACAGCAGAATCTGCAAAGAAAAGAACTTTGTTTTTTAAGAACATTAAGAAAACTCCTGAGACTCTATGGAATTTTCCTTTAGTATTTATTATTTGGAGTGCAGGTCTTAAAGTATGGGCAGTTGGATGAATTGCTCCAGAAACCAATCCATCTGCTTGATTGAGTTTTACCATCATGGTACCAAAATAAGCACAATCTTTTATTTTCTCTTTTGCTTCTTCCTCACTCATCCCTTTAGTTTTTCTTAATTCGAATAATTTTTTAGCATACTTGTTTAATTGTTCTGATTTTTGGTTGTCAATTATTTGAACATTTTTGATATTTAATTTTAATTTATTTGCTTTTGATAGAATTTCTTGTGGATTTCCTAATAGGATAATTTTTGCTAACTTTTCTTTTAAAATTATTTCTGTTGCCCTAAGAGTTCTTTCTTCATTTCCTTCAGGAAATACAATAATTTTTATTTCTTTTTTTGCTTTAATTTTGATTTGTCTTAAAAGTTTTTCCATCTTTTTATTTGGTATGTTGTTTGAGTTTTTAAAAATTTTCTTTTTTTATGTGAATGTTTCAAAAAAGTTTTAGAATAAAAATAGTAAAGCTCTTTAAGCTTAAAGATTATTGCAAGGGTAATCTTTAACAAAAAGACTATAGTCTTTAATCCAAAGGCTTCAAAGAAACCTTTAAATATTAGTTGTGTTTATTAAATTATAACTTATTAAGAGTAGTATCACACTTTAATTTTTTATTTAAGTGAAAATCATGATTAAATAGTAAAAAAGAAAGAGAGGTAAAAATTAAAATGATAGTCAAAGAAGAATTTTTAAGTAGGTTGAGGAGATATTTTTCATTAAACCTTTATGAAGTAAAGATTTGGACTGCTTTGTTGTCTAGGGGAGTTTCTACAGCGGGAGAGTTATCTGATATAGCCAATGTACCTCGAAGTAGAAGTTATGATATTCTTGAAAGCTTAGAAAAAAAAGGATTTGTTGTATTGAAATTAGGTAAACCAATAAAATATATGGCAGTTCCACCTACAGAAGTAGTTGTAAGAGTAAAGAAAAATATGCACGAGGAAATGAAAACTAAAGTTGATAGGTTAGAGAATTTAAAGGATACTGACGTATTAAATGAATTAAATACTTTACATACCCAAGGTATAGAATTAGTTGCGCCTGCTGATTTAAGTGGTTCTTTGAAAGGAAGACATAATTTATACAACCATCTTGAAATGACTATCAGAAATGCTGAAAAATCAGTTGCTATTCTGACTACACCTCAAGGATTGATGAGAAAAGTAGAAGGACTTAAACCCATTCTTGAAAAAGTAAAAAAGAGGGGAGTGGATATTAAAATTGCCGCTCCTTTGGAAAAAGAATGTTGGGGGGCTGTTAAAGATATCTCAAGTGTTGCAGAAGTTAAACACACAGACCATAAAGGGAGATTTGCAATAGTGGATGGTAAAGAATTAATTTTCATGGTTTTAGATGATACTGAAGTTCATCCAACTTATGATGTAGGTATTTGGGTAAACACGCCATTTTTTGCAACAGCATTAAATGATCTTTTTGAAGTTGCATGGAAAGGGATGACTCCATCCGATCAGATTCTTAAAAAATAATTTTCTTTTTTATTTCTTTTATTTCTTCTATTTCTTTTATTTCTTCCACATAATTTTTTATTTTTTAAAATTATTTTTTAAAATATATTATTTTTATAACTTTATCATAAGAAAGATTTTTAAAGAAGTTAGTGTTTATATTTGTGTATGGACATCAAATCGTTAGTAGCTAAGTTAAGCCCTTTGGAAAGAAAAGTTCTACCTTTATTATCCAAATTTAACTCTTTTGATGATTTAGTCGATAATTCAGGGTTAAAGGAAATTGAAGTTATGAGGGCTTTGCAGTGGTTAGAAAATAAAAAAATTTTGGTGTTGAAAGAAGAATTAGAAGAAGTGGTGTTATTAGGTAAAAATGGGAAAGATTACGTTAAGAAAGGTTTACCTGAAAAAAGATTTTTATGTGCGATAAAAGGAGATAAATTAAATTTAGGGGAGATAGGGGCGAAAGAAGAGTTGAGTAAAGAAGAGTTGAATATTTGTATAGGTGTTTTGAAGGGAAAGGCAGCAATAAACTTAAGTAAGGATAATGGATTAATAGTATCCATAACAGATAATGGTAAAAAATTATTAGAAAAAGAAAGTTTAGAAGAATTATTTTTGAAAAAGAGTTTCCCTATAGTGCTGAAAGAATTAAAAGATGAAGAAAAATTTGCTTTTGATAATTTATCTAAAAGAAAAGATATAGTAATTTCTGATGTGGTTAAAACTCGTTCTGTTGAAGTTACTAAATTAGGTAAAGAAGCACTCAAAAAGAAAATTTCTGTTGGGGATGTTTTGGATAAATTAACTCCCTCTATGTTAAAAACAGGAAAATGGAAAGGTAAAAAGTTTAGGGCATATGATGTAGAGATTAATGTTCCTAAAATAAATAGGGGTAAAAGACATTTTGTAAATCAAGCTGTTAAGTCTGCTAGAAAAATATGGATGGATATGGGTTTCCAGGAAATGACTGGAGATATGGTTCAAAGTTCTTTTTGGAATTTTGATGCTTTATTTACTGCACAAGACCACCCTGTTAGGGATTTACATGATACTTTTTTTATTGGAAATCCAGCGAATGCTAAATTGCCTGATTTGGGGCTTGTTGAAAAAATAAAGAAAACACATGAAACTGGATGGACCACTGGAAGTGATGGCTGGGGTTATAAGTGGGTAGAAGAAGATTCAAAGAAAAATGTGCTGAGAACACATACAACTTGTTTATCTGCTCAAACTATTGCTAAACTTAAAAAAGAAGATATGCCTGCCAAGTTTTTCGCACTTGGAAAGTGTTTTAGAAACGAAACATTAGATTGGAGCCATTTGTTCGAATTTAATCAAACAGAAGGGATTGTAATAGATCCCAATGCTAATTTTAGTCATCTAATTGGTTATTTGAAAGAATTTTTTAAGAAAATGGGATATGAAAAAGCAAGATTTAGGCCAGCATATTTTCCTTATACAGAACCTAGTTTAGAGATAGACGTATTTCATCCAGTGCGTAAAGAATGGGTTGAATTAGGCGGGGCTGGAATTTTTAGGCCTGAAGTAGTTAAACCTTTATTGGGAATAGATGTTCCTGTTTTGGCTTGGGGTCCTGGATTTGATAGAATAATTTTAGAATTTTTTAAGATAAATGATATTCGTGAATTATATAAAAATGATCTTAAACAATTAAGGGGAATGAAGGAGTGGATGAAATAATGCCTACAATAAATTTGAATAAAAATGTATTTGAAAAGCTTGTTGGAAAAAAGCTAACCTTGGATAAATTGAAAGATAGAATTAGTATGTTAGGTACTGATTTAGAAAGCATAGAAGGTAATGAGATTATTGTTGAAGTATTCCCTAATAGGCCCGATATGTTGAGTGAACAAGGATTTGCCAGGGCTTTTTCTAGTTTTATTGGTGTTGAGAAAGGATTGAGAAATTATACTGTTAAAAAAAACAACAAGTATGTTGTTAAGATTGAAGATGCTGTTAAAAAAGTAAGACCTTATACTGCATGTGCAATAGTAAAGGGATTAAAGTTAGATGATGAAAAAATAAATGGGATAATCCAGATACAGGAAAAATTACATGTTAGTTTTGGTAGAAACAGAAAAAAATTAGCTATAGGGATATATCCCCTTGAAGAAATTAAATTACCAATAACTTATACTGCTAAAAAACCTAAATCATTTAAATTTTTGCCTTTAGAAGGGAAAAAAGAAATGGATGGGTTACAAATATTAAGTCAACACCCAACTGGAAGGGAATATGGACATCTTCTTGAAAATAGTTCTATGTTTCCATTGTTTATTGATTCTGATGGGGCAATATTATCTATGCCACCAATTATTAATTCTGAGAAAACAGGAAAAATATCTGGGAAAACTAAAGATGTATTTATTGAATGTAGTGGATTTGAATTGAAAGAATTAAATCAGTGTCTGAATATTATTGTAACAGCTTTAGCTGATATGGGTGGAGACATTCATGAAATGGAATTACAATACGGAAAGAAAAAGATTATTACTCCTGATTTAAGTGTTGTTGAAAAAGAATTAGATGTTGATTATATTAATAAAATTCTTGGTTTAAATTTGAAAGAGAAAAAAATGGGCGAATTGTTAGAAAAGATGGGATATGGAATTAAGGCAAAAAAAGTTTTGATTCCTGCTTATAGAACTGATATATTACATCAAATAGATTTAGCAGAAGATGTTGCGATTGCTTATGGTTATGAGAATTTTAAGGCAGAGATACCTAATGTTGCTACGATTGGTGGAGAAGATAATTTTGAAGTGTTTAAATCAAGGGTGGCAGATATACTTGTTGGTTTGGGATTAATTGAAACAATGTCCTATCACCTTATTAATGAAGATGTCCATAATAAAAAGATGTGTTGTGATATGGATTTAGTTAAATTGGAAAATCCATTAACTAATGATTATTCTGTTTTACGTGCTTGGATAGTTCCAAGTTTAATGCAAGTGTTATCTGAGAACACTAATAGGGAATATCCTCAAAACATATTTGAAATTGGAAGTGTGTTTAAACTTGATGGAAAAAAAGAGACTGGAGTAAGAGAATCAATTAGAGTAGGGGTTGTGTTGTGTGGTTCTAATGTCGATTTTACAAGTACTAAACAAGTGTTTGATGCTTTGATGAGGGCATTGAATGTTGAATATAACATGAGGGAGACAAAACACGATAGTTTTATTGCTGGAAGGGTTGCTAGAGTAGGCGTTGATGGAAAAAATATAGCTTATGTTGGGGAGATTAAGCCAGAAGTGTTAGGAGAATTTGAAGTGAATGTGCCTGTTGTTGGTTTTGAGATTAATTTAAGTGAATTATTTAAATTGATTTAAATATCTAGTGAGGTGATTTTATTTCCAAAAAGAAACATTATTTAGGAATAGATGAATCTAATCATGGAAGATTCCCAGAGATCTTTGTGGGTGTTTATTCAAATGTTAAAACAGATATCAAAAAACAAGAATTGATAGGGAAAAAAAGAAAAAGTGAGCCTGTTTCTTTAATTATTGATAAGAAATATAATGATTTTCATTATTTAGTTATAACAGAAGAATATGGTAAATTGTTTAAACAAAAAGCATGTTTAATTGCTTATGCAGAACTTATAAAATCTTTTTCTGATTTGGAGAAAATAATTATTGATGGAGATTTAAGAGAACCACTTCAAGAAGAATTAAAACAAATTTTGTATCCTAATAAATACGGTATTCTGGCAGTTGCAAAAGCAGATATGAATTATAAAGTGGTTAATATGGCAGATCAGATAGCTAATTTAATCCATAGAGATTATAAACGCCCTACGAGATTAAAGAAATATTTACCTCATTTAATCACCCCTAAAATTGAAGATTATCTTAGTTTACTGGAATAATTATTTTTATTAGAGGTTATTGTTGGGAATTTATTTTACTTTTTTAGTAGTTACTGTTTTCTTTTTTGGTGTTGCCTTTTTTTCTTTCGTAGATGAAGTCTTTGAAGTTTTTGTTTGTTTTACTGTTTTAATTGCTGTTTTTTCTTCATTATTTTTTATTTTCTTTGTTTTTTTAGGTCTTTTTTCAGCTTTTTTAGGTTTTGTTGTTTTAATTTCTATTTTTAATTTTTTGAATTCTTTAATTATATCTACATTTGATGCTTTTTTCTTAATTTTAATTATTTGATTTAATGGTTCAAGATGTGTTAGGTTACATTTTCTACGTCTTGTTTCGCCATCTATTAACACATAATTAGAGTCTAGAATATCCACAATAACACATTTTTTGCCAGCATCTCTACCTGCAATTTTTACACATAATCTTCCAATTTCGTACATCTTATTTCCTCCGGTTTCCTTGTTTTGTTGGGTTTGTTACCAGATTTTCCCAGGAAACTATATTTATTTTATTGTTTAGTAATTTTTTATTTTGATTGTTATTTTATATTATTATTATTATTATTATTATTATTAGGTAATTATTCTTGTATTGAGCTCTTTATTTTTGCTCTAGTACATTTAGAACAAAGTTTGCCACCAAAGGGTCTTTGAGGTCTTTTTTGTGTTTTTGGTGTGTTTTGTGCTTGATGAGGTCTAAGTCTTGGTACTCCCTTTAAAGGGGTTTTACAATTAGCACAATGGGCTATTTTAGGCTTTCTTTTCTTGTAGGTTAATTTAGTTTTACTGATAACTTTAGTAAAAACACGTCTTAACGACCTTGATTTATATCTTCCTGCTGGCATTTTTATAGTTTAATTATGTTCATTTAAAAGCTTTACGCTAATTTCATCCATTTTCTAAGGAGCATACTGAAAATTAATGAAAAAATTATATAAGTGCCTAACCACCCGAGTTTCCACCCAAATAAATTTAACACTTTTAATTTTTCATTATTGATATTTAATGATTTTAATTTTGAATTTTTTATTGGTTTTATTGGTTGTTTGTATGCTAATTCATCGGTTATTAGTAATTCCTGGGTGTGTTTATTTCCTTCGAATTCATATTCTAAGAGGTATTCCCCTGGAGGTCCTTTTAATACCCATTTTGCTTGATTATTAGTAATCGTTTGTGCGTTATTACTAATGATATTTAATCCATCTGGTACTTCAATTGTTATGATTCCTGAAGCATCTTTGAATGTTGCAGTTGTCATAAATTCTTGATCAGGCATTATTGGGTAATAGGCTAAATGAGATGTTAACCATCCAAATATGATGATTATAGGGATAAATGTAACTAGTGTTGGTTTCATACTCAAACCCATGTATTTCATGTTTGTTTTCATGGCTTTTTGTTGTACGTCCATTGCTTTTTCAGGATGATCTTTGAGTTCTTTTGTTTCTTTTTGAAACTCCTTCATTTCTGCCTTTAATGTTTTCATCAAATCCTGATCAGTCATTAATTTATATATTACTGTAATTATAACGGATACTATCAATGCAATTATTAGTACTATCCAAAAAGGATGTAAGATTAGTAAGGGGTTTAATATTGGTTCAACTAATTTTTCAAACATTTTAATTTCAGTGCTCCATAAATTTTCTTAATACTGGATTCATATCCATCATGTGGTGTTGTGCTATTTCTTCATATAATTTGTAAATAATCATAACTGCTAATAAGATTCCAGTTCCCCTAGATAATGCTCCAGCAACATCGGCAAGTCCTGCTAAAAACCCTACTGCAAGTCCACCCATAACTGTTAAAGGAATAATATATCTTTTTAATAATCTTTCTAGAACCCTTTGATCTTTTCTAAATCCAGGTATTTGTAAACCTGAAGACATTATTTGTTTTGCTTGGGATTTTGCGTCCATTCCAGCAGTTTGCATCCAAAACCATGCAAATAATACTGATCCACCCATCATAAACGCCATGTATACAAGGGCATGCCCTACTTGTGAAAAAGTGATGCTTCCTTTTATTATACTTCCCAGAATGTTTGGGGAGTATAACCATGCAACTAGGCCACTTATAGGTGTATTTCCACTAAAGGTTCCAAGGAAAGGGTGCCCCCAATTTTGTAATAATCTCGCCCAAAGTTGGATGTTTGCCATTAGTGCTGCAACCAAAATAACTGGGATGTTACTAGTGTATAAGAAACTCAAAGGCCATCTCATACCTTGCCCTCTTACCCTTCCAAAACTTAAAGGTATTTCTACTTTCATTGCTTGACCATATACAGCCATAACAAATACTAAAATTGTTGCTATAATTCCGCCAAGCATAAGTCCTGCAGTAATTTTATCTCCAATAGCTAATGATTGGAATAATGCAGGAATTGCCCCTGTTGCGATGTTTGGATTTGTTGGAGAGGCTAATGGACTAAAAGCCCTTATAAAAATACTTTTACTCACTCCAGCAGCGATGAATAATGAAATTCCAGAACCAAAGCCCCATTTACTTATTACTTCATCCATAAACATGATCATGAATCCTCCAAGGATTAATTGGAATATTAAGATTAATTGTAATGAAAAATAGGTGCTAGTTCCAAGAAATGCGTTAGCCGGGGCTAGTCCCCCCATAAATACATAAATTCCTGCTTCAAAGATAATGAAAAAAATTGCTAAAAGTTTTTGGATTCCTTGAAATGTTCTTTTGCCATCTGCACTTGTTAAATCAAATTTGATAATTCCAGAACCATTTAATAATTGTAATACGATTGATGCAGTAACTATTGGACCAATACCTAATGATATTAAAGAACCAAATTCTGCTCCAAGAATTAAGGATAAATATTCAAATTGTTGTAATGCGTTTTCTCCTAATCCAAAAAGGGGAATCATCCCAAGAATAAAAAACAATCCAAGTACAATACCAGTCCATTTTAATTTTTCTTTAAAAGATAATCTTTTTTGGGCAGGTTTTACTACTTCTGGTAAATTCATTAATATGTTTTTAAAAAAAGACATCTTACATCAATTCTCCACCAGCTTTTTTTATTTTTTCTTCTGCTTTTTTGGAGAATGAATTTATTTTAAGTTTTAATTTTTTTGTAAGTGTGCCATTACCTAATAATTTACCATAACTTAGGTTGTTTAAATCTATTTCAAACACATCTTTGTTTTCTTTTGCTAATCCTTTTTTAATCCAAATTGGTAATTTTATTTCAATTTCTTTTAGATTAATTGTTTTTACTGCTTTGAATCTGCTTGTGAAACCATATTTTCCGAAGTATTTTCCTTTCCAAATACTTGGTTTTTTTGCATCCCCACGTTTACCAGAACCTGCTGCACCTCTTCCACCACGATGGCCTGCACCTCTTCGCTTTTTCATAGAGCCACAACCGTGCGTTTTTGAGCCACGATATTTCACTTTTTTCTTTAATCTGTTTGTTGTCATTTTGATTTATTTTAATTTATTATTTTATGATTATATTTAATTAATTACAACATTTTTTTGATTAATGTGTTAATTTTATCTCCTCGATACCCCAATACACCGCCTAGAGTAAATGGTTTTTTTATCCCTTTTCTTTCAAATCCCCCTTTTGGTGGAGCTAACCTGAATAAATTAGGTCTCTTAGCATCTTTTCGTTTAGTTAATTCTTTTTTTGTTTCTGAATTTAATTCCCCCCATGTTATATAATCTTTACATTTTTTTATCATACCAAGATAATTTGGTTTGTTTTGGATTACAATACAATGGTTTGTTTTGTTTAAATTTAACATTTTAAGGGTATCAACGATTACTTTATTTACTTTAATTGAACCCCTTATTCTAATTACTGCTAATTCAATTGTTTTGGTTTCTTTTGTTTTATTTTCAATGTTTGATTGTTTTTTTGATTCTACCATTTTATTTTATTTTTTAATTTATTCTAATAATCCTTCTTTGATACCTAAAGCTTCAACATCATGAGGTTTTACTTTGGTTGTACTTAATTTTCTTAATGCCTTTAAACAAGCTTTAATAAGATTAATTTTTGATTTTGTTTGTCCAAATGATCTAGACCATACATCTTGGATACCTGCTAATTCTAAAATTTTAGCACAACTAGATTCTACACACAGACCAGTTCCTTTTGGTGCAGGTATTAATTTGATTTTAACCGAACTACATTTTCCTTCTACTTCAAATGGAATTGAATGAGGTGTTTTACAATTACATTGCCATGAACCACACCCTCTTTTGATCTTTATTAAATTTAATTTGGCATTTCTGAAAGATTTTTCTCTTGATGGGACTGTTTCTTTAGCTTTACCATATCCAGTACCGACATAACCATTTTTGTTACCTATTACAGCATATGAAGCGAATCTTGGTTTATTTCCTTCAGGAGTTTTCTTTTGTGTTTGTTTGAAGACCCTTCTTTGTCCACCACCAAATTTACCTTTTGATTGTCCTATTAATAACAAGTCTTTTTCTAAATTTGGAATTAATGCATCGACAATTTCAGGTTCTAATATATTTAATCCTTGATCTAAAATTTTATCAATATCTACAATTTCTTTATTTTTTACTTGTTTTCCTAAACCTGTTTGAGGGTTCCAAGAGTCTATATCAAAACTGTCTTTTGAAATCCTTTCTTCTATTTTTCCCTTTGTAATATCTTTTGTAGCTTCTTTAACTTCTTCATTAGCTTTTTTTATGTCTTTTTCTATTTCTTTTTCATCTATTTTGATATTTTCTATTTTTTCTTTTTGATTTGGATTAGAAGAATCTTTAGTATCTTGTTCGATAATTTTAGAAGTTTTTGATTTTTTTAATTTAGATTCTGTTTTTTCAATTAAAACTTCTTTCTTAATTTCTTCAGGTTTTTGTTTGGTTTCTTTTTGTTTTTCCATTTTATTTCATTATTTTCTTTTTAATTTCTTCGAATTGTTTTAATATGTCAATTTTATTTTTTAAGTATTCTGAAAATTGAGTTTTTGATTTGTTTGAATTTTTTAAGTAATTGGCGATATTTGTTCCTTTTATAGATTCTTCATTAGGAAACATATCTTCTGAATGGGGTGTTTGTAATCCGTTATCTATTGCCCCCTTTAATGCAGCAAATAATCTTGAACCTTTTGTGGTATTATTTAATCCTAAGTCCACTATAACCTCTCCAATTTTATGTTCTTTAGCTTTTTTTGCTAATAAAACTCCAGTTAAATATGCTGAAGGGATATTTCCAGTATTAGCTTTCCACCCAATTTTTTTTAATTCTGAGGAATTTGCACCTGTAATTATTTTATCTCCTTTTTGTTGATATTCTACTATTTGTAGAGTTATATTATTTAATGATCTTCTAATTACTAGTCTTGGTTTTTTAGATAGTAATAATTTTAATCTTTTATTGTAATTAGTTCTACCTTCTCGTTTTCTTCTATAATTTACTTTTTTTATTGTTTTACTCATTTTTACCCAATATTTTATCAAGGAATATTTTTATGTGTCTTTTACTTCTAAAAAACCCACCCTTTGATTTTGATCTTAAGTCCCTATATGTTTTACCCTCTATAACCTTTTTATCTTTAATTTCTTTTAGGAACTTTCTTTGTAATCTTATTTTGTTCATCCATATTTTCTTTTTAGGTAGTCTAGCTGTTTTTTTACCTTTTCTAGACCCTTGTCCTTTTTGTTTTCCTTTATTTTTTTGAATTTGTCTTTTTTTAGCTCTAAATCTTGATATTCCTTGAACTGGTTTAGCAGTTATTGCTTTATCTTTTATTAAAGATCTTAAATCTGCTTTAGTTATCGCTTCTTTGATTTCATCCAATCTTTCAATATCAAAAATTACTCTTTTTTTAGAGCAATTTAATAATTTTGCAGATATTGTTTTTTGTGCTGTTAACTTCATTTTAATTTTATTTATGATTTTTTAGTTAATATTTTATCTTTTTCTTTCTTTTTCTCTTTTTCCATTTCTTCTGTTGTTTTTTCTATTTTATCTTCTATTTTTTCTTTTGTATCTTCCTTTTTTTCCTTTTCCTTTGCCTTTTCCTTTGCTTTTTCTTTTTTGGCAGTCTTTGTTTTTATTTTTTTATTTTTAAGTTCTTTTTTTTGTTTTAAATTTTCTTCTATTTGTTTAAGGAATAATTCAGGATTTTTTATATTTAAGATAGTTATTTTTGTTTTTATTGCTTCTTTAATTAATTCTATTTTTTTCTTTAAACCTATTTTTGAAATTATAATCCCTTCATCATTTGGGATTTTTTTTAGTTCTTTTATTGTTGATACTATATTTGATTTTAATCCTTTAACTAAATGTTTTATTTCTTTTGGAGCACCATATCCTATTTTTGGTTTTAATCTATATCCTTTTTGAGCTAATCTTACTTTTGATTGTAATCCCCTAGCCCTTCTCCACCTGGATTTAATTCTTCCTTTTTTATGAGAATCTTGTCTAATAAAATCAGGTTTCTTTCTTTTTGGAATATTTGTTTTAGTCATTTTATTTTATCTTATTTGTTTTATTATTCTATCTTTTTCCCATCTTTTTCAATAATAAAGATACCATCTTGAAATATTCTTCTGTCTTTATTAGTTATTCTTGTTAATTGTTCTATACTAGATGCAATTTGTCCTGCGATTTCTTTGCTTGTTGATTCTATAACTATTTCACTTCCGTTTAATTTTACATCAGCACCTGATTTTAATTCAACAATTCTTGGATGTTTTTCTCCAAAAAAGTTTTTTACTGTTAGTTTATTATTATTTATTGAAACGTTCATTGGAAAGTGACTTGAACAAACTTTTAATTTATAAATATGTCCTTCTGTTGCTCCACGTATCATGTTGTTTATATGTGCTTTGATGGTTCCTGCTAACTTTTTTTCTCTTTTTGTTAATTTGTTTGAACTTAATTTTATTTTATTATCCTCTATTTTTAAATTAATTAAGGTGTTTCTAAAGTTTCTTTTAACTTCTCCCTTTGCTCCCTTCAATGTCAAAGTTGAACCTTGTAAATCTGCCTGAACACCATCCAATAATTCAATTTCCATATCAACTTTGTTTTTCATAATATTAATAAATAAATGCGATTAATTTTCCCCCTATTTTTTTTTCTTTTGATTCTTTTTGAACCATGATTCCTTGGGATGTTGAAACAATGATTATTCCAAAATCTTTTGCTGGTAAGAATCTTTTTTCAAATTTTTCATAATTGTCTTGTTTAACTGCGAATCTTGGTTTTATTACTCCACATTTATTGATATTACTTATTAAATTTAATTTGAGTGATGTTCCTTGTCGAGATTCTATTTTTTCAAAATCACCAACAAAATGGTGATCTTTCATAATTTCTAACACTTTTTCAATTATTTTGGAACTTGGTTTAATGGTACATTCCTTTTTTCCTATTCTTTCTGCATTTAAAATGATTGACAATGCATTTGCTAATGGGTCATTTAACATTTTTTCCACCTAGTTGTATTTTTTAAATCCAATTTTTGTTGCAATATCTCTGAAACAAGTTCTACAAATATTTAATTTGTATTTGTTAATGCTTGCATGTTCTCTACCACATATTTTACATTTTTTAGTACTTCTTCCAAATTTTCTTTCTTTTGGAGCATTATGTTTAATAAATTTAGCTAATTTAGCTGGTTTTACTTTAAGTTGTTTGAACACTTTTTTATAACTGCTTGTAGTCATTCTTCATCACCCGTCTTAACATTAAATTCTTTTTGCATAAATTTTATTGCTTCTGATCTGCTTATACTATGTTTTTTAGGAATTTTCTTTTTGAAATTTTTTCTTCGTTTTATCCTAAATCCTGCCCTTTCTAATGTTATGCAAACTTCTAAACCAATTATACCTATTTCTGGATTATATTTTGCTCCTGGAATATTAATATATTCTGGAATTCCAAATGCAATATTTCCATAATCATCAAATTGTTTTTCTGTTAATATATTTTCTTTTGATTGTAATAATCTTATTAATATCTCTTTTGCTTTTTCTCCTCTTAATGTAACTTTGCAACCAATTGGCAATCCAGCTCTTAATCCCCATTGAGCAATTCTTTTTTGGGTTATTGTTTTAACTGGTTTAACTCCTGAAAGTTCTTTTAATAATAATAAGGCTTTGTCTAATATAGACTGATTTTTACCAACTCCTATGTTAAGAGTTATTTTCCCTATTTTTATTTCTTTCATTGGATTCATTTTTCAAATAAAGTAATTGCACTTTTTTCTTTACCGATTACAAAAGCATGATTTTTTGAAGTTTCTAAACTTCTACCATCTTTAGTTTTGAATATTAATTGATTATTTCCTATTTTATCAATAATTCCCGATTCTGCAACGTGCTTTCCCCCTGTTAAATATACCATGGATGATTTTTCCAATTTAAAATGGTCTTTAATTTTTTTAGCAGAAAGATCTAGAGTTATACTATCTCCAAGTCTATATTTTTTATCCTTTACTAATATATTTTTGCTTCCACTAAGATTTAATTGAATCTTTCCTTTTTTTATTATTGTTTTATTTAATATTTTGAAAATTCCTAAATTCTTTTCGCTTTCATTTAATTCTAATAATTCTAATTTTCCTTTTTTTGTTAGTAAGATTCTAAAAGATTTATTCATTGAAGGTATTTCAACGATATCCATTAATCCAATGGTATCGTGTATATCTTTTCTTTTTATTTTATTAACTAGCACTTCTTTATTATTTAAAATATATTTTGCTTCTTTTGCACTTTTTGCATATTTTAAATAATCTCTTAATAAGGTACCTAATGCAAAACCTTTTTTGAAAGAGGTACTTCCAGCAAATGGCCTAATTATGAATTTATTTTCTTTCTTCATTATGTCCCAACTTTTAGGGGAAGGTATTCTTTTTAAGTGGTTTTTAGTCATTTTTTTCTCTCCAGTGAGCTTATTCTTTTTTTATCTTCTAAATCTAACGAAGTAATTAAAAGATTGGACGGTGCAATAGGGGTAAGTCTTTTTGTACCATCTTTTTTTATTATTTCAATCCCAGTTACATATATTTTTTCTCTTTTAGTTTCTACTTTTTCAATTATTCCTGTTTTGCCTTTGAAAGATCCTCTCATTATTTTTACTTTATCTCCTTTTTTCATTTTGGCAGATCTTTTATTGTATTTTTCTTTTAATTCTTTTGATAGGTGAGCTGACATTAGTTTTCTTTTTAAGTGTAATGGGGCATTTTTTCTATATTTACGCTGGTTTTTTACTTTTTTACTCGATTTCCACGTTTTTTTGAATTCGTTTTTCATTTTATAATTTATACCACTATTTTTGCTAATTTACTTATTCCTGGCCACCTTTCACAAGCTTCTTTTGCGATTGCTCCTTTGAATAAAGTCCCTTTAGGGTTTCCTTTATCATCCTTTAATACTACTGCTGCATTATCTTCAAATTTTATTCTTGTACCATTTACTCTTCGATATTCTTTTTTTTGTCTTACTATTACTGCAAAAACAACTTGTTTTACTACATCAGGTCTTCCTTTTTTTACTGATGCTAAAACTAAATCACCAACACCTGCAGCAGGAAGTCTACCTTTAGTTGTTTTATGCCTTTTTACTGAAAATATCAGTAGGCGTTTTGCACCTGAATTATCACAGGTGTCTACGATTGCCCCAACAGGCAATGCTCTTGATATGCTTCCTTTTAAGGGTTTCATTTTTTAGTTGATTTTTTTTTAGTTGAAGATGTTTTTTCGTTTTTTTTATTTTTAGTTACTTTGATTTCTTTTTTGGATTCTTTTTCTTTAGTTATTTCTTTAGTTTTTTCAATAATTTTTTCTATCACTACAAACTTTTTTGCTTTGCTTAATGGCCTACATTCTTGGATTTTTACAATATCTGTTTCTTTAATATTCATACATTCAGGTTTATGTGCCATTACTTTTGTTTTTCTTTTTTCATATCTCTCATATTTAGGAATTAATCTTGTTCTACCCCATTCAACTACGATTGTTTTGTGGGCTTTTGCAGATACGACTGTTCCTGTGAATGTTCTTCCTCTAGTTTTGAGTTCTCCATGTATTGGGCAGTTTTTATCCTTACATTGGTTTTCTTTTGTTGATTTCATTTTATTTTTAGTTTGATTCTTTCCTCTGGTTTTAGTTGAAGTAATTTTCCTTCAACTGCAATTTTTTTGTTATTTATTGTGAATATCAATTGTTGTGATTTGGTTATTTTTTTTCTTTGATTTTTTGTTGTTATTATTTCAAATGTGTGTTTTGTTTCATTAATGATTTTTCCGTTTAATTTTTTTGAAGGCACGTGTATAGTTTGGCCTATTAGTTCTCCCTTAAGGAGTTTTTCAACCATTTCTTTCATCTTTTTATTTGATTTTTATTGTTTCTGGGCTGAAACCGAGGTGAGACAAAATTTCTTTGATTTTTGTTTTGTGGTTTCCTTGCAAATCAATTTTTCCGTTTTTTGCTGTTCCTCCACAAGCCAATTTTGCCTTTAGTTTTTTTGCGAGATCTTTTATGTTTATATCAGATTGGTCAATTCCTTTAATCACTGTGTATTGTTTTCCAAATTTTCGTCTTTCTATGCTTATTATTATGTTTTGATTTTCTTTTGCTATAGATTCACAAACACATAACTCTATTGGTAACCCACACTTAATGCATATTTCACTCATTGCTTTGGTTTAATTCCCTCCTGGTTTAGTATTGTTTTTATACGCGCTATATTTTTTTTGATATTTTTGATATTTGATTGACCCTTTACAGCAGAGCCTGTTGAAATTTGAGCATTACTTTTCATTAACTCTTTTCTTAATTCCTCTAATTTTGATTTTAAGTTACCTTTACTTAGTGTTTTTAGGTTTAGTTTCATTTTTTCTTGTTAGTTTTTTTTGTTTTGATATCTTTTTTTATTGGTTTTTTATTTTTTATTTTTTCTTTATTGTCTTCTTCATTTTTTTCTTTATCTTCCTTTTTATCTGTGGTTTTAGATTTTTCTTTTATATCTTCTTTTTTATTTTTTTTCTTGTCTTCTTTTTCGTCTTCTTTTTTAGCAACTTTTTTTGTGGGTTTTGTTTTGTCTTTATTGTTTTTCTTTTCTTTTTTATCTGTTGTTTTAGATTTTTCTTTTACATCTTCTTTTTTAGGTTCTTTTATTTCAATTTCTTCAACAACTTCTTCTTCTATTTTTAATAATTCAATATCATTTTTTTCTTTTAATTCTATAGGCATTATTCTAACTTGGATTCCCACTGCTCCACTTTTTAAGTGTGCGGTTGCTATTGCTTTTTTAATACCTGAAACAGCCATATCTCCACATTTTTTTAAATAACCTTTATAGAACCGCCATCTTTTTGCTCTTGCTCCAGGAATTTTTCCTGAAATTAATATTTCTATCCCTAAAGCTCCAGTACTCATGACTTCTCCAATTACTTTATGTCCAATATTTTTAAATCTTGAAGATCCAAATCTTTCTAAATAAGATGCTATTCTTTCAGCAACAATATTTGCATCAAGATTTAACTCTTGAATCTCATTAATTTCTATTTGAGGATTTTCAAGGTTGAATTTTCTTTTTAAATCTGCTGTAAGTTTCTTTATATTTCCACCTTTTCTTCCAACTATTAATCCAGGCCTTGAAGCACTTATTATTACTTTTTCACCCAAGGGAGTTTTTTGTATCTTAGTTCCACTATATCCTACTCTTTTGAGATTTTTTTGGATATAATCTCCAATAACATATTCTTTCAATTTTCTTGAGATTATTTTTCTTTCAATCATTTTTGGATTTTGGTATTTTCCTCCTTTGGTTCAGTTGGGAGTTTTTCATCTTCTTTTTTAACTTCCTCTGTTGGTTTTTTTATTTTTTCTTCTATTTCTTTTGATTTTTTATCTTGAATTTCTTTTTTAATTTCTTTTTTAACTTCCTTCTTAATTTCTTCTGGTTTCTGTTTGGTTTCTTTTTGTTTTTCTTTTTTATTCTCTTTAGGTTCTTGAATTATTTCATCACTTTTAACAATTATTTCTAAATGCGTTCTTTTACTTTTCCTTCTTCTTTTCCTTCCATGCCTCCATGGGGTGCTTGCTTTATTGGCACATAATTTAGTTATTTTTAAATCTGAAATGCTCAATCCTTTTGTTTGGGCATTTGCTTCAACATCATTTAACAAAGTTAGTATTGCTTTACTTGCATTGAAAGGATATCTTCCTGCAGCAATCTTTCCTGGCTTATGTCCTATGTCGTTGTTGAATCTTTTAAAGGGGATAGCTTCTTTTTGGGTAAGGACTCTTTGAAGCACTGCCTTTGCTTTTTCCAGACTTTTTTTCCTGATATGGTTACAAATCTCTATACTGTGCTTTGTAGATATATGTAAATCTAATGCAGACGCTTTTGCAGTATTTTCTGATTTGGTTTTTTCCATTTTTTGTCTGGTTTGTTTTATTGTTTGTTTTAATTTATTTCATATTAATCTTTATTGCTTATTTAACTGATATATTTGAACTTGATCTTGTTGCGCCAACACCTGGAGAGTTATGCCCTACTCTTTTTCTTGTTAAGGAAAATTCCCCTAATAAGTGTCCAATCATTTCTGCTTCTATATTTAATAAAACAAAATCTTTTCCATTGTGTATTTTAATTATTTTTCCAACCATTTCAGGAAGAATAACTAAATCTCTACAATGTGTTTCAATGTTTGATTTATTTGCCCTTATCTTTTTTAATAGTAATTTTTGTTCTGGAGAAAACCCTCTCTTGATGGTTCTTCTTTGTTTTGATGGAAATAATTCTGCTAATTCAGTCATGCCCATTTTTTGGAGTTCTTCTAATTTTTTCCCTCTATAAGTGTATTCTTTTTTCATCATTTTAGTTACCTTTTACCCTTTTTCCTTCCAGTTCTTCTTGCCCTTAACATTCCAACTTTTCTTCCTGGAGGAGCTCCTCTAGGAGTTACAGTAGGTTTACCTTTGTGAGAACTTGTTGTTCCACCAAATGGATGGTCAACAGCATTCATAGATGTTGCCCCACTTCTAGGATACAATTTATTTCTCGCCCTTTTCATTTTCATCCTAATACCTGCTTTAAGTATTGGTTTATCGGATATTCCGCTACCAGCAACAGTTCCGATACTTGCTTTACATTCTTCAAAAAATTCTTTTTGTTTTTTTGAAGGAAATTGAATAACTACTTTATTTTTTAATTTTGCTACAACTTTTGCAAATGCACCAGCAGATCTACAAAATTTCCCATTATCTCCTGGTTTTGACTCTATATTGAATATTTTAGTCCCTTCTGGGATGTATTTTAATTGTAATATGTTTCCTGCTTTTATTGCTGCATCTGGACTATATTGTAACTCTTCCCCTACTTTAATTCCTTCAGCAGCTATTAATAAAACCGATTTTTCTGTTGGGCTTGTTACCTTTGCTAATGGTGCGCTATGTGCTGGACAATGAATAAAATCAATTATTTTTATTTTGGTATCTTCTTTTTTGGGATAAGTAGAACTTCCTTTATAACGATGACTAGGCGCTCTATAAGTCATACTTCCTTTTCCTCTTGCTTGTTGTATTAGTCTTTTTCCCATCTTGTTATTTTTATTTATTTATTTTTTATTTTGATTAACCCATTAATCCAAGGTTTGTTGCAATATCAATTGCCGGTGTTTCGTTTGAAAATTTAATATAAGCTCTTTTTTTTCCATCTGGACCTATGAATGTATTTACTTTTTCTACTTTTGCTTTGAATATTTTTTCAATTGCTAATTTTATTTCTGGTTTTTTAGCTGAATTATCTACCATAAATATAAGTTTATTTTCTGACTCCATCAACCTTATTGATTTTTCAGTTGATAAAGGGTGTTTGATTATTTTGTATGCGTCCATTTTATTTTGTTATTTTTTTAACTTCTTTTTTTATTTTTGATGTTTGTTTTTTTAATTCTGTTTTTTCTTTTGGTTTTTGAGTGGTTTTTTTAATAGTTTCTTTAATAGTCTCTTTAGGAATAGTTTTGACTTCTTTTTTTTCTTGTTTTTTCTTGATGGTGCCTAAAAATAATTGTTCTTGTTTTAATTTTTCAATAGCCCCTTCTGTAAAAAGTGCGACTCTTCCTGGTTGTGCGCCAGGAGCAAGAAGTTCTGCATTTAGATTTTCTATTTCCACTACATCTATATTTAGATTTTTAGCTGAATTTGATATTTTACATCTAGTTGAAGTAATAATTAAAGGTCCTTTTTTCTTGATATATTTTCTTCCTCTTGCCTTTCCTTTTCCAGCTCTTATTTTTCTATCTGTTTCTAATTGAATTTTTAATTTTGTTAAAGCTGTTTCAACATCTTTTGTTTTTTCAAGAGTTTCAAATTCTTGGCTTAATATAAATGGATAATCTTCTGGAACAATATAATTTTTTTCTTCCAAATATTTTTTATCAAATGTTGCAGCCATTGCTGAACAAATCGCTTTTCTTCTTTCTTTTTTATTGATTTTTTGTGATAGGTTTTTTTCTGCTTTTGGTGGATGAGCCCTTCTTCCTCCAACTGTTTGAGGTGCGAATGCGCCTACATAATTTAATCTAGTACCTCTTCTCGACATTACTTTTCTTGGAGTTCTTGATTGGCCAATTCCATAAGTACTTCTGTAACTATTACGTCTTTTAGATAAATAAGCTGAAGCTCGTTTCCCTGCTTCAGGAGATGCACCATAATTTTGTCTTTTATTATTTTGAATTGTTAATACTGCTTTTTTAATTATATCTGCCCTTATTGGCTCATTAAACTGTTTAGGTAATTCTATGTCTTTTTGTACAATTCCCTTTGTGTTTTTTATTTTTAATTTCATTTTGTACTAATATATTCAATAATTGGTTTTTCTGGAGATATTTTCTTTTGGGATCTTATTGGTTGAGTTAACACAATTAATCTTTTTTTAGGTCCTGGAATGGAACCCTTTATTAATATAAATGTATTTTTAACTTTTCCGTAATGAGCAATTCCGCCTTTAGGATTAACTTCGTCCGGGTTTGTTGATATTTTAATTAATTTTTTATTATAATCAGTTCTTGTAAAATAGCCAGTTTGACCAGCATGAGCGATTCTCCACATTATATGTGTTTGTCCTTTCCAAGGTCCTAAGGATCCAGGATTTCTTCTAGCTTTTTCTGCTTTGTGGCTTGTTAATCCAATTCCAAATCTTTTTACTGGTCCTTGAAATCCTCTTCCAGTGGTTATTGCATGAATATCTACTAATTGAGTTTCTTCAAATATTTGATCTATTGTGATCTCTTTTCCAGTATTTTCTTTAATGAAATTTAATTGGTCTTCTTTAGTTCCGCCCAATACAATTTCCATGATGTCTGGTTTTTTCTTCCCAATATCAGTATATTTTGGTTGAGTATAAACTAAGATTCTAATTTCATCGTACTCTTCTGGAGAAATTTGTTTAGTGATTATTTTTTTTGGAAGATCTAATCTTCTTTTTAATTCTTTATCGAGATTTTCAACAAGATGTTCAGAAATGAGTTTTGAACCAAAAATGGTGTTTTTGTAGAAATGAGAAGCGGCAATTTTAATTGGCGGACATTCAATGATTGTGACAGGAATAGAAATTGATTCGTCTTTAGTCATTGAAGTTGGATGGTTATCCTTTACAATGATGTGAGTCATGCCTGCCTTGTAGCCAATAAATGCCAAAGGTTTTGGATCATTACTTTTAGCCCAAGATCTTATTCGTGGTTTATGACTTTTAGCCTTTCGTCTAGGCCAAAACTGTAAACTTCCGCTTCTTGGTTTGTGTGTGCTAGGCATCTTGAATATCCATTAATATTTGTCTGTGTTAAAGACATTATTATCTCTTCTTTTTTGGATTTTTAATGACCTTTTAGTAAAGCTTTTTTTATCAAGAAGTATCTTGGTACTGAAAAAGCTTTTTTTCAGGCCTTGTTTACACATTATATTTAAACAAAATAAATTTAAATATACTCGACGAGTTGTCGTTTTCTATAGAAAACTTGGGCGCTTTATAAAGCTTATGCTTTTTTACTTTATTTTATCATTATAGGAAGTGTTAAATTAAGTCTTAAGACAAGTAAAATTCTAAATTTTACTTATATGTCTGCATTTAGGGTAACCAGAACATCCATAGAATTCTCCATAAAATGATTTTCTTAGTATTAATTCTTTGCCGCATTTAGGGCATATTTTTTTCTCTTCTTTTTTATTTTTGTCCCCTTTTTTTGTTTCATTATTGCCGTTATTTTTAGAAGTGCAATCTGGATTTATGCAAAGTTCTTGGGGTCTTTTTCCTTTTCTTATTACATTGACCATAGGATAATTACATTCTTTGCAGAGATTTTCTGAATTTTTAATTAAACTATTTGGAGGTAACTTGAATGTGGTTTTACAATCAGGATATTTGGTACATGCAATAAATTTTCCAAATTTACCTCTTTTAATTGTTAATTGCCCATCTTTACATGTCGGGCATTTTCCTATGTGGTTTGCTTTATCTTGAGTTTCCCTTGTAGCATCTATTAATCCTTCTCCAATGCTTTTTTCATTTTCTTTGAATTGTTTTAATATTTTTGTCAGAATTGTTTTAACTTCTTCTAAGACTTTTTCTTTTTTCTTTTTATCTAAACGAATGTGTCCCATTTCTTCTTCAAAATGGCGTGTTAATTTTTCATCGATTATTCCAGGAGAATATTTTTTTAAGGTATCTACTGTTGCAAGCCCTAAAGAAGTTGCTTCTATTGATTTTCCTTTTAAGTAATTTCTTTGAAATAATTTATCCACTATATCTGCCCTTGTTGATTTAGTTCCAATATTCTTTTTTTCTAATTCTTTTATGATTGAAGAAGGAGTATATCTTTTGGGTGGTTGAGTCTCTTTTTTATGAAGTTTTATTTGTTTTACAGGTACAGATTCTCCTTGTTTTATTAATGGGAGCTCTTCTTCTTTTAATGAGAGATATGGTTGATAAAAATTGTGCCACCCTGGTTCTGTAGTGATGATCCCCTTTGCAACGAATATTTCTTTATTGCAATTTATTTTTGCAGTTGTCGATTCTCTTTTAGCTATTGGGGCAAAAGTAGATAAAAATCTTTTTACAATTAAATCATACAATTTTTTAGTGTGGCCATCTTCTAATCCTTTAGGGATTATTCCTGTTGGGTAAATAGATGGGTGGGCAGGATCTGATTTTTTACCTTCATTTGGTTTGAGAGTTCCTTTGAGTAGATCATTACATAATTTATTGTAATCTTTTTGTTTCGAGAGTTCTTTAATTATCTTGTCATACCCAATTCCTTTTGGTAGTTTTTGAGAAGAGGTTCTTGGATAAGAAATATATGAATTTGTATATAATTCTTGGGCTATTTGTAATGTTCTTTTTGGTGGAATTCTTAAACAACGATAAGATTCTGTTTGAAGTGTGGTTAAGTCAAAAGGAAATGGGGGGAGTTGGTTTTTTTCTTTTTTTTCTACTGATTCTATGATTGCATTTTGACCTTTTGTGTTTTTCATTACTTTATCTGCATTTTCTTTTTCCCAGAATTTGTCTTCAATATGCCAAGCAATTAAGTTTCCTTGTTTCACATTTCCATTTAATTCTATTTGCCAAAAGGGGGTAGGAATAAATGTTTTTATTTCTTTATCTCTATCTGTTATAATTTTTAATGAAGGTCCTTGTACTCTACCTATACTTAGAATTTTGAAAGCTCCTGTTGATTTGATTGAAGCTGTTAGTGCTCTACTAAGATTTATACCGTACATCCAATCTAAAAAATGTCTTGTTTCTCCGGCATTAGCTTGCCCCCAATCTATGTGGGGTGATTTGTTCTCATAAGCTTCTATTAAATCAGGTTTAGTTAATGTAGAAAATTTCATCCTATTTGCATCTTCTTTTTGAAGTGCAAATCTCACTATATTTAGGCCAATAACTTCTCCTTCTATATCATAATCACAAGCTATGGTGAATTCTGAAGCGTCTTTTGCTAATTTTTTTATATTAAGAAGGTAGTCTTTTGAGTATTTTTGTGCTTTATTCATAGAAGCAGTGTCTACCCAATGCATATTGAATACAGGATACTTCCAACCGTTTTTTTCTTTTTCATCTACAGAGTAAAGATGTCCTACTGCAGAAGCAACTATGATTTCTTTTTTATTATGAGTTATTTTATAGTAAGGTACTTTTTTTTTGTATGTTTCTTTTTTGGGAGTTTTGTCTGCTAATGCTGTTGCAATCTTGAATGCTGCGCTTGGTTTTTCACAAATTATTAATTCATACATTTTTGAAAAAGGATAGAGAAATCAAAAAAGACACTTATATAATAATGTTACGATTCTTTGTTTTTCTTAGGTTTTGCTTGTTTTTCTTTTTGTTTTTTAGGTTTTTTATTGAGGTAAATTGTTTTTCTTATAGTATAACTTACAGGATTTTTTATTTTGTTACATAAGCTATCTGGGTTACAAATGCCTATATCTTTATAGTATTGGTTGTTTGAACAGTTTGGTGGGAGAATTTTCTTTTTTTGGGTTTTATGATACCTTAATTGGCCTACTAAATAGACTTCTCTCATTTCTTCTGGGTTGTTTTTGTTCCATTTTTTTAGGAGTTCTTCTATGTCATCATGAGACCAACCTACACTGTTTAGGAAATTTATTATTAGAAATAAGAATCTTTTTCTTCCGTCTTCCAATCCTTTTAGTCCTAATTGAATGCATGGTGGGAAGAATTGTTCTGGCATTTTTGTTTTAATTTCAAAATGTTCTTTGTTTTTTTTCTTCAATGATGGATGTTCCTCTTTTTTCACTTCAAAATCAAAAGATTGAACTATAAGTTTTTTTGCTTCGTCTTCTTTTGCGTTTGAATCATCAAGAAATCTGAATTTTGAGATTGTTACATTTTGAGGTTTTGCATGTTCTAATTCAAAATCGAGAACTTTATCTGGGTCTAAAGGAATACTAACTAGATTGCTTTTTTCATTAAATGAATAAGGCATTCTGATTAAATGTCTACTAGAAATTAGAATCGTATCTACTTCTAAAATCGTGAATGGATCAAATTTACTATTTTTTACTATTTCTTTGAAGGGTTTTCCTGTTTTTTTTGTTATTTCTGTTATGCTATTTATCTTTAGAATTTCTTTTGCTAATGGTTTTTTAATCATTTCTTTAAGATATTCTGCTATTTTTCTTGGCCCTTCTGGGAATAAGTATTTTGTTTCTTGTTGATGAATTTTTTTTGGAAATGCCTTGAAGGGAATGGCTATATGAAATCCAGAACCTCCTGAGAATTTGCAAGAAAGGGAATTTATTCCCTGATATTTTAGTGCTTTGATTAATAGGTTGGCTGTTATCCTGCTATATTCTATGAATTTACAGTCAATATCTAGAATAAGGTCCCAACCGATTCTTAATTCATCTAATTCTTTCTTTTTTAGTGCGGGACTTAGTCGCGCAGGATTTGACCAAAGCTCTTCTGACATGTGAAAAGAAGTTGCTCCATGTTTTGTTAATTCTAATACATCTTGAGGATAACTTAAGGTGTCTGGTCGTGCACCAAATCCTTCACCAAATCTTGTGGCTATTTCTCTATTTTTAGAATAATGAACCAATTCTTTTTGGATTTCAGGCCTTTTGTAATGAAGTAGTGCTGCACTTAATGTTACCATTTTATTGATTGTAAGGTTAAGGGTTATATATCTTTTTTGTTAGTTGAGAGTATATATAATATAGTTAATTTTTATAATATAGTTAGTTTTTTATATTAGGGTGGTGTTTATTTTTTTATGGGTGCTATAAATCAAATTAAAACAGTTGTATTATTGGGGTTGTTGACATCTTTATTATTATGGATTGGTAGTTTTTGGGGTAGGTCTGGATTGATTATTGGATTGGTGTTTGCATTAATTATGAATTTTGGTAGTTATTGGTTTTCTGATAAGATTGTGTTGAAGATGTATAAAGCTAAAGAAGTTAGTGAATCACGTGAGCCAAGATTATGGGGAATTGTTAAAGAGGTTTCTCATTTGGCTGGATTGCCTATGCCTAAAGTTTATGTTGTGCCTAGTGGCGCTATGAATGCTTTTGCAACAGGAAGAAATTATGATCATTCTGCTATTGCTTGTACTGAAGGAATTTTGAAAGAGTTAAATGAGTCAGAATTAAAAGGAGTTATTGCTCATGAGATGAGCCATATTAAAAATAGAGATATTTTAATTTCAACAATTGCTGCAACTATTGCTGGTGTGATAAGTTATATTGCTATGATGGCTAGATGGGGTGCTATGTTTGGTGGTTTTGGTAGAGATAGAGATGGGGGGAATATGATTCAATTGCTTGTTTTAGCTATTCTTACTCCAATTATAGCTATGATTTTGCAGTTGGCGATTTCCAGAAGCCGGGAGTTTTTAGCTGATGCGAGTGCTGCTAAGATATTACATAATCCACATGGGTTAATTAGTGCACTTGAGAAATTGAGTGCAGGAGTTAAAAGACATCCTCTTCGTTTAGGTAATCAAGCTACGTCCTCTTTATTTATTGTGAATCCTTTTAAGGCTAAAGGGTTGATGGGTTTATTTAGTACACACCCAAGAATGGAAGAAAGAATTTCTAAGTTGAAAGAAATGGGTTAAATTGGGTTGTTAAATCGATTATTTATATTTAATAAAGAATTTTTATTCCTTATATTCTGTTTCAACAATCTCTTTTATCTTTTTTGCTTTTGTGATCCCTATTTTTTCTACTTTTGTGAGTTCGCTTTGTTTTGCATTGATTATCTTTTTGATTGTTTTGAATTCGTTTAGAAGTGGTTTTGCAAGTGTTGGGCCAATACTGGGGAGGGCACTTATTAAGTATTCTTGTTGTTCTTTTAGACTACGAGAGTTTTTACTGCTGTGAGGGGTGAAAGAGTGTTTGTTTTTTTCTTGTTCTCTTTTGGCTATTATATATAGGAGTGATGCTGTTTCTTCTGCGTCTAAGGTTTTTATAATTGGGATTTTATAATCAATCGTTATTGTGGCCAACATCCCCCTTATTGCATTAGGGTGTACCCTCCTTACTTTGTAGATGTCTTGTTCTCCTTCTATTATTATAATTGGGGAATCATAGTTTTCTTTTAAGTTTTTTATTTGTTCTAAGAGTCTACCATCCACTATTGAATTTACAAAATCTGTAGGTGTTTTATATTCTACTGCAGCTCTTTCACTACAGAGATAGTCTGCGCTTTTTAGTTGTTGAAGTTTTACTTCTACTCCTTTGGCGATAAGGTTTTTTATTATAGCTGAATTCCTTTCTCTATGATCTACGAAAATTAATAGGTTGTGATTTGGAATGAATTCTTTTAATGTTGGTTGTTCTTTTTTTCTTAAGGGCGATGTTATTTTGTTTTTTAGTGTTTCAAGAATTCCATACATCTTTTTTTGTTTATGGTGTGCACTCCACCTAAAAGCAACATCTCTTGTATCTTTTGTTAAGAGTATCATCACTTTTCCTTTTTCTAACCTCCCTGTTCTCCCTCTTCTTTGTATGTGACGAATAGCGCTAGGTATTGGTTCATAGAATATAACTAAATCAACTTTGGGGATGTCTAATCCTTCTTCTGCTATAGATGTTGCTACTAAAATGTTGAATTTTCCTGCTCTGAAATCATCAAGAATTGCTTTTTGCTCTTTTTGGCTGAGTCCTGTTCCTGCTTTTTTTAGTTGACCAACAAAGAGATTTGCTTTAGCCCCTTTTATTTTATTTAGTTCTTCAACTATTTTAGATGCAGAATCTCTGTATTGATTAAATATTAATATTTTGGTGTTGTTTTTTAATTCATTAATTATTATTTCTCTTAATTTTGTTAGTTTAGGGTGTTCTATTTTTTCATCAATCAATCTTTCTGTGAGGAGGAACACTGATTTGAAATTTGGATCTATAACTAAATTTTTGACTGCTTTTATTTTTGTAGTTATTGATTGAGATCTTAGTTTTTGTAGGTAATGGTAGAGGGGAGAGATTCCTTGGGTTTCTATTAATTCTTGAGCGTGTTGTATTTTAATTATTTCTGCAACTAGAGATATTGATTGCCATAAAGTATAGTTAGTTCTCTCTTGGGTTGCTTGTTTGTGGAGTTCTGTTTGCATTCCCAATAAATCTCTTTTAGTTATGTAAGATAATGGTTTTTTTAAGATTCCCCAAGATTTTAATTTTAGTAATCTTTCTTTTGCTGTGTTTTCAAGTAGTGTTTTTATTTTCTTTAATTTTTCTGGGAGTTCAACTTCTACCCAAGTTAATTCAGTTTCTTGAACATAGGGCTTTACATCTGGATCTTGTTCTGTCCTTACTTCTACTTCTTCAATGAAAAGATTTTCACATACTTCTGTTACTTTTTCTATTTCTGAACCTGGTGAAGCGGTTAATCCAATTATTCTTGGATATTTTGCTAATTTGTTGTATTGTTTTGCAACCCAAACATAAGCATAATTACTTACAGCTCTATGTGCTTCATCTACTCCAAGAAGACTCACTTCTTTTAGATTAATTCTTTTTGATATAATGTCATTTTCAATGCTTTGAGGTGTGCTGAAGATTATTTTTGAATTGTTCCAGAGCTCTATTCTTTTTTTTGGAGTGGTTGCTCCTGTAAAAATGGCCATTGTTTTGGGGTCTGTCTTGAAGTTTTTTTGGAAGGCTAAGAAATATTGATCTATTAAAGGTTTTGTTGGTCCAATTAATAGAATTTTAGATTTGGGATATTGAGATAATCTTTGAGCAGCTAGCATGAGAAATATGTTTGTTTTTCCTAGTCCTGTTGGGAGCACAACTAAAGTGTTTTTCATTGAAGCAGTAGCTAGAATTGTTTCTTGGTATAATCTAGGTGTGAAATTTTTAATCATAGGACTAAGATGGGCTATTGGTTTATATAGATTTATAGCTTTTTATTCTTATTTTTGATTGTATATAATCTAATTCTAAATAATTTAAATATGTTTTAATTTAAATGGGTTTGATTTAAATTGGTTTGATTTTTACTTTAAGTATTTGTTTTCGTGCAAATAATAACTAAATAATGCACCTATTAAGAATAAAAGGAGAGTGATAAATTTATTGCCATAATAACTTCCAAGTATATAGCCGATTAAGAACCCTACAATTACTATGAAATAAGGTATTTTTACATTTTTTCTTTGCTGAAACCAGAATCGTCCAACAACCATGCCACAGAGAAATATAATAACATAGCTTAAGAATGCGCTTCCAGATGAAGCTGCTAGAAAAAATCCTATTACTAATAGTATAAATGCAGAGATTTCTGCCCAATCTTTTGAAAAATTCATTTTGTTAAATGGCCTCCTTTTCAAAATATATATAAAATAATAACCAAGCTATTCCTGCAATTAATATTGCAAAAATCCATGAGTAAATACTGAAGTAAACTAATAATCCATAGCCTGCTATGAATCCAAATATAGTTACATAGAATAATCTCGAATAAAAGAAAATGTGAATTCCATCTAAAGGAGGAATTGGTAAAAGGTTGAATACTGCGACAGCCCAATTAATTAAGAATGCCTTGTGAACAAGAGCAGCGTTTATTGGTAATGCTGGAAACCATAAAATTATTGTTTTTAATAATGTTGCAATCACTATGTTTGCTAAAGGTCCTGCCAATCCAATTATTCCTAAATCAATAGGTCTTACACCATATCTGAATTTACCAAGTCTTTGTATTGCTAAATGGTGGAGAGTCATACCACTTAAAGCAAAGAACCATAAATGTCCTCTTGAGATTATACATAATATAATTGCAGCTGCAATTCCATACCACCAAATCTTAGTTTTTACATCATAACCCCTATTTACCCCAAATAATTTATGTGCTGATTCATGTATAATTATGGCTAATAAAGAAATTATTGTGGCATTGATCAAGTTTTTTAAACCAACAAAGAATTCAAATTCTGCACCATATCCCCATTCTCGGTATGAAGCTATAAAACCAAATACTAATGCAGCGATTAGTATTCCTGTCACCTCTTCTTTACTGAATTTGAAGTAACGCTTTACTTTATCTTGAAAGTCGCGAAATCCCATCTTTTTTAAATTATAGTTTGTAGGTATTTAAGTATTTTGCTTTATTTTGAAAGAGTAAGATACCACTTCTTGGTCTTTTATCAATTCTATAACTTCTTTTTCATGACCTGCTCCGATGATTGCTAGGGTTTTTTTGTTGCTTTGGATTAGATAGAAAAGATTTTTTGCTATAATCTTGTTTCTTTCTTTTATGAGTACTTTGTAAATTGAAGGGTAACGTTTTTTTACTTTATTGATTAGTTTTTTGATTATTTCTTCTTTGGGTACTTTTGTTAAGTCAAAATCAATTTCTTTTTTTCTAAAAATAACTGCCTTAACTATATCTGCTAAAAAATTGAATTTTTCTTTCCAAGTAATTTCTTGAGAAAGTCTTTTTAGTGTTATTTCAATATCTTGATCTATTAATGCTAATTGCGTTTTGTGTTTTTTTGCTAATTTTACTGCTGTGAGCATTTCTGTTCCTGGTTTTACACCTACCATTTCTCCTAGTTTTTTTTCTACCCAAGCACCAATGAGACTGAATATAAAACCTTTGAGCCCTATTCTAAAAATATCTTTTAAGTTGATTGATCTTTTTCCTTTATGGAGAAGTGCAGATAGTCTTTTTTTATCTAATTCAACCCCAATTATTTCTGGTTTTTGAGATTCTATAGCTTTTTTTACTTGATCTATACTTTCTTTCGCTATATGTGAAGTTCCAATAATTGTTAAATTTTTATATTTCATTTTTTGATGAGATTATTAATTAAATGACAATCTTTAAATATTAGTTTAGTTTTAATAAAACTATCCATTTCAAGGGGAGGAATTACTATGTTAAAGATGAAAAGAATATCCGAAGCTTATGATATGAAAGTTTTTACTGATACTGGCGATTATTTTGGGGATGTGGAAGAGTCAATCCTAACTCACAACAAAGTTTTTGGTTGGAGAGTTAAGGCAACAAGAAACTCTTTTTTGAATAAAGTACTTGGTTCTGCAAAAGGTGTTATTGTGCCACATCAATTAGTTAAATCTATTGGAGATATCATTATTATCAGTAAAGCGGCTGTGCCTTCTCAATCATCAGATGATGAATTAGAAGCAGAGTAAATTTTAATTTATTTTTTTATTTCTTTTTTATTTTTTAAATTTGATTATTTTATATTTAATTTTACTTACATTGTAAGTATTAAGAAATTAGTTTATTTGGTTTATTCTAATAGTTCTACACTATCTATTCTTCCGTCGCCGTCAAGGTCAAATCCTTGAACAGCTATTGCAAAAGTTTTTTGATTGGAGAATCTTTGAGTGATTAGTTTATGGTGTCTTGTTAATGCAAGTACTGCTGCTTTTGTACCCAGATATCTTATTCCTGCTAAAACAAGTATTTTGTTTTCTGGGTTATAGGGGTTTGGAATTCTTGCTATAAAACCACAAGCTTCATCAGTATAGTGTTTTCCTGTTTTTTCTGAGATTATCCCATAAGGTTTTTTGTCTGAGAATTTTATTGGAAGCATATCATTTACTTTTGAAACTATAAGGTTAGTTATAGGTCCGCCCACAAGAATTAAGTTGTTTTTCTTTTTGGTTGCTATATCTACATCTAAAACCACACTGAATTTTTTTGAAATTGAACTATAATATCCCAGAAATAATGCTAAATCAATTGCATAGTGGCCATCTCTTGCTCTTGCTTTTTGAGGTCCGTGAGGGTCTGGACTTCCTACAACTATGTTGCAGTTTAGCTTGTGATTTTTTATGAAAGGGTTGAGGAATTCTTTTATTTCTTTGTCTTTTTCTTCATGGATTAATTTATCTATATTTTTCCAATTTTGACTAAGAGATATCACAAAGTTCATTTCTTTCGGTCTATATTTTTTTGCTACTGTGCCCCGTATTTCTTTTTTTTCAACTAATTCAAGAATTCCCGAATTCAGAAGTTGTTTTATGTGGTAATATACTTTTTGTTCATGTAATTTTAATTTTTTAGCTAGTTCTGCTGGATACATTGGTTTTTTTGCTAAAGTTTCTAATATGTTGATTCTTAGAGGGTGATCTATTAAACGCATTGCAGAAGGATTGTGAAAAATAAAAGCAGAATCATAAATTAATTCGTTTTCTTTTTCTTTTATTAAATAGTTTTTTACCATTTAATGGAGATATTCTATTGGCTTATAAATTTTATCTTTTATTATAACTTTTTTTATAATATTTTTATAATTTTATATAATCTAGTTTTATTTTAAATGGTTGTTTTTAGTTTATTTTTTATTTAGTGGCTTATTTATTCTTTTTTGATTGATTTGTGGGTTATTTGGGGTTATTGAGGTTGTAGGTCTTTTAATATTCGCTTTTTCTTTTTTTATTATAATCTAATTCTTAATTAATTATTTAAAGGACGGAATTTTAAAGGGTGCTATGGCAACTAAAATTGTAATCATGGCTGCCGGCAAAGGTACAAGAATGATGCCTTTGACACGGTATGTTCCAAAGACTTTAATCAATGTTGGGGGAAAACCATTCTTATATTATTTGATAAAGAATGTGTTAAAAGCAGGATATACAGAGATAGGTATTGTTGTAGGTTATAAAAAAGAGAAGATTCAAGAATTTCTTAAAGATTTTGGGTTTAAGGCAAAATTAATGGAACAAAAGAAAAGACTTGGTACGGGACATGCACTTAAACAAATTAAGGGGTTTGTTGAAGGGGAAGATTTTGTTGTTATTGGTGGAGATAACTTGTGGTCTACTAATGATTTGAAAGCTATGCGTAGTAAGAGTAAATTTTGTTATATTGCTGGAATGGAACATCCAAGTCCTGAAAAATATGGTGTGTTGTTAGGGGAAGAAGGGATTCTGAAGAAAATAGTTGAAAAACCAAAGAGTTTTGTTGGTAATTTGATTAATGTTGGATTGTACAAGTTTACTAAAGATATTTTTGATGCTCTGGATAAAATAGAAAAATCTGAGCGAGGGGAATATGAATTGACTGATGCAATTTCTTTATTGGCTTCTCAAGGAAAAGTAAAAGTTATGAAACTTAAAGATTATTGGTTAGATCTTGGTTGTTTAGATGATATACCTATAATTGAGCAATTTTTAACTAAAAAGGTGTAGGGTTGATAACATGTGTGGAATTTTTGGTTACAAAGGCAAAAAGACTACGTCTTTAAGCCCTTTAAGGGATTTTGTTGAGGAGATGATTTAACATGTGTGGAATTTTTGGTTACAAAGGCAAAAAGACTACGTCTTTAAGCCATTTAAGGGATTTTGTTGAGGAGATGATTTAATATGTGTGGAATTTTTGGTTACAAAGGCAAAAAGACTACGTCTTTAAGCCCTTTAAGGGATTTTGTTGAGGAGATGATTTAATATGTGTGGAATTTTTGGTTACAAAGGGATGAAGAACTCTTTTTCTGTAGTTTTTAATGGTCTCAAAGATTTAGAATATAGGGGTTATGATTCATGGGGCATTGCTTCATTGATTGATGGCGAAATTAAGGTGGTTAAAAAGACAGGAAAGATTGGTGAAGATTTTGATGAAGAATCTGTAAAAAGTTCTATTTCTATTGGGCACACTCGTTGGAGCACTCATGGTATTCCTTCTGATAAGAATGCACATCCTCATTTTAGTTGCGATAAAAAGATAGCTGTTGTACATAATGGGATTATTGAGAACCATGATGAAATTAGGGCGAGATTGAAAGGACATAAATTTAAATCAGATACAGATACAGAAGTGATTGCACATTTGATAGAAGAATATATGAAGAAATATGATTATAAAGAAGCAGTTGTTAAAGCACTCGGAGAATTAGAGGGGAGTTTTGCTTTAATGATTTTGAATTCTGAAAGGGAAGAAATTATTGCTGTGAGGAGAGGTTCTCCTTTGGTTTTAGGTGTTAAAAAGGAAGAGTTCTTTTTGGCTTCTGATATTTTGGCTTTGTTGAGACATACAAAAGAGATTATTTTTGTAGAAGATGATGAGATGGTTATTTTTAATTCTGGTTTTAAGATGATTAATTTTGTGAGTGGTGAAGTTATTGATAGAAAACCAGAAGTAATGGATATTGATTTTAATGAGTCTGATAAGGGGGCGTTTAGTCATTTTATGCTGAAAGAGATATATGAACAACCTAAAGCAATTGAGAAAACTATTTCTGGGGTTAATGGTAATGGTGTTGTTTTCCAAATTCCTGAAAAAGTACTTTCTCGGTTGAATAGGGTTGTGATTGTTGCCTGTGGAACTAGTTGGCATGCAGGATTAGTTGGGGAATATTGGATTGAAAGATTTGCCGGAATTCCTGTTGAAGTAGAATATGCATCTGAATTTAGATACAGGAAGCCAATTATTGATGAGAATGTTTTGCTTGTTGCTATAAGTCAAAGTGGAGAGACTGCAGATACTCTTGCTGCTGTTAAAGAGGCGAAAGATAAAGGGGCGTTTATTTTTTCAATATGCAATGTTTTTGGAAGTACATTGACCAGGGTTTCTGATTTGGTTGTTTATACTAGAGCAGGAGCAGAGATTGGTGTTGCTTCCACTAAAGCATTTACTACTCAGTTGAGTGTGCTTTATTTATTGTCTTTATTTTTTGGGGAGAAGAAAAAGGTTTTGACAGGTTCGGAAGTTGAAAAAAGAAAAGAGTTTTTGAAAAAAGTTCCTGTGCAGATAGCCGAGATTTTGAAGAATGAAAAGAAAGTAAGAGAGATTGCTGAAAATTATTATCTTGATAAGAATGCTCTTTATCTTGGTCGTGGTCTGAATTTTCCAATTGCATTGGAAGGTGCTTTGAAACTGAAAGAGGTTTCTTATATTCATGCTGAAGGATATCCTGCTGCAGAGATGAAGCATGGACCCATTGCTTTGATTGATAAAGATATGCCTGTTGTGTTTATTGCTGCAAAAGATAAGACTTATGAGAAAGTTATGGCAAATATTGAAGAGGTAAAATCAAGGAAAGGCAAAGTGATTGCTTTGGCGAGTGAAGGAGATTCTATTGTTGCTGGAAAGGTAGATCATGTGTTATATATTCCTACGGCAGACCATTTTATACTTCCCTTTTTGACTGTGATTCCTTTGCAGTTGCTTGCTTATTATATTGCTGATTTAAGGGGTTGTGAGATAGATAAACCACGTAATCTTGCGAAATCTGTTACTGTAGAATAATTTAAAATGGAATTTAGAAAAGTTAACGAATTGGATAAAGAAGGAATAGGGGAAGTTTTGATGCAGTGTTATAATATTGATTCTGTTGAAGAAGGGATTTCTGTTTTTTTAGGTGAAGTTGATAAAGGTTATAATTTTATTGTTGCTAAAGAAGCAGGGAAAATAGTTGGTTTGACTAGTTGGACTGTACATGGTTTGGTGAAACACGGATTGGTTGAATTGGATAGGATTGCTGTATTGTTTGAATTCAGGCAAAAAGGGGTGGGGAGAGGGCTGTTTGATTTTTTGATTGAGAATGCTAAAGAGTTTTATTCTTTTGAAGGAGGAAAACTTCGTAAGGTTTATCTTATGACTCACGCTGATAATTTTAATGCTCAAGAATTTTATGGTAAGTTGGGGTTGAAGAAAGAGGCTGTATTGAAAGACCATTTTTATGATGGTAAAGATGAATTAATTATGTCTGTATTTGTGGAGGGGTTAGAAAAATGAATATTAAGGGAATTATTTTTGATTTAGATGATACTTTGTTTGATTGTAGTGGAACTTTGGCAGAGTCTGCTAGGAAAAGGGCAGCTAAAGCAATGGTTAAAGCTGGTTTGAAGTGTAAGTGGGAAGAAGCCTATAAGAAAATAAATGAGTTTAAGAAAAAGAAAGGGCCAAAGACAGATGCTTTTCAAAAGATTGTTGAGAAGTTTGGACCTAAGGATTATTCTATTGTAAAAGAGGCGATTAAATCTTATAATAGTGAAGAAGGGATTGAAGGGATTGAATTATTTCCTGGTGTGAAAGAGACTTTGGCTTCTTTACGAGAAGAGTATAAACTGATTCTTGTTACTAGCGGTACTCGGATTCGACAGCAGAAAAAAAGAGATATGCTTGGGTTGAATCATGATTTTGATTTGATAATTATTGATGATTTAGAAGAACAGTTGTCTAAAGAAGATAGGTTTTTGGCTGTTTTGAAGAATTTTAAATTAGTTCCTGAAGAAGTGCTTGTGGTTGGAGATAGGATATTTTCTGAAATAAAAATTGGAAATATTTTAGGAATGACAACTGTGCAGATGTTGCATGGCGCTTATAGTGGGCTTGTTCCTAAAAGGGGGATTGAGACTCCTGATTTTAGGATAACTAGGATCCATGAGTTGATTAGGATTTTGGAAGAGTTGGAGAATCATAAAGAGCTGAAGATAGTGGTTATTGGTGGAGGAACTGGATTGCCTTCTATGTTGAAAGGGTTGAAGAAATATACTCGTGAGCTAACGGCTGTTGTAGGGGTTACTGATTCTGGCAGAAGTTCTGGAATGTTGAGAAAGGATTTTGATATGGCCCCCCCTGGGGATATAAGAAACTGTTTGGTTGCTCTGTCGGATGCTGAGAAATTAATGGGGGACTTATTTCAGTATAGATTTGTGAATGGCAGTTTAGAAGGACATTCTTTTGGTAATTTATTGATAACTGCATTAACTCAAACTACTGGCAGTTTTGAAAAAGCAATACATGAAGTTGGCGGAATTTTGAAGATAAAAGGAAATGTGTTGCCGAGTTCTCACGAGAATGTGCATATTTGTGCTGAATTTTCTGATGGGAAAGTGATTAAGGAAGAAGATAATATAATTGATAGGCATAATTCTAAAGTGCATTTGCGCCCACGTATTAAAAAAGTGTTTTTAACTAAACCGGTTTCTGCTTGTGGTGGTGCTGTAGATGCGATCTTGGAAGCAGATGTTGTGGTAATAGGTCCTGGAAGTTTATTTACTAGTGTGATAACTAATCTGCTTGTTGAGGGTATTAAAGATGCCATTGTTAAAAGTAAGGCTAAAAAAGTTTATGTGTGTAATATAATGGCTCAGCCATCACAGACTTATGGATTTACTGCATCTGAACACGTTGCCGAAGTTGTGAAATATTTAGGGGATGATGTTCTTGATTATATTATTCTGAATAATGAAAAGCCACCTAAAAAATTGTTGAAATTGTACGAGAAGGATCATTCTCCCATGGTTATTGTTGATAGAGAAGGATTGAAGACGTTTAAGGGCAAGAAAATTGAGGCAGATATTGTTGAAGATGTGAAAGAGATAAAAGTGTTGTGGAATAAAAAGAATTTACTTAGGCATGATTCTGATAAGATTGCTAAGATAATTGTTGATTTGGTGTGATTTTAATATGATTTATCGTGATGTTTAACAGGATACAGCATTATTAAATCTTCTTTTATATCAAAAACAACCACAAAAGAACCTAAAGGTGCTGTGCTATTACTTTTTAATATATTTCTTAGTTGTTACTATACTTTTATATATCTCTATTTTATTCTTTCTTTTTATGAAATTAGAATTAACTGCTTTGGATATGAAATATTTGATTGATGAATTGCAAGTATTAATTGGTGGAAGAGTTGATCAGATTTATCAAATAGGTAAAAGGGACTTCTTTTTTAGGTTTCATGTTCCAAATAAAGGCAAAAAGATTTTGAAGATGTTTTTGCCTGGATCTTTGTATTTAACTGAAAAATTAGGTCGTATGCCACAAACTCCAATGGGTTATTGTGCTTTTTTGAGAAAATATTTGAGTAATGCTCGTGTTCGTGAAATTAGGCAACAAGGTTTTGAAAGAATCTTGGAAATTGTTTTTGAAAAAAAAGAAAGTTTTGTGTTAGTTGTTGAAATGTTTAGTAGTGGTAATATGATTTTATGTAATGAAAACCACATAATGTTATCTCCCTTGGAAGGGCAGGATTGGAGATGTAGGAGTATTAGAAAAGGGTTAAAATATGAGTTCCCCCCTGAAAGAGAAGATATTTTTAAATTGAATTTAGTTAGATTTAAAGAAATAATTGCTGGAAGTGAAAGGGAAAATATTGTTAAGACTCTGGCTGTGGATTTTGGATTAGGTGGTGTTTATGCTGAAGAAGTTTGTTTTGGGGTTATTGATAAAGGAAAGATAGATGTGAGTGATGAAGAGATTGAGAAGTTGTTTAAGTCTTTAGATGAATTACTTGGGCGTAAATCTAAACCTGTAGTGTATAAAGGTCGTAGGGCATTTCCTTTTGCTTTAAAAAGTTTTGAAGGAGAATTTAAGGAGTTTGAAAGTTTTAGTTTGGCTTTAGATTCTGTTCGTTTTGTTAAGCAAGTAGATTTTAAAGATAAGGTTGAAATCATTATAGAAAAACAAGAAAAAAATGTTAAAATGCTTGAGAAAGATATAGAAGAGAATGGAGAGATTGCTGATTTAATTTATAATAATTATGAGTTAGTGGCTGATGTGTTGAAACAGATTAATGTTGCTCGTAAGGAGCATAGTTGGGGAGAAATAAAAGAGAAATTGAAAGGGCATAAAGTTGTTAAAGAGATAAATGAAGGAGAAGGAAAGATTATTATTGAAATATGACTTAAAGTAAGACAAAAAGTTATAGAATAAATTTAAAGAAAAAAAGGTGGACAGCTTTTTGAGTTTCCCGTACAAAGTACAGTACACCCCAAAACGTGTGCTTGCTTAACTTCTGAGATCGAGACGGGATCAGGTGAACCAAGCAGCTATGACCGTCCATAGAGAAGGATTTTTAAGGGATTTAAAAACCTTGCGGTTTTTTAGTGATTGTAGAGGGTAAAGTTTTTAAATGTGGTTGGTTTTATCGTGTGTAGTGGGGGGGAAATAATGAAAGTTTTAATTTTAGCAGCAGGGTACGCGACTCGTCTTTATCCACTAACTTTGGATACTCCAAAGCCTTTGCTGGATGTTGGTGGGAAGTTAATGATAGATCATATTCTTGATAGAATTAATGTTATAGATGAGTTTATTGATGATGTTTATGTGGTTACAAATGAGAAGTTTTTTGGCCAGTTTAAAGAGTGGGCTGAAAAGAGTGTTTTTGATGTTACTATTGTTAATGATGGAACTAAAACTAATGAAGACAGGTTGGGTGCTATAGGAGATATTGATTTTGTGATTAAAGAGAAAGGAATCGATGATGATTTGATGGTAATTGCAGGAGATAATCTTTTTGAATTTGATTTGAAGAGTTTTTATGATTATTTTTGGGAGATTGAGAGGAGTGTTGTGGGGATTTATGATTTGAAGGATAAATCAAAATTGGCTAATAAGTATGGGGTGGTTGAACTTAATGAAGAGGGAAGGATAATAGGGTTTGAAGAGAAGCCTGCTGAACCTAAAACTAGTTTAACTTCTACTGCGTGTTATATTTTTAGCAAAGAAGATGTTGCTCGATTGGAGAATTGTATTGCCGAGAATGAGATTCCTGATAATTTAGGTGATTTTATTAGGTGGCTATCTGAGAAGGGCGAAGTGTATGGATTTGTGTTTAGTGAGGATTGGTTTGATATTGGGGATAAGGATGAATTGGAAAGGGTTAGAGGGTTGATGGATAAATCACCTAATAAAAGAGATTTATAAAAA
>JADHVD010000023.1 GCA_016784165.1 Candidatus Woesearchaeota archaeon
CTAACTACTGCTTTTAAGCAGTAGTTTTCTCTGGAAGAGAATCACTTTCATCCAACTCCCAAAAGCAATTTGTAATTATTACCTAAAACCAAATTGCTTTTGCTCGGACTCACTAAATCCTCAACAAACCTGCACATTTCTGTGCAGGTTCAAATCCGAAGGATTTGGTGATATCCTTGTTCTAAGTTCTCTTCTATTTTTTCTATTAAAAAGAAAATGCCCTTATGTTCTTTTAGTACTGTATCTATATTGTTTATGTTTTTCTCGTTATTATATATACTAAAAATTACTTTTTCTTCGACAAAAAGATGTTTTTCCATATTCTATTTGAATTGATTAAATAGCTTTTTTTGTTGTTTTGGATCTAGAGTGGCTTCTAATTCTATTAATAAGGATCTTATTTTCCCGTGTTCGCTGAGCATTACCTCGTTTATTGTTCGCATTTTCTACTCTTTTTTAAAGAAGTGGGGGTTTTTAGTTATTTGGGTGGTTGTTTTAAATTTTTTTAAATTTTAACACAATCCCATTTATGCAAAATCTTTTGAAATTTGGGTGAGGACCATCATTAAAAACATGGCCCAAATGTCCTTCACATCTTTCACATAGAACCTCTGTTCTTTTCATTCCATGAGTATTGTCTTCTTTTAAGATAATTGATTCATTTGAATGTGGTTTAAAAAAACTTGGCCAACCTGTTCTAGATTCAAATTTATTATCTGAAATAAATAAAGTATTATCACAAGCGATGCAGTGAAAAATTCCTTTTTGTTTTATTGATATTCCACAGGTTTCTGGAGTTTCTGTTCCTTTTTCTCTCAAAATATGATATTGTTCTGGAGTTAAAATCTTTTTCCATTCTTCATCTGTTTTTATTAGTTTTTTCATGTTAAATTAGTTTAGAACTCCCAAATAATACCCTGAAAGGTTCACACCATATTAATACTTTGTCATATTTATTAAGATCTACATTATTTGGAATCTCATAGTTTTGGTCTCCAATGTTTCCTTTTAGGTTTCCTAAACTTATGTAATCGCTTGCTTGAAGGTCTGTTGAAAGATATACAACTAATTTTGGACCATTTGTTGTTTCAAAATCTTCAAATCTAAGATATCTTTTGTCTCCAATATCAAAAACCTTGGACATACCTTTGGTTTTATGAAAATTGTCTGCATCCATAAAATTACCTGATAATATTTCTTTATCTACAGATTTCATTTCCTCAGTCATTTTCTCATTAGTAATTTTATCCTCCATATCTTTTCCTATTAATATTTCCTTAGGTAGTTCTTCATTTACAATTGAATCTGTAAAAAGAGGTGATAGTAGATACCAAGCAAGAGGAACTACTACAATAAGTATAATAAGGGCAATTACAACAATAAGTGGAATTATTATTTTTTTCATATTCTACAAGTTTTTTTGTTTTTTTTATTATATTTTTGGTGATATTCTTCTGCTGGATAAAATTCAGAAGCTTTTTCTATTTCAGTTACAATTTGTTTTTCAAAATTCTTTTGTATTTTTTTCTTTGATTTTTCAGCAATCTCTTTTTGATAATCATTAGTATAAAATATTGCGGACCTATAGCTTGAACCAATATCAGGTCCCTGTCTGTTTAGTGTTGTTGGATTATGGATTTTCCAAAAAATATTGAGTAATTTTTCAAAACTTATTTTTTCAGAATCAAATATGATTTCTATTGCTTCTGCATGTCCTGTCTCTTCTGAACAAACTTGTTCATAACTAGGATTATTAATAGAACCTCCAGTGTATCCTACTTTTGTACTTATTACTCCTAAAACTTTGTCAAATTCTTCTTGAATGCTCCAGAAACATCCAGCTGCAAAAATAGCTTTACTTTTTTTCATTATATAATAAAGTTTTTTATGTTTTTAGTTATTTGTATGATTTTTTAACAGCTTCTGCTATTTTTGGTGGGACTGATTTGTCTAAAGGGTTTGGGAGTATTCAAATGCTTTAAATAATATTTCCAATATTAAATAAAGGATAAAAAAATACATTTGTATTATTGAATTTTTTCTTTTCAAGAAAGTTATTTGAAAAAATAATTCCTGTTTTTGCTTTATATAGTTCTATGAAATTTCTGTAAGACCTTGTTATTTTTGTTAGGTTTAAATTTGATTTAACTTCAAGAGGCATGATTTTTCCATCTTTTTCAATTATGAAATCCACTTCTGCTCCTACTTTTGTTCTCCAGAATTTTAATTCTGTTTCATTCTTAGTTAGTTCAGATGCAATAAAATTTTCATTAATCTCTCCATAATCAGGTCTATTATCTATTGATTGAAAATTTTTGATAATAAAATTTCTAAGCCCATTATCTAGAAAATATATTTTTGGTGTTTTTACTAATTCCTTTTTTTTATTGGTAAAAAAAGGCCTGCTTTCTATGATTATAAATGTTTTTTTGAGTACATTAAGATTCTTTAATAAATCTTTATAATCAAATCCTGTTGCATTAGAGAGCTCATTGTAATTTGCCAATCCCCCTAGTTGAATAGCTAGAACTTTTATTAATTTACTTAATTTGTAATCTTCTGATAATTGTAGAATTTCATTTATTTCTTTTAAGAAATAAGTATTATAAATATTTTTTAGTACTTCTTTTTTTTCTTCTTTATCTTGGCTTATTACGACCCGGGGATATCCTCCGTAAGTTATGAATTCATTATAATGCTGATTTATGCTCTTAATTATTGGTTCAGATAAATCTTTTTTTAAATAAATGTTGTATAGTTTATTGTCCTTATAATTAAGATATTCCTCAAAAGAAAAAGGATATAATTGGAGTACAAAAATTCTACCTACTAAATATTTTATACTGTGAATAGCAAGATCGGCTGCTGATGAACCACTGATAATAATTTTTGTATTAAAATTATCAAATATATATTTGAGTTGTTTTCCTCCGTGTTTTGCATATTGGAACTCATCAATAAATAAATATTTATTGTTTTTGACATAAGTTTCTATAAATCCTTTTATATCTTTTACAAATAATTCAAGAATGTCTCTATCTTCAAAACTGATAAATTCTGCCTCTTTTAATTTTTTATAAATGTGTTTAATTAAAGTTGTTTTGCCACATTGCCTAGCTCCAACTATTGCTATTATTTCTTTTTTATTTAGATATTTATTTATTTTTTTCTCTAAAAATCTTGTTATGTACATTTTTAACAACCTTACTAAAATTTATTATATTATAATAATAGTAAGGTTATTTATAAAGCTTTCTATTCTGGAATTATATGATTTTGAGGGTCGTGTGCAAGCAACAGACATATGTCGTAGGTCAGAATAACAAACTAAAATCATCATAAACTTCATCAGGAGTCTTTCCATTTAGGCTTGTGTGAGGCCTGAAGTGGTTGTATCTCATTCTAAATAATTCAGGATTTTCATTACAAAATTTAATCTCTCGCTTAAATGTTTGAAATAATCTTTCAACTTTTCCAGTTGTTGTAGGGCTGTGGATTGCTCCGCGAATATGTTCAATCCCTCTTTTTCTGAGTTTCTTATCGAATCTTGATTGCTTGCTTTTCAATCCATAAGCAGAGCCGTTATCAGTCAAAATCTGCTTAGGTTTTCCATAGGTTTCAATAAGTTTATCAATAATCTCGATCACAACATCAGTAGTAACTCTGTTCACAGGAACAAAAGCCAAACTCTTTCTGGAACAATCATCGATTACTGAAACAACCCACTTACCCTCGATCTTTTGATCACTATGATCTATTTGCCATAGCGAGTTGGGATGCTTTCTCTGCCAACGAATATACTTTATTCGCTTCTTTTTTCGCCTTGAAGGGTTTGTTAGTTTGTGCTTGTTTAGAATTTTGTTTACAGTCCAGTGACTTACTGAAACCAAACTAGAAATTTTCTCCTGTCCCCAATCCATTCTTTTTCTGATGTTCACAACCTCACTTTCTATTTCATTAGTGATAGTTCTGTGAATTGTTTTTGGTTTTTTTGATTTATCTTTCAGGTCCCAATCTTCAAAATTATCCAACTTGTCCATCCATCTCTGTAATGTCCTGCTATGAACTTCATATCCATACTTAGCATTGAGAATCTTCCTGCACTTATTGTAAGAATGTCCTTTCAGTTTAAGCTTGAAAAACTCTCTTCTTATTAATTCCTTTTTCATATAATTCGCATGTTTTTACATGCGAACTAATTTTCGGTTGCTTACGACATATGTCACCTGCGTATACAATGATTTTGAGGGTCGGAAGGTTTTTAAACCAGTAAATTATATAATTTTATACTTGAAAGGGAAAAAGAGTTCTGGTGATGAAGTTAAAATGGAAGAAAATAAACCTGAAGATTTAATAAAGAAAATAAATGAGGCTCTTAGTCATGATGGTGAGGATGTTTCATTTAAATCTAAACAAGCTGAAAATATGCAATTTATAAGTATAAATAGAAGACCCTCTGGTGAACCAGTTTGGTATACTGCTGAAGACGGTTCAACAGTTGTTGATTGGAAAGAAAAGTTTGATAGACAAGAAAATGGAAAACATCCTCCCTTTGGTTTTGGAGATAAGGTTTATGTTTCTGGTTTAGTTGAATATGATTCTGATGGACTCTATAAATTCCATGTTGATGCTGATGGAAGAATTGCTGATAATTTTTATATTGCAACAGTTTCATCACCTGATCCCTTAGAGGATCATGTTGGAATGCCCCTAGAAGCAATAGTAGATGTTATTGACGAAAGAAAATCTGAATGGCAGATTTCTAATATTCAAAATTATGATGCAAGATTAGTTGAAGTAGTTTCTAAACCTTTTGTTAATCCTACAGAAAATGAAATTGAAGATTTAGATGTTGGTAAAAGGGTTGTTATAAAAGGTAGATTTTCATCTTTTGGAGAAAGTGGAGAAGATAGATTTTTAAGCAGACTTGGATATCCAAAAGGCTCTAGAATTGCGGGACTATCTGCTTCTGGAAGAGAAGCAACTTTAACAATAGATCTTCCTGATTGTTCTAAAGTTGAAAAAACAGTTCATTATCCTCCAGAAGATTATCATGATAATTCTACTTTTGGGATTGTTGAAACTGATGATGGAAGAAACATAAGAATTAATATGCCTACTGGAAGGGTTTCTTTTTCAGGAGGTGTTCTTGAATGTTTAACAAAAGGTTCTACAAGTGCTAATCAAAGAAAATCTCCTGAACACGGTGATTATGTTAGAATCGGAGCATTTGTTAATAAAAATAAAGGATTATCAGTTCATTGGTGCGATCCTTGTGTATTAGACAAGCCTTCAGA
>JADHVD010000024.1 GCA_016784165.1 Candidatus Woesearchaeota archaeon
TGCTTCTTCAGATTCTAATAAAATCATATACTTTCCAAATCTTGAAACTATCCAAAACAATCCTACAAATAATCCCATAAAAGCAATTACTCCAATAAACTTACTTGCTATTGCTCCTAATTCTGGTGAAAGAAATAATGTAAACAATGTTAACAAAGTCAAACCACCAATAACATTAATTACTGCTCCATTCAAAACCATTTGCCCAAACTCAGTATTTAATAATCTTTTAGACATTAACATTTTTGCTGGTACACCTAAATCAACAACTGCATAAGCCAAAGCTAAAAATGCTATTTGTACAAAAGTATAAGATTTACCTGCAACTATACTCATTAATGGTGTACTTAAAACTCCAAAGATAATTACAAAACCAAAAACTAACAAACCAAGTCCCATCATCATTGCTGTTTTATTTTTATACAATGCAGACGCATCTTCTTCTTTCAATCCTGCTAAAAACAAAATTAATATTGCTCCAATAATTGCAAACTCTTCCATTGCATGAGGAGAAACCCAACCTAAAATAGAAGGTCCTAATAATAAACCTGCAATAATATATCCAATAACTGCATCCAAACCTAATCTTTCAAATACTTCACCAAGAATTAATGAACTAGCTAAAACTGCAAACAATGACAATAATATATTACTTATAGCTACTTCTCCACTCATTTTACCTCTTAATTTTTTTAATTAGATCTCTTTGATGTACTACACCAACAATTTTATCTTTCTTAATAACTGGAATTGTAATCAATTTATTCTTATACATAAGATATGCTGCCTTTTCTATAGCTGTTTCAGGAGTTACAAAATAAATATTTTTTTTCATAATCTCTCCAGCTTTTTTTGCAAAGTAAGTTTTATTATAATAACTACCCATAACTCCAATTAGATCTGTAACTCTTTCTTGTGGAACTAATAACTGAATTATATCTGACTCTTCAATAGTTCCTAATAATTTTCCATTATCATCAACTACAATTAATGTATCTTCAACTCTTTTCAATTTACTAATAACTAATTTCATTGAAGTACTTTCTTTTACCTTTGTAGCTTTTTCCATAATATTTTTTACTTTTATTCCTGAAATATCTTTCCATTTCTCTGTTAACAATCTTTTTAGAAAATTATCTGTTAGATGATTGAATCCCTTTCCTACTTCTTCAAACTCTTTTACAGAAGGATCTACAATTTTCTTTTCAACTTTCTTCACTTCTCTAGAAAACCAGTTATCAAACATAAATATTATAACATCCTCTTTAATTTATAAAACTTACTCTCTAGGATCTTCCCAATCTAATTCAAATTCAGGATTATTCCCCACAATATTTCCTAATTTAGTTTCAACACCATTACAAGTTACAAACACTTCATCATGACATTCTATATTCTCATTTTCTTCACAAACAGCCTCTGTATAAACATTAAACTCAGTTTTTTCATTAACTTCTACAATAGCCTGTCCTGTAATAGCAGAATTCACTAAAAAGAAAATATTCAAACTTATTGAAACAATCAAAATAAAAATAATTATTTTTTCTTTCATTTTAAAAATTAAATCAATTGGGTTAATAAATTATTCTTTTTTGACAAGCAAAAATTTATAAATAAGTTTGTCTCTCTTTCGACAAAAAGAAGGTGAAAAAAATGAGGAATCTACTAAATAAAGATTTATTTTTGAGAGCAGACGAAGATTGGTCAGACGGAGATTACGATGACAGCTATGAAGAAGATTATTCTGAAATGGAAGATCGTGATGAAGACTAATTTTTTTATTTCTTTTTTACAATAAAAAATAACTCATAACTGGAATTAATAAGCATCCCATCATATGACTTCTTGATACACCTTTTATTGCAGGAACGATTCCTAATGCTGTACTAACAACTAAAATTATTAACCCAACCCATCCTGTAATTATTCCCACCATCACACAAATCAATAAAATAATACTTATACACAATTTTTTATAATTCACTTTACTAATTAATTTTGAAAAAACTTTGGTTAATTTTATTGCTAAAATACTTGCAACACCTCCTACAATCAAAGCTACTGTAATAAATATTAAAAATTCATAAAAATTTATTTCAATAATTTTTGAAACAGTTACAACAGCTCCATTTCTTGCTTTATCTAAAACATAAAATGTAACTAATGATAATAACATATTTACTGTAGATAATCCTCCAACTAAAATCATAAATCCTTTTTCTGTTAATTTTACAAACTGTGAACCAATAACTGCTGCTTGTGCTGGTCCTAAACCTGGTAAGAAACTTGCGAACCATCCAACAAGAACAGAACATCCTATTGCTTTATATTTTCCTTCAGCTCTAATATTTGTAACTTCTTGCTTTGGAATAATAACATTATCTTGCAAACTCATTATCAACATACTCACTCCAAACAATCCTGAAAATAATGGGAACAAAACTTCATCTACTGTAGAATTCAAAACTATAAGGCCTAAAATTCCTGAACTAACAAAAACAATTAATGCCCAAATCTTTTTTTCATCTTTCAAAATCATAAAAACACTCACAATTAATAAAATCCAACCAATATAATTTTGAATCAAAGGATAAATTATACTAACTAATTTTAAAAGTAAAGGAATAAACATAAAACCTACTAACAAACCTCCTAAAGAACCAACTACTGTTAACATTACTGCTTCAAAACCTCTTCCTTCCAACAATAATCTATGTCCAGGTAAAATTGATAGAGCAGTATCTTCTTCTGGTACCCCTAAAAATACTGAAGGTATAGTGTCTAAAAATGAATGTGTGATTGCCATAGAGATTATTATAATACAAACATATAATGGACTTAAATATTTTAAAAGAAAAACTGACAAGCTTAAAATTATTACAGAAATTAAATTAACATGTATTCCTGGAATTAAACCTGTAATTATTCCCAAACAGATTCCAATTCCTACAATTAATAAAATTTCTAAAAACATAAAATTATACTTACAAATAAACTTTATAACTAAGATCTAAGAATTTCTGAAAAATTTTTAATTATTAAAAATTATCATCTTTAATTAATCATTTTCAAAAAACTATCCAAATATTTATTAACTCCATTTAATTCAAAATAAAAAAGGAGGAGATATTATTAGTGCTTACATAATTGTGGATATTGAAACAACTGGTCTATCTAAACATTACCATAAAATTACTGAGATAGCTGCTGTAAAATACGAAAATAATGAAATTGTTGATAAATTTGAAACTTTAATAAATCCACAAACTTCAATTCCTTCTTTTATTACAAGATTAACAGGAATTACTAATGAGATGGTTAGCAATGCTCCAACTATTGACAAAATAATGCCACATTTTTTAAAATTTGTAGGAGACTCAGTTATCGTCGCTCACAATGCAACTTTTGATCATGGTTTTTTAGCAAAAAATGCTGAAAGAGCTGGTTTAAACTTTCCAAACAAAAGACTATGTACCAGAAAGTTAGCTAACAGGCTTCTTCCACAATTACCAAGTAAAAAACTTTCTATGATTTGTTATCATTTAGGTATAAAAAACAAACAAGAACACAGAGCAATGACAGATGTTTTAGCAACTGTAGAAGTTTTCTCAAAATTTTTAGAAGAATTAGATTTCATGGGAATCAATGAACAAGAACATATAATAAAATTTGAAAAATCTTCAATAAAAAAATATAAACCTAACAACTTTTAGCTGGCTCAAACCCTATAGTTTCTTCTTCTGAATGAAAACAGATTAAATTTTCAGCTTTAATTTTCTTCGCCCATTTACATTCTGGTCTATGATATATTTTTGAATTCTTACTTGCAACAAACATACAACCTTCTTTTGGATCAACACAATTCCACAATCCTTTATTTTTATTTTCTAATTCTTTCAATTCATCATATCTTTTTGTGCTTGAATTATACTTATCATAAACTTTTGCAAAACCATTCGCAACTAAATATCCATTTACAAAAATATCATCAACATATACATACCTTAATTTTCTTCCATACTTTCCAGTATCTGTCATATCTGGTTCTAAATAAACTTCTTTTCCTAAAACTAAACTTGCTAATTCTTTTTTCGCTTCATCATAATAACATTCTCCACTTTCAGGAGTATTTATTCCAGAGAACCTTATTCTCTCACCATTATCTAAATCAAAAGTATCACCATCTACAACATAAGTTACAACAAAAGGGCCTTCTAATAATAATTGATCACTAAAAACTTCAGAAATAAGGAATAAACTAATCAATCCAATAAAAACTGTAAATAAAGCTAATCGAAAAATATCTTTTTCTTCCATACAATTATTCATCAAAATTAACTTTATAACTAGGACTCAGAAAAAACTGAAAATCTTTCAGACCAACACTTTTATATAATTTAAGATAATTTCTAAATGACATGAATGTCGAAGAAAAATTTAAATTAATCCAAGAAGTAGGAGAAGAAATAATCAACGAAGAAGAACTAAAAGAACTTCTAAAAACAAAGAAGAATCCTGTTGCTTATGATGGTTTTGAACCTTCTGGTAAAATTCATGTAGCTCAAGGACTTCTAAGAGTAATTAATGTTAACAAATTAACTAAAGCGGGAATCAAATTTAAATTTTGGGTTGCTGACTGGTTTGCTTTAATGAACAATAAAATGGATGGTGATTTAGAAAAGATTAGAATTGTTGGTGAATATTTTATTGAAGTTTGGAAAGCATCTGGTTTAGACATGAAAAATGTAGAGTTCCTTTGGGCTTCTGAACAGATGACTCAAGAGTATTGGTTACAAGTTATTAGAATTGGTAGAATTAATTCAGTAAATAGAATTACAAGATGTGCACAAATTATGGGTAGATCAGATTCTGAAAAACTTTCAGCTGCACAGATATTTTATCCTTGTATGCAGGCAACAGATATATTCCATTTAGGTGTTGACATTGCTCAACTTGGTATGGACCAAAGGAAAGTTAACGTGCTAGCAAGAGAAATTGCTCCAAAGATTGGAAAGAAAAAACCTATTGCAATTCATCATCACATGTTAATGGGATTAAACAAACCCGCAGATCTTGAAGCAACAGGTGCAGAAGCTGCAATTGCAAAAAAAATGTCAAAATCAATTCCAAGTTCTGCAATTTTTATGACAGATACAACAGAAGAGATTAATAAAAAATTCAAAAAAGCATATTGTCCTGAAGGAGAAGTTGAAAATAATCCTGTATTAGAATACTATAAATACATTATATTTGAAAAGG
>JADHVD010000025.1 GCA_016784165.1 Candidatus Woesearchaeota archaeon
TCCATAGAATTACCTGTAATAACAACAAGTTCATTATTGACCTGAAAGACACTCCTGTAACCTTTCTCAGTAGGTACTTTTTTAAGAAGATCACTTGCCTGTTGACTGAGTGGTTTTGAAGGATCTATAGGTACTCTTTGCGAAACATAAGTCAAATCACTATTATGCACCACAACCCCACCCTCAAGAACAAAATCCGAAAACTTATCAGTATCCAAATTATAAACATCAACACCCCCGACATCACTAACATCAACCTCCTCAATCTCAACAACCTCTACCCGACGACCATCAATAGTCTTTAACTTATCCCCAACAACCAACTCACGAACAGCAACAAACTCAAACCCACATTCATCCAAACCACACTTCTCAACCAAAAACGGATGCTCCTCAGTCACACTAACACTATACTCTTCAAAAAAACCCTGACCAACATAACCATTAACAAGAAAAACACAACTAGCTACAACCACAAACAAAACAACCAAGTACAAATTCTTAATAATCCACTTCTCTTTTTTCATACCCTATTAACACGAAAAAGGAGTTTTTATGTGTTTTCTTTTAAAAAGCAGTGGGACATTATTAAAATTTAGTTGTTATGTTTTTTATAGAAATTAACCATCTTAATTATGTTATCAATATTACCTAAGTAAAGCAAGACTTTTTGTTTTACCTTACCTTCTTTATCCTTCTTCCCTTCTACCACATAGTAATAGGTCTTACCTTTATGTTTTTTGCTTCTTATGTAAACCATCATAATATTAATGGGCACAATTACTTTATAAATATATGTGTTTTAGAGTATAGAAAACTATATTTACTTAGTTGGGCACAACTAAGTGAGGTGATTAAATGGTTCAGGTATGGGATAAACATTTGAGATTGAAGTTAAAAGAACTTGACAAGATTATTCTTCCAGAATATCGAGAACAATCTGTTAAGTATGAAAGAGATGATGCTCAGTATGAAAGAGATTATATGAGGAGAGTTAAAAAAGTTATAAGAAATTTAACTCCTTTAATAAAAAAGGCTACAGCAAACTTAAACTTTCATCGAGGAAAAGGAGCAAAACCCAAACTTAAAATTGATAAGAGATTAAGGCTCATACTTATTCACCAGCTTATGGGAAAGAGTAATAGGAACATGGCTTATATGCTAGATTTATTCTCGATGATGACTGGTATAGATATTAGCTACAAAACTGTTGAGAGATTATATTCTGATCCAGAAGTAGAAATCGCTCTTCATAACTTATTAATCTTAATATTAAAAAAGAAAGAAGTTAATGAAATAAACTGTTGCGGAGACGCAACAGGTTATAGTTTAATGATTAGTAAACATTATGCAACAGAAGTTCAAGAAAGAAAAGACAAAGTAAAGAAACAATCAAAAAGAAGAAGGATGTTTGTTTTTAAGTTTGCGCTAATGGATTTATCGACGAGAATGTATGTTTGTTATGGCACAAGTTTAATTAGCGAAAAGAAAGCTTTTTTGAAAGCTATGGAAATGCTCAAAGAATTAGACATCTCAATTAAATCTATTAGGCTAGATAGATATTATAGCTTTCCAAGTTATGTTAATCTGTTTCCTAATGCGAGGGTTTACATAATCCCTAGAAAAAATTCTACAATGGGAAAAGGAATCAAATGGATAAATACTATGAGGAAATTTGTTTTAGATACTTGGAATTACTTAAAAGAATATTTTCAGAGAGTAAACTCTGAAAATGGTTTTGGAGTTGATAAAAAATTATTTGGTTGGAAAGTTTCTCAAAAAAGATATGATAGAATTGATAATGCCCTGTTTTGCAGGTGTGTCTGGCATAACTTATTTTATTTGTTTAGCTAATTCTGTCCCACTGCTCAACCAATAAAAAAAACTATAAACAATCATAATTATAAAATAAATAGGAATAACAAAAACAACCAAAACAAAAAACAAAGCCTCTTCAAAACCTAACAAAGCACTAATAAAATTATGCAAAAGAATTCCTACAAAACCTCCCACAACAAGTATCCAAAGTTTTCTCCAACTAAATAAAAATAAATCTTTAAAAGTAATTTTTTTCTTCATTTTATTTCTTCTTACTCTTCCCACTCAAAACCATCACAGCAAAACAAGTAGCAAGCACACTAAAAGGTAAAGTAACCAAAACACCAACCTTTGTCAAACCACCCAGAGTACTAATCATCCAAACTAAAATAAGAAACACTACTGAAAAAGCAAAATGCTTTTTTCCTAAATCAAAACTCCTTCCAAGAGAATCAATAACTCCTCTGTTTTCAATAACAGCAATAGCAATAGCATACTGCCAAAGAACAATAAGCAAAAGTCCAGGAACTATCAAAAGTATTAATCCCAACAACACCCCCAAAGCCCCAAGTATAAATATACCCCAACTCCTAAAAAAATAATTAAAACCCTGAAAAACATCAGATACCTTAATCTTCTTTCCATTAACCAACTGAGCACACATATAATATATCCCAAAAATCATTGGAGGAATTGTAATAATAAATATCATCATAAGAAGTGCAACAAGTGTCCCAAGTATAAGCACAACAAAGTTATCAACAAACACCTTCCAACTCTTTACAAATACTTGTTTTATCTGATCTTCTATTTTCATTTTATAAAAAAAAGAATGAAATAGGGTTTTTAAGGGTTTTCATAATTACCTATTTAAAAACAACTACATCAACCCCTCATAACCAACTCAATAAAATACTCCTTAGGCTTATTCTCACCTTTATACTTATAATAATCCGGCTTAAGATTAATCTTCATAATCAACCTCTTTTTTATTATTTCCTTATCCCCCGCTCTTGGTTACCAATCTTTCCTATACTTTTTTGAATATGCACTTAATCTAATAACCTTGGAAGTCTTAAAACCCCTCCCCCTCATCTCTTTTTTAATCAACTCATGCCTATCTTTAAGATACTTTAATTTATCTTTAAAAAAATTAATATGTCCTTTACCTAAACAATACTCACTAGGCTGCTCTTTAATCTCAGGATACTTATTAACATGTCCAATTAACATTAAGATTTCATTATATTCAGCAATTAAATGCTGATCTGCCAAATTCACAGGATCAATCAAATTTATTCTTACCATTTTTCATCAACAATTACCATTGGGATTTAACGAAGTGCGACTGAAAGGAGCATTTGGGTGGAGAAACCTGCAAGGTTTCGGAACCGATAAATCCCTGTTAGTTGCGTCACGAAGTGACCGAGGGATAGTGCAACGGTCAGCGAAGCCGAAACCCGAAGAGTTAATTTTGTTTCCAATCACATTTATATAGAAAAGATTTCTTTTGCTTTATTATGATAGAAGAAATCAAAAGCATGATTCTGGAATTATGTAAAGATAAAGAATGGGATTGGAAAGCTCATGTTGAATCGGTAGTTAAATATTCCAAAATTTTAGCAAAACAGCTAAATGCTGATGATGAAGTCTGCGAATTATCTGCTTGGTTGCATGACATAATTAAAATTCGAGATGGTAAGCGAGATCTTCATCATGTAAATGGTTCTGAAGAAGCAGTAAAAATTTTGGAGAAACATGATTATCCAAAAGAGAAGATTCAACAAGTAAAACATTGTATAATTACCCATTCTTCTGATGAAACTTATATTCCAGAATCTATTGAAGCAAAGATAGTTGCGAGTGCTGATGCATTATCTCACTTTGATAATTTACTTGCTTTAGCACATTATGTTTTTGTATTGAAAAAAGAATCTGTGAATCAATGTAGAGAAACTCTTTTGAAAAAATATGAGAAAAGTTGGAAAAAGCTATTGATTCCAGAAGCAAAAGAAATCGCTAAACCAAAATATGAGGCGATAAAGCTTATTCTAGGGGAACAAAATTAATTGCAACTAACATGTATTCAAAACACAAATTCAATTCAACTTCCAAATACTATAATTAAGAAAACTCGCAAAACTAACCCATAAAAAATAAGGAACCAATAAATATCCAGAAACCCTATTTACCTTAAAAAAATAAACAGCTGTTGCAGCTATAAACACAAGTAAAACCAAAATCTCAATAAACGAGTATAATGGCTTGTTTAATCCAAAAAACAAATAACTCCACATTATATTAAACAAAAACTGAATTCCAAATAAAACCAATGCAACAGTTCTAACTTCTGATGAAGGAGCTGTCCAAACAAGATATAAAGCAACACCCATCAGTGTGAACAACAGCGTCCAAACAGAACCAATAACTCCTCCAGGAGGAGTAAAACTAGGTTTATTAATTCCCTGATACCAAGAACCATCTGAAGATGTCCAAACAGCACCCAAAGCACCAATAAGATTACATAAAACAATAAATACAATCAATAAAACCCAGTTAATTTCCATTGCCATTTTAAATTATCCATATATTTCCATATTCTTATAAACTCAAAGAAATTTTATTATTATCAATCAATAAGGTAAATAGATTATTTAAGTATTGCTGTGTGTAATTATGTGCTTGAGGTGGATGTTTTTTTAAAGGAGCCCCTAGGATAAAAGCATCTCCAACAATTATTTATACCGTCTTATCTAATCATATAAAAAGGAAACAAATAAAATGAGAGCAAGAAAAGATTATGATTATTATATATTTTTAGATTATTCTGAAAATTTAGTTGGATATAATATAATCAAACAAAAGAAAATCAACGAATTATTACCTAAAATTTTAAGATTTGAACATTATAAAAATCGAAGACATAGAAAAATATATCTAAAACATATAAACAATACTATCAAACGAGAAAAAATAAAATCTTATTTTGAAAAGATTAAAATTGAGAAATCAACAAAGAATATAGATTTGTTTATTGAGATTTTAGAATTCATTAAAAAATATGATAATTGCATTATTTTTCTTTCTATCGATGATTTCCAATTTAAGAAATTAAAAAAACTAATTTCCCTTGTAGATACTAAGAATACTGAAATAAAAAAAGAAAGCGAACTAAAAAAAGGAACCCCTGAGTATCAGACAAGTTTAGTAATTGATAACTTATTAAATATTGAAAGAAGAAAACAATGACAAAAAATAATAAAAATAAAGATAAAATAGAATCAAGGATTCGTCTATCCTACTGGCGGTACAAAGACCGTCTTCGTCAGAATCCCT
>JADHVD010000026.1 GCA_016784165.1 Candidatus Woesearchaeota archaeon
ATAAACAACGAAAAGCCAACAATGTATAAAAATAATAGCCGATACAGTAGTAAACTCAGGGGTTGTAGCCCGCTTAAACTTTCTTGCAATTTGACAGGAAAGTGCCACGCAGTCGGCTACTATTCTTATACTAACCGTTGTAGGGCATTTGAGAAAACAGAACGAACAGAAGCAAATAGAACAAATTTTAATAAGGAATAAATATGGCAAATGAAAATTTAAAAAAGGCAAAAAGAGAAAAAAATGATGAGTTCTATACGCAGTATGTTGATATTCAAAAAGAAGTTTCTGCATATTTGGAATATGACCCTGATGTATTCAGAAATAAAATAGTGTATTGTAATGCTGATGACCCTTTTGAAAGTAACTTTTTTAAATATTTTGTTCTTAACTTTAATAGATTTGGGTTAAAACAACTAATTACAACCAGCTATAAACCTTCGCCTATTGCAAACACACAATTAAAGTTATTTGTTGAAGATAAACCACCTAAAAAACCACAAGGTCGTCCAAAAGTAACCGCTAATAAATTTATTATCAATGAAGTTAAAGACTTTGATGGTGATGGTGAGTTCAACTTAAAAGACATTGCCTTACAATTAAAGGATAATAAGAACAATGAATGGTCACCTTTAAAAAAAGATGGCGATTTTCGTAGCGAGGAATGTGTTAATCTATTAAAACAATCTGATATTGTAGTAACAAATCCACCTTTTAGTTTGTTTCGTGAATATGTCAAACAAATTTTTGAATACAAAAAAAAGTTTATTGTCATCGGTAATAAGAATGCGGTTACTAATAAAAAGATTTTTCCTCTTTTTGAAAATAATAAAATGTGGGTTGGTACAACCAGTTATAATAAAGATATATTATTTATTGCCCCATCAAATGCCGACCTTAGTAAAAAACCAAAAACAGCAATTAGAGTAGTTGATGGGATAACATATTTGCGTTCACCTTCTGTTTGGTTTACTAACATAGACCACGGCCGCCGTCATCTTCCATTATCATTAATGACAATGGAAGATAATATTAAATTTAGCAAACACAAAGAAATAAGAGGCAGTCAGTATAAAAAATATGATAACTACGACGCAATAGAAATCCCTTTTACAGATGCTATTCCAAGTGATTATAATGGTATTATGGGTGTTCCGGTTAGTTTTTTAGACAAATATAATCCTGACCAATTTGATATTTTAGGTTCAACTCAAAGGGGTTGCCACGATAAAGTTCCAGATACAAAAAAATATGATGATTACAGGGAAGTAAGACAGAATGGAGAAAAGACTGGTTCATCAGGAGGAAAAACAAATGAGAATGGCAATTTGCTAGGGAATGATGGGAAAAAAAATTACTTCATAAATAATGAAGGTCGAATTATCCAATCAACTTATTCAAGAATTTTTATAAGACATAAGAAAAAATAATATGAAAACAAATTTAAAAACAGAAATAACTGTCAAAGATATTTGCAAAGGTTTTATTTATAATGAACTTGAAGGTAAAGGATTATTTGGTTTAGCAGGAAAACTTACTATTCAGCCAGAATATCAGCGAAATTATATTTATGCGTCTGATGGTGGTAAAAGAGAAATGGCAGTTATTCAATCCGTTTTAAAAGGTTATCCAATAGGTTTAATTTATTTTAATAAAATTTCCGAAAATAATCTTGAAGTTTTAGATGGGCAACAACGCATAACCAGTCTTGGTCGATTTTTAACTGATAAATTTGCTATCAAAGATGAAAATGGTATGCAATATTTTGGTGGTCTTGCAAAAGACAAGAAAGACAAAATATTAGAAACAAAACTTCTTATTTATGAATGTGAAGGAACTGAAAGTGAAATAAAAGAATGGTTTAAAACTATTAATATTGTCGGTGTTCCTCTTAACAATCAAGAATTACTTAATGCAGTTTTTTCTGGGAAATTTGTAACATTAAGCAAAGAAGAATTTAGTAATAGTCGAAATTCAAATATTCAAAAATGGAGTGCGTATATTTCAGGAAGTGTTAATAGGCAAGATTTTCTTGAACAAGCTCTTGATTGGGTAAGTAAAGGAGAAATAAGTGATTATATGAGTAGTCATCGCAATGATGATAATATTACAGAATTAAAAAACTATTTTAATAGTGTTATTGATTGGGTTTCAACAATATTTATTGATGTTGAAAAAGAGATGAAAGGTCTTGAATGGGGAAGACTATATGAATTATATCATAAACAAGCCTATGACACCCAAAAAGTATCGGAACAAGTTAAAGAATTATATGCAGACCCTTATGTAAAAAATCGTAAAGGTATATTTGAATACATACTTGGTGGCTCTAACGATATTAAATTACTTGATGTTAGAATTTTTGATGAAGCTACAAAGAAATCAGTTTACGGAAAACAAACAAAAAAAGCAGAAAAAAAGGGAATGTCGAATTGTCCTCTTTGTGCAATAGGGAATAATAATAACAAAAATAGAATTTGGAAATTAAAAGAAATGGATGCCGACCACGTTACAGCTTGGAGCAAAGGTGGTGCAACTGACGTTAATAATTGTGAAATGTTGTGTAAAACACATAACAGAGCGAAAGGAAATAAATAAAAACGCCCTACAACAAAGTATAAAAATAATAGCCGAAATAGTAGTAAATATGAACATTGTAGCCCGCATAAAATTTAGTAGTTACTTGAAAAATTTAAGTTCCGCAATCGGCTACTATTCTTATACAAACCGTTATGGGCAAGTTAAAAAAACGACACAACGGAATGACACAGTCAAGAGAACCACCGACTTTTGACTCGTCTTGAAAGATTTAAGACAAACAACAAGAAAATAATTAGTATAAAAGTGGAGACCAGCGACCACAATAAAACGGGGCGGATTCTGAAAAGCCATACGAGTAAGAAAAAAATAAATAGGATTTTTTATGAAAAAATTAAAATTTAGTTTAATTGCATTAAGTTTGACAGCATTCATTCTGAGTAGCTGTTCTCACCGTGTTCTTGATTTTACTTTAATCTCGTCAAAGAATGTTGACTTAACGAAAGGTGCAAGTTTCGTTAGGGGAAAAAGTAGAGTTGAAGGGAAAGATATGGTTCATTGGATTATTTGCTTTCCAACAGGAACTGTTAACATTAAAGAAGCCGTTGACAGAGCAATAGAAAGCACACCTGGTTGCGTTGCTTTATTAGATGGAGTTATTTACACTAAATTTTGGTGGATACCATATATCTATGGACAAAAATCAGTAACAATTGAAGGTTTGCCACTTATTGACCCGAGTTTAGCATTAAACTCAACGGAAAGTCCAACTTATGGTAAAATTGAATTGGACAAAAATGGGGAAATTAAAAAAGTAGAAAGTTTATCTTCTAATGAATATCTTGCACTTAAAGGGAAAATTGTGAAAGAGTCCCAAGAAGTAAAATTCACAAACTCAGAGGAGATAAAATAACCAGCCCATAACATGGTATATGCGATAATTGCGGGGTTTTGTGGTAAATTGAAACTTTCTGCAAGAAAGAGACATTCATACAAACTTGAAACGATAGTGCCTTGAAGTCCCGCAACTACGCATATACCTGTCCGTTATACGCAATTCAAAAAATATTTTTCTAACGGAGAATAAGGAATGATAGGCTTTCAAAGGGGAATAAATTTGATTTTTTCTTTATTTATAGAGGGGGATAATATGGTGTTTTCTCCACTCCGTTCCGAAAACGATTTATTTAAAAAGACAAAACTTATATAATGCTTACAACTTTTAATTTATAAATGGAGGTTAATATGGAACAAGCAAAACTAAAACAACTTATAATCAAAGTATTAAAAGCTGATGACAGACTTTGGAACGAAGAGAAGACAGAATTAAACCAAACTCTTCTTTTGGACTTAGTAGAAAATACTGATGAAAAAGTCATTGATTTGTTATTGCAAGAAAAAGACTCGAGAGAAAAGTTTTTTGTAAAAATCAAAGATGTGTATGTTTTCAAAACAAACGATTTTCGCTTTTTTATGGAAGAAAACAAAGTAGATAACTCTTATACTGCTTACAAAAACAGAATCGGATTAACCGATGGCAAAAAATTCCTAAAAGATACCAACGATGTTGTTTTAGATTTTCCATATAAAGATTGTGTGCTTGAAGGTGGGCAAAGCACAGAAGAAGGCACAGATACTTATTTTGAATACTCTGAAAAAGCTGAACAATACGAAGAAAAACAAGGCAAGAGAAAAGAGATATTCTTCAATTCCGTTTTGGCTCATGATGAAATAGACAGGCTTTTTGACCATAAAGCACTTACGAACTGGAAAAGATTTACCAAAGATGGAGAGCAAAAAGTAAAAGAAATTAAAAGAGATGAAGACGGAACAATTAAAGAAAACTTGATTATCAAAGGAAATAATTTACTGGCTTTGCATTCTCTTAAAAAGCAGTTTGCAGGGAAAGTAAAGCTAATTTATATTGATCCTCCATATAATACGAAAAATGATGGTTTCAAATATAATGATAATTTTAATCGTAGTACTTGGCTTACTTTTATGAAAAATAGACTAGAGGTGGCAAGAGATTTATTATCAAATGACGGTAGTATTTATGTACAAATTGATACTAAAGAATCTCATTATTTAAAAGTATTAATGGATGAAATTTTTGATAAAGAAAACTTTCGTAGTCAAATTATATGGGATACTTCAATTCCTTATGTTGCTGGAAATAAATGGCTATCTAATAATTGGATATATTCACAATCAACTATTTTTTATTATGCCAAAAATAAAGATAGTGTATTTTTTAATAAACAAGTATATGAAATAAAACAGCCTTCTGGTGATATTTCAAAAAAGCCATATAAGGATGTTTGGACAGATATTAAAAATTTCGCAGGATTTCTTGGTGTAAAGGATATAAAACTTGATTTTAATACTCGTAAACCTGAGGAATTAATAAAAAGAATCTTAATATCATCAATAAAACAAGGAGATATATTGCTCGACTACCACATTGGAAGTTGCTAAAATTCTGCATTAAGCACAATCTTCCAATTTATAAAACTTATGGAATGACGGAGACCGCTTCAGGTGTAGCCGGATTTTATTTGAACGACTATCCGGAGAAAATTTCTTCGGTTGGAACGCCCTTCAATA
>JADHVD010000011.1 GCA_016784165.1 Candidatus Woesearchaeota archaeon
ATTAGCTGGAGAGATTAATGAAGGTGAAGTTGGTGCGATTGAGTCTACTTCAAAAAGAATCAAAGCAGAGCTGGTCATTGTGTTTCCAAAACTGTCGTTGCAACGGATGTAATAAGTGTTTAATCCTTGAGTTGATGTTGGTGTTGTGTTGTGAGTTGTTGTTCCTGTGTTTTCAAAGTTTGTCATGTTTGAGAAGTTTGTATCTGTTGTGGAGTATTTACAATTTGCATTTGTTGATGTGTTTGCGTAAATGGTCACTAAAGTTGTTGTCTGTGTTCCTTCTGGGGCTGTTGCTGTTATGTATGGTGCGATTGAATCTACATAAAAAGAGGTGTTGGTGTAAACATAATTATCTCCAATTAAATCTTTACAAGTGAAATAAATATTATAAGTGTCGCCTGAGAGTAATGTTAAAGGGGCATGATGTATGTCTTCGGTGTCATTGACTTCTGTCATAAGATTGCCCATATCTTCATAACTAACATTTTGGTTTATGGAATATTTACAGCTTACCTCTCCGCTTGCTTTTATAGAAAGTAGAAATGTCTGGGATGTTTGGGTTGTGTTTGGTTGCGGATTTGTTAAATATAAATCAGAAATAATCGTTGTATCTGTTGCATTAAGATTATCATAACTTTGTTCTGTTCCATTACAAAAAACATTCCAATCTAATGTTTCTGGGGCTGTAAAACTTCTGTTGTATTCGTATAATAAAGAAGAATTATTAAAACTCATGTTAATGTAGTCTGTATAAGTTCCTGTTGTGTTGAACCTAATTTTACAAGAAATATTTGTGCCGTTGATTGGTGTGCCATCTGTTGCGTTAGTATAGTTCGCAAAAAAATCAATTTGGTGATTAATGAATTTAGTTGCATTACTTCCTAATTCTTCATCTGTTTCGTCCCAAAGAGTCATGTTGGAATTGTTTCCTCCGCCTCCTGCGTAAATTATGTAACCAGTTAAAGGTGGAGAACTTAAACTAAATTCTGAAAAAGAAGTGTAGTGCAACTTTTGGCTTAAGGAAAAAGAAGGTAGTGTTGAGATTCCTGTTTTTTCAAAATAAACATTGAGGAATAATAAAGTAATGATTAAGATTGTAGAAATTGCTAGCACTCTTGAATAAATTGTTGGGGGTGTAGAATTTGTTAGTGAACTTGATTTTTGTAGGGTAACTTTTTTTTGTTTTTTTTGTTTTTTCTTTTTTGGTAGTTTTGTGCCTATATAGACATTCTTGACCTTACCATCTTTAGTTCTTACACTCTTATAATAATAAGGACCAAATCTTTTTCCATCTCTTTTTATGTACTTCGCGTAGACCAAACCACCAACCTCTTTTAGCCGAAAACTAATTACCTTACATTTATTTCTCGATATTCTTAATTGTAGTGCAACTCATTTAAATAATTTTTGTTATTGTAGCGAGGAAAAGGCATATTCTCCTAACAAGTTTTATAAACTATAAAAAGTTTATTTAGTTTATGAAATTTTCAGATATTGAAAAGCAAGATTTATTTAAAGCTTGGGTGATGATTTCTTTAGCTTTTGCAATTGTTATGGGTGGTTTTTCTTTGACTTATCAATTTGCAATCCAGATTTTTGTTGCGGGAATTACAGTGGGTCTCGGTTTTTTAATCCATGAAATGGCGCATAAATTTGTTGCGCAAAAGTATGGTTGCTTTGCAGAATTTAGAGCAAATATGCAGATGTTATTTTTAGCTGTAATTATGAGCTTTTTTGGGTTCGTGTTTGCTGCCCCTGGAGCTGTTTATATTATGGGGGGCCATATAACTACTGCAAGAAATGGTAAGATATCTGCTGCAGGGCCACTAGCAAATCTGGTTTTGGCTTTTTTCTTTTTGGGATTTTTAATTAGTTATCCTGGAATGACTTTATTTTATTATGGTTTTTTGATTAACACTTGGTTGGCTTTGTTTAACATGATTCCATTTATGCCTTTTGATGGTGCAAAGATTTTGAAATGGAATAAATTAGTTTATGGAGTAATGATTGTTGTAAGTTTTATTTTGATGAATGTTCCAGCTATTTTGCTTAAATAAGTTTTAAAGAATTAGTGATTTCATCTATTTTTTCTTCTTCATCTGGCCCAATTGCTATACAAGTTTTAGTTCCAGGAGTTACTACTGTTTTCCCTGCATCTGTTATCATTGCTGTTTTGATGTTGTTATCTTTAGCATTTTGTAATAACTTTAACATTGTTTTTTCGTTTTCTGTTTTAAGTACAATCTTTGCCATACCTTGTTCGTTCCAATCCTGAATTTTCTTTTTATCTGAATTCAATACCGCCCTCACTGAAGCATGAGCTACTTGAGCAGACATTTTCCCTTTTGGCAGTTTTAAATCCTGCCTGACAATTATTGCTTGTTTATACATATGGCTTAGAATAATCGAGTATTCTTTTTAAGTCTAACGGTTGTCCATCAATTTCGATTTTTGGATTATTGAAAACTTGGTCAAAATGAGTTATTGAAAAGATGTTTCCCCCAAACCAAGAATTGCTTCCAAAAGCAATGTGGGCTGTTCCTGCTTTTTTTTCATTGACAATTGTAGGTCCAATAATTTCTGCATTAGGATTTATACCTATACCCAACTCTCCAACTAATTTAATTCCCCACGGATGTTTTGCCCTTCCTATTGCCCACTCAAAACTAGCGTTGAGTGTATCTGCTTCTGGGCCTCCTTCGAGTTTGATTATTTCTCCATCTTTTATGGTTACAGTAATTGGTTCTTCATTAATTAAAAGAGTTCCCTCCCGATTTTTTGAAGAAACATCTATCACTAAAGTCCCATTAACTTTCCTTTTACCTGGTGCAATGTATATTTCTCCAACGGGTAGGTTTCCCCCTTTTCCACCTTTGTAGAATCCATCATTAGGTATTGATTTATATTCACTTATATCTAAAGTTAGATCTGTTCCTGCTTCAGTATAAATTCTTGCGGTTTTTCCGTTGTCTAGTGCTTGTTTTATTATATCTCCCCTTTTTCTTAACTCTTCATAATCAATATCTATTGATTTCATAAATCTGTCAAACTGTGCTGTTTTTAATTGTGAAAGTCCTTGAGTTGAAAGAAAAGACAGGTTTTTGCTTTTAGCATATTTTCTAAAACTTTTTCCAATAGATCTTAAAGAACCTATTCTGTCTGAAAAAGCCATTAAAAGTAAGGTGTCTCCATTTGATTGTAAGAATGCTTCTATTATTTTATCATCTGCATCTTCTCCAAATACTTTAGGTTGTTGAAGAATTAATTTATAATCCAGATTTAGTTCTTTTGCTGCTTGAGTGTAAAGTGCTGCCATAATTGGGGCGATTCTAGCTGTTGGGTATCCAAAATCAGACATTATTATTATTTTTTTATAGGGGTCAAAATGGTTTGATAATATTTTTTTGAATGGGGTTGTATTTTTTATAAAAGAAGATAATTGCTCTTTATCGAGCCACTTGAAAAACTCTTCAGTATTCATTAGAAAATCTTTGGCGGGGTAGCTTTTAAATTTTTCTATTTAGTAAATTATATAAATGTATATTTGTTTTATTTTAGTATGGGCTGGTAGCTCAATCTGGTTAGATCGCTCGGTTGGCAAAGTTGAGATTGAGATATTGTTTTGGCTCCAAAGATCGAGAGGCTGCGGGTTCAAATCCCGCCCAGTCCATAAAATTTTTAGAGGTTAGAAATGGTTGAAGAATGTTTATTTTGTAAGATAGTTAAAGGAGAACTTCCAAGTTCAAAAATATATGAAGATGAAAATACTCTTGCTTTCTTAGATTTGTTTCCAGTAAATAAAGGACATTCATTAGTTATATCAAAAGAACACTATGAAAATATATTTGATGTTCCTGAAGAAATTTTATCCAAAATCAGTTCTGTAGTTAAAAAAGTTGCTAGTGCTGTTAAAAAAGGAGTAAATGCTGATGGGATATCTATTATACAAAGCAATGGAAAATCTGCCGGCCAGGTAATCCCTCATATACATTTTCATGTTATGCCAAGATTTAAGGAAGATGGGTTAAAACTTTGGCCTCAAGGAAAATATGATGAGAATGAGATGGAAGAATATAAGAATACTATCCTTAAATTTTTATGATTGTTAAATGCATATTTCTTAAATCATTTTTTAGTTAAGAAGAATCTAAGGAATTCTTTGTGCCCCCCCTAAAAAAGCATATAGGTGAGACTAGAAAACCTTATAAATGAGTGTTAAATCTTGATAAAGAAGCCAAAGAAAGAGGGGATATTTTTTCTAAATCTTACTTATTATCTTAGGCAGAGTTTTTTATTAAGGAGGAAATTAAAAAAATAAAATGGAAGAAGAACAATTTAATGAAGAAGAAACCCAAGAAGAAAATACTGAAGAAGAATCTAATGATGACTCTACTGAAGAAACTAGTGATGATTCAGAAGAAGATTCAGACTCAGATGATGATAATGATGATAATGATGATTCAGAAGAAGATTCAGACTCAGATGATGAAGATGATTCAGAAGAAGATTCAGAAGAAGATTCAGATTCAGATGATGAAGATTCAGAAGAAGATTCAGACTCAGATGATGAAGATTCAGAAGAAGATTCAGAAGAAGATTCAGATTCAGATGATGAAGATGATTCAGAAGAAGATTCAGATTCAGATGATGATGATTCAGAAGAAGATTCAGACTCAGATGATGAAGATTCAGAAGAAGATTCAGACGATGAAGATTCAGAAGAAGATTCAGACTCAGATGATGATGATTCAGAAGAAGATTCAGACTCAGATGATGATGATTCAGAAGAAGATTCAGACTCAGATGATGAAGATGATTCAGAAGAAGATTCAGACTCAGATGATGATGATTCAGAAGAAGATTCAGACGATGAAGATTCAGAAGAAGATTCAGACTCAGATGATGAAGAAACTACTGAAAACGAAGAAGAAGAACCAACAGATCTTTAGAGTTTTTAAACAACCAACTCTGCCATAGCAGAGTTTTTTTCTTATTTTTTATTGTTTTTTCATAAAGCTTAAAAACAGAGAGATTATTTCTTTCCATATTAACGCGGGTGTAGCTCAGCCTGGTTAGAGCGCTAGACTCATATCTTTGAGTGATGAGGCAATGATTTGCTGATGACTAAACTAAAGCGCGAAATCTAGAGGTCCGGGGTTCAGATCCCCGCACCCGCACCTTTTCTTTAATGTTACTTAAAAGTAGTGAATTATAGAAAGTTTTATAAATAAAGTGTTGTAAATCTAATATATGTTAGAACAAATCATTCTTAAAACGCTAAAGAAAGCTGATGATATACTAGAAACAATAAGGGAAACTGAAAAATTACCTTTTGAAAATAATAGTTTATTGATCCCCAAAGGAGAGAATAGAGATCACACAACAATTCCTGTAAAAGAATACCTTCCTTTAGTTGAACAATTAAAAGAAAAAATTGAAGCATATAGTGATGTATTAGTTAAAAGAAATGGAGAATTAATCGAAGACACTAATGAAATAAATAAATGGAATAAAAGAATAAGTAAAAGTATTATTATTCCATCAAAAAATGCTTTAACTGAGTTTTATAAAATAAAAGATGTGACAAATAAAAAATCAGAAAATATTTCAGAAGGGTTATCTAAATTATATGAAGTAAAACAATATGCTAAGGAGTTGGGAAAATACCTTAATATTATTGGAGAATTAAAAAATAAAAATATTTATTTAGAAAATGAAGAAGTTGAAGACGTTCTTTTACAAATGATTAATCCTAAAATAAATATATCTAGAGCTCGTAAAATTATATTAAAAAAACCTGAAAAAACAATTGAAAAAGTAGTTGAAAAAGTTAAACAAATTGTAGTTTCAGAATCTAAAAAACAAGCATATATACCTAAAATTTATGATGCTGAAGAAATTATTTTTTTAGAAATGAGGGGGATTACTGGGAGAACTGCAAAAGATTGGATTGATAATTCTTCTTACAAACAAATGAAAGAAAATATAATGAGGATAGAAGAAATATTTGAAGAAAGAGAGATTAATAAATGTGAAGCCTATAAAATATATCAAAAACATCCTAAAGTATTACAATTAAAAAATTCTGAATTTATTGAATACCATTCAGCTTTAGAAGATGTATTAGATACTTTTCCTAATGCTACTGGAATTTTACCAAATAGAAATATTAAAAATTATAAATCTCAAAGAAGATTAAGAAAGTTGATACGACAAGACAAACCTAAAGTATATATTAATAATTTAATAGAAATAACAAATAGGAAAGATAGAGATGTTTTAGAAAAAGAATTATTAGAGGGTCCATTTAATACTGGGAGACGAATTGTTAAAAAATCAAAAATAATTAATGCTTCTTTTTATGAAACTTGTAAAAAGGAAAGGGGACATGATGGGCATTTTAGAAGAGAAGGATTTGGACCTAGAAGAGCTATATTTGAAGTTAGTAGAAATGCTGATGATACTTTAACCATAGATATATTCAAATATTTTAAAACACATCAAGAATATGAAGCTTATTATAGGCATTGATGATATCTACCAAAACTATTTTAAATAGTTCAATTATATTCTAATTGCCCTGCTCCTTAAACTCTTGGAGTTCCTATTAAGGATCAATGATGAAGAGAGAGAAAGTGGGGCTTTATTTTTATATTGCGAATCCAGTTATAAAGTGAATATAATCTAAAATCAAATTCAATAATGCAAACGCCGTAGCTCGGATTTGGAACCTACGTTTTCCGTAGTAGCTCCGGAAATTAGTATGAGATGATAACTCACTTTGTTCGTTATATCTCATCCCCTAATAATCTCTTTGATTAATTACTTTGATTGGAAAGAAAGTGATATTATGATTAATTAACGCCGTAGCTCGGATTTGAACCGAGATATCCCAAGGGAAACGAGGGTTCGAGCCTCGCGCAATACCAGATTATGCGACTACGGCATAATTGAAGTATTCTTTTTTAGTTTAAAAACTTACTTATTGAACTACTAAAAAGTATAGACAAAGATATAAATAAGATAATACCTCTTTAAAGTTAGATGACTCATTTAAAATTCACAAAATTGATTTGTACTATTGGTCCTTCGTGTGATAAACCCAGTAAATTAAAAAAACTGATTAAAGAAGGGATGGATGTTGCAAGACTTAACCTTTCCCATGGGGATTACCATTATCACAGAGAAGTTATAAAAAGAATTAGAAAATTATCTCACAGAGTTGCTATTCTACTTGATACAAAAGGACCTGAGATAAGAACTGATGTACTAGAAGAAAAATTACATCTAAAAAAAGGAGAAATAATAATTTTAACAAATAAAAAAACAGAACTGGCAAGAAAGGCAATACACCAAACCTATAAAGGATTATGGAAAGATGTTAGTAAAGGGAACACTATCTTGATTAGTGATGGGATGGTTCAATTGAGAGTTGTTTCTAAATCTAAAGGAGAAATTAAGTGTAAGGTTTTGTCAAATTGTGTGTTGGGGAGCAAAAAAAGTCTGGTTGTACCACACAAAAAAGTGAACTTACCCGACTTAACTAAAAAAGATTATAAGGATATTGAATTTGGACTAAAATCTAATGTTGATTTTATTGCTTTATCTTTTGTCACTAAACATACCGCTGTTTTAAAAGTTAAGAGGATGATAAAAAAAGCTGGAAAAAATATTAGTATTATCTCTAAAATAGAACATCCTTCTGCAATAGAAAATATTGACAAAATCATCAAAGTTTCTGAGGGAATAATGATTGCGAGAGGAGATTTAGGGCTAAATATCTCTGTGGAAAATGTGCCCATGATTCAAAAAAGAATAATCAAAAAAGTCAATAAAGTAGGTAAACCAGTTATTGTAGCTACTCAAATGCTTGAGTCTATGACCACTAATCTCAAACCAACAAGGGCTGAAGCGAGTGATGTTGCAAACGCAATTCTTGATGGTGCTGATGCTGTTATGTTGAGTGGGGAGACTGCTGGCGGTGATCACCCTATTGAGGCTGTTAGGACCATGGTTAGAATTATAAAAGATGTTGATGTTGAAAGGCCTGAAAAAAAGATGCATATTCACGAGAAATATGATATTCCTGAAACTATTGCAATCAATGTGAATCAAATTGCTCGTTTTTTAGATGTTAAAGCGATAATCACTCCAACACATTCTGGTTTTACCCCTAACTTAATCGCAAAATATCGTCCAAAAATTCCCATCATAGCTTTAAGCACCGATGAAAGAGTGTCAAGAAAATTAGATATTGTCAAAGGGGTATTTCAATTTCATTCCTTTAAGAAAAAGAAAAGAGAAAGATTTATTGATTCTTTAAAAATGGCCATTAGAGAGGGGGTTGTTAAAAGAGAGGATTTGATTGTGATGACTTTTAATCATAAATTAACAAGACATCTTAGAACAACCAATTGTGTAGAAATCATGCAAATGGATGAGCTCATTGTTGGGCATGAGTATTAATGGGATACTAATGGCATTGTTTTATGAATTCTTGAAAAATTTTGATAAAACAAGGGTTGGTTTCTAACATTTTTTCTGGATGAAACTGTAATCCAATCACAAAATCATGTTCTGTTGATTCTATTGCTTCTATGATGTTATCTTTTGCTTTTGCTATGGGTTTGAATCCTTCTGCAACTTTGTTGATTGCTTGGCTGTGAACACTGTTTACTTCAACTACTTCTCTTTGCAGAATCTGTTTTAGTCTTCCCTGGATAGTTATTTGATGAATTGGTTTTTCTTTATCTAACGTCTGCCGATGATTTAAAGAGCTTGGAATTTGTGTTATATCTATGATGGTTCCGCCGTTGGTTTCATTGAGAGTCTGGCACCCCCTGCAGATTCCAATTAAAGGTTTATTATTTTCTAATGCGTAATCAATCAGTTTTTTTTCAAAATCGTATCTCTCGGGATTCTGTTCTCTCAATGAAGGCAGTTTTCCATCTGTTTCCTGATAATTTACTCTTTGTCCTCCTCCGGAAATAAGAAAACCATCAAATTTTTTTAAGGCTGAAAAGTCTGATAAATTAGGGATAAAAACAGGTATCCCTCCTGCCAACTCTATTGCTTTTGAATAAGTTTCATAAACAGAATAATAGTTCTGATTGTCTTTTTGAAAATGGGTCGTTATAGCAATTAGAGGTTTCATGAATATATATGTGGGGAGATTACTTTATTAATTTATTTAAAATAGTTTCTTCATTATGTGCGCCATAAAGGACATTCATGTGGCCGATTGAAGCTGGGAAAGCGTTGGTTTCAATAAATTTTCCAGAATCGTAGGTGATGTCTAATCCCTGAAACCTAGTCTCGGGATATAAACTCGCGGCTATTTTTGCATTTTTTATGATTTCTGAAGATAACTCCACTGGCCTCATTTTCCCGCCATTAGATATGTTTGTGATCCAAGTATCTCCGGGGATTCTTTTAGAGCCTCCAAGGATTTCTCCATCAAAAATGTTTATTCTTACATCGCCTTGACTTATTTCTGGTAAAAATTCCTGGGCGACTAATTCTCCCATCTCTTTAAAGTAATCTTTTGCTTGGGTGTATCCTTCTTTGGTTCTTGGGAATCTCTCAACTTCTTTTCCTGAAGAGCCGTATCTTCCTTTTAGCACAACATAATCTGTGTTGATTGTACCCCATGCTTCTTTTAAGTCTTCTTCTTTAGAAACACATATTGTTTGGGGAATCAATTCAGGATATTGTGAAAACCGCTTAGGAATTTCAAATTTATCTCTTGTTGATAAAGTTGCATAGCCTGAGTTGATGAGCACTGTATCTTCTAAGCTGTCTATCTGCAAGGCTTTTTCTTTTGTTTTTTTATTGACGTCGTCCCCTCTTGCGAATATAATGTCAAAATCGTTTAGAGCCCTCTTTGAAGGAGAGTAAGAAAAATCCAATTTTCCATCTTTGCCTATTGCATTGAGATTTATATCATATCCATCTGCAATGAGGACTCCATCTTTAACTAAATCAGAAAGATTATAGTGAAACACTTTTTTGATTCCTCTACGATAAAGCCCTTGAAGTAAAGGATTTATCGTTTTTTCAGGATTATTAAGATTATAATCTGCGTTAGTCTTGTCTTCAATATTTGCTGCTGTTTGAAATGCTATTTGCATATAAGTTTAACCCCTTTGTTTTTTTGTTCATTATGTTGTTGAGTCTTTCTTTTTCTGAAATAATTCTCCCATCTTTTGCTGGAAAATAAGCGCCGTCTTTTTCTACAACCTCTAGGTTTCCCTGAGCATATCTATTGTTCTTTAACATTGGTGCGTCAAAAATTCCATCTTTTACAATAGAGGTAAGATATTGCGGATCTAAGATGTTGCCGTTTTTCTCAATGAAATCTACGAGGTATCTTGCTTCTTTTTTTATCTGTTCTTTTCGTTTTACAATTTCAGGATCTTTGGCCATATCAGGCATTCCAAAAGAATTTTTTATAACTTGGTTAGTTATGTATGCGCTGTTAATCACATCTTCTGCTGTAGCTGCGTGATGTGGTTCTGAATAATTTACCACATGGATTATGTCTGGATTTAATTGCATCTGCAATAATGTTGATGATGCTAACTGGCCTCTTGCTGCTTCCATATTATTTGGGAAACTAGCTAATCCAGCCCTTGTTTGATGGTAAATATCAAAAATATGTTTATCTTCTAATTCTGTAATCATTTCTTTTACTGCGAGCATTTTTGCAAGGTCATTTTTAAAAGAAGTATCTGAAGGAACATTAAACATATATTGATGAATATAATTGTCCACTCCTATTTCTTTTGCGATTTTTGCTCCAAGATAAGCAGATGCAACTGTCAATGAATCATGCGCCCACCTCATACCCCAATGATGTGCTTCTAATATCTCTACAGGGATATCCTCGAAGGCATGCCATTCTATTGCCTTTAAATGTTGGTCAATTGAGTGTTCTAATTCTTGTGGTCCCCTGCCGTCCATATCATTAAACCAAAAAATAGGAATTGCTGCCCATGAGTTATTAATTGTATTAGCGTACATCTCAGCCATTCTTATTAAGTCGTCTGTTCCAGCATAACTCCTCATTAAAGGGAAATTCCCACTCCTTGTGGCAGCATATAATTTTTTTAAATCTGATTCTTTCCTTATTGGTACTCCGCCTGCTCCTGCCCTTTTAGGGTCTTGCCTTTCTGAATGAAAGAAATTTGCTTGCGCATCTTGATCTATACCTAAGGAAATAACATCAATCACTCCAGAATCTGCTATTTTTTCTACTCCTTTTATTGTGTCTTCTAAAGTTGGTTGACCAAAATGAGTTCTTAGAACTGGGTATGGTTTTTTTTGTTCTATTCTTCCAACAATATCTTGAGGATGATGTGTACTTTGATTATAACTTTGCTTTTCATTATTTAAGAAATCCATTAAGTCTTTGTTGTTGTTTCCATTTGAGATAAATGAGAATAAATTATATTTTTTAGCTACTTGAGTAACTGGTTCAGTTCCCCCAAACACATATTCTGGTTGGGTTAATCCTTCTTGTTTTATTCTTTTATCTAATTCTTTGATTAGATTATCTCCTGTTTCTGGAGTCAACCTATAACTCAATGCAACAATATCTGGATTTTGTTCTTTTATTGTATCGATAAGTCTATCTATATTTACTGCTGGTCCAAGAAAATTTGTGTTATATCCTTTTTCTTCTGCCAATTTTAAAAAATTGTAAATCCCTTGGATATGAACATCTTCACCCAAAGAAGCTCCGATTATTTTCTTCATGATACACCTACATAATGATTTTGATGTATAATTTCACCTAATTGTTCTGTGACATAATCTTTGTTTATACCCATTTTTTTTAAGGTTCTTCCTTTTTCCCAATAATTAGTGTTCTGTAATTGACTTGAGTAATTAATTAAATGGTCCATATAAGGCGTGTCTATCCCTAAAGATTTTGCTGTAAGTGCGAGTGGTACTAGGCCAGTTGGAACATCTTCAAAAATATATCTGTGATCCATTGTTGTTGGGGCCATTATTCCTTGATATGCTGGGTTTTCTTTAAGCATAAGATGTAATTCTTTTTGTTCAATATTATACCTACTTCCAAGCCATTCTTCTAATGTGGGGATTGTTGTTCCTAATTTTTTTGCGATTTGTTGCCTTTCTTTATCTATTTCTTTCATAAATCCTGCAACATATTCTGATGCACCTTCTGTATAAAATTCAAATGGTTCATTGTTCTTTATTTTATCATGATTCAGCAACATAATTGAAGGGTGAAATACTGCCCCTATATTTCCAACACTTGTTTCTAAGAAATTTTCTGATGCCTTAAATGATGGATAAAATTCATTTAATTGGTCTACTACTTCTTGAGTTTTATGATTAGGTAATGTAGATAATGAAACTTCATCTTTTATCCCTAAAACGTTGACTTTTCCTGGTTCTGTAACTCTTGTTGCATAAAGCAATGTGTTTGCTTCTCCAACTGTAACATCTAGGTTAGGTCTTTGTTGGTAGATATTATTTAAGAATTCTAATGCTCCAAAAGTTCGTCCAGGATTTAAGATTATTGTCTGGCCATCTTTTAGATATGGTGTTATATTCTTAGATATTTCTTCGTGGCCGGTTGCTGTAGTTACAACCATTATTATATCCCTATCTTGAACTGATTCTTCTAAGTTTGTTGTTGCAGTATTTATTTTTCCTTCTTGGTTTAGAATTCCTTCTAATGTAATCTTTTTTTCTTCGTTTAGGTTGCCTAGCTTTTCTGGCGACCTATTGTAAAGATTTACATCGTAACCTTCTGATGCTAAATGTCCTGCAAAGGTCTGTCCGCCACATCCGGCTCCGATTACTGCGAATTTTGGTTTTTTCATTTATCTAGTTAATTTTCAATTGATTAGGTGAATCCAATAGAAAAAATGGACTTTCTGGCCAATATAAGTGACTAATCAATTGTTTAATATAAAATTGGGGTTAGAATATTTTGTAAAAAGTGGAAAAATTTATATATATTAAGGCATTAATTCAAAATATGGCTAAAGTTATTTATAGAATATTGCACTTTCTCGACGAGAATAGTAGGACTACTTTATCAAAGATAGCTAAGCGTTTAAAGACGAGTGAACAAAGGGTAAGTTATACTTTAAAATCAATGAATAAAAAGAGACAAGTGAAAGGTTATTCTACTGTTTTTGATTATGCAAAATTTGATTTTAATGGCTATTTAGTGTTGTTCAGAACATCCCATAAAAAAAATAGTTCTTTAGAATTACTCAAAGATCTAAAAGAGCTTCCAGATGTTGTATGGATTGAAACACTCCAAGGAAAATTTGATATTAGTGCTATGTTTTTGTCTCCAAACCCTTCTAATTTTAATAAAACTCTAAAAAAATTTATCTCAAAACATAAAGGAGATATTATTGATAACAATATTTGTACTGTTATTGTGATTCGTAAATTTGGAAGGCAGTATCTCAATCCCTGGGCTCGAGAAGGGGAAGATAAAGTTATTGGTGGAGATCGGGCTCCTATTAATTTCAGTGCTTCTGAAAAAATGGTTTGTATGGCCTTATTAGAAAAACCAAATGCTAAATTAAAAGAGTTGAGTAAAATTAGTGGTATTAGCTTTAAAACTTTTTCATCTAAACTCAAATTGTTAAAGAAAAGGGCAGTTATAAGAAAATTTGAGCCAATTCTTGATTGTGCTAAATTAGGAATAATCAACAAGAAAATTTTACTGAAATATTCTGCTTATGATGTCAAAATAGAAGAGGAACTTACTAATTTTTGTAAGGAAAACCCTTCTGTTGTGTCTGTTGTGAAAACTTTTGGAAGTTGGGATATTGTTATTAATTTTGAATCATTAAAAAAGGGGAGTTTTGGTGATTTTATGTACGAATTGAGGGAAAGGTTTGAAGAACTGATTACTGATTTTGAAGTTGTTGATGTAAAAAATAAAGAAAAATTCAACTATTTACCTTCAAATTATTTTTCTTAATTAATTGATAAAAACAAAAATTATTTAAATTAATAAGATAACTGAACTGATATGAAATATATTAGATATGTTCTACCTATGATGGTCCTTTCTTTAATTATGATTTTTGGTATTACTGAGACTGTTAATGATTTTAAATTGGAGTCTATAACTGGTAGAGCAATCTCTGGAGAGTTTAAGATTGAAGAGTTAAAAGAAGCTCATTCACCTGTTATTGGAGTGTTATTGAGAACAGAAGATAATAAGATGACTAATGATGTTCTTGATTCTTTAACTGAAAAAGAAGGGGATTTTCTTTTATTAGACAGAACCACTATTCCTGCAGGAATAGGTGATGAGTACCTATATGTGGAATGGAACAGAAAATTAATACTTTTATCTTTATACATGAAAAAAGAAGGGGAGAGTACTTCTTTTGAAATTTGGGCTCCTGGAAATACAAAAATCGCTAGTGGAGAGCTAACTGACGAATATAAATGGTACCATTTTAGAGTTTCTTCTGTCAAGATGAGTTCAGACAGTTATGCTTTGTTTAATTATGGTGGTGGAGAAGGAAAAATAGTTATTGATAAAATATTAGGCGTCGGTATTCCTAGTAGTGGTTTTGAAAAGTTAACTGGCATGGCAGCTAATTAAAACTTAAAAAATATTTTTTAAGAATTCTATAAATCTTGCGAATATTGGTTTTTTATCTTTTTTATTTTCTTCTACATCTTGTTCTTGGGGTAATTCTGTTGTTACTGCACCTGTTATGTGTTGATTGACTTCTGGACTTTTTGGTTCTTCAATATGGCCTTTTAAAATGTTATCTTGCTGATTTTCATCTTCTTCAGATATAACTCCCACTGAATAGTCTCCTGTAATCTTCTCACCCAGATTTACTTCCACTACTTCTCCTGGTTCCAGATAATAATCAACTTCCGAAATTTCATATTTGTATTGGGTGTTTATTTTTGTTTTAAAATAAGTTCCTTTTGTCCCTGTATTTTTTACAGAAACTAAAGAAGAGTCTGCTTTATTGATTAATGAAAGCACTTTGAGGTCTGGTTTTAGTTCTTCTTCTTTTTCGGTTAGACAGGTGCCATCTTTACACCCGTTAGCGCAGACATACCAAGAGCCTTCACAGAAGCCAGTTGAGCCACAATAGTATTCCATAAGAGTTATACCATCATTACTGCAATAGTCCTCGGTGCCTTGATTTATTCTCTTTTTGCTTTCGTCTTTACAGACTCCTTTTTTGTAATAATTTACATTATTGTCAGCATAATCAGAACATTCTGGAATATGTATTGTTGGTTTTACTCTTTTTGTTCTTTTTGATTTTTTTGTTTCTTTTTCTTTTAATTGTGTTTCTTCCTGTATTGTTGGTTCTATAACTTCTTCTATTGATTCTTCTTCTGTTGAGATCTCTATCTCTTGTTCTGTTGTTTCTTTTTCAATAGGTTTTTCTGCTTTGTTTTGTGAAGTAGCGCCTTGAAAACTTTTTTTGTCTTCTTGTCCTTTTTCTTTTGTTTTTTTAGCTAATTCTACTTCTTTTGGTTCTGGAATCTTTATTTTCTCAAACTTTTCTTCTTGAGTTTCTATTTTTTCTCCACCCATTTCTGCTACAACCATCCCAGTTATTGAAGAGAATTCTAAAAAGAAATTCTTTGCATCATCAATGAATTCTTCAAAGGAATAAGCGCTTGTGAAACTAGAACAAATTACCACTAAAAGGAGCAAAATCACTATCTTTTTTTTCATAAAATTCAATTAGATTAAAAAGAATATAAAGTTTTCTATTTTCTATATTATTTAAGGTAGATAAATTTTGTTTTTAATTCTACATTAAATATTTCCCTGAAATCTCGATTAAGGTTTTGAAATTTTTGTTTTAAATCTTTTTCTTTATCGGAATAAATTGAAAAACATTCTTCAATACTCTGATTACACATCCTATCTAAACCATTTAATTCAACTATCTTTTTCATCCTGTTCCAGATGTCTTTTCTTATCTCTTTTTTTTGTTTGTATTTGACTATTCTTTCTAAAAAATGAGGGTATTCTCTCTTCATTTTTTTATTTATCGAGTTATAACAATAATCTTCAAGAGTTCCATCACTATATCTATCTATTTCTATCCCTCCTATATTCCAACTTGGACGATATAGTTTTATTATAGGTTTCATTTTATTATGGTCTTCTGTTAAGGATTTGAGCCTGGGTCGAAGCCTCGAGAGAGCTTCATGATTGACAGGACTACACTCACAGGACGTTAATGTTATTTTCAGCTATTTAGTTCTACAAATTTCTGAATTGAGCGATCAAATGTTTTTTCTGTTTCTTGAGGGAAAAAACAACCAGGTAGTTCTCTCCTTTCCCTATGAAATCTTACACATTCGCAACAGATTCCTTTTTTCTCGCATCCTGGATAGGTGCAAGTACAGCTTTCAAGATTTTTTTCTTTTTGACATTCCATTTTAGGTTTATTAAATGGGCCCAACGGGACTTTCAGTTGATTACCTGAGTAATCACACATTTGAACCCGCGACCTATTGGTTTCTTTGGTTTTTGTCTAAAGAGACGTAACTTAAGAGCCAATCGCTCTAGCCAGGCTGAGCTATGGGCCCGTATTATGCTTAAATAAGTGATTGATTTAAAAAAGTAACGCTTAATTATAGGTATATTAGAAAAGTATTTATATCCAATAATGATAAAGATTTAGTATGGAGGTGCTTAATAGAATAAATGGTTTATTAGGGATTCTTTTGGTTGCTATACTATTAGAAGCATTATTTGGGTTTGTTTTTGCTGGCTCAAGTGAAAATATGGCTGGTTTTGGATTTAAAATTCTTGGGGGAGATGAACAAATTAATAATGGTAAAGAATTACAGATAGATCCAGTTCTGGAAAGATTGATAGAAACAGCATACTTTCAGTATTCGAATAATAATCTTAAGGAAGCTAAGATGGCTTTTAATGAATTAATCCTAAAAAGAGTTTCGGCTGGAGGGAGGTTTGATATTAATAATTTTGCAGGGATTCTTCCAAATAAAAAGGAGCTACAATTCAAATTACAAGAAAAAAAAGATTCTGAGGCTGGGTTGGTTATTAATGTTAAAGAAGGCCGTATGATTCATAAAACAGTTGAAGAAATTGGGGAATTCATATCCAATCAAGATGCTTTTTTCCAGACAATGTTGTATGTTCTTGACCCTGGTGCATTTACTGCAGTAGTTAAGCCCAATAAGGACAATAAAATAGAACATGGTGGGAAATTTTATTATTATTTCAGAAATAACAAAGGAGAATTAAAACTTAAAAAATATTCTTTATTTTGGTTTGATTGGGATATAACAAATCCGGATGTTAAAAATGGGGTTATGATAAAAGAAGTTAATAATCTGATAAAAGATGGAGAATTAAAAGTTCTATTGGGTAATGATTATTTATATGAATTTGAGCCTGAAAATAAGGTTGAAAAAAGTTTCTTGGGTAAGGCTATTTCTGCTATTGACGAGTATAATTAAAAATTTAACAAGATAATTAAAAAAAGAAAAATGAATACGCCACGACCAGATTTGGAACCTACGTTTTGGGTAGTAGCTCCCCAGATTAGCGTGGGATATTAATTCGTTTTACTCATTAAATCCCACTCCATGGTACATTCTTTAATTGATTACTTTGATTGAAAAGTAATGTGAATGATTTAAACGCCACGACCCGGATTTGAACCGGGAATCCCATAGGGACAAGATTTCCAGTCTTGCGCAATACCAGATTATGCGATCGTGGCACTAGAATTAAGATAAATTAAACTATTTATAAAAATTGTGTTATTAGAACTAAAAAATCAAATATTGATCATTTCAATCTCAATGTTGAGACCTTCTGGAATGGGTACTCTCATGATTAATCTTAATGCTCTTTCATCTGTACCTAAATCAATAATACGTTTGTGGACACGCATTTCATAACGTTCCCAAGAAGCCTTGCCCTCTCCATCAGGACTTTTTCTAGTTGTTAATTTTAATTTTTTGGTAGGCAAAGGAATAGGTCCTCTAATCTCTACACCTGTTTTTTCTGCAATATCTTGGATGTACTGACAGGTTTCATTAACCTTATCTATTTCTGTACTTGCTATTTTTATTCTTGCTTTTTGCATATTCCTTAACTACCACATGATAAACACGGATTCACCATGATTTAAAAAACAAGAAGACTTAAAGTCTTCAAGGTTTTACTCGCTCAAAAATGGCTCGTAAAACAATAAAAAAATGTATTAACTTAGTTCTTTTTAACTAAGTCTATACACATTCCTGCGGCAACTGTGGTTCCTGAATCTCTAATAGCGAACCTTGCCATATGTGGTATTTCCTTTTGTTTTTCAATCACCAACGGAGTTGTTGGTTTTATCTTAACAATTGCTGCGTCTCCATTCTTAATAAAGTCTGGGTTTTCAGCTAAAGTTTCACCAGTTGTTGGATTAATTTTCTTCTCAATTGCTACTATTTGACATGCCACTTGTGCTGTGTGGATGTGGAACACTGGAGTGTATCCAATAGTAATAACACTTGGATGATTTAACACAACAATTTGTGCTGTAAACTCAGTTACAACAGATGGTGGGTTATCAACATGACCTAATACATCTCCACGAGTCATATCTTTTTTACCGATTCCTCTTACGTTGAATCCGATATTGTCTCCTGGTTCTGCGCTTTGCATTTGTTCGTGATGCATCTCAATAGTCTTAACTTCTCCAGTTACGCCAGTTCCTTCTCTTGCTGGAACTACAATAACTTTGTCGCCTATTTTCATCACTCCTGTTTCAACCTTTCCTACTGGGACTACACCAATACCTGTGATATTATAAACATCTTGAATTGGTAATCTCAATGGTAAATTAGTTGGTTTTTCAGGTGCTTTTAGATCGTTAATTGCGTCAATTAAAGTCATACCATCAAACCATGATAAGTTATCTGATTTTTTAACAACATTGTCTCCTGGCAATGAAGCGATAGGTATAAATTTTGTTTCTTCAGGTTTATATCCAACTGTTTTCATCAATGCACTCATATCATCTTTAATTTTATTGAATACTCCTTGATCATAATCTTTCATGTCCATCTTATTTATTGCAATTATAAGTTGACTTACACCAAGGGTTCTTGATAAGAATAAGTGCTCTTTAGTTTGAGCCATGATTCCATCATTTGCTGCAACGCAAAGAACTGCTGCATCTGCTTGTGATGCACCTGTAATCATATTTTTAATAAAATCTTTGTGCCCTGGAGCATCGATTATTGTAAATTCGTATTTATCAGTATCTAATTTCTTATGTGCTAGGTCAATTGTAACTCCCCTTTCTCTTTCTTCTTTTAAATTATCCATTACAAAAGCGAATTCGAATCCACCTTTCCCTAGTTCTTCTGCTTTATCTTTTAATTTTCTTAATGCTTGCTCATCAATATTACCAGAGTCAAACAACATTCTACCTACAGTTGTTGATTTACCATGGTCAACGTGTCCGATGAACACTAAATTCATATGTATTTTATCTTTAGCCATCTTAATCTCCCCCCTCTCTATTTAATAAGGATTAATGAGTAAAAGGTTTTTGAAGTGATATTTAAAGCTTTCGGAAAAATTCGTAAACTTTTGGAAAAAGCCAATAAGGATTTTTATAGAATTCTTAAAGGATTTCTAAAATTTAAATGTAATTTTAGAAAATTTATGCTTAGAGACATGGGTCTCTTAGTTTAAACCTTTCGGAAAAAAGATTATTCTTTGAAATTAAATTCTAGTTGTTCGTCTTTCTTTTTCTCTTCATCTGTTTGTTCATCAACATCTTCTTCTACTTTTTCTTCTAATTTATGTTCTTTTCTAACTAATTTCTTTAATTTTTTTGCTACTTTTCTTCCTTTTTCCCTAAAACCCTCTTTAACTCCCCATATTTCATCTCTCTGTTGGAGTATTGTTTTGATTTCTTGTGCTATCTTTAAACATTCCTTAAATTGTTCTTCTTGGGCCTTTATCACTAAACTCCTCAATCTGATCTCTATCTCGTTACTGAATTTTCCTAATTTTGCAAATTGTTCTTTTTCTTTATTATCAAGATTATATTCTTCTCTTTGAGCCTTATCTTCTTTTATCTCTATGTTTTCTTCTTTTTCTAAATCTTTTTTGGTATTTTTATCCAACTCATCTGATTTTTTTAGTGCTTCTATTCCTTCTATTTCTTTTCTTGTAATTGCTTCATCTTGGACATCTAATTTCTGTTCTTCTACTACATCTTCTCTTTCCTTTATGTATAACTGAGTCTCTTCTTTTACAGATTCATCTAATTCTCTTGATAATTCTATTATTTTTGGTGTATTTTGTGCTTCTATAGCTTTAATTAATTTTGCGTATGTATTATGATCTTCTTTTATCTGTTTCTTTTGTTTATGGGCTAATTTTTTTTCGTCTTTTTTATCTTTTTTTATCTTTTTCTCGTCTTTTTTTCTTGTTTTCCCCCAATCTTTTATTCTTTTGACTTTACCACTTCCAAATCCTTTTTTTGAGCCCCATTCATTTTTTAATTTTGAAGTAAAAGATGAACCTCCTGCCGATGGACGTGCATGACTTGCCATAAACCATATCCCGGAGCCAAGCATCATAAACAATCCAATAGTGCCCATCATAGGTAATTGGAGCATGTTTGCTAACACTAAACAAGTAAGTCCTGTTAATAATAAAGCTAATTTGGTTTTATTTCCCAATGATTTCCTTAAGATAAAGAATAGTACTATAGCTATTATTACTCCAGCAAAAAGTTTATTTGGGCCGAATACCTTTGCTAAGAAGCCCTCTAAGCCTACATCTCTTGCTTTGTATACTATTCCTAAATCTGCTAAAAGTGCTAATGCTGCAGCGATTACATTTCCTGAGCCACCTTCAAAAACAGGAACTTTTTTTAGTGGAGCTTTGAAAATCTGATAAAGGAGTATATATAGAATTATTGCAACTATTGCAAACTGAGCATAAGAATTTGTAGATATTGAATAAAGCACTTGCCCAATCATACCAAATGCTGCACCAACATCGGGCATATCTATCGCTAAAGCTGAAGGGAGAGTTAAAATAGATAGAATAGATGATACTATTAAAGAGCTCTTTTTTAACATAAATTAAAATAATGAAAAAGAATTATATAAAATTAACTGTTTTAAGCAGCCATCTTATAACCTTCTTTTGAAACTCCAAGAACAACCCTAACTCTATCGTATTCTTTTCTTTCTTCTGCTTTTAATTGATCTAAGAATTCTTGTTCTTTTAGTGCTATCTCAGATTCAACTTTTTGTGGAAATCCTTTTTGTGCTAATTCTCTTACTTTTTGAAATTCTTTCATGTTTAATTCTTTAAATCTTTCTGTAAGATAAACTACTGCAGATTCTATTTGAATTAAGACTTTTAATTCTTCTTCAATTTCAGATTTTAATTTTTCTGTATCTTTTTTTATTATTTCAAAAGAGTTTTTATCTGCTTTTCCTTTCTTTAAGTCTTCAATAATTCCTTGAAGTTCATGGATTACTTTTGAGACTTTTTTTACGTCCCTTTTTTCTGCTTTTGCACAAACCCTTAATGAGTGAAATAACATAATATTTGGTTTAATAGTTCTATCTCTTAATCTGTTTTTATCTCTCTTTAAATCTCTCATCTGTCTCTTTTCCATTAAGATCTTTTGGTGAATCTCTTTGAATAACACATAGAGTGAATTAAGTGCATCTTTTAATTCTGTTTGGTGTTTAGGATTTTTACTTAATTCGTTTAAATCGTCTACTAATTTTTTCAAATCTTTTTCCATTCTAAATTCTAGAACATACACTTCTTCTGATATCTTATCCAGCTCTTTTGCTTCATCTTTACAAGTTTCAATTAATTGATTCATTGTTTCTTTTACTTTTGTGATAGAACCTTCAGTTATTGCTGCATCTAATTTATGTACATCTTCATGTTCATCTTTTACGTCCCCTTTGATTGCTTTTGTAAGTCTTCTGATAACTCTGGCATAGTGTTTTGATGAGCCAATATGCATTGCCAATCCTATTTTTGCTGTTTGTTTTCCAAATATTCCCATTTTGATTCCTCCTTATAAGTAAATCTTAATTGTTTACTTTTTGATTCTCCCCTTTTTTAATTAAGTTGTCTTTTTTATTAATTTTATTAATAATTTAACTTCTTCTTTATTTAATCCTTCTATATCTCCTTCTTTAAGCTCTTTAATAAAACCTTTTATTGCCCCTTTATTTAAAGATTTTATAAATTCTGTGAAACTTGTAAATTCTTTGAATCTAAAGATATCTTTGGGCATTATCTCTCTTTTCATTTTATCTATTAGCATTATATCTTTTCCACTAATGGTGTTATGGTATAATTGAAATAAGTCTTCTCTTCCAATATTGTATTTACTTAGCATATTTCTTTCATCTTCTATGGGGATTTGTTTTTTCAAATAACCGATCATATTAATATACCCACCAAAAAATAAGGGGTTGTTTCCTTTTTGAATTTGTTTATCCCATTCAGTTATGTGTTTTTCAAGTTCCTCAGTGAGGGGTTTTCGTTCTTCTTGAATTAATTCATAATAATCACAACTTATTGTAACTTTGTTAGATCTATTGTGGTTTATTATTTCTTGGATTGTCTCTTTTGTTATTTCAAATATATGACTATGTTCGGGACTTATAGCCCATAAACTAATAAAATATTTTCTATTTTGTTCAAGTATTAATGGGTAAGTGAATTGAAGAGTAATTGTTTTTTTTCCATATGTTTCTAATTCCACATAATCTCTTGATAGCACTATCTCACTTGCAAATGAATCTAAAATTCTTCCTTTTGTGTTACATATTAGCAAATATCCTTTTAGATTATAATCTTGTGTTTCTGGAAGAAGGTTTCTTATTGTAAACTTAACTTGTGATTTATCCCTCATAGCTGTACCTCCCTATTTCCGATAATTCTAACTTCAACACCCTCTGTTAGTGGATGATTTCCGAATTTTAAAACATAGCCACCAACGGCACTACCTAAAATTGTTTTATCTCTGACTCCCTTGACTGCTGATGCATGTAATCTAACTATTATCTCTTCAAAGCCATTTTGTGGTGTTAATCTAACATGTACTGATTTAGCATTTTTGCTTATTGTTGGCATTTCTCTGCCTGTTAATGTTTTACGGATACGACCCAATATCCCTTTTGCTCCAGGCAAATATCCTACTTCATCCCTATTACCATGTTCACTATTTGTTAATTGACCATAGGGGCGGTTGTCTTTTAACCAAACAGCATACATTTCTGGAGTAAACATACGCCTACGTCCATTTTCTAGATACATAAGTGCTATGCTATAAATATATCTTCCATCTATTGCGCCCCCTTCATTTTTGACGCTAAAAGTAAAATCTTCATAATTGTTGCTTGGTTCTCTCTCTACTTCTGCCCATCTTTGAGGTATTTCACGCCCCCTCAAACTTACTGCAGGTAATCTTTGTACTTTATGGGCTCTTTCAGATGTAGGTTCAACAGAGATTATACAACTAGTTGGAGTTGTAGGAGTGGTTGGAGTTGTAGGAGTTGTAGGAGTTGTAGGTGTAGTTGGAGTTGTTGGAGTTGTAGGGGTTGTTGGTGTGGTTGGAGTGGTTGGAGTGGTTGGGGTGGTTGGTGTGGTTGGAGTGGTTGGAGTTGTAGGAGTTGTTGGTGTGGTTGGAGTGGTTGGAGTGGTTGGGGTGGTTGGTGTGGTTGGAGTGGTTGGAGTGGTTGGAGTGGTTGGAGTTGTTGGAGTTGTAGGAGTTGTAGGAGTTGTTGGAGTTGTTGGAGTTGTTGGAGTTGTTGGTGTGGTTGGAGTTGTTGGT
>JADHVD010000002.1 GCA_016784165.1 Candidatus Woesearchaeota archaeon
ATGGTTATTTTGTTGGTGGAATAAGGACTCGTCGTTTGAATAGCTACGATAAAGATTGGGTAGATAGATTATATTGTAAAAAACTCTAATCCTTGTAAACCTCTTCCCTAACTTCTTCAAATTTATCTTTCCCACAAGCCAACATAAAGGTTAGTGGTGCCTGCTGTTTTGCCAGTTGAAGCATGTTGTGTGCTGTATCTCTAATGTCCCACTGTGCATGTCCATCTTCTCTTAATCTAGAAATATGATATAGCTCTCTTGGATTAACAGATACTAACACCCTTCTTCTGTGCGCATTTGTAAGGCAGTATTCTGCTGTTTTGTTGTATTTTTCTTTGAAATTTTTGTATAATTCTGTGCTTTGATCTAACACCTTTATCAACTCACCACCCATTCCAGTTTTTTTAATTGATTCTGGAATAGTATAACCTAATTTAGGATTATAATCCTGAGATAATAAAGTCATTAATCTATGTCTTTTTAATTGAGCAAAATTACTTGCACTTACTATAATTTCATATTTCAAATCCCCACTAAATTCAAACTCCCTTGGCAATGCATCGAATTCTGAAATGTATTGAAGTGCTTGTTTAAAGAAATCTTCTCCTCTGTTATAAATATTGGGCGTCAGCATGTTTGATGCGAGCTTGTACGAATCTCTAAAAGACAGGTCGGAATTATTGTGAATTAATGCGGCTGCAATGTTTTTATCTATATTGTTTGTGCTGAATAATTTTGCGTTTCCTTCTTCTATTGTTTGAGGATTTAAATATGGATGGGAAGTGTTTTTGCGTTCCTTGATTATTGATTTTACTGCTTCTCTGAGATTTTGTTTGGTGTATCTGAAACTATCATCTTTTAATTCTGTTTTAAATTGTTTTTTGAATTCTCTTGGGTCTGATAGAATTATCAATGAGGGTGCTGTTTTACTTCCTAACTTATATAATTTCTTAGATAATTCCCTCACTTCCGAAAGTTCAGAATATCTCATATTTCTTATTGCATGTTCTAGTGTTCTTGCGTTGAAACTCACTCCAACTTGTCCTTGAATAGCTAAACTGAGAGCATATCTTGCATCTTCTTTTGCCCAACCTTCTAGGGTGTTTTTAGCTCGATTCACATTATCGGAAACCCCTTTCTTCTTTGCTTTTACTGCTTTTTCAGCCAGCTCTGGGTTTTGCTCATATTGATATTCTACTAATTTATCTAAACTTTTAAAGTAGAAATCATTTTGCACACCAATCAGTTTTTTGAATTTTCCTTCATCAAAAGAGCTCAACTCTTCTGGTATGAGGTAATCTCCATCTAAGGTTATATATCTCTGAGATTTTTCAGTATAAGCAGAACCTATTCTTCTTGCTTCTAGATCTTCTAATGCTAATCTGGAGATATCTAAAATATCAAAATTGAAATATGCGTGTTCTGCAACAGAATGGTGACTCATTCCAAAAACAATAGCTTTGTTTGAATTTCTGGCTTTTTCTACTTCTTTTCTTGATTCTGCTCTTAATTCTGAAACGTTTTTTGGATCTCTAGAAATTCTTGCATATGCTGCTGAAATGGTTTCTGGAGTTAAAGGAGTGTTTTCTTTTAATGATTCTAAATCAATATTGTGTCCTGCAAGTATGACTTTCATGTTTTAGTTTAATGAATAATATGTATATAAAAGTAACTATTTTAGAATAGTAAATTATATAAATAAATCTCAATTTAATTTAATTATGATAATTGGATTGACTGGGTTGAATGGAAGTGGTAAAACATCTGTTGCTAATTATTTTATAAAAAAAGGTTTCAAATATGATTCTTTATCCGACATTATAAGGGAACAACTTGAATCTCGTGGAGTTAGACTAACACGAGAGAATCTGATTGATGAAGGTAATCGATTGAGAGAAGAGTTTGGGGCTGGAGTGCTTGCAAAAAAGATTGTTGAAAGAATAAACTATGATGGAGAATTTCAGACTAATATTGTAATTGATTCTATAAGAAATCCTGAAGAAGTTGAAGAGTTGCGAAAGCTGGAGGGATTTTATCTCATCAGTGTTGAGGCACCTGTAAGGTTAAGGTGGGAGTGGGTCAATTCCCGAAAAAGAGAGGGTGAAGAAGTGAGTTTTGAAGAATTCAAAAAGATAGAAAAAGTTGATGGATTAACTAAAAATAAAAAAGGACAACAAGTTGTTCTGTGTCAAAAAAAGGCAGATATTCATGTTATTAATAATAAAAGTAGTGAAGAATTAAAATTAAAACTTTATGATGTATTGGCAGAGATAAGGAGAATTGAATCTATAAGAACAAGACAAAACTTAGATAATTATTTTTTAAAAGTGGTGTTGGTTGTTGCTGAAAGAAGTACTTGTACTAGACATCATGTTGGCGCTATTGCGGTTAAAAATAAACATATTTTAGCTACTGGTTACAATGGCGCTGCATCAGGAGTTAAAGATTGTCTTGAGCTTGGTTGTTTGAGATGTAAATTGAGAATTCCTTCTGGAACCAGGCATGAAATCTGTAGAGCGATACATGCTGAACAAAATGTCATAATTCAATCTGCATTACATGGGGTAAATTTAGAGGGTGCTACGATTTATTGTACCCACCCACCTTGCATATTGTGTGCTAAAATGTTGGTAAATGCAAAAATAAAAGAGTTTGTGACTTTTGGAAATTATCCTGATAAATCGGGATTAGGATTATTTAAAGAAGCAGGAGTTAAATTTAGGAAGTTGAGTAAGCCAAGTACTAGAATTAATGTGTTGGATTGAATTTTATTACTTTTTCTTTAGATGTTAATCCACTTATTATTGAGATTTTCTTTTTTGTGAGTTTTGAAAAGAATTTGATAAGTTCTATGTTGGCTTTATTTTTTTCTGGGAGTGCAGATACTGCTAATTTTATTGCTTTTTTATTTTTGTTGTAACCAAGAATTTCTGTTTTTTTAGAATTTGGCTTTACAATTATCCTCAACTTATTATTCTCTATAAATTTCTGGAGATCAGCTGTAATCTCTCCAAATGTGCTTACATTTTTTGCATTTAAGGAATTTTGTTTCTGGTTCATCGCCTGCCCTTGTTTGAACTGTCCAATAAGAAGCTATATTATGGCCACATTTGGAACATTCTTCTTCTGTTTCTGGAAGAATATCTATTTCTTTATCTACAACAGCCATACTTTCTTCTGTTTCTACTTTTTCAGTTATTTTTTTAAAACTAGAAAAATCTTTTTCCTTATAGCCACATGAACATTCAATAACTCTTTTGTTATTTTTTGTTTTTGGCATCAATATTGAACCACATTTTGGACAAAACATATTTATCACCTTAAACTATTTATCATATTTACAAAAGCAATCTTAATCCATCCTAAAAAGGGAATTCTCAGCACTGCTTTTCCAAGAAGTCTATCTTCTTGAATATCTGTTTCCATCACCTGAATATATGAACCTTGATTATGATCTCCTTTTGTCTGGAAATGGTATTTATCATCTTGATACCAAACTTTAATTGTTCTATGTATTATTGGATCTGGACGATTGCTTTGGAACACGATTACATCTCCTGTTTTTATGTTTTTTGGTTTTGTTCCCATTAACACCATCAAATCTCCTTTATTAAATCCGTTTTTGAATGAAAATTCCTGGAAATCTGTTTTAGTGATTCCATAATTAGAGTAATACTCTGCTTGTGAACAATAATTGTTACTACATCTTGCTGAAGAGCCCCACCAAGCATCAAAATTCCCTTGATGCTCCATACTCCCTGAAACAACAGCTACAATTGGGTAGCTTGTTGAGAACAAAAGCCCTAATCCTGGATATATTATGAATTTTATTAGAACAAAGGCTAGAATCACATTGACAATCCAACTAAGCAAAGAGTTGTCTTCCCAAATAAAGTACCATATCCCTTTCCATTTGGAAGGATAAAGCCAATCTACTTTCTTTTTGGACATATTCCAGTTTAAGTTGAAGGGTTAAATAAAAATGTTTGCTTTTTTGGTTAATTTTTTATAGTGGGTTACTTTTTAATCTAATATGATATATCCCCAAAACTATTTTCAAGGAATATTGCAATTAAGAAATCATAATAAAGAAGTACTCGAATTCGTAAAGAACCAAATAAAAAAAGCAAAAAGAGAAGACGTGTATATTTCTAAAACAGTTAAAGTTCCAGGAGGGATTGATTTATATCTCACATCTAATAAATTTTTAAGATCTTTGGGAAAAAAGTTAAAAATCGTTTTTAATGGGGAATTAAAAGAAAGTGAAAAATTGTTTAGTAGAGATAGACAAACCACTAAAAATATCTATAGATTAAATGTGTTGTTTAGATTAACCAAATTTAAAAAAGGAGATGTCGTAGAATTTAGGGGTAGGAAAGTAAAGATAATGAGTATTGGAAGTAGAGTACAAGCAAAAGAAGTCGAAACAGGTAAAAGAATTATGTTGAAACTCAATGAATTAAATTAAATTTATTGAAACCTTTAATAATTTTCAATTCTTAAAGGTTTTATTAAAGCTGCAGAGTTTAGTTTTTTTACAAAATTCCACAGTCTTTATTTTAGAATTATTATATTCCCACGTCCTTTTTTTATTTTTTTGATTAGATTTCTGGATTCAAGATCTGCTATCATTAAGCTTATTTTTGCTTCTGAAAGAGGGATTATTTTCCTTATTTCTTTTTGGGTTGTTCTTTTGTGTTTTCTAATGAATTCATAGAGTTCTAAAAGATCATTTGGTAGTTGAACTGTTTTGAGTTGTTGAGGTTTTTTTAATTTTGGTTTTTTGTTTTCTTTTTGTTTTCTTTTTGTTTTCTTTTTAGATTGGTTTTTTGTTTTTATTTTGTTTTTTTTTAAGAATAGATAAATTAAGATTAAGCAGATTAATATTAGTAAGATTATTGCTGGGAGCAGATTATATTGGGGTTTATCTATTATCTCATCTGTTGAATCTTCTATGAATTCTGTTTCTTCGTTTCCAGATTCTTCAAAAACCGGAAGAAGAATTAAATCTACTACATATTCTCCTTCGTCAGAAATTGTCAGAGATTCTTGTGTTGATGCTATTATAAAATCATTAGAATATTGTTCTGCTGTGATTATATAATCTCCTGAAGGTATCTGAAAAGAGTAAAATCCATTTTTAGATATATAAAGTTGGGAAGGTGAGGTATCCACACTTACCCTTACATCAACAGCCTCTTCTAAAGAAATATCATAAATTGTTCCATGAATAGTTGCAGCTAAACTAATTGGAATACCTAGAATAAATAATAATATTAATACTAATGAATACCTCTTTTGCATATTGTTTAAATGGTATAACTATTATAAAAGATTTACTAAAATTTTTATTACAATTAAAATAAAAAAATCGATTTTAAAGAACTATTTCTAAAAACAAGGGTTATTTGGGCTTTATGAAGTTAAATAAAGGTGCATAAAGTTTTGTAAAGTTTTAGAACACCAGATAAAGGTTTAATTTTTTCTTTTTGAAAGTATGTTTATAAATTAAATAAATAATTATCTTCTTGCTGATTAGGAAATCTAATTGGCTTTTTGGCTATTATTTTTGGTGTGAGAACCAAAGTTCCGCACCTATTTTTTTATAACCAATAAATAATAAAATGAAATTAATAAGATTCAAACAACTCTTGATTGAAACAATCAAAGAGATCATCGAAGAACTTGGAGGTAGATGAAAATGTTTAAAAAAATAAGTGCATTTTTTGTGATGTTATTATTTGTAATAAGTATGGTTCCTGCCGCATTTGGGGCAGAAACTAATTCATTGACTAGTGGAGAACCCACAGCAGCTCTTGCTAAAGGGGTAAGTGTTGAAGGGTATATTGAAGATAATTCTAATGAAGTTGACACTTCAAATTTAGATAAATGCGTTAAAGCAGTTAAAAAGAAGTTTCCTAATTTATTAGATATGTTAGCTAAAGAACAATGTATTAATGCTAAAAAAACAAAACAGTTTAAAGGAAAATTAGGAGAATTGGGAGTTAATAAAGAAGACAGATCTGTATTAGTAAAAGTCCCTGCTAAATATTATAAAAAAGTTGGGTCTCTCGAAAAAGCAGATGTTAAAAGATTAGCCACATTAAAACCCACCAAGATTAAAGAGATTGTATCATTAAGTAGGTCTGAAATCAAATCTCTTGTTAAAGATAAAAGAAGTCTTGAAGCTGTAGATGTTAGGTCTATTTCAAAAGAGAAACAAGACTTTAAGAAAAAAGCATTGATGGTTAGAAAAGTTTCTCAAGCAAAATTAGTTGCTAATGCAAAAAGCATTAAGGAATCTAATGAATTATATGTTGGTGCAAAGAATAAATTGAAAACAGTTAAAGTTGATTTTGCATCAGCTAAAAAGAAATACAAAGCTTGTGTGGGAGATTCTTCTGAAGAGTGTATCAAGATTAAGAAAAATCTTGCTGTAAATTCTAAAGAATATCTAAATAATCTTGCTGATATGATTATTGAAAATGTTAAAAAAGTAAGATTCAAAGTACAGAGTTCTGAAAAACTTACAGACGAACAGGTAGAAGATATTCTTGAAAGAGGAGCTGTCTTGATTGGGAATGTTGAGAACATCAAAGAAAAAATAGATGGGATTAATGAAGATACAAGCAAAGAATCTATAAGAGAAGTTGCTAATGTTGTAAAAGCAGAATTTAAAGACGTAAAAAAGTTTGTTAAAAAAGTTAAATCATTGATGCAAGAAAGAATCGTTGCTAAAGTGCTCGTAAAATTCGATGCTCTGGAAAGCAGACTTGAAAGAGTGCTTGAAAGGATGGAAGAAGAAGGTATGGAGACTACAAAGATAGATGAATTATTAGATCAGTTTAGTGAAAACATCTTTGATGCGAGATCTAATTACAAAGAAGGATTAAAAGCTCAAGATAATGACGATGACGATGCTATGAAATACTTTGCTATCTCAAAAGAAGCATTTAAAGATGCTAAAACAACTCTTAAAGAAATAGTTAAGTTTGTTAAGGGTGAAGGTGGATGGCAAATACTTCAAAATACACCTGATGAAGAACCAGAAGAAATAGGGGTTGTTGAAAAAACAACTACTGGCAATATTGCAGAATAATTGTGATGTTTCCATTGAGTTGATTACTCAATGGTTATCACAATGGTTTAAATATAACAAATACTGAGGTATTAAAAATGAAAAGAATTATTACAATATTATGCTTGTTTTTCCTGTTTGCCGGATGTGTCCAACAAACAGTGCTACCAGACGAGGCTGTTGGAGATTCAAGTATTGACGAACTAAGTGGAGAGCTTGGAGAGTTTGATGACTTAGAAGGAGATATGGATTTTGGTGAACTGGACGACATTGAAAGCGAGTTAGATGCCTTTGACTGGTAAGTTAAATCTTTATTCTTTTTTTATTTTTTTCTTTTTTAAGAAAGAGATGCTAAATTTATTTCTTGATATAGTTCTTTAATTGTGTTTTTAAGAATCTGTTTTTCTGTATCTTTAAGTTCTAGTGTTGTGAATTGAGACCTTATTTTATTATATAAATTTTTTGCCCCATCAAAATCTTTTGAGTCTATAAAATTTCTGCAATTGTCTATTAACACATAAATTTCATTATGTTGATATTCTTCATCTTTCATTTCAGAAGTGGCAGATGGAGAAATGTTTGAAAGATTTTTTTGAAGATATCTATGAAATTCTTCATCCATTAAATCATCCATTTCCGATTCATATTTTTTCTGCTTGGTTTTTACTTGTTCTTTTTCTAATTCTAAGTTCTTCTCTTTTTTTTCTAGTGCTGTTTTTTTCCTTAATAATTCATTTTCAACTTTCTTAAGTTCATCTTCTCTTTTTGGAATATCTACTAAGATTTTAGATTTTTTTGCCAATTTGTTTTCAATACTTCTTAATTCTATGCTAAGTTTTTTTGTATTTGCCCTCAATTCTTTTACTTTTAGAATCTTTTCTTGATCTTTTTTTGTTTTATTATCTCTTTTAGTTACTTCTTTTTTTATTTTCTTTATCTCTGCCCTTTCTTCCTTTACCTCTGCCCTAAACTCATCTTTTTCTTGTACTAAATCCAATTCTTTTTGTTTTATTTTTTGTTCTTGTTTAATCAATGAATTTGCTTTTTTTACTAAACTATTTTCTTCAACCTTCAATAATTTTTCATCTGATTCTAATCTATTTATTTTAGTGATTAACGCTTCTTCTTTTTTAGTTAATAATTGTATATCATCCTCAAACCGCGAAAGAATGGGTTTAATTTCTCTTTCTTTTATCTCAAGGAAATTTTTGATATTGTTTAACTCAGTGAATTTTATTTTCCATTTTTCTTCTTGGTGATTTATTATTGAATCTATCCTTTGGAATTTTTGTTTTAATTCGTTTTTAGTTTTTGTTAGCGTTGTTCTTATTTTTTTAATATCTGATTCTTTATTTGTTAACTTTAATTCCTTTTCTTCTATAGATTTTTCTTTCGTAATAACATCCAAGTATTTTTTTCTTAATTTATCTAATACTTTGTCTTTTTCATCTATATTTTTTTTGTCTTCTGCTAATTTCAATTTTAATCCATTAACTTCTTTCTCTTTTTCTCTTGCGTGCATCAATCTTTCCCTAGTATCGTGATCTGCTCGTTTTTTTAGATTTTCAATTTGTTGTGTTGCTCTTAAATTTGCAGATTCTAATTCAGAAATTCTTTTTTCTTTTTCTTCAATAGACTTTTCTCGAGTATTTAACAAAGATTTCTTTTTAGCAAGACGTGATTTTTCTTCTTTGAGGGTGATTAATTTATCTATTTCTTCATTCTTTTTCTTTGACATTTTTTTGATTTGCCCCTTTTCTTCTATTAATTCTGATTTTTCTTTTTTAAAAAACTTCTTTTTGAAGAATCCTTTTGGGGGTAGTGGAGGGACTATTGTTTCTTCGTTATGGGATAATATTTTTGGTAACTTAATTTCCACTTTTTTTGGAGCTTTTGGAGCTTTAATAACTTCTTCTTTTTCTTGTTGTGGCTCTATTGATTGAGTTATTGGAGGGATCGGTTTTTCTAAAGGTTTTGATAATTCTTCTTTCATAAGTAATTCTTTTTCTTCTTTAAATTTTTTCTCTGTTTCTTTTATCTCTTTTTCGAGAAATTTTATAATTTTTTTTCTTTTTTTAGCTTTAAGTATCTTTTCTGATAATATGGGGTCTTTGAAAACATCTTTTATCCAATTAGCAATATCATTTTTTTCTTCAGTTATATGTGCTTTAAATGTGCTGTTATCCATTGTTTTTAATTCTTCAATCATTTGAGGAATATTTTTTATCATTTTCCCATTAGTCAATCTGAAATGTTGATGGGCTGGTAATTCTTCTGTAAGTTGTTTTTTCATCGGATTTTCCATAGGTTCATCTATTTTTGACTCTCGATGTTTAAATAATTTTGAAAAGAATCTGTTTTTTTTCTTTGTGGAAGGAAAGAGCGGTATTGTTTCCTCTTTCGTCCCTATGAGTTTTTCCTCTTTTTCCCCCATAATGGAATTTAATAAGATACATGTTTTATATATTTTTGTCATATCTTTTAAGTAGGTAGTTGCAGTTACTATTCTATAATGGTTATAGGGGTAAGAAACCATAAGGTTTTTAAACTAGCAATTAATCTCAAATAGAATAATGGCTGAAATAAAATATTGCACAGGTTGCAAAAAAAATATAGCAAATACTAATGAGGCAGTTAATTTTAAATGTCCTAAATGTGGTAAGCACGAGATAATAAGGTGTGATCACTGTAGAAAGATTGCTACAGGGTATACTTGCCCAGAATGTGGATTTGTAGGACCTTAGGAATAAAATGGCACAAGTAATAATTAGTTTAAAAATTATGCCTGAAAATCCTGAAGTGGATTTAGGTAAAATTGAAAAAATCACTAAAGAAGAGATTATAAAAGCAGTTGGAGAAGGAGAAATAAAAGCAAGTATCAATCCTGTTGCTTTTGGTCTTAACTCTTTAGATATTATTTTTGTAATGAATGAAAGCGATAAATTAGATCCTATCGAAGAAACTATTGGAAACATAAAAGGCGTTAATTCTGTTGAAGTTACTGATGTTCGTAGAGCTATTGGATAATTAGTTGAGCATTGATTAGATGAAAAAAGTAATGGTTTTTGGAACTTTTGATATTCTACATAAAGGTCATGAGGATTATTTTAAACAGGCTAAAGAATATGGCGATTTTCTTATTGTTATTGTTGCTAAAGATGAAAACGTAAAATATTTGAAAAGTCAATCTTCCCACTATAATGAAAAAAAAAGATTACACAATGTACAAGAAATAAGCATAGTTGATAAGGCAAGACTTGGAAATATTTCCGATAGATTAAAAGTAATAGAAGAAGAAAAACCAGATATTATTTGTTTAGGTTATGATCAAGAAGTCAATGAGGCTGAATTATCGAGTAAACTAAATAAAAGGGGTTTAAATATTATAATTAAAAGAATGAATGGTTTTAAAATAAATAAATATAAATCTTCTATCCTGAAAGAAAAAAGGAGTTAATCAACAATTTAAAAACTAATTTGATTATCTTTCCATTCGTGTATTTTATTGTAAATTTGTTTCCAATCATAAACTCTGGTTATATTTTTATCTGCTTCAATCATATCTATCAATTCATGTTTTTCTGCCCTTGTTTTTTTATTTAATAATTGATCTTCAGAGGTTTTAGTATTCCAAGGATATGAAAAGAGCAATACTTTTTTATCATCAGCTATTTTTAATGCTGTGTGCGGCATGTCTTCCACCATAAGTTTGACACCTAACTCATCCATCTTTTTTGATTTGTCTTGGGAAAAATAAACCTTATCTGGATTAAGACCATATTGTTCCAACCAATATTTAGTTCTTTCTTGTGGTTTATTATAAAAAAGTGTGCTTCTGAAAGTTATATAACTTACATCAAATCCTTCTGATTCTAATTTAAGTATTGTTTCAATTGAATAATCTAATGGTTTAAGATTTTCAAGAAACCCGTTATCAGAATTTTCTTTTAAAATTCTACTAAAGTCATGAAAAGTTAATGGTTTTTCTAATTTTTCAGGATGTAAAGAATTTATAACTTCTTCAAAATGATATGAGAGCCAAAGTTTTTTTGACATATTGATATTAAAGTAAGGGTTGAATATTTCTTTCAGTGCTGTCCCACACATTTCTACAACCACTTCATCTAGATCAAACGCTATTTTAGGTTTCATTGTTTTTTTTTGTTTTATTTAATTTTTTTATTGTTTTAATTAATTCATTAATGGGGATCGTACTCCTTATAGAAATTGGATTAAAATGGGTGAGTGAGATTTTGTATTTTTTGGATATCTCTTTGAAGAGTGCTTCTTTTTTGGGGATTGTTTTAAGTTTGTGTTGTTTTACAATTTGATGGATATTGAAAAATCCAACTGTTTGTATTTTTGATTCTTCTGCAATTATTGAAATAAATTGGAGGAGTTCTTTATCGGTTTTTTGAGTGTTTTTCAGCATTTTTGCTGTTAATTTTGGATCCCATAATTGCCCAATCCATAGTGGGCCATAATTGTTTATTCTTTCGTGCTGTTTCAGAATTTCGTCTGTTTTTTGTTTTGATTTTTCACATTCAAAAAATACTCTCATGTAATGATCTTTTGAGTATGAGAATATGGGGGTTAATGCTTTTTCGTGTTGAGAAGCTATTAGCTGAACTTTTCTTATTAAGATTCTTAACCCTAGTTCATGCATTATTGTGTTTGTGTTGTGTGTTGCCCAGTATTTTCTTAGACAGGAATTTGGATATGTGCCACAAAGAGCAGATGTATCTGTTGCTGTTACTGCCAGAATACCATTTCTTGAAAGTCTTGTTATTGCCGAATCTAAGAAAGGATTTGGAGTTCCAAATGGGTCAATATCAATATAATCAAAACCTTTTGAATTGAGTAAGAAAAGATTCGCATCATTTGTTGAAAGTGTTGTTATTTTCTTTGTTTTTGATTTAAGTTTATTTAGGTTTAAGTTTTCTTTAATCAATTCTATTGCTTTTTCTGAATAATCGTTTAGATAGAGGTGTTTTATTTTATCTTTTTTTAATTCTAAAAGGAACCTTATCCCTCGTATCCCTGTTCCTGCTAGGGGGAGTGCAATCTGAATTTCTTTTTTTTGTAACGAATTCATCAAAATAATTGAGATGTCTCTATTTAATTTCATAACTGGATTATAGAATACAGGTAATTTTTTTGATATTTTTTTGTCTATAGGTATATTTAAGAGAGCTTTGCCTTCTTGAATTGTTTTTGATTTCATTTGGAAAAAAAGAAAAAGAAAAAAGGCTTATAAGTTTATCTATATATTATTTATATGAAACTTATATACCTATATTTGCAGTTTTTGACATAGTCATTAGTTGCACATAACCTTACCATATGTTCTCCCTTAGGGATGTTATAGTTTTCAAAGAAATTGAATGTTGCCATTGTTTCCCCTGCATCTAAATTAACAGAGTTACTTGGAATATATATCCCTAATTCTGGTAAAAGCGCTGTAACTCTTAGATTTTCTAAATCAGTATTTCCATATCTGTTTACTAGGTTTGTATGGATTGAGAATTGATCTAATGGATCATATTCATTATATCTTATGTGACCCACATAAAAACTTAGTAAAAATATGCTGAGTATTAATGCGGTTAGCTCTTTTTTCATTCTATTTACCCCCTAAATAGTTGTGTTAACTAATTGTTACTATTTTAGAATACTAACTGATATAAAAGCTTTTATGTTTTATAGTGTATAAAAGTATAAATAGAGGGTAATTATCTTGAATTAATATGGAAGTTTATATGACTATTTGTAGTAAAGAAAAGAGAGATTATCCTGGGCTTTTGCCTGCTATTGATATGTATAATAGCGATAGGATTGAAAGTGTTTATGCTAGAAGTAGGAGGGATCTTGTTGAGTTTAGAATTCTTTCTGGAAAACATGGACTTTTGAGCGCTATGGATTATATTGTTGATTATGATAAACTATTAACTTTTGAAGGGGTTGATGATTTAACTAAATTAGTTTCTAATCAAATTAGATCATCCACTATTGATGAAATATTCTTTTTTGGAAAAGATTTTAAGGAATTTCCTGCATGGGAACCTTATTATGCTGTTATTGAAAAAGCGAGTGCTGAAATAAATATTAAATTGAATTATGAGTTAATTAAATAGATCCCACTAACTAAATAATTGTTTAATGTTTGTTTTAAAGCACAATATTTAAAAATCATGTGCTGTTTTCTAGGTTTGAAGATGATTCGTAAACCAATTGTTGCCTTTTTGGGGCATGTGGATAGTGGAAAAACAAGTTTGCAAGATTTTATTAGAAAAAGCACCATGATTGAGCGTGAAGCAGGTTTAATTACTCAGCATATTGGCGCCAGTAGTGTTCCAATTGAAACAGTTAAAAGAATTTGTGGAGATTTATTGGAAGGAATGAAACAGGAATTAAGTATTCCTGGATTATTATTTATTGACACTCCTGGACACGAAGCTTTTACTAGTTTACGTAAAAGGGGGGGGAGTTTAGCTGATATTGCAATTCTTGTTGTAGATATTAATGAGGGATTTATGCCTCAAACTATTGAAAGTGTTAAAATTCTTATGGATCAAAAAACACCTTTTGTAGTTGTTGCTAATAAAATTGATTTGATTCCTGGATGGAATAGTGCTAAAGGAAGTGTACTGGGAAATTTAGGAAAGCAGGCTGATAATGTAAAAAGCATTATTGATACTAAAATTTATGAAATTCTTGGAAGTCTAAGTGAACTTAAAATCAATAGTGAAAGATTTGACAGACTTGAAGATTATACAAAACAGGTTGCAATAGTTCCTGTAAGTGCTGAAACTGGTGAAGGGATTCCTGAGATGTTGATGGTACTTGCTGGTTTAACTCAGAAATATATGGAAGGGGCATTAGAATGTGATAAAGAGGGTTTTGCCAAAGGAACAGTGCTTGAAGTAAAAGAAGAAAAAGGATTTGGAACAACTTTAGATATTATTATTTACGATGGATGTTTGAAAAAAGGAGACCTGATTGTAATTGGGGGGATAGATGGAGCTATAGTTACAAAAATTAAGGCATTACTTGAACCAGCTCCATTGAGTGAAATAAGGGATAAAAAAAGCGATTTTACTAATGTTAATATTGTTTCTGCAGCTGCAGGAGTTAAGGTTTCTGCAGTAGGAATCGAAAAAGTCATTGCTGGCGTACCAATAAGATCTTGTGATGCTAAAGATGTCGAGAAAGTTAAAGAAGAATTACAAAAAGAAATTGAAGAAGTTATTGTTGAAACAGATAAAAATGGAGTGATTATCAAAAGTGACACTCTTGGTTCTCTCGAAGCTTTGACTAAATTGCTTAAAGATGAAGGGGTTGTTGTAAGAAAAGCCAGTGTTGGAAATATCACTAAAAAAGATATAGTTGATGCAGACAGCAGTTATGAAGAAGACCCATTAAAAGCAGTTATTTTAGGATTTAATATTAAGATTGACGAAGGTGTCGAGACTGGAAGAGTTAAAGTTGTTACTAATAATGTTATCTATAAATTAATTGATGATTTTAAAGAATGGCAGGAAAAACATTTGAAAGAGATGGAAGCCAAAGAGTTACGTGATTTGACTTTACCTGCTAAAGTTGAATTATTGAAAGGTTATGTTTTTAGGCAAAACAATCCGGCGATTGTTGGTGTTCATGTTTTGAATGGGAAAGTAAAATCTGGTGCAAGTGTGATGAATCGTGAAGGGAAAGTTTTGAGTGAGATAAAAGGGATTCAAGCAGAACAGGAAAGTGTTAAAGAAGCTGAAAAAGGAAAACAAGTTGCTATTTCTTTACCAGACGTAACTGTTGGTAGACAGGTAAATGAAGGAGATATTCTTTATATAGCTGTTCCTGAAAGAGATTTTAAAAAACTAAAAAAACTCAAGAAATATTTAAGTGCTGAAGATATCGAATTACTCAAAGAGATTGCAGTGATTAAAAGGAAGAAGAACCCTGTTTGGGGGGTTTAGAAAGTTACCCTAATAAAATCATATAATTCTAGAAATAAAGGATAAACATTAAGATTTAGTCTTCATTTAAAAAAGTGGACAAGCAGAAGAGGATGGAAGCAAACTAATACGCATTAGTGAACTCAATTCTTCCTCAGTTTCGCGACCCTACAAGCACCAATGTTGATGATTAATGCTGCTCCATTCCTGGCCTGACATAGTTCTCAGGAACATTAATCCTGTAGGACAAAACCTCAACGTAGGAATCAAGGCTAATAAGCAAAGTTTACACCTCTCCCCAACATTCAGCCCCGCCATAAAGCCCGTCTGCGGTAACAAGAGAGGGCTAACCCCCCAGCCTAGCTTATCCAAGGTAAAATAAGCAAATTCTGTTTAAAAATCTTTCTGTTTAGGTAGAAAACTTTATTAAGTTCTATGATATTAGATTATTTGGGGGTAAAGATGAATCCAAAGATAATATTTCTAGGTACAGCTGGGGAAAGCTTAGTGTATGGTAAACAGATAAGGAACTCTGGAGGAATTGTGCTACAGATGGACAATATGCAATTTTTGATAGATCCAGGACCAGGTGCTGTTACTATGGCTGCTCATTTTGGAATAAATTTGAGAGATAACTCTGCTATTTTTGTGAGTCATAATCATATTAATCATTGTAATGATGTCAATGCTGTTATAGGGGCCATGACTTATGAGGGGATGGATAAAAAAGGGGTTTTGGTAACCAATAAAACTGCTTATAATGGGAATGAAGACATGGAACCAATGATTAATAGTTTTTCAAAAGGTTTAGTTGAAAAAAGCATTATAGTTGAAAAAGGAGATAAATTAGGGATAGGAGATATTGAAGTTAAAGCGCTTGACGCAAAACACGATGACAAAAATACCATAGGATTTAGATTCTTTGGTTCTAGATTTAATATTGTTTATAGTGCAGACACTCAATATTTTAAAGAACTAGGGGAAGATTACAAGGGTTGTGATATTTTAATTTTGAATGTCGTTTATCCATCTAACAATAAAGAAAAACAATTATCATCTGATGATGCTGTTAAAATAATCAATAAAGTAAAACCAAAGGTCGTGATAATCACACATTTTGGGATTAAAATGCTAAAAGCAGATCCCCTATATGAGGCAAGAGAAATTCAAAAACAGACAGGTATCCAAATAATAGCTGCAAAAGATGGCATGGTAATAAATCCAATTTCTTATTCTACTGGATTAAGACAGAAAACATTGAATATGTACAAATAATTAGTCTCTTCCTAATATTATTGAAAAAGTCTTTTTAATTTTTTTTACAGTATCTCCCCATAGATAATTTTCTAGAATCGTGTTTCTCGCATTATTACCAACTAATATTCTTAATTTTTTATCAAGAATCAATACCTCTAATTTTTTTGAAAGAGTATAATGATTTCTTCTGGGAAAATGAAATCCATTATAGTTTTCATCAATGTAATTTTTCATGTGGCCAATAGGTGTTGCTATTACAGGTAATCCTGTTGCCATTGCTTCCATTGTTGCTAAAGAACTTGTTTCTGTTAAACTTGGCATTACATAAATGTCCATTGCATGAAGGTAATCAATAACATTGTCCTTGGGTCCTGTCAAGATTACATTACTTTTGGTTTTAAGATACTCTTTTATTTTTTGGATTCCTTCCCCAACTATTAATAATTTGACATTATGTTTTTTATGGATTCTTAAGAATGCCCTATAAAGAGTAAATAAATCTTTTTCCCTGCCTATCCTTCCGGTAAATCCGATTATTGTTGAATTTGGTAAACCCAACTTCTTTTTAGACCCTAATTTATCTAATGATGGCCCAAATTTTAGTGTATCTATACCTAAATGCACCACTGCTTTTTTTGATTTTATTTTTTGCCAAGAAAGAATTTCTGCTGTATCTAAAGAAGGAACCATTAAAAGATCACATCTATTATATAAAAATCTTGAAATCCATTTAGTTATAATAAATGCTAATTTTTTAGTTACTGGACCTCTACCAAGACTTTTTGAAACTAATTCTGATTCTATTGAGTGAATATAAGCTATAAGTGGTTTTTTATATAGTTTTGAAAGGATGATTGCTGATGAACCTATGGGGCCTATAGATTGTGTCCAAATCAAATCTGCATCTTTTATATGTTTTTTTAAAGCAAAAAAACTTGGCCTACTTGGTTGGTAATCTCCCAAATAAAAATTATGTGTTTTTATTCTTATTAATTTTACATCTTTTGGTTTTTTAAATTTACCCTTGAATTTTGGTGCTACAACAGTCACAGAATATTCTTTTGTTAATTCTGGAAGTATTTGTGAAAGAAATCTTGCTATCCCATCCCATCTAGGAAGGAAATTATCTGTTGCAATCAGTAACCTCTTTTTTTGAATCATTTTATCTTATTTTATAAAACACCTCTGCATATTTACAATGGTGCTTTAATCCAAAATTCATTGCTTTAAAATAAACACCCCACATTAACGAGAGCATTGACATTTTTTGACTCTTAAAACATTTTAATGCTTTAATTTTGGTTTTGAATGTATCAGATACATCAACTATTAGTTTAGGAGCACTTGTTCTTTTTATATTTAATGGATTCCAGACATCAAAAGTGTATACATCACAATGAAATCTCATAGAATCAAGTGCTTTTAACACCAATCTTTTTGTTGATTTGTGATCCGGATGTGGATCTGCTGTTGTATGCGTAAATATTTTTATTGGCTTATATTTTTTGATTAACTCCTTTATTTTTTTATGAAGATTATGCTCTTTTGCTTCTTTTTGAAAATTTCCTTCAGTCAATCCAAAAAAAATAGTTTCTGTTGAACCAATTAATTTATCTGCTTTAAGAGTCTCTTCTACTCTCATTTTAATAGTGAACTTACTTTTGAACCAAGGATGGCTACTTTCACCATAAGAAAATATAATTGTGATTATCTTTATTCCTTGTTTAGCATATTTTGCCACTGTTCCACCAGTTCCAAAAATCTGATCATCAGGATGTGCTCCAAAAACAAGTATTGTATCAACCATAATAAGAAAATATTATTAAGTATTAATTAAGTTTTCTATTAATTAATTTTATTTATCTTCATTATCTAATTTATGATTTTCATAGAAAGAAGATAGTTTATTAGAATAATACTCCATAATTTTTTTATTTTTTATTTTTATTGTTATTTGACCATTAAATAATAATTCTCTTTCATGCAGTCTTAATAGGAAATCACCCATACCCTCTTTTGCTTTTAATAATTTAGGACTATACGAATCGTACAACCTAACACATATTTCATTCACCCTTTTACGTAAATTTTTGAGATAAATTGTATCTGTTTTTGATGATTCTAAACAATGAGCTATTGCAGAATAATAGATGTCTTGTTGGAGGATGGGGATTGTTTTACTTAATTCTTGTTTTAAATATTTTGATAAATCTTTTACAGCCTTACCTAAATGTCCTTGTAAATCAAGATTATCATTAAAAAAATCATTCAAGCTTATTGATTTTCCAATATGCATATAATTTACAATTTTATCTTTTCTGAAATCAAAAAAATCTTTAATTAAATTAATTTTTTCTGCGTTTGATTTTTTATTTTTTGAGAAACGAACATCCTCTGGAACTCGAGAATATGCCAACCCTATAGGTACAAATAAAATATCGTCTATATTTTGAGAATTTTTATTTTCAAAATATGTTTTCAAAATAAATTTAGTCATCCCCCTTTTGAAATTACCTAAATTACCATCCCTAGAACGTGTTCCTTCTGGAAAATACAATAATGATTGCCCTTCCTCTAAATTTGTTTTAATATATGCTTGAAGAATATTAAAATAATCCCCATCTTGTTTTGAACGTTTTAGTTTAAATGCTCCAAAAGATTTGAAAATAGAATCTATTATTTTATTAACAAATAAATTATCTCCTGCAGCCATTATTGGGTAAGGGAACTTATTATTATAAAGTTCTGTTCCTAATATTAAAGAATCTAAATTTGAAAGGTGATTGGGTATATAGATTATGGGTTTTTTTGGATTTGAAAGAATCAATGGACTTGGATCTATATCCATAGTTACATAAGTTTTTAATGAAGGGAGAATGAGTTTATACGCATGGGAAATTATTTTTAATGCTGGTTGTTTTGTTCTTGCTGCAAAGTCGTTTAATTCTTCTTTTTGTAAAAATGATTTTTCTATTGTAACAGTCTCCCCTCTAGATAATTGTTTTTCTTTGTAATTGATGAGTGTTTTGTTTAGTATTTTTCTCAGTTCCATTTTAGAATCAATAAAATAATAATAATTTACAATAATAAATGCGCCGACCAAGATTTGGAACCTACGTTTTCCGTAGTAGCTCCGGAAATTAGTAGGAGATGTTCGCTTTGCTCAATCTCCTTCCATGGTATACCCTTTAATCGATTACTTTGATTGAAAAGTACTGTGAATGATCTAAATGCGCCGACCGGGATTTGAACCCGGATCGTCGGCTTGGAAGGCCGAAATCATAGCCATTAGACCATCGGCGCAAAAATGCCAGATTAACTAATTAAATCAGTTCCTTTATATTATTTACGAATTTTTTAAAGTCTTTTGTTTTTATACAAGCTCCACAAGCATACTCATGTCCACCACCATATCCTTCTACTCCTTCTAGTGCTTTTTTGAGTATTTGTGCAACTTTTATATTAGATGCACGTAAACTACATTTCATCTCATCAAACCGTTCTCTAGCTATTATTATTAATTTATCTGGATATTTGTAAAGTAATTCATTACTTAATTCTGAAGTAAATGAAGTTTTATCTGTATCATAAGTATACAAGAGTACTTTACTTTTTGTTGCTTTTACACCTGAAATAATTTCCTGATACTCTTTGTTTATTTTTTGATATCTCTTATAGATATATTTTCCTTGAGATGTAGTTTGTTCTAAAATTTCTTCTGGATGTTTTATTCTTGTTAATATTTTAACACTGGTTAGAGCATCTGAAGTTTTTCCTTTGAGAAGAAAATTAAACATTCTTGCTAATTCCCCTACTTTAGTTTCAAAAAGAATCTTTTCTGGTGTTTTGTTATTTTTTTCGAGATATTTTTTAGGAAGTAATTTTGGATATTTTTTTGCGAATTTATTAATATGGGGCGGCACAAACCAATCACCTATACAACCAACTGTTGCTAACCATAAATCTTGATCAGCTATTTGATATGCCCAAAAAGTTGTAGGTCTTGAATCTTGATCATTTTTGATTCTTGGATTGAAATATTTTACCTTGTATCTTTTTATTGGCTCATGATGATCCAGCCAAATAACCGGCGTATTTATTTGATTGAGGAAATCTTGACTCACCATTGGTTTGTCAAGTATAAAAATTATGTCTGGAGAATAACTTTTTACATGTTTTACATAAGCATCAGTCATTTCTGGGGCTGTTTTTATGATTACCCCTTTTCCTTCTTTGAGTAATCTATAGAGTAATAAAAAAGAAGATAATCCGTCTGCATCATCATCAAAGAAAAAAAGTGGCCTTACAGCTGATTCAAGTTGTTCTCTCATGTAATCTATGTCTTTTTGTAGTATTGCCATGTTTAATTATTGTTATGATGAGTTATATAAAAGGTTTTAGTTTTTTCGAGTTTATAGAAAATTATAAATAATAATGGTGGCTTTGTCTATAAAAAAGATAGGTGGTGAACTTAATGATCGAATATACAATTGGAATAATTGCAGTTATTGCATTAATATTTGGATGGAAATTATCTTCAAATATTAATAAAATTAAATTAAAAAATAAAAAGGTAAAGGAGCTTTGCGAGATAATTCACAAAGGTTCTATGACATTTCTAAATAGGGTGTATAAAATATTGATATTTTTTGTGATCATTGTTGCACTTATATTATATTATTTGATAAGTTGGCAAATGGCTATGACTTTTGTTGTTGGTGCAGTATTTTCTGCTATCGCAGGAAACATGGGAATGAGAGTTGCTACTTCCGCAAATGCAAGAACTGCTATTGCATGCAAACATAGTTTAAAAAAAGGGTTGAGGATTGCTTTTTCAAGTGGTACTGTAATGGGTATGTGTGTTACAGGACTTGGATTAATTGGTGTTTTGATATTCTATTTAATTTTTAAAGATCCAAATATAATTTTTGGATTTGGATTTGGAGCTTCTAGTATTGCACTATTTGCAAGAGTTGGTGGTGGGATATATACTAAAGCTGCTGATGTTGGTGCTGATTTAGTTGGTAAACTCGAAAAAGGAATTCCAGAAGATGATCCTAGAAATCCTGCTGTTATTGCAGATAATGTAGGAGATAATGTGGGTGATGTTGCTGGAATGGGTGCTGATTTGTTTGAGAGTTATGTTGATAGTATTATCGCTGCAATGGTGTTGGGTGTTTTAGTGTTTGGTGCTCTGGGTGCTATAATTCCTTTAGGATTAGCTGCAGCAGGTATTGTTGCTTCTATACTAGGAACTTTTTTTGTAAATGTTAAGGGGAAAGGAAAACCAAGTAATGCGCTAAATAAAGGAGTGTTTGGAAGTTCAATAATTATGGCAGTACTAGGGTTCTTTTTTATTTGGTTTATGACTAAAGATGTTAGTCTTTTTTATGCTACTTTAGCAGGATTGGTTGCTGGAGTTTTGGTTGGATTATCAACTGAATATTACACTTCTGCGGAAAGGAAACCTGTAAGAAGTATTGCTGAATCTGCTAGAACTGGTGCAGGCACTAATATAATTAGTGGATTAGCTGTTGGAATGAACAGCACAGTAATTCCTGTTTTATCTGTTTGTACAGCAATATTAGTTTCATATCACTTTGCAGGATTGTATGGGATTGCTATCGCTGCCGTAGGTATGTTAAGCACTTTAGGAATCACTTTAGCTACAGATACTTATGGTCCTGTTGCTGATAATGCTGCAGGTATAGCAGAAATGGCAGGGTTAGGAAAAACTGCTAGAAAAAGAGCTGAATCTTTAGATGCTGTTGGAAACACAACTGCTGCTATGGGAAAGGGATTTGCTATTGGTTCTGCCGCATTAACTGCATTGGCTTTATTTGCTAGCTATACTCAGATTACTAAATTAACTGTTATTAATATTACAAATCCATTTGTTATGGTTGGATTATTTATTGGTGGGATGTTGCCTTTCTTGTTTTCTGCTTTAACAATGCGTGCTGTAGGTGATGCTGCCCAACATATGGTTACAGAGGTAAGGAGACAATTTAAAGAGATTAAAGGAATTATGAAAGGTAAAGCAAAACCAGATTATATGAGGTGTGTGGATATCAGTACAAAAGCTGCTTTAAGACACATGATTGTGCCAGGTTTAATAGCTATAATTTCACCAATAATTATGGGTGTGCTACTGGGAGTAGAAGCATTAGGAGGTTTACTTGCAGGAGCTCTTGTAAGTGGATTCTTATTAGCAGTATTCATGGCTAATTCGGGCGGTGCTTGGGATAATGCTAAGAAGTATGTAGAGAAAGGTAACCTAGGGGGGAAAGGAAGTGAAGTACATAAAGCTACCATTATAGGTGACACTGTAGGAGACCCATTTAAAGACACTTCAGGTCCAAGTTTGAATATACTTATTAAATTAATGAGTATTGTTGCTTTAGTGTTCGTGCCTTTATTTTTGTAAGATTTTTTTCTTTTTTAATTTTTTATTTCATTATTTCATTATTTCATTCTTTCATTTTATTTTTCTATTATGCCCTTTCTTTTGTTACTTATTAGTAGTTAAATAATAGAAAGATTTATAAAGGGTTATTGGCTATTTACCTCTATGAATCAAGATAAGTATATTCAAATTATAAGGCGTGATAAAAAGGGGAATATCACTGCTAATTATGTTAAGAGAAATAGCGCTAAATCAAATAGATTGAAAAAGGCTGTTATGGGTGGTTTAGCTTTAGCTGTACTAGCAGCAGGCATTAGTACACTTAAAGGAAGTAAACATTACCCTATTGAAAATAAGCCCATTATAGAAAATATAATTGAACAAAATTATAAACCAACCTCAAACAATTCTATTGAATCTTCACTTGAATCTGCTATTGAAAGAAATAGGGATAGACTTACAAATAACCTTTATAATAAAAGAAGTATTGGAAATTCTTTTTCTGAATTATCTAAATATGATGATTATTTAACTAAAGCTAGTAATGAAACAAATATAGATAAAAATTTATTGTACGCTATTTTTGCAGCAGAATCAAAAGGAAAATTAAGGGCAAATTCCCATAAGGGTGCAAAAGGTCCTGCTCAATTAATGAAAGGTACCGCAAAAGAAATGGGATTAAAAATAGACGATGTTATTGATGAGAGATATGATCCTGAAAAGGCTTTTGTTGCTGGTGCAAAATATTTAAAAAAATATAATCAATTTAATGAAGACCACCTTATATTAATATCATATAATTATGGTCCAACAGTAACTAATAAAATGGTTAAAAAGTATGGTAAAAGTTGGGATAATTTGAAAAGCCACCTTCCTAATGAAACTAGAAATTATGTAATTAAAGTTTTAAGTAGAAAACAATTATTGGATGATGGGTTCTATTTTGATAAAAAAATATTGTTTTCTGAAATATTGGGAAATACTAATGATTGTATAATTGAAAAAGGAGACACAATTAATAAAATCTCTAGGGAAAAAGGTAAAAGCGTTAAAGAAATAAAAGAGAATAACCCACATATAAGAAATTATAATAAAATAAAGCCTGGAATGGTATTAAAGGTATAAAAATGGATAAAAAGGTAATTATTGCTGATGATTTTGAGAATGTTAGGAAATCTTATTGTAAAATGATAAACAACTATTTTCCTGATACTAAAATTGATGAAGTTGAGGACGGCGATCTATTGGTTGAGAAGGTTAAGAACAATTGTGATTATGATTTGATAATCACAGACCAGAATATGCCTAAAATGAGTGGATTGAAAGCCATTGAAGAGATAAGAAAATTTGATAAAAAAACACCTATTTATATGATAAGTTTTGAACCAGCATATGAAAATTTTGCTATTGCTAAAGGTGCAAATGGGTTTATAGATAAAACCAATTCTTATACTGAATTACCCAAATTAATTGAAAAATATCTAAAAGAGTAATCCACTGGACATATATGCGTAAGTTTTTTTAATAACTAATTCTTATCGTACTTTATGAAGTGTTTAATGTGTAAAACTGTGGGGGTATTTGAAAGAGGGTTATGTGCTAGCTGTGCAAAGAAAGAAATTTTTAATAAAGTGAGAAATTTTAAAAAAGATTTTTTTGGTTCTGTTCCTAGCCCCTTTATTGGGCATTATAATTATCCCAACATTAATGTAGGTATTTTGAGTTTACAAGATATTAGAAAAGATGCTAGTAGTTTTGATGCTCCAAGTGAATGGGCTACACTAAATAAAGGAGTTTATGATATTCTTGATTATCGGAGTGCTTTAGTTAATGCCAGAAAAAAATCCAATGTTTATAAAATTGAAGATATCACTCGTTTAGTTGGTATTGCTACAAAACCCGTCGAGATGGAAATTGATTTAAAGAAAAAACCACGTTTCGGATTAAATTTTAATTCTGAAGCATCTCCTTATGGCCCTAATGTAGAGGTTAAAAAAGCAAAAATAACTGAAAATGTTAAAATAGCTAGGGCTGTTGAAAAAGTAAATGACGATATTGATTTAAAATCAAATAATGCTTTAAGTTATCTTTATAAAAAAGGGTTTGATGAAAATTTTTTATCAAAATTATTGAGTGTTGGTTCTGTAGGGATAGGGAAGGACAGAAGACTCGTACCAACAAGGTGGAGTATAACTGCAGTAGATGATTCAATGTCTAAACAAATGATTAATGAATTAAAAGATTTTAATGAAATTAATTATGATCTCTATTTTGGAGGATATTTAGGCAACTATTACCTTGTGTGTTTTTTTCCAGGTGAGTGGAGTTTTGAATTATTTGAAAGTTATGTTGAAAAAAAAGTAAATCAGTGGTCTAAAAGTAATTTAAGATATGCAACCGATTATGAAAATGTTTTTGGGAGAAAAGAATACGCAAAAGAGACTGCCGGCGGATATTATGCTGCAAGACTTCCAGTTTCTGAAAAATTGAAGAGTTTGAAAAGAAAAGGAAGTGTTTTAGTGTTTAGGTTTATTACTGAAGAATACACTGTACCATTAGGGGTTTGGGTTGTTAGGGAATCAATAAGAAAAGCATTAAAAAATAAACCATTAAATTTTGGAAACAAAGAGTTGATGTTAAAATATGCTAAGATATTTGTTAAGAAAAAATTTGGTGTTGAGATTGACGAAATGATTCGGAAAAGTATTTTGTTAAAAGAACTTAAAACACAAAAAAGATTATTGGCTTTTGTTTAAGTATTATTTTTATCTATTTTTTTCAATATTCCTTTTGCAGCTATTATACCTGTTGCAGCGGCCCCCACAATATTTCCAGCCACCCCCACACCATCTCCAGCTACAAAAAAGTTATTCATAGATGTTTCTAGATTTTTATCTGTTTCTAATTGAGTTGAGAAAAATTTGATTTCTGGCCCATAAAGAAGAGTTGAATCTGAAGCGATTCCAGGTATCACTTTGTTTAATTTTGTTAGGCCTTCAACAAGATTAAATATAATCCTGCTTGGAAGGGCCATTGCTAAATCTCCAGGAGTTACCTCTTTTAGCGTGGGTGTGATATGGCTTTTTTCAATTCTTTTCCATGTCGAACGTCTGCATTTTTTTAAGTCTTTAAATCTTTGAACTATTGGTTTCCCCCCTCCAATTGTTGTTGCTAAATGAGCTATAGAATTTCCATATTTGATTGTGTTATCGACTGGTTCTGTTAGATTTACTGTAGATAGTAATGCAAAATTAGTGTTTCTTGAGCGTTTATCTTTCATACAATGGCCATTGACGCATACAAAACCATCATAAGTTTCTTTTGCTACAAATCCTCCAGGGTTTGTACAAAAAGTTCTTACAAAATCGTCATATTTATCTGTATAGATAAAAAAAGTTGGATCCCAAACCACATCAGTTATCTTTTCCATAATAGAATAAGGCACTTCTACCCTTACACCTACTTCAATACTTCTGTAAGTAAAAGGGATATTCAATTTTGATGCTAAATTTGTTGCCCAATGTGCTCCAATCCTTCCAGGTGCAAGAATCAAATATTTTGCTTGTATCTCTCCTTTTGCTGTTTCTATTGCTTCAAAATGATTATTCTTTTTGATTATATTTGTCACTTCTGTTTCTAATAAAAAATCAACTCCTTGTTTTTTTAAATGTTTTTGAAATTTTTGGATTATTCCAGGAAGTCTATCTGAACCAATGTGTTTTTGTTTTATCACTAAAAAATCCATATCTGCTTTTTTTGCTTTTGCAACTATTTCCTTCATTTCTGGAGTGCTTTTAGGGTAAAAATCTTTTGGAACTCCAAAACTCATGAATATTTGATCAATATAATCTATCAGTGCTTGGGCCTTTTCTTTTGAAAGAAATTGATATAGATTCGTTTTTCCTAGTTTGGGGATAAGATTTAGTTTTCCATCTGAGAACAATCCAGCTCCACCAATTCCACACATAACTTCATTCCTAGGTCTATCTTTAATGGCTTTACCTTTGTCTACCACCAAAATTTTCAGTTTTTTCTTACTCAGTTCGTATGCTGCGAATAGGCCGGCCGGACCACCACCTATGATAATTACATCATACCTCATTTTTATCCCCCACAAACTTAAGAATATTTATTTTATATAAATAATGGTATAAATATGTTTCTTTTTTGGATAATGTGAAAAAAAAGGGCGATAACCGGGATTTGAACCCGGGCTAGGAGATCCACAGTCTCCTGTGCTGCCAGACTACACCATTATCGCCATATTGGAAAGAAATAAGAAAGGGGTATTTAAACTTTTTTAAACATCTCAATTAATTCAGAAAAAACCAAACCTACTCAATAAATTTTGGAGAAACCCTTTTTCTATTTTCTCCTCATATCTTTTGCCAGTTAATGTTGCAGCTAATTTCTTAAATTCTATTGAAGCTGGAGAATCTGGAAATGCATAAACAAGTGGATGATTCATTTTTAATGAATTTTTAACTTGATTATCTTCAGGTATTATAGAAATAATGTTTTTCCCCAATATTGATTCAATATTTTCTATAGAAATCAAGTCCTTACCGGTTGATTTATTGAGTATTACGCCTTTTACTTCAACATTATTTTTTTCTGCTAATTTGATTGTTTTTAACGCTTCTGTTACAGAAGGCATATCAGCATTAGTAACAACTAACAATTCATTTAACATGCTGAATATTGGGGCAACATCACTAGTTAATCCTGCTGCCATATCTACGATTGTCAATTCACCTAATTCTTGATCAAATAAAAGGTTGCTTAATTTTCTAGGGTTTAATTCATCTAGTTCATCTAATGAAATAGACGCAGGAACTATTTTTAATCCAGATGGGTGTTGATATGTAGCTTCTGTTAACTTATTTTTTCCATTTAAAACATCATGAAGAGTTATTGGCACTAATGGTGCTCCTAAATGTATTGCAATATGGGGTGTTGCTAAGTTTGCGTCTAATAAAATAGTATCATGCCCAAGATTATTTAGTGCCATTGCTAAATTAATAGATACAGTAGTCTTTCCAACTCCTCCTTTTCCAGATGCAATTCCAACATATTTAGTCATCTTCTTTACCATAAATTATTTCATCTACAAGTTCTATGAATCTTTTTGTCATTACATAATATTCATTAATTTCATCTAAATTGATCTCATACCCTTTATCATCTATGGTGGTGATCATAGCAACATGCCTTCTATATTCTTTTATTTTGGTGTAATCTTCTGTTTTGTTTAATTTTCTTAAAAGTAAAAAGAATTCAATCATATCTCTCAATTCTTCACTAAATTCTTCTCCAGTGTATAATCCTTTAACCAATTCCGCCCTTAATAACATACTTTTGGGAAAATCTTCTATTCTTTTTTGTTCTACAGCAAATTTAAGTAAAGCTGTTGCTCCAAACCCAAACGTATTTACCATTCTTTGAATGATATTTCTTATTACATCTACAGTTCTAGTATATTTTAAGCTAACATATACAGAATGATCTATCCTCTTTAATTCCTGTCTTGCATCATGTAAAGATTCTTTCATTTTTAGATGTTATTTTTTCTATGTCTTGTATAAATGATTTTGTTCTTGAAATATATTCCTTTATTTCACTTAAAGCTATACTCTTCATTCTATAGTTGGAAGAGCAGATTATAAATTTATCCTTTCTTGCGAATTCAACAGGTGAATTTTTGTGTTCTAATAATAAATTATGTAAATCCCTTATTAAAAAAATATAACTCTGATTTAAATTATGCTTACCCATACAATTATTTTTTAATATTGAAAATTTTGAAGAAAAATTTTCTGGAAAAATGGGTATTCTTTTGAATAACCTTTCATGATACAATAAAGCATTCATCCCATTAGTTAAAGATAAAAAAATATTTCTTAATGCAGATAATAACAATTTTGGATCTTTAATTAAAGTATAAGTTACAAAAACCATGTGATCAGCTATACGTAAATTTTTTTTTGATTTTACCAGATATTCTTGAAACTTCTCCATGGCAGCATATAGGTATTAAAACTTTTTAAAGTTTATGATAAAAAATCGAAAATATCACTCTTGTAAGTCTAAAATTGCTTTTGCAATGTCTCCTTTTGAATTTTTAAGTGCTTTTTCTGCATCTTCTTTTGAGACATTTGTTTGTTGTACAACTGTATCTATATCTTCTTCTGTGATTTCAGGTTCTGTTGATAATGATCTTTCTTCAGGTTCACCAACTATTTGATAAGTTTGTTGACCCATCATATTCACCTTACTTACCTGTGGTTGTGAAAAAACCAATTGTTTATCTTGAGTTTTAATAATAACTTCTACAGCATCTATTTCTTGTTGTTGAATACCCATACGTTTCATCATACTCTGCATTTTCCGCGGATTCATTCCAGGCATCATTTTAAGGTAAACCAAGGATTTTTGTTCCTTGTGTGTGTAAGATTATCTCAAGAATCATAATTATAATCACAAATATAATTATATATCCTGGTTTAAATTCTATTTTACTCCTATATTCGTCGAAATAACGTACCAATCCACCTTGAGAGGAAGGCATAGATATTTTATCTTGTTTTGACATTTTGGTTAATTAATATGTATCTATTTAAAAAGTTTAGGGTAAAGTAAGCCGCCTTTTGTCAGTTTTCTTTAAAAGAAAAAACCGTCTTAACATTCTACTTTGCGTCTAAAAAGACTTGCACAAACCAGGACTCGCCGTTTCAACTATCCCAATGAAACGTCTGTTGGTTAACTCGCTTTTGTCACCAAAAGCTTCGCAAACATCATTCTACTCATTGGAAGTATCGTTTCTGAGCGGTTGCCATCCATTGCTAGATCTTGCTTCTGCAAGTGGTTACGATAGTGGGCGGACTTTCCTCAGTAGTATCTACCGATAGTTAAGCTTTACCACAAGAAAGAATAAATTTAAGGGGTTTTTAAGCTTTTCTTTTCTTTTTGTGTTTTTTCAGTTTTTTCAGTTCTGTTTGTATTCTGGAGTTTACTGCGATAAATCCCCAAAGAGAGAAAAACATAACTAATAAACCATCAACCACTTCTAGCCATTTATTTCCATGTAGAACACTAGCTACCCATAATATTAAACCTAAAAAGAAATCCACAAGATAAAAATTTGCAAGAGTGGTTAATTTTATTTTTGCACCTTTTTTTACCATATTAAAATTAATATTGTTTGATTATTTAAATTTTTTGTTGTTTTAGTTGGAATAATAAACAATACATTTCTTGTTTTCCAGCCATGATTTGTTTTTCTTTTATTAATTTAAAATTTTGTTTTTGTGCATGCGCCTTTAATTGAGAAGGGTTGGTGGAAATTAATGCTATCTTCCCTTTTTTTGAGAGGATTAATTTAGCTTGATAGAAAAATTCGTGATAAATTTGAGGAATTTCTTTTTGATTAAACTTTGTAGGTTGTGGGGGATAAGATGCTATTAAGTCTATTTCTTTGTCAAATTTTAAGTCTAAATCTTCAATATTTGTTTTTGAGAATTTTATTTTTTTATTGATATTAGCTATTTTAGCATTCTTTTTTGCAGCACTAATATTCTTTAACAAAGAATCATAAGCAAATATTTTTGATTTAGTATTCTTTATTTTATCTAATTTTAAAAAGAAACTATCAAAATCTTGTTTATTAAATTGTTTTAATTTTAAAAAAGCAAAATCTGTTTTTCTAAAAAAATTAGGAGAATTATTAGTTGAATAAAGTGCTGCTTCTATTGGGATTGTAGCTGCTTTACAAAAAGGATCTAAAAGTGATTGTTCTTTTTTATAGTCTGCAAATCTTAATAATGAGTATGCAACTGTACCTTTAATTCCTGTAGGATTTATAAATATTTTATAATCTCTTTTGCTTAAATCAAAACCAGAAAAATCGACACCAAAATAACAATTTTTATCATGGATATAAACATAAAATATTAAGTCCGGGTTTGTTAAATTTACTTTTGGTTGAATTCCTAATTTTTTCAAATTATCAAAAACATAACCACCTACAGTTTCTTCTATCTCTTTTGTTGAAAATTCATCATTTATTTTTTTACACTTTACTGCAAAAGTTGTTTCATCATTAAACCAATTTTTTAATGATAATTTTGAAATTGGTTTTTCCAATTCTTCGATTGAATTTATAATAAATTTAGAAAGTAAGAGTATTGCTTTATTGATTGATTGTGATTTGTAAATCAATTTACATAATTCGATTGGTTTTTTTGGGTTAAATACCACAACCGAATCTTGTATTATTGAGTCTAATTTCAATATTTCTTTTATTTCAGATTTAGTTACTTCTTCTAAACCATGATTTGTTATAGCTAGTGCTTTCATAAATATAAAGAATCAGTTTAGTTTTATAAAGATTCGCCAATTATCTTGGCTGCCGAAACAACTTTATCTCCTTTTTTTAATCTCATTAATCTAACTCCTTGAGTATTTCTTCCTATTTGAGATATTCCGTTTGTAGGAGTTCTAATGGTAATTCCTTTTTGACTAATAAACATCATCTCATCATTATCTGTAACAGAAGATGTTGCAACAACTTTCCCATTTCTTTCACTACACTGAATGTTAATAATTCCAGAAGTTCCTCTATGAGTTATTCTATAATTAGAAATTAAAGTTCTTTTTCCATACCCATTTTTAGTTATAGTTAAGATGCTTTTTTTATCTTCAGCTATAATTAACCCAATCAACATATCTTTTTCCTTAAGTTTTATTCCTTTAACACCTGTAGCTGTTCTCCCCATAACCCTCACTTCTGCTTCTTTAAATCTTACAGCTTTTCCATTTTTAGTTGCTAAAATAATTTGTTGAGTGTTATCTGTTAATCTGGCCCCAACTAAGGAATCATTTTCTCGTAAATTTATTGCTATAATTCCATTTTTCCTAGGTTTGGAATAAGCAGACAATTTTGTTTTTTTAACTATGCCATTTTTAGTTGCCATAAAAATATATTTAGAATCATCAAATTTTCTTACTGGAATAAGTGAAGTTATTTTTTCTTCTTTCTGTAATCCAAGTATATTAATAATTGGTAATCCTTTTGCAGTTCTTACTGCATCTGGAAATTTATATACCTTAGACCAATAGACTTTCCCAAGATTCGTAAAAAATAAAATATATGAATGCGTATTTGCTATAAATAAATCTTCAATGAAATCCTCTTCTTTAGTGGTTGCTGCAATCACTCCTTTTCCACCCCTCTTTTGTCCACGATATTCATCTACAGAAGTTCTTTTTATATATCCAGCATTAGTCATAGTGACAACCACTTCCTGTGGTTTTATTAAATCCTCTTCATCTAATAAGTCATCATCACCATCTAAAATTTCTGTTTTTCTTTCATCACCATATTTTTCAATTAATTCTTTCAATTCTTTTTTGATTATGTCTTTTATTTTTTGGTCACTTGCCAAAATTTCTTTTAATTTTTTGATTAAAATTGATTTTTCTTTTAATTCATCTAGGATTTTATTTTGTTCTAAAGAAGTTAATCTTTGTAATTTCATATCTAAAATTGCTTGAGATTGTTTGGGAGTTATATCAAATGTACTTTGGAGCGATTTGTTTGCAATATCCGGAGATTTACTTTTCTTGATCATTACTATTACCTTATCAAGATAATCCAATGCTATTTTTAATCCCTCAAGAATGTGAGCTCTTTCTTCAGCTATCCTCAAATCATATTTTGTTCTTTTTGTAACTACATCTATTCTATGTTCAATGTATTTTTGTAATATTTGTTTAAGATTTAGTAATTTTGGAACATTATTATCTAATGCAAGAAGATTTATACCAAATGTTGTTTGTAATGATGTATGTTTATATAATCTATTTAACACAATTTCAGGATTAGCATTTGATTTTAATCCAATTACTACCCTAATACCTTCTCTATCAGATTCATCTCTTAATTCAGATATATCTTTTAATTTTTTATCCTTAACCAATTCAGCAATATTAATTAATAATGTTGATTTATTTACTTGATAGGGAATTTCAGTAACTATTATTCTTACTCTATTTTTTTGTTGTTCTATATGTGTTTTCGCCCTTAATTTTATTTTTCCTTTTCCTGTTTCATATGCTCTTTTTATTCCGCCCCTACCAGTAAGCATAGCAGCTGTTGGAAAATCAGGTCCATGAACATATTCCATTAAATCAATAATTTCTGCATTGGGATTATCTATTAAATAGATCGCCGCATTTGAAACTTCTGTAAGGTTGTGTGGCGGAATATTTGTAGCCATGCCAACTGCAATTCCAGAAGAACCATTAACCAATAAATTAGGAAGTTTTGAAGGTAAAACTATTGGTTCTTTTAAACTATCATCAAAATTGGGAGTAAATTTTACTGTTTCTTTATCGATATCAGAAAGCATTTCTGTTGAAATTTTACTTAATTTTACTTCAGTATATCTCATAGCAGCTGCATTGTCGCCATCAATACTTCCAAAATTTCCTTGCCCTTTAACTAAAGGATACCTTAAAGAAAAATCTTGCACCATACGTACCATTGAATCATATACTGCAGTATCTCCATGAGGGTGATATTTACCTAATACTTCCCCAACAATTCTTGCAGATTTTTTAAAGGATTTTGTGTGTACAATACCCATATCCTGCATTGCATATAATATTCTACGATGTACTGGTTTTAAACCATCTTTTACATCTGGCAATGCTCTACCAACTATTACCGACATAGAATAATCTAAATAAGAAGACTTCATTTCTTCTTCTATTAATCTAGAAACTATCCTTTCTTTTGTTATATCTTCTCCTTCCACTATTTTATTTTCTTTTTGTTTAGTCATCTTGTACTAATTTGTATGGTATTGCATAATAATTGCATGGTTTTTTTGGTCCATTTAGAGGTTCAATATCTCTAATTTCTAATGCATAATTGTCTGAAATTTTAAGCACTTGACCTATTTTGTATAATCCCTCATCTGCAGTAACTTGCACGATTATTGGCCGACATTTACTTTCTGTTAAACCTCTAACAATATCTCCAATGGTTTCTGGTTTTAATTCTAATTTTTTCATATTTTGTGACCTCCATAATAGGTTAATAAAACTCTGAAGACAAGCCTAAAGCAAAATCTCCTGATTTTTTCACCTTTAAATTACCCCCCTTTTAAATCGTGATTGTGATAAATTATTCTTCTATATTTCTTAGTGCTTCGGATGATGATTTTATTTCTTCTTCTCCTTCTTGCTGAGTGGTTTGTTTTCCTACTTCCACTTCTTCATCATCTTTTTCAGAAACTTCTGTAGAAGATACATCTTGAATTTCTTTTAACTCATTATTTTTTTGTTCCTGTCTTTTTGCTCTCAACATTTCTTCTGTTTTTCTATTTGCTTGTTCTACTTGTTTTATTTGTTCTTCCATATCTTTTTCTTTTTCCTCTATTGATTGTTCAACTTCTTCAAAGTTTTTGAATGTTTCTTTAACTTTATCTTCAGGTAAATCAAAATAATTAAAGAATTTGGAAGTTAATTTCAATTCATAAGTTCTACCTTTTTTAATTTTCTCTAAAAATTGCATCTCTTGTAATTGTTTTATGTGGTCATAAGCTTTATTTGAACGAATTTTTATTAATTCAGATTGAAGAATCGGATATTTAAATGCAAGGATCGCAAGAGTTTCTGTAACTGATTTATTTAATTCTGTATCTATTGCAAGATTTTTTATTAAAGGCATATATCTTTCCCTAACTGTCAATTTCCATATGTCTTTTTCTGATACTAACATCATAGAAGATTCTTTTTGTTCATACCCTTGTTGTAATTCCTTGAGTTTTGCTTCAACTATGTTGGGATTATTGATTTTACAAAGTTTTGAAAGCTCTTCTAAACTGATTTTTTTCCCAACCGAGAAGAGTATTGCCTCTAGTTTATTTTTTAAATCTTCCATTTTTAGTTTAAACTATAGATTTTTTTCTGTTTCTTTATTTTCTTTTCTTTGATTAAAATATCCATGAATTTTTCAAGCTCTTTTTCTGGAACTCCAGTATTCTTTGAAAGTTCAACAACATCCTTTCCTTTTTCTTTTAATGCAAGGAATATCAAATTTCTTAAGAAGATTGCGCTATTTTTCCTTAATATTTTATTCTCTTGACCAGTATTTTTGGCAACCATATCTATTTTATGGAGTCTTGCTTGAAGATCATTAAGAATATCCGAAAAATCATGAGAACTATAAGTTAAATTAGCTGGTTCAATTATTTCTACGCTTGAAGGCATATAATCAAAACAAAATTCAACAACCCTTTTAGTGTCTTTCATTAGTGTTTCAAGTTCTACAAACATCGTAAAAAGTCCTTCCTTTTCTTCGGGTTCTACATAATCTTCTTTTAGTATCTCAATAGTCTTATCTTTTTTTAATAATTCGATATAACCTTTTAATGTTTTTTCTAAGTGTTCTTTTGGTTTTCCAAGCATTTCAATTATGAAATTACAATGGAGCCATCCATCATTAATTTTTTGTTTAATTTTATCCATTTTATCCTCTATAATATGTAATTTAGATGGATTTAAAAAGGTTTCGCAAAACATATAAAGAAATGGATTTAAAAGGGGTTCCAGGGAGTAATAATGGATAAATGGATACTTAGCGATACATACATGCAATTTGAAGGAATAAACCTTCACATCACGGTAGATGAAGAAAGGGGGAATTATGAGATGTCTGTAATTTTACCTTTTTTAGATAATCTTGATTATTTACCTCAATTGGGCAGAGGCCTTTGGGATGTTGGTTTTGAGTTTAATGAGTCTAATAACCTCTATCATTTTAAAGATAAAGAGAATAAATACGTAGTGGACAAAAAAGCCAAATACGCAAATTTAACTTTTATTAGAGAAGACCGTGAGGGTTTTTTATTAGAAGAGGAGGTTGAAGAGTTGTTTAATTCTTATCGTCGAGTTAAGGATGTGGTGAGAACAGATTGTGGTGATTTTGATGGATTAGATAATTATCTTATTAACTTTGGTTATGATGACTTAATGAAAAGTAAAAAAGATCATCTTTCATCTGAAGGGGGTTTTGAATCTAAATCCCAATTACAAGGAAGGTACCCTAAAATCATTGAAGATAGCATTTTTAAGGAAATAAATCAAATTATGAAGACTCCTTTAACTTGGGAAGAAACAGTAGATTTTATGTTAGAGGGGATAACTGAATTGAAAAAAAATATTAAAGAAGGAAACAAACAAAGAATTAATGATTCTAAAGGGAGAATAGAATATTATGCTAAAAAATTAGATTATGAACCTACAGAGATGTTGGACAAGATTCTTAACAAAAAAAGACAAAATTGAGTGGTTTTGTGCTAAAAAACATAAGGTTTATAAATGAGACCCAACTTTTTCAACTTACAAAGCCCGAGTTCAAATTAATGAGCGGTTATAGGGTTCATAGATACTATGAATTCTAAGCTTTGAATTTTAATGGCAGAAGAAAAATCTAAAGAAAACAGACAAGAGTCAAAAACTCCTGATCAAAAACAAGATATAAAGTATTTTGTAAGGATTGCAAATACTGATTTAGTTGGGAGTAAATCAATTTATTTAGCTCTTCGTAAAATCAAAGGGGTTAATTTCATGTTTGCAAATGCAGCATGTGCTATTACTGGAATACCTAAAGATAAAAAAACAGGAAGTTTATCTGAACAAGAAATAAAAAAACTTGATGAATTTTTAACAAACCCATTAAAATTTAATTTACCTTCATGGTTATTGAATAGACAAAAAGATTATGATACTGGAGTAGATAAACATCTTTTAACTTCAGATCTTGATTTCACAAAAGAATTTGATATTAGGAGATTAAAAAAGATAAAATCTAATCGTGGATTCAGACATGCATGGGGATTACCTTTAAGAGGTCAAAAAACAAAATCAAATTTCAGAAGAAACAAAAGAAAAGGAGCTCTTGGAGTCAAGAGAAAGAAAAAATAAGGTAAATTAAAATGGGAGATCCAAAAAAACGAAGAAAAAAATTCTCAGCACCATCTAAAAGATGGGAAAAAGATAGAATTGATGAAGAAAAATCATTAATTAGAGAATATGGGCTAAAAAATAAAAAAGAAATTTGGAAATTCGAATTTAAATTAAGAAATTTTTCAAGACAAGCAAAAAGATTAGTTGCTTTGAAAACTGCTCAAGCAGAAAAAGAAAAAGAACAATTATTACTTAAACTAAAATCCTTATCATTATTATCAGGTACAGCGAAATTAGAAAATATATTAGATCTTCAATTAAAAGATTTGTTAGATAGGAGATTGCAAACAGTAGTTTACAAAAAAGGATTAGCAAGATCGGTTAATGCAGCAAGACAACTCATTACACACGGACATATATTTATAGATAAAGTTAAAATTACTGTCCCTTCTTACACTGTACTCGCAAAAGAAGACCCCTTAATAACCTATAGTCAAAGTTCTCCTTTTTCTAATGATCAACATCCAGAAAGAATTGTAATGAAGAAAGCACCAAAACCAAAAAAAGTAATTGAACCAAAAGGAAAATATAATCGAAATAAACAACAAAGGAAATTTAAAAAATGAAACCTCAATATAATAAACCACAACAAACTTATAGAAAACAAGAAGGAATAAGGTGGGGAATAGCACACATATATGCATCATATAATAACACTATAATCCATATTACAGATATTACAGGTACAGAAACAATTACAAAAGCTTCTGGCGGTATGGTGGTTAAAGCAGATCATTTAGAAGGTTCACCAACAGCTGCAATGATTGCTGCAAAAAGAGCGGCAGAAGTTGTAAAAGATAAAGGAATCCAAGGACTTCACATTAAAATAAAAGCACCTGGAGGGCACAATGGTCCAAATAATCCAGGTCCCGGAGCTCAAGCAGCAATAAGGGCATTATCAAGGATGGGTTTAAAAATTGGAATTATAGATGAAGTTACACCAATACCTCACGATGGTTGTAGAAAAAAAGGAGGAAGACGAGGAAGACGAGTCTAAAGCCAAAAAAATTCGAAAAAATGAAAATAAATATAATAAACCAGGACAAAAAGCAAAATAAGATTTCATTTATGTTAGAAGATACAACTCCTGCATTTGCAAACTTGATAAGGCGAATAATTATTGGAACAGTTCCAACAATCGCTATAGAAGATATAGAATTCAAATATAATGATTCTATTTTATATGATGAAATGATTGCACTTCGTTTAGGATTAATACCTTTAACCACTGATTTAAAAACTTATAATTTTCCAGAAAATTGTAAATGTAAAGGCAAAGGATGTGCTAGATGTTCAGTAGTTTTAAGTTTAAAGGCAAAGGGGCCTGCAACAGTCTATGCTTCTGATTTAAAATCAAAGGATCCAAAAATAAAACCAGTTTTTCCAGAAACCCCCATTGTTAAATTATTAAAAGGGCAAAAATTAGAACTAATCGCAACCGCTGTATTGGGTAAGGGAAGAAATCATATTAAATGGGGTCCAGGAACCGCATTTTATCAATATAAACCAATTATAGAATTAAACAATTGCACAAATGAAAAAATTGTAGAAATATGTCCTAAACAAATATTTCAATTAAAAAATAATAAAATAGTGGTTAATAAAGACAAAATATTTGACTGCCATTTATGTGGTGCATGCACTGATGAATGTAAAGATGGCTCAATTAAAGTTAAAGGAGATAAAAATAACTTAATTTTTAATGTTGAGTCTTGGGGTCAACTTCCAGTCAAAGAAATATTAACTAAAGCATCAGAAATAATTGACGATAACCTAAACGAGCTCAGTGATAAACTCAAAAAAGCAAAGTAATTGTTTTTTACGAGGGTGTCAGGGTCCGGCCAATTCAAAAACCAGTTTTTGAATTGTATTAAAAGAATATTCGATTCTTTTTGTACGACTTGAAGATTTTATTTGTTTAAAATCTTTCTTGTTAAGGAAGAAACCGAGTTTCGAGATCGAATGACTAATGTGATTAAATCAACAAAGTGGATTTACATCGCCTCTTGGGGGCTACGACCCAAAACGTAGGTTCCAAATCCAGTCCCATACATCACACATCAAGATTATTAAATAATTATAATAAAATGAAACGAACAGGACCAAGTAATGAGGAGCTGAGAAACCTGATACAGGACTTAAAGCAGTTATCACTAGATCAAAAAGTGCCTTTATGGAAAAGAATTGCAAAAGATTTAGAAAAATCAACAAGGCAACGAAGGATTATCAATATCTCTAAAATAAATCGTTTTTCAAAAGCAAATGAAACAATCATAGTTCCTGGAAAAGTACTCGGTACAGGAGATATTAATCATAATGTAACTGTAGCTGCTTGGCAATTTTCAGAATCAGCTAAAGATAAAATAAAAAGTCTCTTAAGTATAAGGGATTTAATGAAAACAAACCCAAAAGGGAAAAAATTAAGGATACTTGGATAAAATGATAATTGACGCAGAAAACCTACTAATTGGAAGATTTGCAACTGTTGTTGCAAAAAAAGCAATACTAGGTGAAAAAATAGACGTAATAAATTGTTCAAAAGCAATTGTTAGTGGTAAAAAAAGCGAAGTACTTGCAAAATATAAAACAAGAAGTATTAGGGGTTCAGCTACTAAAGGCCCATTCATTCCAAAAATTCCTGAAAGATTTGTAAAAAGGGCTATAAGGGGAATGTTACCATATAAAAAACCACATGGAAGAGCCGCATTTGAAAGAATAATTTGCCATAGGGGAGTTCCTCAAGAATTAGAAGGCAAAAAAGCAGAAACAATAAAAGAAGCAAACCATTCAAAATTACCAACATTAAATTATGTAACAGTTGAAGAGATATGTAAATACCTTGGAGGCAAAATATGAAACCAATTCATGTATCTGGAAAAAGAAAAAGAGCAATTGCAAGAGCTACCCTTACAGAAGGTAATGGGAAAATAAAGATAAACAAAGTGCCTTTAGATGTATTCCAGACAAAAATAGCAAGATTAAGATTAAAAGAACCCTTAGTTTTAGCAGGAGATGCTGTACAAAAAGTAGATTTAAATATCAATGTAACTGGTGGAGGAGCAGCAGGTCAAACAGAAGCTGTTAGGTTAGTTATAGGAAAAGCATTTGCTAAATACAATTCAAAATTAGAAGAAATATTCTTAAAGTATGATAAACATTTATTAGTTGCAGACGTAAGAAGAAAAGAACCAAGTAAACCAAATAGACACGGTAAAGCACGTGCAAAAAGACAAAAATCATATAGGTGATTGAGAAACAATCCATGGAGGCTCAAAAATGATAATACCAATAAGATGCTATAGTTGCGGAAAACCAATCGCACAACTTTGGGAAGAATTTATTAAACGAGTTGAAAAAGGCGAAGATAGAAAAAAAGTCATGGATGAATTAGGTCTCGAAAGATATTGTTGCAGAACTCAGTTCATGGGACATGTTGAATTAATCGATGATATAGCTCCTTTTAAGAAATTTTAAAATTTTTTTTACTTTTTTCTTGTAAATTAAACGATTCTTTAGTGTAAATTATAACTCTCACCCTTTTTTCTTTTTCTACAAAAATCTAGTTTGCCTTAATTTACTAACTTTTCCATCATTTATAATTAAATAATCTTTTTTCACATCAAACCATCCTGATTATTATATAAAAACATTATGTTAATAAAACCAAAACACACAACAATCTTCCCACACTAAAAATCAAAACTTTAATAAATCTCTCCCCTATAAAGATTTCTCATAATGCCAAACTTTAAGAAAATAGCCGATAAGTGGCAAAAAGAGTGGGATAAGAAAAAGGTATTCCAGACAAAACCATCAAAGAAAAAGAAGTTCTATTGTTTAGAGATGTTCCCATACCCTACTGCAAAACTACACATGGGGCATGTAAGGAATTATTCTATTGGTGACGCTATAGCCAGATACAAAAGAATGCAGGGTTTTAATGTACTTTACCCAATGGGTTATGATTCTTTTGGTATTCCAGCAGAAAACGCCGCAATTAAATCAGGCGCAGATCCTAAAAAATGGACAGAATCAAATATAGTACAAATCAAACAACAACAAAAACAATTAGGTTTAAGTTATGATTGGGACAGAGAGATAGCAACCCATACAGAAGAGTATTACAAATTCAATCAATTATTTTTCAGGGAAATGTTCAAAAAAGGATTGGCATACAGAAAACATTCTCCAATAAATTTCTGTTCAAAATGTCAAACAGTGTTAGCTAACGAGCAAGTAGAAAATGAAAAATGCTGGAGATGTGGCACTGATGTTGAACAAAAACATCTTGAACAGTGGTTCTTAAGGATCACAGAATATGCAGATCAGCTATTAGAAGATATTTCCAAATTAGAAGATTGGCCAGAAAAAGTAAAAACCATGCAGAAAAATTGGATAGGGAGATCCTACGGCACTGAAATATTTTTCAAAATAAAAGACTCAGACAAAATAATATCAACATTCACGACAAGACCCGACACAATTTATGGATTAACATATCTTGTTTTTGCGCCAGAACACCCATTAGTGTTAGAATTAGTAAAAGGCACAAAATATGAAAAAGAAACTAAAGAATTCATAAAACAAGTAAAAAGAGAATCTGTAATTGATAGGATGGATGAATCCAAACCTAAAAAAGGCATGTTCATCGGAAAATATTTCACAAATCCTGTAAACAATGAAGAGTTGCCTATCTGGATAGCTAATTATGCTTTAGCAAATTACGGAACTGGGGCTGTAATGGCTGTTCCAACTCACGATCAGAGGGATTTTGAGTTTGCAAAAAAATACAATCTCCCACTAAAAGTCGTAATTACATCAAGAGATTACACCCTTGACCCTCAAAAAATGGCAAGAGCCTATACTGATGAAGGGGTAATGATTAATTCAGGTGATTTTGATGGGGAAGACAATAAAGATGCAATAAATTCTATTTCAGATTTTCTTGAAAAAAAGGGATGGGGAAAACGTACAGTAAATTACAAACTCAGAGACTGGCTGATATCTAGACAAAGATATTGGGGAACTCCAATTCCAATAATCTACTGCGATAATTGTGGGCCTGTTTTAGTTCCAAAAAAAGATCTTCCAATATCTCTTCCAAAAAACCCAAAAATAACCGGGCAAGGAAACCCATTAGATAAGATTCCATCATTCATCAATACCAAATGCCCCAAATGTAAAGGTAAAGCAAAAAGGGAGACAGACACTATGGATACTTTCTTTGACTCTTCCTGGTATTTCTTAAGATATTGTTCACCAAAAAACAATAAACAACCATTTAGTAAAACAGAAGCAAACTATTGGCTCCCAGTTGATCAGTATATAGGGGGGATAGAACACGCAATTCTTCATTTACTTTATGCAAGATTTTTTACAAAAACACTTAGAGATTTAAAATACATAGATATAGATGAACCATTCAAAAAATTACTCACTCAAGGAATGGTGCTCAAAGATGGAATAAAAATGTCCAAATCTTACGGAAATGTTGTAGATCCTGGAAACATAATTGAAGAGTACGGTCCAGATACTGCAAGATTGTATATGCTTTTTGTGGCATTACCTGAAAAAGAGCTTGAATGGAATGATAAAGGTGTTGAAGGGTGTTTTAGATTTTTAAAAAGATTATATTCTTTAACAGAAATTCCAAAATCAAAAAACAACATAAAAGATAGTTATATTGTAAGTAAAACACACAGCTTAATCAAAAAAACAACAGAATTATTTGATAAATACCATTTTAGTATAGCTATATCTATTATGATGGAATACACCAGTACTTTAATAAAAAACAAACAGAATATTTCAACCAAAATTTATAAAGAATCATTAAATAATCTTTGTTTATTATTATCTCCATTTGCACCACATGTTACAGAAGAGATTTGGAATAAACTAGGAAATAAAAAATTAATTTCTACAGAAAACTGGCCAAAATATAACAAACAAAAAATAAACCCTGAATTTGAAGCAGCAGAACAAATAGTCTTACAAGCAACAAGAGACATAACTTCAATCAAAGCACTAATAAAGACAAAATCAAAAACCGCAACAATAATAATCTCAGAAGAATGGAAATATTCTTTATTCAAAAAAATACAAAAAAGAATAACCACTACAAGAAATATTGGAGAGATAATTGGAGCAATTATGGATAAAAAACATCCAAAAGAGATTCCCAAAATAGTTCAATCAATATTAAAAGATCCAACAAAACTTCCAGAAACAATTCTCGATCAAAAAATAGAATTAAAAACACTAAAAAATTCTAAGGAAGAATTAGAAAAAGAAACTGACTTAAATATAGAAATTATAATTGCAGAAAAAAGCAATGAACAAAAAGCAAAAACTGCAACACCACATAAACCAGCAATATTACTCCAATAAAATGATTGATTATAATAAATTAGGATTTAAATGCGGTATTGAGATTCATCAACAACTTGATACACATAAGTTATTCTGTAATTGTCCATCTGAAATAAGGAAAGATGTACCTGATTTCATAATAAAAAGATATCTTAGAGCTAGCGCAGGGGAAACAGGAAAAATAGATATCGCTGCAAAACACGAACAGAAAAAAGCAAAACAATTCCTATATCAAGGTTATGATGATACCACTTGTCTTGTAGAAACCGACGATGAACCACCACACACACCAAATCAAGAAGCATTACTAATCACTTTACAAGTAGCCAAACTTCTTAATGCAAAAATAGTTGATAAAATACAATTTATGAGGAAAGTAGTAATAGATGGATCAAACACTTCCGGTTTTCAAAGAACAGCATTAATAGCAAGAGATGGCCATATAATACTAAATAAAAAAAAGATAGGGATTTCTGTAATATTATTAGAAGAAGAAGCTTGTCAAGCAATCAAAAGAACAAAAGATGTAGATACATATAATCTTTCAAGACTCGGAATACCTTTAATTGAAATAGCAACAGCACCAGATATAAAATCACCTCAAGAATGTCAACAAGTAGCAGAACATCTTGGAATGTTATTAAGAAGTACAGGTAAGGCAAAAAGAGGGATAGGCACAATAAGACAAGATGTCAATGTTTCAATTTCAAAAGGTGAAAGAGTAGAAGTAAAAGGATTTCAAGACTTAAAAAGTATTCCCAAGGTTATAGATTACGAAATAAAAAGACAACTCTCTTTAATAAAAAAACATAAGAAAATAACAAGAGATGTAAGAAAAGCAGAACCAGATATGACAACCTCTTTTTCAAGACCTATGCCCGGTGCTTCTAGAATGTATCCAGAAACAGATGTAAAAACTATAGAAGTTACAGATAAACTTCTGAAACAAATTCCTCACGTCAAATTAATAAAAGATCAAATAAAGGAGATAACAAAAAAATACAATCTTAACAAAGAACTCTCAACAGCAATTATAAAAAAAGGGATAGCCATAGATAAATTCACAACAGATTACCCTAATATTCCTGCAGAATTTATTGCTCAAACATTAATTAATTCCCCAAAAGAACTTAGAAAAAGATATGGTTTAAAATTAGATATATATAAAATAATAAATCCTATTTTTGAGAAATTAAATGGAAACAAAATAACTAGAGAAGCAGTATTTGAATTAATATTAACAATAGCTCAAGGAAAAAAACCAAACTATAATAAATATAAACCTATTTCAGAAGAAGGTGTAACTGAAGAAGTTAAGCAAGTCATAGCGAAAAATAAAGGGGCGCCAGTAAATGCCCTTATGGGAATCCTTATGTCCAAATATCGTGGAAAAATAGACGGAAAAAAAGCAATGGAACTTATTAAAAAATATTCATAAAATGTTAAGCATAATAATTATAGCAAAAAACGAAGAGGAATTTCTTCCTAGATTATTAAAAAGTATAAAAGCTCAAGATTATGATGATTATGAGATTATTCTAAGTGATGCAAAAAGTACAGATAGCACAAGAGATATAGCAAAGAGTTATGGTTGTAAAATCGTAGATGGTGGACTCCCATCTATTGGAAGAAATAATGGGGCCAAAGTAGCCAAAGGAGAACTTCTCTTATTTTTAGATGCTGATGTAAAGATGCCCGAACATTTTTTAAAAAACACCGTAGCCGAATTCAAAAAAAGAAATCTTGCTACTGGAACCCCCTTATATAAACCGATTACAGATAAAACTATTGACAAAGTTTTATACGACACATATAATATTTGGGCTGTTGCAACTCAACATTTTTATCCACACAGTGCTGGTTTTTGTATTTTTTCAAGAAAAGATGTTTTCAATAATTTAAATGGTTTTGATGAAGACCTTTTAATGGCAGAAGATCATGATTATGTAAACAGAGGAAAAAAATATGGAAAATTTAGAATTTTGAAAAAATCAAATATTCTTGTTGATGTACGTAGGTTGGATAAGGAAGGAAGATTCATATTAGCAAAAAAATATCTTCAAGGTGCACTTCACAGAACTTTCAAGGGTGAAATGCATAAACCTCCTTTTGAGTATGAACTTCATGGCGGAGTAGAAATAACTAAAGAGATAAAAAAAAGAGATAAGAAAAGAGATAAGAAAAAGTTTTCTAAATAGATTTTTTTAATATACCTAAACCTTTAAATGATAGATAAATTAATCCAATAAAAGTTATGATAAGGTCTTTAAATCTAATCAGTAAACTTAATACAATCCCTACGCTTGCCCCCAAACCCATTAAACTAAATAAGGAAGCTTGTCCACTTTCTAATGCTCCAAGTGCCGCTGGAACAGGGATGATGTATGCAAAACCAACTACTGCAATAATTGAAAAGATAGTAACAAGATTAACATGATACCCCATAGTTAATAATAATAATTTATATTCTAAAAACATAACCATCCAAGTTCCTAAACTAATTAGTAATGCTAAAATTGCATCTTTTTTGTATTGTTTAAAAAATATTATCACTTCTTCTTCAGATTTTTTAATCTCTTTTTTATGTTTTTTAACAATTTTTAATTTATTTAGTCTTAATAATTTTAATACAGGGTCAAATAAAGGTCCACCTTTCATTATTCTTCTATAAAATAAATAAATACCAACCATCAATATTAAAGGGCCAATAATTATAATAATTTGAGTATTTTTAGATATTGCAAAATGACTTATTAGTACAAGTGCACCCATAAAAGTAAATAATGCATTGAATACCATTTCAAAAGATTTATCTAACACTACTGAGGAAGCTGCTAAATGTGGTTTAACCCCACTTTTAATAAGGAGATAACTACTAGCGATCCCTCCACCCATAAAAGCCATAGGGGTTAAGAAACTAATAGATACTTCAGTTAGTTTACATAAAAAAAGCTTAAAAAAACCAACATCTTTATTTTTTGTTTTAAGTATAACTACCCATTTAAGAGTTCTTCCAATTAGTATTAAAAGAGATGCTAAAAAAAATAATCCCAGATATTTTATAGATATTTTTGAAAATACATTTAGTATATTTTCCAACCCACTTCCAAAAAATGCAACTAAGAATAATGAAATTCCTACAATAAATGACACTACTAAAAATATTTTCTTTTTCATTTTATATAAGTATAAACGAGCCTGAGGGGATTTGAACCCCCGACCTAATGCTTACTTCTTAATAACGAAGTTCTTAAAGTTTTAAGAAACTCCGTTTCTTATTAGGAGGCATTCGCGCTATTTATCCAAAGCTTTGCTTTTCCAGACTGCGCCACAGGCTCATAATCCTTAATTATAAGGTAAGCTTTTTATAACTTTTTCTTTTTCTATGCTATATGTATAAAATAAAACAGATTCCAGAAGATTTTGTTGTAAATGAAGAATTAAAATTAAAATTCAGCAAAGGAAATTATTATTACTTTTCACTTAAGAAAATTAATTTAACAACAGAACAATCAATTGAAAAAATAGCAAAAATTCTAAATTTACCAAGAAAGAATATTGGTTGTGCAGGAAATAAAGACAAAAAGGCAGTAACCACGCAGACCATTTCTATAAATTCATCAAAACAACTTGAAAAATTTAAATTAGTTAAACCAGACTTACAATTAAGTTATATTGGTAAAGGTGATTTGCCAATAAGTCTTGGGGATTTAACAAAAAATCATTTTGAAATTATAGTTAGGGGAATAATAAAAAAACCAAACCCAATTAGTGGAATTCCCAATTATTTTGATGAACAAAGGTTTAGTAAAAATAATGCAAAAATTGGTAGGCTAATTGTTAAAAAAGAATTTGCAACTGCAAAAAAACTTTTGGAACAAAATAACCATCATAACTTTGAAGAACATTTAACTAAAAATCCTACAGATTACGTTGGGGCCATGAGGAAAATATCTAAAAAAATTCTTATGCTTTATATTCACTCTTACCAAAGTTTATTATTTAATGAGATGTTAAATGATTATATAAAATATCACAAACATAAAACAATTAACACTAATTTTGGTGAACTATCATTTCCTTTAGAAAAGATAAAACAATCCAAATTTCCCTTAATTGGTTTTATGACTAAAGAAAATAAAATAGTTAAAGATATTTTAAAAAAGGAGAATTTAATTCTTAGAGATTTTATAATAAGACAACTCCCTAATTTAAGCCAAGAAGGGCAAATTAGGGAATGTTTTGTTGATTTGACCAATTTAAAGATTTCTAATCTACAACAAGATGAATTAAACAAAGGAAAAAAGAAAATAAAATTAACATTTAGTCTCCCAAAAGGAAGTTATGCAACAATGGTTATAAAATCCTTATTCCTCTAATGCTTTTTCAACATTTGGAAATGCTTCTTCTAATTGAGGATTTGCATCAATTGTTTTTAATATATTTTTGTTTTCGTAAAATTCAATTAAAGGAGAAGTTTGTTCATGAAATACATTCAATCTATTTTTGATTGTTTCTGTATTATCATCATCTCTTTTGAATAATTCTCCTCCACAAGCATCACATACTCCATCTACTTTTGGAACCATATTGATAATATGGAATATTTTTCCGCATTTTTTACAGGTTCTTCTTCCGCCGAGTCTTTGTATCACTGTTTCTTCTGTACAATCAAGCAATAAAACTTTGTCAATTTCAGTTATATTTTCTAATGCTTCGGCTTGAGTGATTGTTCTTGGAAAACCGTCTAGAATATATCCTTCTTCACAATCTTCTTTTTTTAATCTATCTTTAAGTAATTCAATAACTAATTCATCTGGAACCAAGTTTCCCTTATCTGCATATTCTTTAAATTTTAATCCCAATTCACTGCCTTGTTTTATGTTTTCTCTGATAATATCACCCATACTTATTTGAGGGATATTATATTTTTTAGAAATCAGCTTAGCGTGACTTCCTTTTCCAGCTCCAGGAGCACCCAATAATATTAATTTCATGTTGTATCCTCTTTGATTGTTTTCTTTTCTTAAAAAAGAAAAGTGTTTGAAAGTAAGCCTCGGGAGGGATTTGCACCCACGACCTTGGGATCTCTTTATTTTCTTGTGAAAATTTACAAGTCCCACGCTCTGCTGACTGAGCTACCGAGGCATGAAGTCAAAGAAAAATAGGCGATTTATAAACATTTCTAAAATTTAATGTTGTAGGTTCATTATTTGTACCTATATAAATTTAAAAAAGATTTAATATTATCGTGCAAATCATTAACGTCTTTAATTAAATTAGTTTTCCAAGTATCCACATACCTCTTATAGAAGAATTTATCAAATAATGCCCTTATAAAAATAAACATTGGTTTCTGTTCCCATCTTTGCTCCCAGTCTGTTGTTAAGTACCCATCAAAAACAAAATGAACCTTTCCTTTATTCATTTTTATTTTAGTTCCTTCTTTTTCAATCTCTACTTCAGTAACATCACTAAGAATCATCTTTATTTGTATTTCATTGATTACATATTCAGTTTGTTTTTTCCAAGGCATATATTCAATTTCAATATATTTTCCTTTTGAAGTAACTTTTTCTATGGTTTTGAGCTCTCTTTTTTCATATCCTGTATTTCTAAGCCAATTATCTATTAAATTATAGAGGTCTGTAGCCTTAAACAAACCCTCATAAGTGAGCCTTACTTGCTCTATGATTAAATCCATCTCAGCCATCTTAATACCACATTAGGGATAAATCCTTAAAAACTTTGCCTTTTTTTATCTTTACTACCACACATCTTCAAATGCGTTTCCTTTTCCAGTCATATCTAAATATTCTTTAATTTGTCCTTCAAACTTTTCAATAATATAATGAAGTCTATCTGACCAAACAATATCCATTGGTTTGGAAAATATAAATCTGTCCAAAAACTTTTTTAAAGCGAGTCCAAAAGGATTATCTTGGAATCTTTTTTGATAATCTGTTTCAACCTTTCCATTAAATTCAAGAATAAACCTTCCTTTATACATTGTTTTTTTCTTTCCTTTTTCAATGATTTCTATTTTTCTAACATCAAAAGTATGCATCTCTAAAGTAATATCATATTTATAATACTCAGTTACTTTTCTCCACCCATTCCATTTAAATTCTTCTTCTACCCCAAATATGGTTGGTACTTTATATTTATAATCTTTTTCTTCAAAAAAATAATGTCTATTTCTAAACCAATTAATTATAAAATGATATAACCCATCCCAATCAAAAACACCATCATAAATAATCCTAGAATAAGGATGATCGCCCATCAAGTTAGAATCTCCTCCTTTTTTATATTTTGGTGGACGATTTACTTTTATTATGCCCTCTTCACTTTTAATTTTTTTGTCACCTTCTTTTTTAATCATACTAATTATTCACCTATACCTTTTCTTGGAAAGAATTCTCCTTGTGATTCTGATTCTGGTAAATCCATACGCATCTCAAGATAATCTTTTATCGCTTCTCTAAATCTGTAAGTCTCCCTATGTAATTGATCTCTTAAACTTACTATTTGTTTTTTAAATAACCTACTTCTAAATACATCGCTAATGTGTTTTAAGAATGGGTGATTTTCCCATTCTTTTTTATAATCAGTAACAACCCAAGAATCAATAAGAATTTCAATCTCTCCCCAATTTGTTTTAAATTTTTTCCCATCTTTCATTACTTCAACTGAACGGAGAAGAATAACATGCCCACTAATATTCATTTCCCACCTATAATAATTACTATTTGCATAATTTGTTTTTGTGGGGGCTTTTGTTGGTCTCCACACAAACCATGCTTCTGTACCCCCTAAAGCAGATTCATTTTGCCCATTAAATATTTCTGGAAAATCCTTATCGCTCCTAGTTGCCCATTCTTCTTGAACTAACCACTCGTGCATCAAGTAATAAAGATTTTTTAGGTGGAAATTATCTTTAAATTTGACCCTAAACTGAGCTGCTTTCACCCTTTTTGGATACATTGCCATAATACTCTTTAATCCTCAGTTTTATTTAAAAGTTTCGAATAAAATCTCAAAATCAATTATAATTCAAATCTAATCCAAATCTAATCCAAATCTAATTCAAAACTTTTTTATATCCCTATTAGATTTAACAGAATTATGTTAGTCGGTATAGTGGGGAAACCAAATTGTGGAAAGTCTACTTTTTTTAAGGCATTAACTTTAGCAGATGTAGAAATAGCCAATTATCCTTTTGCAACAATAAAACCAAATCACGGTGTTGGTTTTATTAGGGTAGAATGTGTTGATAAGGAATTCAACACTCAATGTAATCCTCGAGAAGGATTCTGTGTTAATCATATTAGGTTTGTGCCTGTTGATGTTATTGATGTAGCAGGATTGGTTCCTGGAGCACATGAAGGAAAAGGGATGGGAAATCAATTCTTAAGTGATTTAAATCAAGCAGATGCACTAGTTCACGTTATTGATTGTTCTGGAGGAACAAACGAAAAAGGAGAATCTGTTGATTCTGGCAGTCATGATCCTGCTAAAGATATTATTTTTCTTGAAACAGAATTAGACCATTGGTATTTTGGAATATTGAAAAAGGGGTGGGAAAAGTTTGCAAGACAAGTGCAACAAGAACATAGAGAAATTGCAGTATCGTTAGCTAAACAACTTTCAGGATTAGGGGTAGACGAAGATATGTCAAAAAAAGTAATTAATTCTGTTGGCGTAAATAAAGAAACACCCTCTTCTTGGACCGAAGAAGAATTAATGAAACTGGCTACCCAATTTAGAAAACTTACAAAACCAATAGTTATCGCAGCAAATAAAATAGATGTTCCAGGGGCAATAGAAAACCTTGAAAGATTAAAAAAAGAATTTCCAGATTATATGATTTTACCTTGTAGTGCAGAATCTGAATTAGCTTTAAAAGAAGCAGTAAAACATAAATTAATCAATTATATTCCTGGAGACAATAAATTTTCTATTATCGATAAAGGGAAAATTTCAGATAAACAAAAGACAGCATTAGATTTCATAAAATCACACCTTTTAGAAAAAATATCAACAACAGGAGTTCAAGATGTGTTAGAGAAAGTAATATTTGAATTATTAAATTATATCGCAATATTTCCCGGCGGAACAAAAAAATTAGAGGATCAATATGGTAATGTGCTTCCAGATTGTTTTTTAATGAAAGATGGATCTACAGCATTAGATTTTGCTTACCATATTCATTCAGATCTTGGAGATAAATTTATTCGTGCAATAGATGTTAAAACAAAAATGACTGTGGGAAAAGAACACCAACTTAAACATAGGGATGTTGTAGAAATAATAACTTCTAAATAAAAAGAGTGATAATAAAAATAATTATTTTTTTAGTTTTTTAAAACTTTCAGGAATATCTATAACATATTTCCCTTCTTCTAATTTAAAAATAAGAGGTTCTCCTTTAAACAATTTAACTAAATCAAGATCATATTGCCCTGGTTTTCTTATTTTTATAGATTCTAAATCTAGCACTATTGGTTTTTCTTTAGGCATATCTCCGCCGACCATACCAATAACATCTTTTTCTATCTCTTTTTTTTCTTTTTCAGTTAAGTTAACAGTTTCTTCTTTAACTTTTTTTAATCTATCTTTTCGTATGTAGAAAAATAATTTTGCACCACATTTACAACCTTTTAGAATTTCTTCGGCACCATCTTCATAAAATGTATTGCACCTTACACATTGATGTGGCATATTAATCTATTTCCTCTTTCTTTTTCTAATTACTTTTTTCTTAGATTCTTCAATCATAAATTGGAGTTTTTTAGGGTCTTTTTTGACTTTTTTAACAATATTTGCAGGTCCAACTAATGTTAAACCTTGTCTGTCACCCAATAAAGCATTTACAACAGTACTTTTTACTTTCTCAAAACCAGTCAAAGCCCCACTATTTTCCATAGGATTCATAACAGCAAGTTCTATCCCTCTAAATTCTTTATTAATCTCTTCCATAGTCACTTTGATTAATTCTGCTTCTTCTTCTTTTCTAAGTCTCCCATGTAATAACACTACTTTATTCTCTTTTGCCATATTAAGTAATTTTCTGATTCTTCCTAAAGAACTCAATCCATCAATTTCTGAATATGGGACTATTTGTAAAGTTAACATTTTATTTAACCACCTTGAATAATGTTTCATAGAAATCATCTATATTATTCCCTTTTTTTGCAGAAATCCCAATAACTTCATATTGGGGGAATGCAGCTTTGACTTTCTTTAATTTAGCACGCTTTAAATCTACCTTATTTCCCACAACTAATACTGGAATATCCCTGGCAACTAAATTACCAATAATCGTGATATTTACTTGTGAATATGGGTCTTTTGTTGAGTCTAATACAACAACCACACTATCAACTTCATCTAACCATTTGATAGAATCTATAACTCCTTTTGTTGCATCTTTAGCTCTTTTTTTAGCTTCTTTCTCTTTAATACCTACTTTTAAGAAATCTTCATAATCAATTCTTGTTGCAATTCCAGGGGTATCTACCAAATTAAAAGATATCTCTTTATTCCCCGATTTGATATTAACTTGTTCCTTTATTTGAATTTCTCTTGTTTCATGAGGTACATTAGAAGCAACACCCATATCTTCCCCCAACCAATCTTGACAGATTCTATTAGCTAATGTAGTTTTACCAGCATTTGGAGGGCCATATAAGCCTAATTTGATATGTTTTTTTTTATTAAAAATATTATTGATAAACTTATTCAAAAACATCTGTAAAGCATTTAACATATTATTTCCACCACATAATTTTTATATTAAAAATAAATTACTTTTCGTTTATATATTTTTCTATAAATCAATACACCTATTAGATTAACATCAGGTAATCTTAGATTAACAGAAAAACTTAAATAATATTTACCTTTAATAAATAATATGGAAAGTCTTTCTAAAGATGTGAATGTAGATGTTCTTCAAAAAATAAAGAAAGGAATTCTTACTGGAAATGTCAACAATCTTAAAAAAATAACCCAAACCGCGTTAAATAATGCAAGCATATTTCAGGACGAAACCTCTATCTCAATTGCAATAATTAGTTATGCAATTTATAAATTAATTGAGAGAAAACGTTTTGTAGAAATAGAAATACCTATTAGCATTTACAGAGACATCATTAAAAGTTTAGAAAATTCTTCATTATCTATATCTAATAATAATCAAAAAAGATTAAAACAAAATCTCAGGGTGTTATTTGAAAGCATAAATAAATTAGATGGCAGATTGCCAATTTATATTGGAGAAATCTTAGAAAAAGCAAAAGTAAAAAAAGCATACATGATACACGAAAAAGGGATCTCTTTAGCAAGAGCTGCAGAATTGATGGGAACTTCTCAATGGGAATTAATGCATTATATTGGAAAAACTCGAATTAGTGAACACATATCTAAAAAAATAGATGTAAAAACAAGATTAAATTTTACAAGAGGGCTTTTTGGATTATAAAATGAAAATATTATTATTTGATACAGGACCAATAATTAGTATGACTATGAATCACATTATATGGTCTCTAAAACTTCTTAAAAAACAATTCAAAGGTAAATTCTATATAACAGAAGCAGTAAAAAAAGAGTTAATAGATAAACCACTAAGGACCAAAAAATTCAAATTAGAAGCACTCCAAACGCTTTATAGAATAAATGCAAAAACACTTGAAATTAAAACAGCACCAGGATTAGATTCCAAAACAGATTATTTACTTAAGCTCGCTAATACTTGCTTTAAGTATGATTCACATTACCTTAAAATTGTTCAATATGCGGAAATAGAAACACTTGCTTTAGCACTTATAATTAAAGCTGACGCTATTGTGATTGACGAGAAAACAACAAGGTTATTAGTAGAAGACCCCAATAAATTAGAAAAAATCCTTTCTTATAAAATCCATAGGAAAGTTTCAATAGATCAAACAAATTTAAAAAAATTCATAACAGCAGTAAAAGGTGTAAATCTTATAAGGTCAGCTGAATTAGTTTCTATAGCCTTTGAATTAGGATTATTGGATAAATATATCTCTAATAGGCCAAATGCAAAAAAAGAATTATTAGAAGCATTATTATGGGGAATTAAATTAGAAGGTTGCGCAATATCTGAAAAAGAGATTAGAATGATAGATAAACTAGAACGTAAAAATTTTTAATTTTTTAATAAATAGACGACAAAATCTCCTTTTATACGAAAAGTTTATATATTTAAACCCTTTTTTCTCCTCTATAACTTAAAATATTGGGGGTAAATTAAAATGGCTGAAAAAGTTGAAAAAGCAGGAGTTAAAAAAGAAGGTGGATATCTATATTTCGTTGACAAAGCAGGAGATATTTCCAGAGCTAAAATGGCTCGAGGCGGAAGAAAAAAAGGTTCTACCGGTACTGAAAAAGTAACAAAAGTGGGAGTCAAAAAAGAATCAGGATACCTATATTTTGTTGACAAAGCAGGAGACGTTTCAAGAGCTAAAATGGCTCGAGGAAGGAAGTAATAACTTCCTTTTTTATTTTTTATTTTCTATTCTTAAAAATATAAATTCTTAAATAATCAGATTAATTTCTTAATAAAAGGGTGTGGGGAAAATAATGAAATTTGCACATTTAGCAGACTGTCATATAGGGGCTTGGAAAGAGCCCAAACTGAGAAATGCTAATAGTAAGGCATTTACTAAAGCAATAGAATTATGTATAGCTCAAAAAGTTGATTTTATTCTTATAAGTGGTGATTTATTCAATACAGCTCTCCCTAGTTTAGATTTATTAAAACTAGTTGTGATTAAACTTAAAGAATTAAGAGATTTAGGTATATCAACCTATATAATTCCAGGAAGTCACGATTTTTCTCCAAGCGGGAAAACCATCTTAGATGTACTTGAAAAAGCAGATTTATTGATTAACGTATTTAAAGGGAAAGTAGTTGGCAAGAAATTAGTATTAGAATTTACTACAGACGAAAAAACAGGAGTAAAGATAACAGGAATTTTAGGTAAAAGGGGAATGTTAGAAAAACATTTTTACCAATCCCTGGATAAAAAATCATTAGAAGATGAACCAGGTTATAAAATTTTTATGTTCCATACAGCATTAACAGAATATAAACCAAAAGAGCTAAAGATGATGGACTCTGCACCATCTTCCTTTTTACCAAAAAATTTTAATTATTATGCTGGAGGACATATACATTATGTTTTTGAAAAAAGAGAAAAAAATAATCTTCTTATTTACCCTGGGCCTTTATTCCCAAATAATTTTAGAGAAATAGAAAATTTAGGCGTAGGTAGCCTTTATATCATAACAGATAATAAACCAGAGTTTTACCCCATCCAAGTTTATCCGTCTCTTAGTATAAAAATTAAAGGAGATAATAAAACACCCGAACAAATCGAAGGAGAAATTAAAGAAAATATAAAAAATAAAGAATTTAATAATACTATTGTTACAATTAGGGTAAGTGGAGAATTAAAAACAGGAAAACCAACAGATATCAATTTTAAATCTATTTTTGCTGAACTCTATCTTAAATCTGCTTATTTTGTAATGAAATCTACTTCTATGTTAAGTTCAAAAGAATTCAAAGATATAAAAATTAGTGATAGCCCAACAACAGATATTGAAAATTTTTTAATTGAAGAAGATCTAAAATCTAAAAATGAGATTTCAAAAAAAGATTTAATTAAATCATTAATAATTTTATTAGATAAAGAAAAAGAAGAAGGAGAAAAAGTGAATGATTTTGAACATAGAATCCATGATGATTTGATTAAAGCACTCAAAGTAGATGATTTGTTTTAACCTACCAATTAAATAATAATTAATTCTAAGAACATTTAAATACTACCTCTAAATAACCTCAATCATGGCAAAAGAATCAAAAGACGAACAAATAGGTTTTCATAAAGGATCTCTTTCAACATTAGCTAAAGAAAGGCAAGAACTGCAAAGAATTCTTCAGATAGTAGAACAACTGATGCAGATGCACGTGTCTTCTTTAAAAGACCTTGGTGTAGACCTTTCAGAAGAAATAGCACAAACAGAAGAAAGCACTAACAAAAAAGCACCAAAAAAACCAATAGAAGATTTGCTTTGATAAATCTGTTAGACTTTCTTAAATTTAGGTGTTTATTATACTAAATGGATTTTTAATGTAAATTAGTGAAATCTTTACTAAATAGTGGTTACAGACGAAAACTTTAAATATATATAGTCTTGATTTAAGAGTATAATTAATATAAATTCAAAAATGAAAAATATTCTTGATAATTTAGAAGACTTAGTAAAAGAATCACCTGAAATAGTTTTAAAAAGAAAATTAATAGATGAACCTTACAACACTATACTCGGAATGGTGAGGAGGGGGAAAAAACCCCAAAAAGTAGATGATTTGAAAAATGAATTAGTTTACTCTATTTTTGATATCAATAAAGATGAAAGTTTGAGAATGCAAAGTGGAGATCACATTTCTAAACCTTACGTCAATAATCTTGTGATTATACAAGGCAAAACAATTCCAACAAATTATTTATTTCAAAATTTATTTTCTTCAAAATTAAATTTTCCTGAAAAAAATAAATATAGTTCTATTGATTCTTTTCTTCGTAAAGCGGGTAAAAATATGGTGGAAAATGTTTTTGGAGAAGAAACTTCTAAGGTATTTAAGTATTCATATGAAAAACATTTACAAACAAAAATTATGAGGGCAATGACAAACACTTATTTCTCACACCCAGTTAGGGTGGCCCACGCAATAAAATCAGATAAGTTATCACAAGAATATGTGTTATTGGCTTTTCTTCATGATATTATAGAAGAGACACAAAAATACAGAAAAAAGAAAATAGAAAACATTACAAAAAAAATGAAAGATGCGCCAACTTCTGAAAAATATTCAAAAGTTATTGTGAAAATAAATAATCAAATAAAAAATCCTCCTGAGTTAAATGAAATAATGGAATTATTTTATAGGGATCAAGAACTTGGAAAAAATATTATTAAACCACTTTTAGCAATTAGCAATTATAAAAATAAAAAATATTCTAATTATATTAAAGATATGTTTGATTATTCTAAAAAATGTGTACAAAAAGGAGAGGGTAAACAATTTCCATGTGATAGGGCAATAATTGTAAAATTATATGATGCCATAGATAATACACAAACTCTTGTAGGCACTAGTGGAAATGCCCAATTAAAAAGACTTAGGAGAAATGTAATATTGGGGGATTATACTTATCATTTTTTAGATCAAAATCATATTTCAAAAAAAGATAAACCCTTAATATGGAAAGGATTAAAAAATCTAATATATTTTTCTGCAATTAATGCAGATAAATTTGATAGATTATATTCTTTAGAATCTAAATTAAATGTAGATCAAAAATTGATGGAAGACCATTATGATAAAAGTTTTATTTACGCATCTACTCTTTTTTCAGAAATAAATCAAGGAATAAGATCTCTTGCAGAGAAAGTACTTCCAAAAGAAATATTAAAAAATCTTTATAATAAAAAATGAATAGAAAATGTTAGAAAAAAAAATAAGCGATCTTTTAGTGTATGTGGCAGATCCATTTAATGAAAATAATTTAACTAATCAAGATTATATAAATATAAGAAAACAATTAAAACAGGATTTTGAAAGGGGACATTCTCTTTTAGATGAGTTGCGTTTAGATTGTATATCTGGGTGTGGCCACATATCTAATTTTGAGGAGTATAAAATAAACAACCCTTACGAATTATTAAAATTTATGATGGAAAAAAGACCAGTTAGATTAGTACAACAATTACAAAAAACTTATAGAATTTACCATAAATCCGGAAATAATAACAAAAGAGTTCCATTTTCTAAATTAACTGAAGAGGAACTTAAAATGATTGATATTTCACAATACACTCATAAGTGGAGACAAGAGGTAGAAAAAAGACCCCACCATACTTATTCTAGTTTTAATATTCTTAAAAAAAGAAAATTGGTCAAAGCAAAATTATATATTCAACGAAATAAAAATCTTGGTAATCTCCCACATGCAGTATTCCAAAGACAGAAACGGAGAAAAAGAATAATAGAAAAATTAATTAAAAGAATAATTGATGAAAAAGATAAAATAGGGGATAGTAAGAATTTCAACAATTCTAATTGTTATGTTGAAGATTTTTTTGGATTAAAGATTTGTTGCACAAATTGGAATCCTCAAAATATAAATAATTTACTATATAATTCTAAATCAAAAAAATGGGTTGTTGATAATTTTATAGATCATAGGAAGGATACTGATAAAAATATTAATCACCTTAAATATTATTTACATAAAAAAGGAGAAACTAGAATTCCTTTAGAATTACAATTTACAACAATAAATGATTTTCTTTTAGATGAATTTTTTAGTGCAGAAAATCATGTGCGCTATACAAGTAAAAGAAGAACAGAGATGAAGGAATACAAAAAAAGAAAGGAATATGGGGTGATGGAAGAAAGATTACAAAAACTTCTTTCTTTTTTATAGGCTAAAATGGGTGACAAATTATTTTTTAAACAAGTTAGGGAATTCGATGATCTAGCTTCTAAATTGATACTCACTTCAGCAAAGAATGGTTTTTTCAATATTAATGGAAATAATTCTTCAATAGGGGTTAGGGGGTCTGATGAAAAAATTGTTTTTGAAGCAATCAAAAAAGCAGGAGAAGATTATACTTATAAACCCACTTTTGTTGATCCGTCTTGTGGCCAAGGTATTCCTTTAGTTTTATCAGCTAAAATGGGATATGATACTTATGGTTCAGATATTGAAAATGGGATAGTAAAAATAACTAATAAATTAATTCTTAATTTAGAAAAAAAGAATGTTATTCCTAAAGGGAATATTAAAAAAATAATTCAAGGAGATCTATTGGATTTAAAAACATATAATTCATTAGGGGTTGATTTTTCAGATGTTGATATTTTTTATAATTATACTTTCAGGAGTATACAAAAACATTTTTTTCATTTATTTTCTGATTCTGCAAAACAAGGAGCTAAATTAATCCATATTCCAGGATACAAAAAAATAAAGAGAAACTCTTTACTCGATTTAATGGATAATATTGAATTATTTTATGAACATCCCGAGAATATTTATCAAATTTATACCAAAAAATAAGTTAATTAGAAACAACCCTCAATCTTCTTTCTTTTGGGACATAATTGAGTATTTTTTCTTCTTTATACCTTCCACAACCAAGAATATCTTCTTTATGTTTTAAAATTACAAAACCACTAACATTTGATTTTTTATGTATATCTTGTCCAGTCAACCATTCTTCTGCTTCTCTATCATTTAATTCAATAATATTCTTGGTTACTTTTTTCCCAATCATTTGGCCACCTTCAATAGATAGTCTCACTTCATCTCTTCTATATTCTCCAAAATATAATCCAATAGAGTCTATTCTCAGAGTTTCTAAATTAAGTTTTGCTAGATCTTTATTGATTAAATAGAGCCTATTTCTTTGATTCATTAAAAAAACATAATCTAATTTCTCTTTAAATCCAAATTGTTGTTTTAAGATTTCCGTAATCTTCTTTATTTCTTTATTGTTTAATATTTTGAGGTTTTGCATTTTTTGAGAAAAATTAAAATTTATATTAAAAATATGTTTTCACTTCTTTCTGAAACTTCTCCTCTGAGATTTTTTGAGTATAATTTCTGGACTTCTTTTTTAGGGTAGTTACTTAAAAGCCATGCTAATTTTATGTATGATGTTTCAGGAGTTGTGTCGCAGTAGTTTCCCAATACACCTGCTTCGCTTAATAATCTTCCAGAGGAATATACGTTCAAGTTTACCCTTCCATAAATTGTTTGGGAGGTCATTACTGTAACTGTTTTTTTACATAACTCTTTTATTGTATTTAGTATTTTTTTGTTTTCTTTTGTGAATTTATCTGATTCTAGGACTGGTATATGTCCAAGTCCTGTTCCTTCTATTATTAACCCATCAAAATTCTTGTAAGAGTTAAATTCTTCAGCATACATTCCAGGTTTTGATTTTATTAATCCCACTTTAACATCTTTGAACAATCTCAGTTTTAGTTTGGGTTTTTGATTTTTGATTTTTGGTATGTTGATTAATTCTACTTTTTTATTTTTGTAATTTACTTTTGCAATTGGATTTTTGTTGATTGGTCTAAATGCATCTCTTCTTGAGGTGTGCATCTTTCTTGAATTTAATCCATCTATGATTAAGCATTTATCATCTTCTTGATTTTCATGCATGCAAATTGTTACTCCAGCTATAGCAGTATTTGCTACAAAAATGCAAGCAGAAATTAAATTTACTGCAGCATCACTACTCCCTCTATCAGAACTTCTTTGTGCCCCAACTAAAACAACTGGAACACTCAAATCTTCTAATATAAATGATAATGCAGCAGAAGTGTAATGCATTGTATCTGTACCATGAGTTACTATTATCCCTTTAACTCCTTTTTCTACTTCCTTTTTTATCTCTTTAGCTATTAGATTATAATGTTCAAACACCATGTTTTCACTCATTATATTTCCAATCAATCTGCTCTTGATATTTACAATATCCCCCAATTCAGGAAACATTCCAACTAATTCTTCTGGTTTAAATTGTGCTAGCACTCCACCTGTTTTGTAATCCACTTTTGAGGCTATTGTCCCCCCAGTGTGTAGAATTGTTATATCTGGAAGTTTTTTGTTCTTCTTTACTTTAGAAAATTTACCTTCTTTTGTTTTCTTTTTGCTAATGATATTAATACTTTTAATATTTCTTTTTTTGATGCCAAGATTATATCCATTGTCTAATTTAATAAATGAGAAATCTGTTTCTTCTGGCATAAGGATTCCATTAATACTCTCATCCTTTAATTTTATTTCGACCGCGTCACCTGCTTTAGCTTCCATTAATTTAATAGATAATTAACTACTTTAAATAATTTACCAATAATTTTAAATATGGCACATACACCATTAATATTTCTCAAAATGATTGCAGACATATTATATAAATCGTTCAACCAGGAACAAAAAGCACAGGCAGACACAATCTGTAAAATAATCAATACATATATTTCTGAAGATCTTCGTAACAACCCTTCTATTAGGATTAGGGAAGCAACAAACGGCAGCAACGTTATCCTCACTCCCAACAATTTAGAAGAAATAGCAAAAGAAGTAATTCACGAATCTAAGAAATATTTATGTGAACACCAACAGGTATCAGAGGAGATAAAAGCATATGTTTATATCTTAATGGGGGAATGGTGTGGGATGTTAATTTATGATAAGAATCACAAACGACATTTAGATTTAAAAGAAATCTACCATAAAGATTAACATACTTTTTTTGAAAAAATATATTAAAGAAAAAGTCAAATATATCAAAAAAGTGATTTAAAAAATACTAACCCATGTATGATGGTGCTTCTTTTATCTCTTTTGCCCTTGCAGCCGCAAACTCTTCTTTTATGTTTTGATATTTTTCTTCAATATCTTTTGCTACAGAAGCACGAACTATTTTTAATGCATTATCGAAGTTGGTAGCAGTTACATTTTTAGCTTTTATGTCTTTTCTTAATGCGTCAATTGCTGCTTCTCTACACACTGCTTCTATGTCTGCTCCAACATAACCTTCTGTTTTATCAGCTAAAGTTTTTAGGCTAATTTCTTTTAAGGGCATTTTTTCTGTGTGGATCTTGAATATTGCTTCTCTTGCTGATTTATCTGGTACGGGTGTGAGGATTATTCTATCAAATCTTCCTGGCCTCAACAAAGCAGAATCAATTATATCTGGACGATTGGTTGCTGCAACAACAACAACTTCGTGCATACTATCTAATCCATCCATTTCTGTGAGCATTTGATTAACAACTCTTTCACTAACTTTAGCATCAGTACTTGCTCCCCTTTTTGGGGCAATACTATCAATTTCATCAAAAAATAGGATTGTTGGACTATTTTGTCTTGCTTTATGGAATATTTTTCTCATCGCTTTTTCACTCTCTCCAACCCATTTACTCATCATTTCAGGACCTTTAATCCAAATAAAATTAGCTTTACTTTCTGTAGCAACTGCTTTAGCCAGCAAAGTTTTTCCAGTTCCCGGTGGACCATATAATAATATTCCTTTTGGTGGTTTAATCCCCATACTATTGAAAACTTCTGGCTGTTTTAAAGGCCATTCAACAGCTTCAATTAATTCTTGTTTAACTCCATCCATCCCACCAACAGAATCCCAAGGTATAGTTGGAACTTCTACTAGCACCTCTCTCATTGCGCTAGGTCTTACAACTTTTAATGCTTCTTCAAAATCTTTTTGATTAACAATTAATTTCCCAAGTACCTCTTTAGGAATATTACTATCTTCTTTTAATTTTAAATCTGGAAGAATTCTCCTTAATACTACCATTGCCGCTTCTTTAGCCAGCGAAGCCAAGTCAGCACCAACAAAACCATAAGTAATATCTGCCAACCCCTTTAGATCAACATTTTTTGCTAAAGGCATGTTTCTAGTGTGAATTTTTAAAACATTTAACCTGCCTTCTTTATCTGGAACTCCAATTTCAATCTCTCTATCAAACCTTCCTGGCCTTCTTAATGCTTGGTCAATTTCATTCACTATATTAGTCGCTGCAATAACAACAACCCTTCCTCTAGATTTTAATCCATCCATTTCAGCTAATAGTTGGGCAACCACTCTTTTTTCAACTTCGCCTTTACTTTCTTCTCTTTTTGAAGCAATAGCATCTATTTCATCAATAAATATAATTGAAGGAGCATTCTTTTCTGCATCCTCAAACTTCTTTCTTAGATTTTGTTCACTTTGTCCATAAAATTTACTCATAATTTCAGGACCATTGATCAATATAAAATGAGAATTTGTTTCATTAGCAACTGCTTTAGCAAGCAAAGTTTTTCCAGTTCCAGGTGGACCATGTAATAAAACTCCTTTAGGAGCTTCAATTCCTAATCTTTCAAATAATTCAGGGTGTTTTAAAGGCAACTCAACCATCTCCCTTATTTTTTTAATTTCGTCTTCTAAACCGCCGATATCCTCATAAGCTATCTCTGGCAAAGTTTCTTCTTCTATTTTTACAGGTTCTGGATTAATTGTTAATTCAGTATTATTTGTAATAATTACTGCTTGTTTTGGAGTTACATCAGCAACCATGAATCTAATCCCTCCAATACCAAAACTCATTCTAAGATCTCCTTCTAACACTTTAAAGATTTCATCAAAAGGACTATGAGAAAGAACATCTCTTCTTGTTTTAGTTCCACCAATACTAATTATATCTCCCCTTACAACAGCTCTACCCAATAAACCTCTTTTAAATAATTGAGGCGGTGCCTGAATTCTTCCAGAAAGGGGCGCTATCGTGGCTTTTTTAGCTTCTTTAATATCTGTTTTTTGGACTGAAACACTTTCACCAATACCTGTTTTAGCATTTCTTCTCATAAAACCGTCCAATCTTATTATACTTAACCCAATATCTCCAGGATAAGCCCTATCTACAATTCCAACGGTTTCTCTTTCACCCTTAATGCTCACTATATCTCCTGGTTTTACATCTATCTCTCTCATAAAACCAGAATCAATTCGAACAATGCCTTTATTTACATCGTCTTGAAAGGCTTCTACTACTTTTAATTTAATTTCCTTTTTAGACATTCTCTAAAATTTATTTTATCAAATTTTATTTAGATTTTACTTTAGGCAAAGGAATTGGTGCAGGAAGATTAATTTCCTTACTCATTATCAATGCTTCAATATTGCATTTGCTAAGAATATTTCCCATCACTTCTTCTATAACATCATTTGGTAGTTTTTTATTCTTTTTCCATTCAGTTTCTATATCTTTCACTTTATCTGCTGTTCCCATATAGACTATTTCCCCACCAAGAGAGATATTACCTATATTAGGAGTATATTTTGCCTCAAATAAGAATTCTAACTTTAGAGCGTTTTCTTTATTTTTCCCTAATTTAAGCTCAAAGCTTTTAACGTCTTTAATTCCAATATTGTTCGCAATACTAATCTTTCCTTTAGCGCCTTCTTTTCTTTCAGCGTTTATTTTTGTAAAATTAAAACTTATTATAGTCATATAACATCACCCAATTATAGCGTAATTATAGATGTTTATAAAGTTTTTGTTGTTTTGGAATAGATTATCTAACACAATAAAACGATATCTTTTTAAAGCAGAATTTATTTTTTAGATTATATGTATTTTTCAAACGCATTATTCGATTCTGTACGTTATTTTGGTAGTTAGAGTTCTTTAATTAAATTAAATTTATTAGTCTATTTTTGGAGTTTTTTATAAAAATGGCATATGTAAAAGATTTTAAATGGAAAAAAGGCATAAAAGTGTCTGAATATGTGGATTCTTTAGCAAATATTGGATTTCAAAGTGTTCAATTAGCAAATGCCTCAAATGTGTTTGTTAAAATGAAAAAAAATTCTGCAAAAATTTTCTTAACTTTCACATCCAATATGGTAACATCAGGTCTTAGAGGATTTTTTGCACAATTAATCCAATTAAAAATGGCAGATATTATAGTTACTACAGTTGGAGGTCTTGAAGAAGATATCATGAAAGCAAAAGGAGAAAAGTTTTCTATTGGAACTTTTAATACTGATGATGTAGAACTTCATGAAAAAGGAATCAATAGAGTTGGGAATTTAATGATCAACAATGAAAGTTATATGAATTTTGAAGATGCTATTCTTCCAATATTAAATAAATTATATGAGAAAAAGAAAAGATGGCCAGTCTCAGAATTTTTCAGAGAAATTGGATTAATGCTAGACGATGAAGATTCTATTCTTTATCAAGCAGCTAAAAATGATGTCCCAATTTTTTGTCCAGCAATTACTGACGGAGCTTTTGGATTTCACCTTTACATGTTTCAGCAAAAACATCCTGATTTTATAATTGATGTGATAAAAGATTTTGGAAATATTCTTCTTTCCACAAACCAAGATGAAAAGAAAGGGATAATTGCATTGGGAGGAAGCATCTCAAAACACCACGCAATTCTTTGTACTCTACTCAATGGAGGGGCAGAATATGCTGTGTATATGACAACAGCACACAAAACTTCTGGAAGTATGTCTGGAGCGACAACCAATGAAGCAAAATCTTGGGGAAAAGTTAAGGATGAAAGTGATATAGCTACAGTAATTGGAGATGTAACAATAATGTTCCCTTTAGCTATGATAAAGGCATTAGAAGAATTAAAAGAAGATGGTTTATTGAAAAATGGCTAAATTTGTAATATCTAAAAATAAAGTATTGGAACAATATAGGGTTTTAGAAGGCTTAGCAGATGTTATTTCTTATAGTTCAAAAACTAATCAAGATGTGACCAAGATTCTTGAAAGAGAAACAAATTGTTTTTTTAGTGTACATTTAACAAATGAACTTGTTCACATAAAAGACAAATCTAGGGTGATTTTTTTATCTCAAGGATGGGATAAAAAACAAATCGAAGAGTTATTATCTGAAGGGATTAAAAATTTTATTGTTGATAATGAAACCGATTTAGATGTATTAGAATCCATCATTGAATCTAGTTCTAAAAAAATTACAATTTTTTTAAGAGTAAAATTAAAAGAAAGAAGTTTACGTACAGAAAGATATTTTGTATTTGGAATGAATTCATATATTGTAACTAAAAGAATAAAATCTCTTAATGAAAAATTTGAAAATAAAATTTCACTTGGGATCCATTTCCATCGTAAAACTCAAAATATGAGTGAATGGAACCTTCAGTATGAATTAGAAAATATTTTAGACAAAGAAACCTTAAAAATTATAAATTTTGTTAATATTGGAGGAGGAATTCCTTCAGAATATGCTAATACAAATATGAAAGTTATAGATTCAATCTTTAAGAAAATAAATACATTAAAAGATTGGCTTAAAGAATTAAATATTAAATTAATGATAGAGCCAGGGAGATTTATCGCAGCCCCTTCAGGAAAATTAATTACTAAAATAATAAATGTTTATGATAATAATATAATTGTGGATGCGTCCATCTATAATTCAGATATGGATGCATTGATTGTCCCTGTTAAGTTGAAGATAGAAGGAGAATTAGAAAAAGGAGAAGGATATGTTGTCAAAGGAGTTACTCCTTGTTCTATGGATCTATTCCGTTATAGAGTTTATTTAAATAACCCTCAAGTGGGTGATGAATTAGTGTTCATCAATGCAGGTGCTTATAACTTCACAACAGACTTTTGTGATTTGAATAAACTTAAAACAGTTATAGTAGATAATTTCAACTAATAATATATTCAAAATATAAAACATTTAAAGTTAAAAAAATATATAAACATCAAAAACACCCAAAAAACCATGCACCCCTACAAAGGAAAATTCATAATCATAGATGGACTCGATGGAATAGGTAAGGGAGTAATCATAAAAGCATTAGAAGAAATAGAAAACAAAACAAAAAAAGTTTTCAACCTAATAGATTTCTGGAAAAAACATAAAACACACCCAGACTACGAACTGCTAAAACCTTACGACACAATAATTTCTTCAGAACCAACTTATGCAGAAAAAGGATTGGAGATAAGAAATAAGATCATAGCAAAAGGAACAACACATTCAGCTCTAGATGCAGCAAAAGCATATTCCCAAGATAGACTAATCCTCTACAATAAGATAATACTCAAAGCACTAAAAGATGGAAAAACAATAATCCAGGACAGATCAGTATGTTCTAGTTTAGTCTACCAAAGAACTCAATCAGACAACACCCTATCAATAACCCAATTAACAAACCTAGAAGGAAATAAATTAGCACTCAACAATTCACCAAACCTATTAATCATACCCACAATAAAAAATCCAGAAGAATTAATGGCTAGACTAAGTAATAGAACTAAACAAGATAACTGCATCTTTGAAAACATAAATTTCCAATTAAAACTAAAACCCATTTATGAAAGTCAAGAATTAAAACAACTCTTTGAAAGCAGAAACACAATAGTAAAATATCTTGACGCAAGTCTTTCAATTAAAGAAACACAAGAACAAGCAATAAATATTTACAAAGAATTTCTCAACAACCAATAATATGAATCCTTAAATTAGAATACTCTTTCATACAAATTTCTTTAAGATTTTCCAAAAAACTAATGGAGGGGCTATCTATTTTACCAAACATCCCATCAATACCTTCATTATTGAATTGTTGTAACACCCAAACACAATTAACTGCACTAATCCTTTTAGCAACCCATAGGATATCTTCTTTTTTGTAAAGTAAACCAGGAACAATTACAGTCCTAAACACCACGCCAATTTTATTATCATTTTTCTTAATAATCTCTAAACTTTTCTCAAAACTATCAATAACCTCATCACTACTCTTAAAAAAAGTTCTAGATTTAGTCACTCTTTCAAATATCCCATCAATAAGAGGGGCCTTAAACTCAATCCTAACTTTATCTACTAACCCGCCCTTAACTAACAAACCCAGCAAAGAAGGGGAAGTTCCATTAGTTTTTAAAATAATTTTAAATCCAAGCCCCTTACAGTATTTGGCTAGATTTTGTAATGCTTGTCTTTGTAAACAAGGTTCTGCTCCAGAAAAAATAATGGCACCAGCAACACCAACATACTCTTTGATTTTTTCTTTAACTTCTTTAATGTCCCTTTGAAATCCAACCTTAAAATCCAAAATCTCCTGCCTATCACAATAGCCACATTTAAAATCACATCCAGCAAAATCTATTCTAACATAGCTCTCTCTAGATTTTAATCCAGATATCAATAAAATATCGCTTATATAGACTTGCATATCCCCCCACAAATAATTAGAAACAGTTACTTATTTTAAATATTACTATTAATTTATGAAAAATATATTTATATATAAGAAAGATGGATAACATTAGAATTCTTGTTATATTCTTTCCTCGTACAATGTGTGGGAAAAATGCATCCGCAGAGTCGGGAAAGGGCAAATTCAATCCAACACGGAATGCAATTAAGAAAAAGCATCAAGGCAAGAATTGAAAAATTTTGAGATTAAAATAATAAGGTTTATATAGGAGCCAGTATTCTTTTATTTTATGAAATACCAAAGTGATTGTCGGTGGCAGAGTATTTAGTTTTTTCTTAGACATCACTATATTTAAAATTTCAAAAGGATTATGGCGCTAGTGGTTTCTATATAAAATTTTATTCGACAAGTTTCAGATAACTGAAGCTATATACCAATAAAGTCATACGGACTTAAAACGTGGAGGATTATAAAATGGAACAAGATCAAATAAATCTGGAAAAAACAGTTGAAAAGGAATGCCCTTTTGTAAGAGTTAAGAATAGCTTGCATTTTGGCGTCTATATGTTAGCAGGAGAGGATGAAACCTCTTATGAATGTGAAATAGACGGTGGAATAGCAAGAGGCGGAAATATCAGAAGAAGCATTCCTGGTGGAGCAAGTACTCCGTGTAGTGGGGAGTATGCAAAAACTTGTCATTTATACAATGAACATAAATGATAAATAAAATATTTTCTTTTTTTTATTTTTCAATTCTTACCATTCCCCAATTGAAATTAACTCTTACTAAAAAGAACAAAGAATTCCTAACCCTTTTTTAATCCATAATGGGAGGTTCTTCTTCGTAATCTAAATCATCAAAAAACTCAACAAGCGTCTTATTCTTTTTTATGGTTTCGTAGCTTATATCCATTGTTACCTCTTTCCTCTTTTTTAAAATCCAAAGCCCTAACAAAACATTGAGCCCTGACTTCCTCCCAAAAATATGAAATACTTACTCCTATTTAAATAATATGAAACTATAATTATAAGGTTAAAATAACATCATCCCAAACTATATACTACACTAAATAAAGCTCGTCGAGAAATTTTTTTCAGTTACTTCTGAACTGTAACAAAGACGTTTTATTATGTTCCAATAGTTTACCATCTTTGCAAGCGATTTTAAAATTCAAAACATTAAGAGAACCAGTAATAAAAGTGACATTCCAAATCACCCCTTTATCTGAGTTTTGCAATATAAATACTTTTTTAGTTGCAGTATCAGTGGGATATCTTTTCTCACGATATCCATTAGCTTTTTTCAAAGCATCTTCAATATCAACTTTAACATCTTCAATATTCACAGCACTAACTTTACTCTCTGGCCGTTTAAACACTTCATCAGTGAACATCTTTACTTCATCTCCACTAACAATAAAGCTAGTAATATCATCCCCTTTTTTATTACAATAACCCAATTGAACAGAATCAATACTTTCAGTGTCTTGCAACATAACAAAAGCATTAGCAAAATAAAAATTCTTGTGCTTTTTCATCCAAGAATTAAACCCATCATCATTATCCAAAATTTTCAAAGCTTTTTTAACATTCATAAAAAACAAAAAACCACCCCCACTTTAAATAGTTTCACATTTATAACTAAATCACAACAACAATATTTATAAATAACCTCGTCCTACAATTAATAATTCTTTAATCAAGGGGGGATATAAATGACAAAACACACTAGCCCTACAGGGCACCATACAAAAAAAAGATCAAAACCTTACGAAAAGATTACTTATTGGAAAGCACTCACTGTAATTTTTACAGTATTATTTATTATTTCTGTTGCAACCCAAGGTTTCAGGGTATTCCCAGAATATAGTTTTCCAAAATCATCAACTTCTTCAGAAACAGTTAAATTAGATTTTTATGTAATGTCTCAATGTCCTTATGGGACAGAAGTTGAAGACGCAATAGCGCCAGTCATGGAAAAATTAGGAGATAATCTAGATCTTAACTTATATTTCATAGCTAATGATAATGGCAATGGTCAATTTTCATCTTTACATGGTCAGCCAGAAGTTCTTGGAAACATAGTTCAGCTATGTGCAATTAAACATAATCCAGATAAATACATGGATATGATTTTATGTCAGAATAAAGACGCAAGATCAATTCCAGGAAACTGGGAAGAATGTTCAAATCAAAACAACCTAAATACAGAAAAAATAAAAGAATGTTATGAAGGAGACGAAGGAAAAGCACTTCTCTCAGAATCCATCATACAAACAAACAAAGTATCTGCAACAGGAAGTCCAACAATTTATCTAAATGATGAAAGATATTCTGGTGGAAGAACAACCATAGATTTTATGAGATCTGTTTGTAATGAATTTGAAAAAGCACCTTCAGCATGTGAAAACATGCCAAAATCAAAAGAAGTAACATTAACAATATTAAATGATAAAAGATGTGAAGAATGTGATGTTGCAGGAGTTATTTCAAGTCTAAAAGGATTATTTCCTGGATTGAAAACAACAATCTTAGATTACAGTTCAAGTGAAGGAAAACAATTGTACAACACATTAAACATACAATATCTTCCAGCATTACTATTTGATGATTCAGTAAAAGAAGGGGAAGGATACTCAAATCTTCAAAGATATCTTCAGCCAACAGGAGATTATTTGACATTAATGATGGGTTCAGAATTTGACCCTACAGCAGAAATCTGCGATAATAACATAGATGACGATAATAACAACAAAATAGATTGCGATGATCCTTACTGTCAATCTCAATTAGTATGTAGAAATGAATTACCACAAAAATTGGATTTATTTGTAATGTCTCAGTGTCCTTATGGGGTAAAAGCAGAATCTGCATTACAAGAATTCCTTGCTAATTTTGAAGGAGTAGATTTTACTTTACACTTTATAGCTAACGATAATGGAGACAACACTTTCTCTTCATTACATGGTCAGCCAGAAGTGGATGGAAATATGCGACAGGCATGTATAGAAAAATATTATCCAAACAAATTTTTGGATTATGTTTACTGTCAAATTGATAACTATAAAAATCTGGACTCAACATGGGAATCATGCGCTTCTCAAAACGGAATTAGTACAGAAGCGATCAACACCTGTATGCAAGGAGACGAAGGAGTACAGCTATTAAAAGAAAAAATAGCATTAGCTAACGAACTCAAGATAGGTGCATCACCAACATGGTTAGCAAACAACAGGTATCAATTTAGTGGTATAGACGCAGAAACAGTTAAACAAAACTTCTGTAAATATAACACAGACCTATCTGGTTGTGAAAACACTCTTAGTTCAGATACAGGCGGAGTAGCACCAGGAAGCTGTTAAACACAGTTTCAATTTTTATTTTTTTATTTTTTTATTTTTATTTTCTTGTTATTTTTATTATTCCCAATCAAAATGGAAAACAACAACCAAGGACAAATACATATAGTATGTGGCCCAATGTATTGCGGAAAGTCTTCTGAATTAATTAGGTTGGCAAGAAGAGAACTAATCGCAAACAAGACCGTGCAGGTTTTTAAATATGAAGAAGATAACAGGTACAGCGAAAACGATTTAGCCTCCCATGATAAATTATTCATACCAGCAGAACCCGTATTATACACTTCAGATATTTATCAAAAATTAAAAGAAAACACAGATACAATAATCGTAGATGAAGTCCAATTTCTAGATGATATAATAATCCCTTTTTCAGAATATATTAGAGACCAAGGAAAGAGAATAATTTTGGCAGGATTGGATCTTGATTTTAGGGGGGAACCATTTCCCTTCAACAAATCAAATAAACATATGGGGGAGCTGTTAGCAAAAGCAGATTATCTTGAAAAATTAACAGCAATCTGTACTTACTCTTTAAATGGAAAAACTTGTGGGGAAGATGCAAAAAGAACTCAGCGTTTAATAAACCAAGAACCAGCACCTTACAATAGTCCAATAAAATTAATTGGAGCAAAAGATAATTATGAAGCAAGGTGCATTAAGCACCATTTTGTCCCAGGGAAACCAGTTTATTAGTCTTTTCAAAACACAATAATTTTATATAACATCTTAAATTCTAATAACTTATGTTTATTCACAACATCAATCCAACACTACTCAATATAGGTCCATTTGAGATAAGATACTATGGCTTAATTTATGTACTTAGTTTTATGGCAGTATTTTTTTACTTACAGCACTTAATAAAACACAAAAAACTTCCACTCACAAAAGAACAGTTATATGACTATATTCTTTTCTTAATAATTGGAGTAATGATAGGGGGAAGACTATTCTACGTATTTGTGTATAACCCATTATACTACATACAGAACCCTTTACAGATATTTGCAGTATGGCAGGGAGGGATGGCCTTCCACGGAGCTTTAATAGCCATAACAATAATAACTTATTTATTCGCAAAAAAAATAAAACTCAATTTCTATAAATTAGCAGACCTAATAGCAATTCCAGCAGCAATATTTTTATTTTTCGGCAGAATAGCAAATTTTCTAAATGGAGAATTATATGGACACATAACAAATCTGCCCTGGGCAGTAAAATTTCAAAACATTCCAGGATTTAGACATCCATCTCAAATATATGAAGCATTAAAAAACACCCTAATTTTTTCAATTCTATTATTCCAATCAAAAAAGAAACATAAGCCAGGATTCATTTTTTGGCATTTTATTTTATTATACGGACTTTTCAGATTTATAATAGAGTTTTATAGATTCTCACCAAACTACTATCTAGGATTAAGTATTGGCCAATATCTTTGCATATTGATGTTTATTCCAGCAGTATACTTTTTAATCAAAGACCATTTCTTAAAAAAATGAAAAATTAAAAAAATGAAAACAACAACTAACATAGAAGAATTCAAAAAGCACTTAGAAAAGCAACAATATGAACTTACTGGACAACATTCTGCCTGTAAGATTTGTTCTTGGACAAAAAAATCATTAAAAGACCAAGGAGTGTGCTATAAACAAAAATTCTATGGCATAAAAAGCCACCTTTGCTGTCAAATTTCTCCAGCACTTAATTTCTGTCAGAACGAGTGCATATACTGCTGGAGAGATCATAAAAACTTCAAGATAGATAACATAGATCAGCCAGAAGATATAATAAAAAACTCCATCTTAGCACAAAGAAAACTACTTTCAGGTTTTGGTGGAAACGAAAAAGTAAATAAAACAAAATTAAAACAGGCACAAAATCCAAAAAATTTTGCAATATCCTTAACAGGAGAAGTATTAGCTTACCCTAAAATAAATGAACTAATCAAAACATTACACCAACAAAACTGTTCTACTTTTATTGTAACAAATGGTCAATTCCCAAAAAAAATAGAAAAAATTGAACCACCAACACAATTATATGTTTCAGTAAGCGCACCAACAAAACAATTGTTCAACAAGATATGCAAACCTCTAACATCTGCAAGTTGGGAAAACCTAATAAATTCACTAAAAGCATTAAAACCACTAAAACAGAAAACAAGAACCTGCATCAGACTTACTCTAATCAAAGATTTAAACATGATCCATCCAGAAAAATATGCAGAATTAATAAATCTGGCAGAGCCACATTTTGTTGAAGCAAAATCCTATATGTGGGTTGGCTCAAGTAGAGAAAGACTTGAACAAAAAAACATGCCAAGACACGAAGAAGTAAAAGAATTCGCACAAGAACTCTGCAAACATTCAGATTACAAAATAATAGATGAACAAAAAGAAAGCAGAGTGCTTCTATTGATGAAAAAAGATTTCAAAGGAAGAATAATGAAATTTCAAGATTAATAACGCTCAAATAATAACAATTAAACGTCGACAATTTTCCCTTTTGGTCCAGGATTAACCATAAGAGTGCCTTCAACTTCATCTTTTTTACCTGCAGTCTCATGTAAATGCCCACACACAAGAAGATGAGTCTCCATATTGACTATAAATTCTTTAAGTGACAAATTTCCAACAAATTCCCCACCAATCTTATCTAGTTTAGTACCATAAGGGGGGGCATGACTAACCAACACCACTTTTTCTGCTTTACTAGATTTTATCCACTTTTCAAACTTTTTAGCGAGTTTATCAAACTCTTCATCTTCGATAGAAAACCCTTTACCACCATACCCTAAAAATAACACATCACCAATTACTTTCTTTTTCTTATGGATAAAATGAATATTATCATAAAACCCACACACTTCTTTCATATAATCTGCACCTTCATGATTGCCGTGCACCATTATTATCTCCTTTCCAAGATGACTTAATTCATCTATTAAAAACTCCATATCAGCTTCAAAAATAGTGAGATCTCCAGCACACACTATTATATCTGCCTTTTTTGCTTTCTTTTTAATCTCTTTCAAAGCAGTGAGAGAACCATGTAAATCCACAAAAGCTAAAATTTTCATTAAAAAAATAAAATAGTCTTTATTTATAAAATCTCCCCATTTCAAAAATATTCAATTGTTACTACTGATTAATCCTAAAAAATAGAAAACTTTATATACTACCAATATTGCAGTTATCAAATAATATTAAACAATAAATAAAAATGAATAAACTAATTAAGTTTTTGTCAAAACACAAAAAATTAAGAAACGTTTTACTAACCACCACAGCAGGTTTAACATTATATAGTTGCGGTTCTTCTAACGAGATATCCAATAATCAAAAAACACCCTTTTCAGATTCTTTAACAACAAAAATACATGAGCTTCAAACAACTCTAGATAATCATAATTTGCATTTAGACAGCTTGTATTTGGATATAAACAAAAACCTGTTAGATTCAAACTATCTTTCCACTGAATCAAGAAACGAAATAGAAACAGAAGTTGCAACATTAAGTGATAAGTTAGGCATTAAAGACACCAATTATCAGGAATTAGGCAGCCAAACACTTTTAGCAGAAAAACAAGACACAACAAAAGTAAAAACATCAGAAATAAATTCTTCTAACAAGATTCTCGCCGAAAAAGAAAACAATCAATCTTCAAATATGGCATTAGGATTTACAGATACAACATTACAATTCAAAGAAGTGATTAATCCAGTAAAATACACAGTAAAAGATAAAGACACTACATGGAAGATTGCAAAAACACAATTAATTAAAGAAGGAACACCAACTCCAAATAACAATCAAATTTCTGAAAGAGTAGTAAATATTTCTAATTGGAACAAGATAGACAAAAATACAGATCTTGGTTGTATGAAAGATAAAAAATATACTCTTGGTTGTAAAGACGGATTATACCCTGATCTAATATTTCCAGGAAATGAATTCATAGTTGGTTATGAAAAAACAAAAGAGTACAGCACACTAAAAAAAATAGAACCAGTAAAACAAGATAGTATAAAAACACAGATAGCACAACCAGATACAACAACATTAAACACAACAATAACAGATTCTTTAACAGCACAATCAGATACAATCAAAACAGTAACAAAATATCAACCAACAACACTGGACACAACAATAACAGATACAATTACTGTACAACCAGATACAACCACAGCAAAGTCAGATACAATCAAAACAAGCATCCAAAAAACAAAAGAAATAATCCCAGAATATTTATCACAAACAAAAGAACTAACAGATTCTTTAGACTCACTATCTTGTAAGATTGACGAGGGACTTTTTAATTCTACAGACAGATTAAAATTCATAAAAAATCTTTACAAAGTAGATAGGCTATATAATCAATTAAATAAAAAAGATTCTCAAAATTCAACAGTCGATTCAACCCTTTTAGTAACAGAAGATTTCATGAGAAATCTGATGGATATGACAATCAATACTCTTAAAAAAGATTATAATCTAGGTGAAACAGATTTACTCTTGGATTTACCAAAAAAGGAATCACAAAAAAATCTAGAAAGTGAATTAAACTTTGGTTCAAGAATAATGGATTATTGTTATGATATGTTAATTGATTACCCTAAATTCCCAATAGAAATACAGAATGAACAACCAGATACAATTAAAATAGATGACATACACACAAATTTAGAAGAAACAATCACAGATAGTTTACCTTATTTCCAAAATCAAATTAATATTTATAACACAGAGATAGATTCTGTACTGCCTCAATATAAAACAATGAAAAACACTTATGATTCATTAACTGTTAGATTTAAAGAATTGAAAGATGAGTTAAGGCCAATAAAAGATAACAAAAAAGAATTAGAAAAGAAAAAACAAGAAATAAGAGAATACAAACAGTTAAAGAAACAAAGAACATATTTGAGAAATGAACTAAAATCACAGAGAGATTGCCTTCTTAACAAAAGGGATAAAAGAGATTCAATAGAGGAAAAAATCCAACAATATAATTCTAAACAAGATAGTTCAAAAACAACACCCCAAGACAACTCCACATATGAGTTTAACAAACCATTACAGACTGAATGGGCAACTATTGGAAATAAAGATTATAAACAAGGAAGAGATGGTAGGTGGAGAGTAAAACAAGCAAATGTAAAAGGTCCTGGAGTTTACGCTAGCAATAAATCAGCCTACACAGCAGGGATGATGGGTGAAAGAGAATACAACGATTTTCTTATCAAACAAAGAATCTAATTAAATTAAAATATAATTAAATTAAAATTAAATCTGCTATTAAAATGTCAAGCAAAAATATTTTTTGGGGAACTTATGAAAGGCATATAGATGAAAGATCTAGAGTATATCTTAATAAAGATTACAAAGAACTGATAATCAAAGAAGATAACAAAGATATAATTTTATACCAAAAATCAGATAGGAAACACAATTACATCAAATGCGAACCAGCAAACCTAAAAGATAAATTAGAAACAGAATTCAATTCAATCGATGAAAAAATAGATTTCTTCAGCTCAAACACCACAAAACTCGATAAACAAGGAAGAATAAGATTGCCTAAAGATTCTTTAGCCCATCTGGGTTATGAAACCATTCCAGGAGATATTATAATAACAGGATTCGGAAATTCTTTTCTTCTTTGGAAACCAGAAATAAGAGAATCATATAAGAATTCTAAAGAGTGATAGTGATAACACCCAATATAATTAGTGCTATTCCGCCCCATTTAAAATAATTCATTCTTTCACCCAGGAATTTAATTGATAAAAAAGACACCCAAATATAACTACAAGAAGTTATTGGATATAACACATTAACATCCCCTTTTCTTAAAGCAGCGATAAATAATAAAGTAGCTAAAAAATACATAAACACTCCAAATATTAGTTCAAAATTAAATATTCCTTTAAAGCTGAATTTAAACTTTTTAGCAGCTTTTTTAAAATAGAGAGATCCAACTGAGCCAATCATTGTTGCAAATAAAACCAATCCAATTAACCAAAACTCAACCATGGCGATCACCCCCAAATCCAATAAGCGAAACACCGCCAATAATTAATAAAATGGCAATCCATTTCAAAAAAGTCATTACTTCTCCTAAAAAAGCAACAGACATAAATCCCACCCAGATAAAGCTAAGTGCAATAAAAGGATATAATACAGACAATTCCCCATATTTTAAAGCAACAACCAATAATACAGTGCCAATTCCATAAGAAACAAAACCAAGAATTAAAGGATAATTAGTTATCAGTCCTAAAAAACTAAGTTCAAGATTTCTTACTCCTAATTTCCATAATATCTGTCCTGCAGAAGTAAAAATAGTGCAAAAAATTACTAAAATTATTGCACTAAGACGAGTTTTCATCTTAAGAATTAACTTTCTTCTACATCAGTCAATTGTTCTTTGATAGATCTGACTTTTGAGATTTTTCCAGTAGTATCAGTTAATTTTTCTTTCAACTTATTCCTTTTTCTTTCAAGAGTGCCTTCTTTAGCAACTAATCTAGATATTTGATTCCTCAATTTCTCTTCTTCTGATTGGGTATCAACAATATCTACTCCAAGGTTATTCATCCTTGTATCTATTGTCTTTTTTTGTTTTCTTAAATTAGAAAGTTCTTTATCTAAATCAGAAATAGCTGATTTCAGTATTATGTGCTCTTTTTTTTCTTTTGCCATGAGTCAATCACCTTTTATAATAATTATGATAATGTTATTATTCTCTATAACTCATTTATTTATTAATCTTTCTTTTTTTATAGTTCCTTAAGCACTTTTTCAACATCCCTTTTGCTTTTCTTATACGCTTTGTCACTAATATACTTTAATCTATGAGCGGTTTCAACTAATTTTAGTTGTTTTTCTAATTTCTTTTTATACAATTCTTTTTCACTCTTACTTTTAGCACTTCTCTTCAATCCAATATGAATTTCTCTGAGTTTTTTATGTTGAGATTGTGGAAGATTTTTCAACACAAGATATTGATAACCCATCAAACCAACAAGCAATATTATAATAATCATCAATAAACTAATTATGGGTTGAGCATACACTCTTTTCACAATACCAAACACTTGTTCAGCAACCAATTCACCCGGAACAACAGCAGGTTTCTCTACGTGTTTAATACTAACAACTTCAAACAAACTTCCACTCACAGCTTTATTGTCTTTATAATTAGCTTCAGCATAAAAAACATAATCTCCATACCCTATATCTTCTGGAAGATTCATTTTTTTGATAAAAGAAGTTCCCTCGGTTATCCCAATAGTTTCTTCTTCACTAACTAATTCTTCTCCATCAATATTTTTAACAATATATTTCACAAACACATTTATTGCATCTGTACCACCAAGATTGAATAAAGCAACTTTAGCAGAAACATCTTCTCCTTTTTTCAATTGTCTCAATTTTTCAGGAATATTTAACCTTAAATCTAAAACAATACCTCTTTCTTCCACTTCTATCATTACAGGAAGACTTATTTCCAAAGAATCACTAATAAAGAATATCTCTCCACTATAAACTCCAGCAACACCACTCAATGCATTAAAGTAAAAAACAACACTTTTAGACTCTCCAACATCCAAACCAAATTCAGTTTCAGAAACATCAACAAATCCTTCTAACCCACTAAAAATTATAGAAATATCCAACACAGTATCTCCTGTATTTGTTATCTTGACACTTTTTTCAGCAGTATCACCAACTTTTAACAACACTTTCAAAGAATCTTGGTCAAGTAAGAATCCTGGAAGCACAATAACTCTCCTACCGCCACCACTGCTTGGAGTGGGAACGTCTTCCTCTTCTTCACCAACAACACTTAAACTCAAAATACCACTACTAAAGTTATTTGAACATCCACTATCATCATAAACAGAAATATTGATACCATATTCTCCAACATCTCCACTAACAGCAGTAAAATTGATTTCGCCATTGCTCTCATTAATATCAAATAACCCGGTATTATCAGAAAAAACCAAAGAATCTCCATCACTATCAGAGCCAGTATCACAGGAATAAACACTTCCAACTTCCACAGAAGCACCGCAACCACTTAAATCAATTGTTGGGGGGGTATTAATACACACACTAACATTTCCAACAACTCTCCCAGCAATGGTCTCACCCAGATCTCCACCCCTATAATTAATTAAAATAAGAGAAATAACAAATAATATCACAAAACTAACAATAATTCTATCCCAATCAATCCTTTTTCTGTTCATAATCATTTCTTTATACTTGCTAATATAAAAACTTTTACTTCAAAGAATTATTTTTTCGTCTTTTTCTGTTTTGTTTTGCGAATTTTCTTGGGAAGAACCTTGGAGACTTTTTTTGTCTTTTTGTTTTTCTTTACAGGTTTAACTCTTCCTGAAAAAGAAATCACACTAACCACATACACTAGGAATAAGGTAATCACAATAAGGAAAGGAGAATATTTTTTTATTAACATTTTTTCTATCCCTTTAATATCTAATCCCTCTAAAGGTACAGAATATTCTCCCCTAGCTAATTTTTTTAAGAATTCTTCTTCCATTTTCTTAGTGTCTACAGTAGTTACATAAGTATTTTCAGTAGTGTAAGTGATAGGAGCCACAATAGTAGAATCTTCATCTATAGCAGGTTCCATCTCCTCATCAATAATAACAATATTATTCACAGTTACACCGTCTTCAGAATTATAACAAGCAATAACATCTTCAAAAGTATCATTGTTAAGATCAACAGCCATACACTCTCCATCTTCCAATTCAATAGTTATTGGATCACTACTGAAAGTTACAATAGCCCATCTATCCCCAGACATCCCCATATTCTTTATTTTTACTTTTAAATTATGTTTTTCTTCCTCTAAACTACCATATTTCTTGTTTCCTTCTGTATGAGAGACAAATATATCAAATTCTCGTGTTCCATTACCCAACATTTGAACAGCAGGCTTAACACCCAACTTGGCATCAAGTCCCCATCCAGTCTCAGCTATTGCTCCAAGAATCTCTTTTATTTCCTCTTTATTAGCCAAAACTCTTATAATTTTATTATAAGATTGTTCTGACACCTTACCTTTGCCGATATTCATCGATAATAAAGCTTTAGCAACATCACTATTAATCTCAATGTTTTTTCCACTCCCGCCACTAACAGAGGGGTAAAGGGTTATCTTATTTGATTTATCAAGAGACATCCTTTTGCCACTACTTCTTTCAACTAATCTCTCATATTCTCTCATAGTTCTCATATATGAAAAATAAATTCCAGCTGTTTTAATTTCTTTATTTATTGTTGCAGTAACGCTGAATTTATTTTTTTTATCATTAAAACAGTTTTCACCAAGAACACCCAATAAATCCTCATCATCTAACCCATCATTACACTCAAAATTTTGAGTGCAATCATTAACAGCATAGCTACAACCACTTCCACCTACTACATTCACTGTTGCCAAAGGTTTAATTATATCAGTGTATATAATTTCAGATTCAGGAGAAGTTATAGTTATAGGGCTAGCAGTAATAGTAAAACTAACACTTGCTCCACTCGCACCTACATTATTTATTGCAGTAACCACCACATAATAATCTCCAGCAGAAAGCTCGCCAACATATCCATTAATCCAACCATTAACATTTTCACAAGAAATTCTCTTTTCAATTAAATTAACATTTCGTTCAATAGTTTTACCCCTTCTTGCACCAATTTCTTCTAATTTTGAAAAAGTGACACTACACCCAGTAGCCTCAGAGGTCGTAACAATGATATTATTGCTACCAAAATTAATCTTTCCCCCACCCTTAATAGATATAGTTGGAAGAACACCATAATCATTACACACCCCAGCATCCCGAATACAATTTACACAAGTTTCAACACCAGCATATATGAACCCATCACCACACGTAGCATTTGTACAATCACTCAAACAAGCATCATTGTCATTATTATTACCGTCATCACACTCTTCAACACCACTCCAAACATTCCCATCACCACAACTAGCAGCAACACAAGTGTTCAAACAAGCATCAGTATTATCAGAATTTCCATCATCACACCCTTCAACACCACTCCAAACATTCCCATCACCACAACTAGCAGCAACACAAGTGTTCAAACAAGCATCAGTATTTATAGAATTCCCATCATCACAAACTTCATTTCCATTAACAACTCCATCACCACAACTTTCACTAGCAACACAAGGATCCCAACCACTACAATCATTCAAACAATCTTGAGAACCAACATACCCTCCAACAGTACAGGATTGGGAATCACCAACTTCACAAACTTCATTTCCATTAACAGTTCCATCACTACAATTATAACAACCAGATGTATCAAATGCACAACTACCACCACAAGTTAAAGTACCTCCATCAAAACCCTGAGCTACACAACTTTCACCAGCTAAATCATTACCATCACAACTCTCACTCAAAGAAATAACCCCAGAACAATCAGCATTACAATAATTGCCGCTTTGGATAGTTCCATCACCACAAGTTTCAGCAACAGTATTCCCATCATCACAGCTTTCACCACTTTCTACTTTACTATTCCCACAAACAGCATTAGCTACACAACTTCCTTTACTACAACTATATCCCTTATTACACGCACAATCTTTTGCACATGTAGCACAGTTTTCTCCAATTTTAGTATTACATATACCATCCCCGCATGGATCTCCCTTACCTTTAGCCATACCAGTTATATCAGCAGGCCCAAATATTTTCTTAAAAAAATCACCAACATCAGAAAAACTAAAAGCATAAGCAACAGGAGAAACTAGTAATAACATAACGAGTAAGAATGTAATGGTTTTTTTAGTCATTTTTAACCTCTTTTTATTTATATACTTTAATCACCTTTAAATATTTTTTGATTATATTTTTCTTTTCCTCAAATACACAAACCATCCGACATTGATCAACACTAGTATAAATACAACCAACATCAGCACAGTATCTCTTCCAATTCCACCTTTTCCACTCACAACTCTTCCACTTATACTCTCAGTGGTTATTGAATCCACATTCACATTAGCTTCTATCAATTTATGAGTAGTTTTTCCTTCATAAAACACAGTTAAATCTAAATCATATGCTCCAACTGGAATCCCCTTCGTACTCCAATACGCTTCTAACATTCCTGTTTCATAACCTTCAAGATCAATGCTCGCAGTCTTAAACCTAGTGTATTCAGTCCCATCTTTACCAAACACAACCATTTCCCCATAAACTCCCTTCAACAATTCATTCCACATATTCTCAATATAGATATCAAACTTAGCAACATCCCCAAGATTGAAATCATCAACATTAACCTTATCTATATCAACATAGAGATTTCCAACCTCAAAATTTTTCTCCAACCTTATTTTTTTGCCATCATAATCTACAACAACCACAGCATGATACACACCAGGATTTACATCAGCAACCCATTCACCAACTATCTTTCCTTCTCCTTTCACATCTAAGCTGATGTTATTAGTGTAAAACTCTCCTATTTTCTCATAAGTAGCCCCATATATTTCTACCTTAGCATTAGCATTTATAATCTCTTGTTTACCAAAATTAAACACAGGAATAGTAAACATTACATCTTCTCCAATCATAGCACCAGTAACATAAACTTTTGATTCTGCATATTTTCCAGGATAAGGCACTCTCACTTGCAGTTTTGAAACAACTGCGGCAACAGCATTCACAGCAACATTTTCTTTTCCACTTGCAAACTCATCTTCAAATTCCATAATCACTATTTCTGTTTCGTGTATTCCTGGTTTTCCTAATTTTTCAGGCAATTCAACAATATATTTAAATTCAACAAATTCTTGTTCAGCACCCACAGTGATTAAGCTGTTTTCAACACTTATATACTCAGCAAGCTCTCCCCTTACATAAACCACTGCCTTGAAATCTTTATGTTCATTATTTACTATTTTCAAACCGATTTCTTTTTCCATACCAGCTTCAAAATCAACCACTTTTTTAGTTGGACCAACACCTAAAGCAGTAACAAAACAGCTCAAACTAATTAACACTACAAAAATCATTCCGAGTTTTGCAATATTATATTTATTCATTTGAAACCGCCTCAAATACTATAGTTGAACCTTTATTTCCAGAAGATTCTTCAAGAGGAACTCTTATCAAAATATCCAACTCTGCCAAATCCATCAAATCAGCATAATTCAGCACAGCAAAAGTAGTGATCATATTGCTCTGATTCTGTATATAAGTCCAATCAGTTACAGAACTATCCCAATCAAAAGCCCCAACTTCACTGGAATTTCCTGCTTTGAACTGGAAGAAACTACTGTTTAACTCTTCAGTATCCCATAGACTATCTTGGGCATAGATGCCCACATTCACATTCACATTTCCATTATTTTCTACAGTTAAAGGATAAGGAGAACCCACATTAGTTGTATTTATTTCATCACCAGTTTGTAATGCCCCAAAGTCTATACTTCCATTAATCACAATAATGCTCACAGACATAATTGAGAGGTTCCAAACATCACTCCAATCTCCACATTCATTTTCATCACAAGCCCTAACTCTCCATTCCCATTCAGAATCAAGCCCATCTTCACAATCTATTAATTCACTATGATTAGTATCATTTATTCCAGTTTCATATATATCTGAACAAAGGGCATGAGTTAAATTCAGCTCATAAGTGATATCCTCACCATCAACATCATTCACAGCACTCCAATTAAATATCACTGTTCTATTAATCAAAGTATCAACCCCATTTTCTGGAGATATTAAATCAACACTTTCTGGTGCAGTGTTAGCAATAGTCAACACACTTGAATTTACCCAAGTCCCCCATTCAATACCATCATTTACTCTTGCTGAGAAAGTCCAGTTTTCATGTTTAGTGGTATTGCCAGAACCAATAATCAATATATCATCAAAAC
>JADHVD010000012.1 GCA_016784165.1 Candidatus Woesearchaeota archaeon
AGAGTGTTGTATTTGCACCAACTTTTGTTGCTTTGAATGTAAAACTTCCATGTTTATTGATGGTTGCTCCGATGACAGAATCTCCTTTGTTTTTTTCTACTGGAATGCTTTCTCCAGTAACCATACTTTCATCAATAGAGGAGTGGCCATCAATGATAATTCCATCAACAGGAATCTTTTCTCCAGGCTTGACAATAATCTTATCTCCCACAACAACATCATCAACTTTTATCTTTATCTCTTTGCCATTTCTAATAACAATTGCAGTCTTGGGCTTTAATCCTATCAATTTTTTTATAGCTTCGCTTGTTTTACCTTTAGCTTTTGCTTCTAATAATCTGCCAAATACAATAATAGTAATTAAGACAGCGCTTGCTTCAAAATACACATGACCATGACCACTCAAAATAACAAATATGCTATAGAAATATGCTGCAGAAGTTCCCATAACAATAAGTGTATCCATGTTAGCACTCTTGCTTTTCAAAGCAGTAAAAGCACTCTTGTACATTGGTAGGGCAACAATAAACTGAACTGGGGTCGCCAATAATCCCATGATTATATCTTGATAAGGTATTGGATTTTTCATGAAGAACATTCCAAGAATAAAAACAGGCACTGCAAACAATAAGCTAAAGAAAAAAGACTTCTTTAATTTTTGATATTCTTTTTTCTGTTTTTTATCATCAATGCCTGAATTATCAGTTGCTATTTTTGCACCATATCCTTTGCTTTGAATTGTACTAATGAGTTTAGCTTCAGTCACTTTCTTTCCATCATAATCAATAGTAGCTTTGTTTGTAGTCAAATTTACATTTGCACCCTCTACGCCATCTAATCTACTAAGAGCCCTATTTATGAGAGTTGAACAACTAGCACAATGCATTCCATCAACTTCAATCTTGGATTTTTTCATTTTTCAAATTAATTTTTTGTTGTTTTTAATTTAATCCGCAACCTGAAAGAATAGATAATTTTTCAAGAGATTGCCCTCCAGGGTAATTTTGACCATTAATATTCCAAGTAGGATATCCTCTTATTCCTGCTTTTTGACATTCAGCCTTATTTTTATCACAATCAATATAATCTACATATTGAAAGGATTTTCCAAACAATGCCTTCTGATTTTTGCAATGAGAACACCACTCTGTCCCATACATTGTTGCTCCTTTTTCCGTAAGACATTGTGCAAGAGCACCAGATTCAGATTCAATGTTCATTTTTGTATTTTTCACATCAGAATCTAAATTACCTCCTCCTTTAAGTTGATTTCCGCAACCAGTAAGCAATAAAGACATTATAGTTATAACCATCAATAGAGATAAATATTTCATTTTATTTTTCCTCCTGGAATCACTTTGTTTTTTTTCATAAACCATTTTTAACGACCTCCGCAACCACAGCCACTTCCTCCTCCACAACTGCCATCACAACTTCCACTTGCTCCACAAGTGCTTCCACTTCCACTTTTACTTCCAACAGAAGATTCCAAATTATTTAATTCTTTCTCAACATCTGAACCTCCCAAATCATCAACAACAATAAATGTTCCTGGAATCATCCCCATCCAACAACTCCACTTAATAGTTCCTTCTTCTGTTGGTGTAAATTCGATAGTTTGTTCACCTTCAATAACATTAAATTCTAATCCATATTTTGGCACTTGAATCGCACTATTGCAACCAGTTATCTCTTTCCCATTCACAATCCATTTAACAGGAACATCTTTCTGTAACACAAATTTATCTGGAGACCATCCAGACCTTACAACATCCATCCTTATCTCTTGATAACCATCTTTCAATACAGCAACATTACCCAATTCAGCAATGGCACTGCCAGTAACATAGGTATTATCTCCACCAATATTTTTACTCCCAATAGAATCAACTATTGAGCCAAAATCATATCCTGTTCCAGTAAGCACTAATCCATTATTTACCATAACTAAACCAAGCAAAATAACCAAAGCTCCAGACAATTTTAATATCTTATGAGTCATTTTACTAGACACTAAACTTGCAAAATAACCAAAACCCAATAAAACAGGTAATGTTCCGATTCCAAAAAAGAATAATATCTTAGCCCCTTCAATCATGCTTCCAGTTCCCGCAGCCATAACATACATCGCTTGTAAAGGTCCGCATGCAATAAAAAGCCCATTAAGTAATCCGATAACCAATGGACTTGAACTTTCACTAGATTTCTTCCCAATAATCTTAGCAAGAAATTTGGGAGTCCTAAATTGAATCTTTCTCAATATTGGAAAAACATTAAGCATCTTAAGTCCGAATAATATTAAAAAACCACCTGCCAATAATCCTGCAACACCCCTTATCGTAGGTGTAAAAGCGATTATAGATCCAATCAACCCAAATATCGCACCAATCAAAGTATAAGATAATGTTTTTCCTATGCCATACATTAAATGAGATTTATGATTATTCCTACCTTCTTGTGCATCTTTTGCAGTATAGCTAATAATAAACCCACCACACATTGCAACACAATGAAATCCTGTTAGCAATCCAACTAAAAACAACAATCCATATCCCATATTTTGGCTTATCTTCGGCATCTCTATACCTTCCACAAAACCAAATAAGAAATACGCAACAATCAGCACCCCCACAATTCCAAAAATCCATCCCCACAGTTTTTTAGACTCCGACTTAGATTTTTTTTCATCAAGAAGATAACAAGTATAATTCTTTTCTTCTATTTTATACAAAATTTCATCAAGATTTGTCTTTTCATCATCAAAACTAACATAACCAATTTCAGTAGAATAATCAAACTCTACATCTTTAACACCTTTGACTTTCAGTGCCTGATTCTTAATTATTTTAACACAACTTTCACAAGTTGTCCCTTCTGCAATAAATCCTTTTTTCAAAATCATTTCAATCCCTCACACCCGTAACAGCTCTATCTTTTACTTTATATCCTTCATTCACAATTATTTTTTCAATTTCGCTCAAACTTGTTTTTGATTCATCAAACTCTACTTTCACAATTCCTTCTTGATAAGATATCTTAACACTCTCAACTCCACCTATCTCTCCTAATGCATCTTCAATAAGCACTTCACAACTTCTGCAATGCATTCCTTCAACCTCAAATATAATTTGTTTCATTATAATCCACCTCACTATTGAATGATTTAAAGAACTAATAAATGAAACACCTTATAAGCCATTGTATGAAACTAGTTTCATAATTATATTTAGAAATATCTACTTTTTCTTCTTATGTTTTTTATGCAACTTACATGTTTTTTTATTTCCATACTTTGCAAAATAAAACACACTTAAAGAAATTAAACTAACACCCATACCTAAAAATAGCATATTATATTTAGTTAGAAAAAAAGATGTTATCCCCATTCCAGCCAAAATCATACTAAAAACAGAAAAAGTGCAAAAACAAATACTTAGACTTCCAAGAACACCCAATCCAGCAGATATAATACCTCCAACCCCTGTAATTGTTGCTTTTAATTGATTTTTCACCTTGCACCTCTATTTTATTATTACTATTTATGTTTCAGAATAACCACATTACTCATTCCACGCCTTCTTCTTTCTAAAACACCTTTACCTTCTAATTTATCAAGAATTCTTGTTACTTTCACTTTTGTAAAACCAATTTTTTCAACCAATTCAGATTGAAATATTGTACCTTCAGCAGAAATCACCCCTTCAAGTACTTTTTTTTCATCAACATTCAGTTCAGTCATAACCCTGTCATAATCTGCTTTAGTACCTTTTCGTAGTTTATGGGATTGTTTTTTTGCCTTAAGATGAAATTTACCATCTTCTCCAAAAAATATCAAGTAAATCCCTATAAGTACAACAAAACTCATAACCCCAACACTAATATTTGTCTGAAGTTCAAGTGTGCCCCACATAGGGCATGTTGGTCCATGATCACATGCAGTACTAACTATCTTTTTTAATGCTTCATTAAAAGAAAGAATGATAATTCCCATTAACACAGACACTCCAATTATTAACATTCCTACTGCTCTGTTTTTCATTGAATTAATTCCTTTACATTTATCCTTTAACTGAAATAAGTGGTTTCACCATAACAACCTTTTTAGCAACACCACTTAAATGCATAACATCTACAACTTCTTCAACATCTTTATATGCTCCAGGTGCTTCTTCAGCAACACCACCAATACTATGACCTTTAATAATAATTCCTTTTTTAGCCAACTGTTCAACAATATTAACTCCTTTCCATTGTCTTTTTGCTTGATGCCTTGACATCTGTCTGCCAGCACCATGAATTGCAGAACCAAAAGTATCTTTCATTCCTTTTTCAGTTCCATGTAGAATAAACGAACAAGTACCCATTGTACCACCGACCAAAACCGGTTGACCAACAGCCCTATACTTTTCAGGAACTTCTTCCCGCCCAGGACCGAAAGCACGCGTAGAACCCTTACGATGAACTATCAACTCTTTCATCTCACCATCAACTTCATGTTTTTCTAATTTACAAGTGTTATGTCCAATTTCATAAAAAGTTTCAATAGACCTCTCATCAACACCCAAAACCGAATTAAACGATTTCCTAGTCAAATGAACCAGTGCTTGTCTATTCGCAAAAGCACAGTTTATACCAGCATTTACAGCACTAAAATATGTTTGACCTTCCTCACTATTAAAAGGCGCACAAACAAGCTCTTTTTCCCTTATAGGGATATTATACTTCCTACTTGCTTTATCAAGAATCTTCAAATAATCAGTACCTATCTGGTGCCCAAGTGCTCTGCTTCCACAATGAATAGAAACTAAAATTTGACCCATTTTCAAACCATAAGCTTCAGCAACTTTTTTATCATAAATCTTGCTCACATACTGTACCTCTAAATAATGATTTCCAGAACCTAATGTTCCAATTTGTCTAAATTGTCTTTGTTTTGCTTTATCGCTAACATTTTCAGGTTTTGCTCCAGCAACACACCCGTTTTCTTCAATAAATTCTAAATCTTCTTTAAACCCATATCCCCTTTCAACAGCAAATTTAGCACCCTTAACAAGCACCTCATCAATCTCATCCATTGAAAGATTTATGTCTCCCTTGCTTCCAAGACCTGCAGGGATCATCTTAAACAATGCTTCAGCTAATTCCTCTTTTTTCGCTTCAACATCTTCTTTAATCAGATTAGTTTTAAGAGTTCTTACACCGCAATTAATATCAAAACCAACTCCGGCAACACTAATAACTCCTTTCTCGGTATCAAATGCACCAACTCCCCCAATTGGAAAACCATAACCAGGATGTACATCACTCATAGCTAAACTAGCTTTCTGAATGCCAGGTAAACAAGCAACATTAACAACCTGCTTTAAAGCATTCCACTCTTTACCTGCTTTAACATCTTCAAGAAGGTGTTCCATTATTTCTTTATCTGCATAAATTATTCCTGGAACTAACATATCCCCTTTTTTAGGTACTTCCCAAATATATGGGCTAATCTGCTTTACATCTATTTTTTCCATAAAACTCCTAAATAACCAATAAAACTTTAATGAGTTAAAGTATAATTATTATCTGTTGTTATTTTATAAAATCGATCTCTATATTTTTGAAATCTGTATCCCCACTTACTCAATGTTGAAAAATATCCCTCTACAACACTAGATTCTACTTCTCCTTTTTGATATTTATCCAACATATTAACAACAAACTCTTTACTTTTTTCCCTTGTAGGTTTATTTGTACTAATCATTGACTCAAGATTAACTTTTGCCATTTTACCCTCCACACCCCTTTAATTATTTTTAAAAATCAAGGGTTTTTAAATTTTCCTTTTTTAAACAAAATATCTTCTATCTCATAAGTTCCAAATTTAGGAGCTTCCATAAACCCTTCCCAAGCAGATTCTGCCAAAACACCTTTGTTTATCCAATCAAAAAGCCATTCATTAACATATCTTGGATCCATCTGAGTAAATCCGCTACCCATCTGTTCTATCCATCTTTTATTATAATACTCATGAGCTCCAAGTGGGGGCGTCATAATTATTGGGATACCTAAAGCAGTATAAAACACTAATTCACTAGGTTTTGTCCAAAGAATGTCAGTGCAATGTAAGCATTCATTAAATTTCTCAAAGTAATCTTTTTTATTTACCCCAGTTAAAATATTAATTCTTTTACCTAATTCTCTTTCTAACCCCAATTCCTTAATTATTTTTTCAAAATAAGATTTGATCTCTAAACGAATTCCTGCAACAAGATTAATCGAAATTTGTTTTTTTAATATTCTTCTTTTAAGACTTTGCAACATCAATTTAGCGGTTTTTCTTTGTGCTCCAGCCCCTCCAACAGCGAAAGTGATAGTCAATAATCTATCACACCTATTCTTAATATTTTTTTTACCAAGATGCCTCTTGATATGTTCTCTATATCTTGAAAGGTAAATTTTATTAGGGTCTAATTTTAATAACCTATTCCCTAAATCTTTTTTTAGTATTTTTAACCCCTTCCCACCTAAATTTTCTTTAGGAAGTGGAAACCCAGTGAGAAATATATTCTTTTTAGGAACTCCGTATTCTTTCAGTCTTTTTGCAACTCGTTCACAAGAAGCAAAATATTTTATTTTTGTTTTAGGGTTTTTTGGTACCCATGCCCTATTAATATCGCTATCTGTAGTGATACAATAAACTCTTTTCACACCTTGATGTGCTGCAGCAATAGCAGGAAGAAAAAAAGTTGAAACAAAGGGTATTTTTTTATCTTTAACATAATCACAAACACTTTTACCTAAATCATTTTTCACTAAAGCATCAACATAAAGTGTTGCATAATTAGGGATGGATAAATCCCTAAAAGGATAAAATCTTGGTATATGTTGAAACATATCATAAATAGTAAAAAATAATTTTCCAATTAAAGGAAATGAACTAAACCTAGAAATACCTTCATAAAACCATTTTGCTCTTGCCCATCTTTTTTTCTCCTTAGGGATTATAAGTTTATCACTATTAGCAGTAATAATTCTATCATAAGCAATATCTTTCAAAGGATACGCGGCTCTTTGATGACCATAACCCATATCCACCGCAACTATCCATGCTTTTTTAGAAACCATTTTCCTCTTTTAGATAAAAATATATCAATATATTAATAAACTTTTCCAAAAAATAATAATTATTAAAGAAACATTTAAATAAATAAACATTCTAAAAAATAAAAAGCACAACAGGGGGTGTTGATAAATGCATAATGATAAAAAATTTAAAACAACAATATTAATATTAGCTATTTTCTTAGTTTTAAGTATTGGGTATATTGCAATAGATAAATACCAAAGCTCAAGAGAACAACAATTAATGGCCACATATCAAGGTGGATATAACAAAGGTGTTCAAGATGCTGTTGTTTCATTATACCAACAGACAGACAACTGTCAACCAGCAACAATAAATATTGGAAACTTAACAAAACAAGTTTTTGATGTGGCTTGCCTACAACAAGCACAAGCAGGACCAGCAGGAACACAAGGATAAATGAGTTATAAATTTTTAGAACATCAAGCAGACATCGGCATACTTGCTAAAGGTAAAACAATAGAAGAATCCTTTAGTGAAGGTGCCAAAGCTATGTTTGAAGTGATGGTAGACTTAAACAAAGTCAAACCAGCCAAAACAATCAGCATAGAATGTAAAGCAGATACACTTGAAAATCTATTCATAGAGTGGTTAAATGAACTTCTAGCTCAACAGGATATACATGATTTTACTTTTTCTAAATTTGAATTAAAAATAAAAGAAAACAACAACAAATTTAGTCTAAAAGGTAAAGCTTATGGTGAACCTCTTGACCAAAAAAAACACAACATTAAAACAGAAGTAAAAGCAGCCACTTACTCAGGATTGAAAGTATGGCGCAAAGGAAAAATATATAAAACACAATGTGTGTTAGACGTTTAAAATGGATGTTATTGCTCATTATTTAATTGGAATGTTATTCTATATATTCTTTTTAGCTAAAATGGATGTTCTTTATTTTCTAATTGGATGTGTTATCTTAGATTTAGATCACACTCTAGGGTTTGTTTATAGAAAACTTAGGGGTAAATTAACAAAAAAAGAAAAAAAGAATCCTTGGATAAAAAACTTATTATACCACGATAGAAGTCCATTTCATTCTTTATGGGGGGCATTAATAATTTCTTATGTTGTATTCCTATTCACTAAAAATGTAATTTATGCAGAATCGATGTTTTTAGGAATTATAGTTCATTTAATATTGGATTCTATAGATCAAGAAGGTGTAAAATGGTTTTGGCCTTTTTTACATATCAAATATAAATTTGAAGGAGCTTGGCGTCCAAAAAGCTTAAAAATTTACAAAGAACCTTGGTTTATATTCAACACTTCTTTATTGGCGATTATATTTCTTATAAAATATTTTAAATAAGAATAAGAATAAACTTTATTTAATCTTGTTATTCTCGTAACTCAATTTAGTTATAGCAAATAATAACAACACAGCCCCTGCTATTTGAGCAAAACTCAAAACAGAACCTAAAAATACCCAATTTAACACAACTGCACTTATTGGAAAAGTTAACTCGCATATTGTAGCAACAGATGCTTTAGTACCTTTTAATCCAAAATAATAGATAAACAGAGCTAAAAAACCAGGGATATATGCCATAACAAAAAATAACATCAAACTAGGAAAATCAATCTTCATAAAATCTCCCAATTGATTCTGCATTAACACTATAATAAAAAGAAAAACAGTTCCTGCAATGTATCTCACAGCAGTCACAAAACTAAAGCTGTATTTTTTTAGTAATAATTTTCCAAAAACTGTTGAAGCCCCCCATAATATCGCTGCCAATAAAGCATATAAAATAGGAGTCAAAGAAGCAGTAGCCAAGCCTCCAAAAACAAAATCACCACTAAAAGATACAAAATAAGCCCCAATTATTGCCAATGCGCTCCACAACCAGAATTTTTTAGTCAAATGTTCTTTAAGGATAAAATAGGCCAACAGGATTGCAATTATTGGTTGTAGTTTCTGTATCAATACAGGTATAGTATAATTACTAGTCAAAGCAAAAGACTTAGTAAAAAAGATTGTAGCTAATGCAGAACCGCCTAATGAAATAAAAATTAAACTTGCAACATCTTTTAAATCAAATTTAAGTATCTCTCTCCATGTCTTAATGAATAAAGGGATAGTTAAGAAAAGTGATATTAAATGGTCAAAAAACACAACAAAAGTCGACTGAAAATCTCTTACAATATGACTTCTAACTAAACTATCAGTAGCCCAAAGTGCTGCTCCCAAACTTACAAACCATGGTTTTGATTCTTTTTTTAATTTCATTTTAAGAAAAATCCCAGTTCTAACTTTTTTACTCTCGCCTTATTTGTTATATAAGCCTCCGGTGGGAGTTGCACCCACGACCTCGACATTACCAATGTCGCGCAATACTACTATGCTACGGAGGCATAAAATAATTAAAAAAATTCCATCTAAAAAGGAAGATAAATGAGAGGGGAGGGATTTGAACCCTCGGACTCACTAAGAGACAGGATGTCTTATGTACAAATAAGTGCCTTCTTAAGTCCTGCGCGTTTGACCAGACTTCGCTACCCTCTCGCTAATTCAGAAACAGTATTGATTCACTTAAAAAACTTTTCTTTTTTTCAGCTTAAATGCACTATCCATTGTCTCTTTATCATAACCTTCTATGAGTTTCCCTGTATCTGCATAAATGTACAATGCAGTATTGAAAATTGTATTCAATAAACTAAAAATCAACATCCACAAAACAAAAAGAACGAATGTGAGTATAACTGCAATGATTGGGCCATATGGGCCTACAATCATAGCTATGTTGAATAAAAAGAAAATAACGCCAATCAATATCACAAAAGAGAAAAATTGCATTAATCCAAGACCAAAATGCCTAATAAGACTCTCACCCCATGTTTTCTTCAAAACTTCAATTGACTTTTTTATGGCTTTTTTTGGCCCGACATTATGATAAACCATTGCAGGCACGACAAAAATAGTTATTATTGCCCAAACCGCACCTAACAAAGAACGAATTAATTTCAATATAATTTCACCAAAAATACCTAATTTCTCTGCCACTCCTTCTATAATACTTAAAAGTAATCCCACACTTGCAGATATAATACTCCAAGAAAAGATCAAATGTGCTCTCGAGAATGCAAACTTTATACTTTCCATGAACTTAGCATCCCCACCTTCAAATCTCTTCTTTGTTGTATAAACAACACAAACATTAAAAAAAGTGGCAATGAACGCCAATCCCAAATATATCAAAAAGATTGCAACATAAAAAAGAAATCCAAATTCAAGGGATTCTCCCTTAATCAAAGATAATATAATAGACGGAAAAATCATAGCAAAAATAAACATTAAAGAAAATATTCCTGCCAAAAGAGGAAACCACAACAATTCCCTATCTTTATTTATCACACCAAAACTCAACTTAAAAATTTTCCAGCTTCTTGAAAACATACCCCTCATTTTATCACACTCGATTTTATCTTTAAAATATTTTTTATAATCCTCTATATAATCAAATCAATCAACAATCAAACAAACTCTTTACAACTTTCACAGACTTTACTTCTATTAATATTTAATATTTCAGTTGTAAATCTCCCGCATAATTCACATACACCATCTTTACTATTTCCACCAAACACGGGTTTATTTGTCTCTTCTTTAAGCTCAAACTTAGAAACAATAAAATCAAAAAGTTGTGGTTCTATTTTCAACACATCTTTTATAGTTATTAATCCAACAAATTTATCTTCATCAACAACAGGGAGGTGTTTTATATTCACTTCACCCATTTTAATAATGGCATCATAAACATCTTTGGCTGGAGATATTTTATGAAGTTTAGTCTCCATAATATCTTCTACTTTTATATTCAAAGCATCCTTTCCCTGTGCAACAACTTTTCTAACTATATCTTGTTCAGTCAAAATTCCTGCAAGAACTCCTTTATCAATAACAATTATCCCACCAATATGCTTTTCAGCCATAACTTTAGCACAATCCTGTAAACTACTACCAATTTCAATAGTAACAGGATTAGTAGTCATAGCATCTAAAACCTTAATATTTGTTTTCATGATAATCTTACCCCCAAATCCAATAAAGTAAAAGTAGTATTAAAATTTTTCTAAAAATTAACCAAGATTTCAACATCTTTACCAAAGAATCTCTTTAAATCTTCAAATATTGGCTCTTTAATAAAGCTCTTAGGAGGAATCTCAGTATTAGCAAGAGCATGTTCCAACTCTTCCAAAGAACTTTTTTCAGGAACAGCTAAACTGCCATTGGTTTTAATTCTAGCTTTAGAGATCTCTTTTTCTTCATGATCTATATCATGAATAATAAACGCTTCTTTATCCAATAACAACACTTCACCATACCTACTTCCATGTTTCACCCTAATTCTAGCTCTTTCTAATTCTTTTCCCCTTTTTCTTTGCATGTATTCTACTAAAAACTTAATAAATTCTCCACTCTTTTTCTTAATTTTATCAACTTCTGCCTTTGTTAATTTTCCAGCATCATAATTTTTTTTAGCTTTTATTATCTCATTTAATAATCTTAAAAATTTAGCAGGTATTTTACCGGCACTGATCAATTCATCTTCAAAAATTCTTACAACTTCTAAATCACTTACTTTCTCAATACCTTCTAATTTTAAAACATCTCTAATAATTGTAACAACAGTATCATATAAATGGATCATATCTTTCTTTTCTTTCATCTCTTGAATTTCTTCAAATAACTTTTTGACCCTCTTCAAATATTTTTCAGCACCCTTTAATAAAGTATCAACTTCATTTCCAGTTAAGATTTTTTTAGTGCCGTGTTCAATATCTTTCCTAATTTTAATATTCTTTTCAAGAATTTTAACATACTCTTCTTCAAGCATTTTTTCTTTTTTAACAAAAATCTCTCTCATCAATTCAGGAGTTTCTTTAGGTGTTGGTGGTGGTACACCATAAAGCATAAGTGCAGCCTGACTAGGTGTCAAAATAGCCCAAAAAGTATCTTCCATACCAATATCTTTTATTTTAGCATGCACTCTTTTCAGCATCTCTTCACCAGAACCCATAAACATCTCGATTGCCTCTGGACTTGGTTTTATTTTACCCATCTTTAATAACTGTTTCCAAGGCATGAAAATTCCCCTATCATAAAATGGAATTCCATCTCTAAGTAATGTGAATATAACTGGATTTGCCTCTTTTAGACTATCCCAAAAATCAGTTAAGATATAAACCTGAACATTTAATTTATTTTTAATTCCAGTAAGCTCTCCTGCTTCAATCCCCATACCAATAATAATTGCTCTTAATTTATCTTTTAATTCAGCACGAGTCATCTTTTTGACATCAGTATCGTCAATAACTATCCAAACATCAATATCACTTGTAGGGGTGGCTCTTCCTTGCACTAAACTACCTGCAAGTACATAACTAACAATATACTTTTCAAACTTCTTAAGAATCATGGTTTTATGTACTTCTGCAATCTTTATAGCACTCAACATCCCCTTATCATAAACAGTAGCAGATAAAGCAATCAATTGTAATAACTCGTGTTTTCCATCATAACAATTCTGCCAAACTTCAGACAAAATTAAAGTTTGAGTAACCATCTTTTTATCAACAGTTTTAGCAACTTCTTCAATAATCTTTGAAAGTTTATCTTTCAACTCTTCTTTAGTCATTTTTTGACTATCAGTATCATCCACTAGAATAAGTACATTAATATCCTCCTTTAATTCACCTTCTTTAGTCTTTTCAGGTGGCAATAAGGCAATACCCATCACATAATCTTCAAATTTATCTAATAATTTTTTTTGGAATTTATCTAATTTACTTTTTATTCCTTTAAGTTTCTTTTCAACATCTTTAGGCATATCTTGAGGTGTTTCTTTAGAATTATCATCACTCTTTTTTTCTTTTTTTCCTTTAACCATTACATCCAACAATAATTTAATTCTTTAAAAGCTTTTCTAAAAACTATAGAATAACAAAAAAACAATTATAACCTATTTTGAATATAATATTGTATAGATAAAAAATCAAAAGAACTGAGTTTTCATTTATCTCAAAAACCCAACATAATTTAGAACAAAAAATTGAAAAGATAATTAGAACTAGGGTAAAGATATCTCAAATAATTGAAAAATTTTAAAAAATTATTTTCTCGTATTTCTTCTTTGTTTCAACCATATCTTTAAAATAGTTTATTTTATTTTGAAGAGAATTTCTCCTATAACTCTGATACCGCCCGTTTCCTTCAACAAGATCATATTCTTGTTTAGTTTGTTTTATTTCTCTTTCAAGACTATTAATGGTTGTACTATTTATTTTATCTTTTATAACTTCATACTCTTTTTTAAAATTTTTTAATTTCTCTCTATTATTTTCAATTCCCCACCTAAAATAAATAGATTGATCAGAAAAATGATTTAATTTATATTCTAAATCTTTAATTTTATCTTTTAATATTTCAATCCTCATAATCAAAAACAAGAATAATCTATTTAAATAATTACCTATTTTTTTCTTATTAGATACTTATTTAAACATAAAAGTGATTCCAAATGTTATGAAAACAGTTGAAAGAAAAAAGCTACAAAGTAACATATGGAAATTTTACATATTTCAAATATTTAGAAACTTGGCTTTTTTCCTTCCCGTAATTGTATTATTCTGGCAAGATAATGGTTTATCAATGACAGAGATTATGCTTCTGCAATCCATCTTTGCTATAAGTGTAGTTTTATTAGAAATTCCAACTGGATATTTTGCTGATATTTTTGGAAGAAAGAAATCTTTAGTCTATTCTGGATTTTTCTTGTTTGGTGCTACTCTTGCTTATGCAATAGGGGGAAGTTTTTACCATTTCTTAATTGCTGAAATTCTTTGGGCTTTTGGAAATTCATTAATCTCTGGAAGTGATTCAGCATTAATTTATGATACTTTAGTAGATCTAAAACAACCAGAAAAATACAAGAAAACTTGGGGAAATGCAGTTTTCTTTCTTCTAATTGCTATTGCTTTTGCAAATATCGTTGGTGGTTTTGTAGGGAAAATAAATTTTCGTTGGACTTTCTATCTATTACTTCCATTTTTAGCACTTTTAATTCCACTCTCAATGTCTATGCACGAACCAAAACGACACAAATTAATTTTCAAAAAAGGATATTTGTGGGAGTTATTAAAAATAATCAAATATTCCTTTTTGAAAAACAGAAAATTAAGATGGTTAATCTTTTATTCTGCGATTGCTTTCTCATTTAATCAATCAGCATTATGGTTTTACCAACCTTATTTCTTTTTAAGCGGTCTTGATATTACGCATTTTGGTTTTGTATTTGCGTCATTTCAATTAGTAGCAGCAGTAACTTCAAAATATTCATACAAAATTGAAGAAAAACTTGGCGAAAAATATTCATTAATATTATTAATTGTCCTAATTGGAGTAAGTTATTTATTAATGAGTAATTTTGTCTATCTTTTCAGTTTTACTTTTGCTTTCCTACATCAATTTGTGAGGGGATTTTCAAAAGTAGTAATTACTGATTATGTAAACAAATTAACAACCTCAGACATCAGGGCAACAATACTCTCCGCAAAAAATATGGTTGGTCAATTAATTTATGCCATAATCATTCCCATCTTTGGATGGATTGCAGATGTGTATTCATTACTTCAAGCACTAACCTCATTAGGAATTACAACATTAGTTATTGGATTTGTATTCTTATTTGCATTACATAAATACAAAGTAGTTTAAACAGAACTCTCTTTTTATTAACTATTAAAAATATAACAGTGCCAGTCTTCTGCACAGTTTGAAAATACTTACTCACTTCGTTCGTCAGGAAACTTAACAGCAATTTCAAGAGGAAAAATTTAAATAGTGATTAATGTTAATTAATTAAATCAATTTATGGAGGCATTAATATGGCAAGTATTAAAATAATTGGAGCAGATGATGATTCATTGTGTATAAAATTGCATGAAGGATTTATGAAAAATGTTCAGTTTACTGATGTACCACCTAGTGTAGTGTACGATTTGCTATCAGATTTATCTGTAACTATTCCAAAGAAAAATCTTGACAAAGCATGGATAAACTGTAAACATTTAGAAAGGGATGGTAAAGCAAATAAAGATGTAAAATTATTGGCAGAAGAATTGAAAAAAGTGTTAGATTAATTTAATAAAATTTTGAAGACAATTAAGGTAAGGAAATGAAATTGCCCCTTGATTCTATGCCTTTATGTACTCATTTGTTTTTTTGATAGACAGATTCTAGATTTACTCTGCAGTCGCAGGTTTCCAGAACTCCGCTTCGCTCATAACGGAAAACAAAACTAACAGCGTACGTTACACTCCATATTACTCAGAAAACTTTTTTATTTTTTAAAAAAGGTTTTGGCTTTTTTCTAACATCAAGAAAATAAACTTACAAAAGAAAAATCTTTATTCTCTGTTGGCACAATAATATAATCCATACCGAATCTACTTGCAGAATATTCATCTACACCTTGATGGTTATCACCTATAAAAATTGCTTTTGAAATAGGGATATCTTGTTCATTGCATATACTTCCTAAGTCTTTATAGATTTTAGACTCTTCTCCAACATTATCAACTCTAATAGTCTCACGGCCATATATCTTTCTGAAATTATCTAAAAAATCTAGTTTAGCTGCATAACCAAAATCACGTATAATCTCACTTATATCTGCATCACTTGAGATAACCAATGATTTGCTTTCATCTTTTAGTTCATTGACTAAATCTCTTATGCCTGCCCTAAGAAAATTGTTATTATAATAAGCAGAATGTATTATAGTCTCATAAAAATCAAAAATGATAAGCTGTTTATCTTTTGGAATTTTTGTTAACATGATATCCCTAGTATTTATTGCACTATTTAAATATTTTATCTTAATCCAAAGCCTCTGGATCAAAAAATTCTGGAATATTGCAAAAAACAACATATTTTATTATGATATCCTTGATAAAAAAAGTTGGGAGATTTTACTCCCCCTTTATTTTAGTTTATACAATTTTTCCGGACCTAATTTTTTTGCATCTATTCCTAATCTATCCATTAGTGCATCTATAAATCCAAAATCAAAACTTGTTCCCTCATATTCTGTAAATCTAGTAATAATGCTGTCTTTGTTAAGTACAGTATCTGGATGAGGTATGCCATCTCCACAATGTTCATATTCTGGCTCTTTTTCGAATAATCTGTAAGTAACACAAAATTTCCCATCATGTCGGTGGGCATATTGTCTTCCAAAGCAAGATTCAGTAATATATAATTCATCAACTTTGTCTGAGTACAATGCATCCATTAACTCTAATGCGAATTGTGCCCTACTATCTACTCTTACGTGATCTCCTATGCTCCCCCTTGGAAAATCAGGATCCGCCCTTATAGTTTCTTCAAGGCCACCAATCTTTTCTTCTATTGGGTGAGGCATATCATCTCCTTCTTCTGCAACTTTTGCTTCGTACAAACTTATCATTTGTTCAACCGATCTTGGTAATGTGTATTCCATTTTTCTTTTTCCTCCTTGTTAACAAGAATCTTTGTCCTTGTTATTACTATTGAATGGTGTTTTAACTATATTAAATCTTTTATCAAAATTTCCTCTTTTTTCCACAAAGTTTATAAATAACTATCAATAAAGAGATAATATGCTTAAAATCACTAAAACAGACAAAATCATACTTTCTATGTTAGAAGATGATTCTAGAACTCAAGAGAAAGAGATGGCAAAAGCTTGCAAACTATCTAAAGATACAATAAGGTATAGGATAAAAAGATTAGAAAACAAAGGAATAATCAAAGGGTATAGTGCACTTGTAGATTATACAAAAATGAACAACCATTTAGTAAAACTATATCTTTCAATAAATTCTCCAATAGCAATAAAAGAAAATTTAATAAGATTTGCAGAAAAAAAGAAAGAAACATTCACAATCTATGAAAGTATCGGTGAATGGGATTTATGTATAACATTTTTTGTAAATGATTTAACTAAGTATTATGAGATAGAAAATGAAATACTTCATAATTGGGGGAAATACATATCACATAAAGAGTTCTTAGTAATGTTAGAATCAGAAATTTACAATCATAAAATGTTTTTGAAAAATAGAAAGAGCAAAACAAAGAAGATTTTCGGATCAAAAATAGATTATAATCTTAGCGAATTAGACCACCAAATTATTGAAGAAATGATAAAAAATTCTAGACAAAGTGTGATAACCCTAGCACAAAAATTTAACAAAAGTCATGTAACAATTACAAACCATTTAAGAAATTTAATAAATCAAAACATAATCTATCCAAGAACATCAATAGATTATGAAAAATTAGGTTTGAAAAATTATAAGATATTTATAGAAGTGTCAGAATACAACAAACAAATAGAAAATAAAATTATGACATTTCTAAAATTGAAAGATAACACCTTCAATATAATAAGAGTCATAGGGGATTGGAAATTAGAAGTTGAAATATTAACTAAAGAATACCAAGATGTTGAAGAAATCACTCGAAGCCTTTACGATAATTTTTCAGAGAATATAAGAAATATTAAATTGTTTGTTATAAGTAAGGAACAGTTTTATCCAAATATAGATTAATCTAGTGTGTTCAATTTTAATTAATGGGCGCGAATTCCATCATCATACCAGCTTGGTGCAACAATTCTAGATACATTGCCTTTGTCTCCAAGTTTAGCATTTGTTTCTATTGATAGGTCATTTAAGTATTGTCCAAACATATCATCCATATTTAGATCCAATCGATTATTAAAAGTTTTAAATTGAACAATCTCTCCGGCGTCATTTAGTGCAATAAGTTTTCTGCCAACTATTTCACCATTCATTTTAGCGTACAATACGTGTTTATTTGAATCTACAGCATTAGCTACAGTTGAAAATGAATTTTCTTTTCCAAGCCCTAAACAACTGCCTGATACAACATTACCCATCTGTAAAACTTTCATTGGATCTTTCTCAGCATAAATAGTTACTTCCTTTATTTTCGAATTATAGATTTGATTCTCTAAACTTTTTATTGTGTTTAGTTGAGTTTTTAGTTCTCTTTTGACATCTCCATCAATATCTAATCTTTGTCTAAATTCTTTATAAGAATCAGAAATTGTTTCATTAGTTGATTCGAGGTCATACTTTGCGAATAATTCAATAACTTCATCTCTAAGATATCTAATTTGATCTTCTTTTTCCTTAACAAGACCTTTATTTAGTTCTGGACTATAAGTTCTGGTTATACCCTCAACCCATTTATTTGTGTCAATTCCCTTTGACGCATATCTCTGTAAAGCTTCTTGATTTTTTTCATCTGTATATGAAACTGTTGGGTTTCCCCTAACATAGTCTTTAATTAGATCAGAAAGTAATTGTTTGTTATCCCTAATTTGATGGTATATTAGAATGCCATTAATTAAATCTTCATTAATTTCTGTTACATGAACAGGTTCCCCTACAATATCATTAAGTGCTCCTGAACAAGAGTTTAACATAGCTAGATCAATTGCGGCTGTTCTTTCATTACGTAATAATAAACCTAATTTATCTTTTCTTTCATTTAATTGTTTTCTAAGATCTTCATTTTCTGGATTCTGCTCAGTTTCTGCCCCAAATCTTGATATCTGACCTTTCAATTTTGCTATATCAAGAACTTTTTTGTCTTTAATCTTCTTTCCTTGTAATTGAATAAGATTACAATAATCTAAAATATCTTGATCTTTAGATAATCCTTGTTGTTCTACGGATTGAACTGTTTTAGAACCTAAAGTATATTCACTAATATTTTTATCATTGTGAAAAATTCTTGAGATATCTTCACCAAATTGCTCATTTAAAATTGGCTTTACTAAACAAAGATTGTTTAGTGTATCATATCCTGCATTTGGTTGTTTTTGGAATTGTGATCTAAGATGAATTCCCAAATCCCCATACTGTCCAACCAAACTTATTCCGCCCTCCAATAATTTCAATTTAGCAAAAGATTTTTCTTTTTCAATAACTTTTCTTATTAATGGTGTGGTTAATTCTGAATCAATATTGTTTACCTCTTTAGTAATTTGTTTTACAGCATTTTGTCTTGCAAAGTCATATGATTCAAATCTACTCGCAGTACTTTCTTCTAATAAAACGTCTAAAAGGGCATTATAATTTTTACTTGCAAGTTTATAATATGACAGACCTCCACTAAGAGACGTTCCAATATCCCCACTAAAAACTGAAAAAAATCTTCTAAATGTAGCTGAATATTCCTGTTGAATTCCCAATTCCTTATTTACTAATGCAGTTAATTTAGCTTCTGATTTTTTATTAGAGTGATGCAATAGCAATTTATTAGCTACCAAACCTAAACTAAAATACTTTTCTCTTTCAGATCCATGTTCAAGATAATGACTACAAATTTTACCTAAATCTTCTTGCACCCGTTCATAAACAGGATTATCTACTTTCTCGCCCCCTTCTATAAAATAAGATTGTCTGAATGTGGTTGAATGTTCTTTAACAGTATTTATCACGTCCATTAGTCCAGGTATTTTTAATTGCTCTACAGCTGATAATTGTTCATCTGTTAATGATTCAATATATTTTACACCTTGAGTATTTTCTGAACTTGAATGAAATGATAAAAAAGGTTGTTCCCCTGAATATCCCACTTCTCTCCAAAAATTAACAAGATTATAAGCAATTGAGTGTGCATCTTTAAACCAAAGAGCATTATAACCAAGATTTACTGATTCATCTGTACTTTCAGGTGTTACTAACAATCTATCAAAAATTTCTCCCCTAATAAAATCATTAAACAAGTCCAATGCTCCTTTACCATATTTTTCTCTAACGCCTGCATTATTTCTGAAAACATCCAATTTTTTCATATCTAATTCTTTAATGAAATCAGGTGTGTCTCTTGCTTTCAATGAGCTTTCAATTTGACTAGCTGAACTTTTAAGATCCCATCTCTGATTAGTAATTGAATAGGGCAAATCCCCCGATATAGCACTCAATAATCTTTCTTTAGCTGTTGAAAATGATGTCAATATTTTTTTCCGTTGAATATCAATAGGCATCTGACTTAGATAATCTTCAAATTCTGCAAATTTATTATTTATGGTTTTATTACCCCTAATCCTATCTGCTTTTTGTTCTTCTTCTGTTCTAATTAATTGGCTTGCTAATTGATTATATTGGGCAAATAACTGACTAGTAAATATACTAAATAACTTACCTTGAACCTCTTCAAAACGTCTGTTTTCAGAGTATCCAAGGTTACTGATTATATCCCCATCATATTGGGTAGAGGAGATATCATGAAGTGAATCAATTTTGGAAATCAGTTCTTTAATCTGACCTTTAAATCGAAGACACCCTAAAAATCTTTGGCTTAATGCAGACACTTGTGATAAAAGTGTATCTTCTGTGTAACAACATCTTCGTAACTTTCAAAATCTGATTCAGATAACAGCTTTTGTTTATAATTATCATTCAACTGCTTTGCAGTTTTTTCATCAATATCAAGATCCGACTTTACTATTCTAACATCGGAGATAATTTGTGTTGCAGTCTGAATATTTACTGGCGAATTAAAATCAAAAGGTTCATCGACTAGTTTTTCTAATTCAACTGTTCTTTCATGTATATAATTGACCTTTTGTTCTGCACCTTCATCCAAGGTCATTAATTCTAATCTAATTTGTTCAGAAGTTTTGCTATCAATATCTGTTAAAACTTGATCAATAGGATGACCCACACTAAACATATTTCCAATATTATTTGCAATTTCTTCCAAAGTATATAAATTGCTCATTTTAAGTTTCCCTTATTAAAAGTTTCAACTACATGCTCTATAAAATGACCTTTATTTCTAAATAAACCATTATTTAATTTGTTCCCCATTATATTAATCATATTCCCCTCAATAGCGATATTTAATTTTTATCGAAAAGGCAAAGCTTTGCCTGTTTTAGCATCATAAATCTTTGAATCTTCACCAGGTTTTTGTATATACTTTATATCTTCAACACCTAAATTTTGAGTTAACCTTGACTGCCCAATTTGAAAACCTTTGGCAGTAGTTTCAGCTATTGAATAAGTTGTATCTCCTATATTGAAACTTAATCCATTTCTATTCCCATAATCACCTTCAACTGCAACTGTAATATGTCCATCACTATACACCAACATATAATTTACATCTGTTTGTTCTAACAATGAAGCATACAATATTACTTTTCCGCTACAATCCGAACCACCAGTCATCAAAACTTCATTTGGTCGTTTTAATACTTCCACATTAGAATTAGCATCTGAATAGTCATACTTTAATTCTTCTGTAACAAAATCAAGCAATCTTTGTGTTTTTCCTTCATCAGTACTCTCATTTATTGTTAATGAACTTACTAATCTTTCTAAAGAACTTTCTCTTTCTTTTGCTACAAGGGCCCCATGATTTGCAATAATTTTATGTCTTCCATATCTATCAGTTCCAGTGCCTACATTAAGATAACCCCCATAAACACTTTCGTTACTTACAAAATCTTGCAACTCTTTCATATTTATAGAATAATTTGCACTTCCATATTGAATGTTTATTTGATCTGTTTCATCAACTCTAAAATTATTTGACGGAAATCTAAAAAAATAATTTCCAGGGTTTCTTAAAACATAGTTACCGAGTTCAATTCTATTTCCGCTAAATTCCCCATCAGATGTTTTCCCAAATTCAACTAAATCAGGATTAATCGCCAGTTCTCCAAGCGATTCTTTGCTAAAATGATTTTCTGGGATTGATAAATATATCATCCCATCTCTTAAATCAAGCATTTGTAATTCAGCTTTTGTTCCAGTTATTTGCTCCATAAAGTCTGAATTTGAGAATTTTGGTTGTGATAAGTAACTTAAAACAGCATTTCTCAATTGATTATCCTCTTGAACTTGTTCAGTTCTAGTTTGATCAATGCCTTCTTCATTATCTGCTTTTTTACAACCAGGCACACCTAATACCAATGGCAAAGTTATAAGTCCTGTTGTAATAATCTTTTGTAAATTATTCATACGAATTTATAAAATACCTCCATTTATAAACCTTCCTCTTTTGTAACTACTATAAAGAGACTAATAAAAGCCCTCTTGTTCTTTTAGAAAAAAAGACAAATGCCCATAACAAAGCCCGATGTCAACCCTAATGAAGTTTTAAAACCCCTTAAAATAGAGTAAAAACCGAAAGTTTTATAAATAAAATAGCCACATTATAGTAGTAACAAACAATAACTTACTAAAATGTCAGAAAAATTCGATTTCAAAAAATTTAATGAACAATTGGTTAAAGGTCCAGAGAGATTTGGATATAATGATTTAACAAATGACATTCTATCTTCTTATTTAAATCAAGCAAAATACCTTGATGAAAATGGAGTTGTAAAATACCATATAGATTTCACTAATGAAGAATCAAGATTAAAAAATATCTCAACAGACATCTCAAATAAAATTCAATATCACCTAAACAAAAGGCATTATGGTATGGACCATTCTCAAATAACAGAAATTAATTCTATTAGAGATCCAAATGGAAAAAGTATATCAGAAAGTATAAGAGAAATGTATTTCCCAGGAACAAGTGCAACAAATCTTGAAAAAGTATTAAAAGATGAATCATCTAAAATTGACACTAAATTAATTCTTGGATTAGCAAACTCAAGCTTACAAAATTATGATCAAATAATCACATCTCAACTATTGAACGACAAAATAGGAACAGATGTTGAAAAAGCAAAAACAGGAATTAGAACATTAAATGAATCTTATGACTTGCTCAAAAAAGAAAAGCTAGAAAAACAGATTAAAGATGGTCAACTTAAAGATTTACTTGGAATGTATGGTAAACTCTTAGAAGGGGCAAGAAATAAAGATTGATTAAATCAATTTTTCTTTTTATTATTTCTTAAATAATTACATAATGTTTAATTGCTTTAAACTTTAGAAAACTTTTTATATGTGTTTCTCTTTTTTAGAAATTATGGCAAAAAAAGAGCCCAAAATAGATTTTGAGAAGATTTCTAAGAAATTAGCAAAAGCTGAAGAACAACAACATATTGATCAAATTGGT
>JADHVD010000003.1 GCA_016784165.1 Candidatus Woesearchaeota archaeon
TGCTATTATAGATTCCATCAACATACCATTTAGTCTCATTAGCACTCTGAATATCTCCATCCAAATCATAATAATCAAAACTTCCAGTCAATGTGCCATTAGTTCTATTCAATTCATCAGAAGAATCAATACTAACATTTTGAGCTTCAGGAAGGAGATTTCCTTCAAGACTATAATTGGTGAACTCCGAAACATTAAAGAAATAATCATTACCTATATTGGTAACTGCACCACAAATACTTCCACAACTAACTCCATCTCTTAAGGCAACAACACTTCCACTAAAAGAGAGGTCATAAAAACTAAGATTAGCTGATTGATTAAGCCCACTGAACATACTTGAATTTACAAAGATGTTGTTTTCTGTAATATCCAACCCACTTCCAAAGTAGAGAGTTCCAGATTCAATGATATCTAAATCACCGTTATCAAACCAATTTACCTCACCATACGAGTTATTATATATCAAACTATTTGTATAAAAAGAGGAAGTCGTATCCTCAATAACATCACTACTTAAAGCACTTATGTTATTATTCAAAAAAGTATTTCCTGCAGAAATTCCGCCAATAACAATCCCTCCACTATATCTACTGATAAATATATTATTATATATTAAATTATTACTACTGCTAATTACCTGAACCCCTCCTTTTCCACCATTTGTTTCTGCAGTATTATTTTGAACAGTATTATTATCAGAACCACCATGAAGATAAATCCCTGTATAATGTCCTACATAAATTAAATTATTCTCAATCAATCCATTATCAGAACCACTATAATAAACCCCATTAGCACTTCCAACCCCGCTTAAATTAATATCACAGTTCTTCACAGTAACATTATCAACACTATTAACATAAACCCCATAACTACCAGTTCCTTGTATAGTTCTACCACCACAATCAAACACAACATCATCTGCAGTTATATTTATGATATAATCATTAGTACATCCAGTAATATCATTACTTAAAGTTGTAGACTCATCTATAACAGAACCACAGCTCACCCCTTGAGAAACAAAAGTGTTCCACAATCCTTCAAATATCTTATAACTTGCAGAAACAGCCATCCCTGCTAAATTAACAATACCAAAATTAGAGCCATAATTATTAGAACTAGATTTAACTCCACTAGAAACTCCAGCACTTGGACTGCCATAGTTTCCACTTTCCATAGAGCTAACATTCAATGGGCTAGCGAGGATTAATAAAAACAGCACTATCAGGAAAAATTTCACATTCCGTTTTCTATTTACATTTATCATTTCCTAAATAATCTTTCAACCTCTTTAGCTTTAGATAATTTATACAATTTTAGTTTACCCACAACCACTTGTTCAATCAGTTTTTTCTCAACAAGAGAATTAATTATTCTATGGGTAGAAGTTAAGGGAACTTTAGCTCTCTCAGCAACCATACTTAAATGAAGTAACCCCTCCTCATTTTTTATAAATACCTCTAGAATATCTACTATTTTTTTATCAATCAGCTCAACAAATAAGCTCATAGAAGTAGTTTAACACTCTTTCTTTTTAAATATTTCCATATTTGGAAACTATTTTCCATATTTGGAAGATTACCCTAACTTAATAATCACACTACCACTTATAGAGATTATATTTCCATTTTGTTATCCTTACTAACAAAAAACACCTTATAATCTTTCTTTGTTATCCTTACTAACCGAAACATTTAAATAATCCTTTAATGTTAGTCTCACTAACATGACTTTAAAGAAACAAGTTTTAATGTTTAAACGATCTGCAGATAAAGTATTCGAATCAAATGATTTTACAAGCGCTACAATACTTTATTTTAAAACTTTATTTGCAATTCAAGATTTTATTTTATTACAAAAAATAGGTTATGCTCCAAAAGATCATACAGAACGTTTTAGATTATTAAAAAAAGAATTTCCAGATAGTTACACTATTATTGATTCTGAATTTAACACTTATAGAAGCACTTATTCAAGAATATTATCCAAAGAAACTTGTAATAGGATAAAAAAGGTAGTAGAAAATGAAATTGAAAAATATAAAATCTAATAATGCCCTAAAAAAACTATTCAAAAAACACGAAGATTTACTAGAAGATGTTATACTTTTTGGTTCTTCTATGAAAGGTAAATATCAGCCAAAAGATGTTGATATATTGATCATATTCAAGAAAAAGGTAGATAAAAAAGTAGAAATAGAGTTAAAAAATACCTTTAAATCTGAAAATCTTAAACAAGATATAGATTTAAATTCAATTTCACTCAAAGAATTAGAAGGGGATAATTTTATTGCAAGAGAAGGAATATATTTAGAAGGTTTTAGTCTTATTAAAAATAGGCAGGTAAATGAAACACTTGGTTTTTCAAGTGTTGCAATTATAAAGTATGACTTAAAAAATATAAAAGGTTCAAAAAGAATTAGATTTTATTATGCCTTACAAGGAAGAAACGAAACAAAAGGATTTTTATTCACTATAGGCGCAAAAAGATTTGCTAAAAATGTGATTATCTGTGATTATTCAGTTGTTGAAAAACTAAAATCATTTTTTGAACAATGGAACATAGAAATTAAAATATTACCAACACTAATACCTAAGAGATTAAAACATTTAATATTAAAATAATTCTAAATAGATTACCCTAATTTAATAATCACACTACCACCAGAAGAGGTGATAGTAACATTACCTTCTGTCGTATTTGTCTGAATACCTGAAGATATATTATTTACCGTCAAACCCTTGCCACCAGCGATTAAAGAAAGTTGATCGGAATTGTCACCACCAACACCAGTATTGGAATCTCCCCCTGAAGGAATTAAAGTAGGGAAAGTTGAATTTGCACCTTCTTTTAATAACATAATTCCACTATTTTCAGAAGATTGAATTTCGCTTTCTTTTATCTGCCAACTTTCTATATTATTTACAGCAACTCTTAATTGATCATCACTATCTTCATAAAATCCAGTATCTCCATCACCAAAAGATAAACCTCCTGTAAGCGCACCCAATGTACCATTAATATGTAAAGTGGATAGGGGGGTGGTAGTCCCAATGCCTACATTACCTATACCATTTATTCTCATTTGTTCATTGTTATTAGTATGAAACACTATTAACCCAGCACTTACAGCATTTCCTGCTTTTAAAGATAAATCATTATACATTCCGTCAGTTCCTTCCATGTTAGCGTGAATAACTAAACTTCCTCCAGAAGAAAGAGTTCTTGTAGCACCTTCTTCACCAGTATCTCCAAGCCTTAGACTTCCATTAACTTGTAATTTAACAGATGGTGAACTAGTCCCAATGCCAACCTTTCCATTACCTTCTCCTTCTAAAATAACATCATAATTACCATAACCATCTAAAGTAAGATCACCACCACTAAATGAATCTATGTTAGTGACATATAATTGATTATATATTCTGGTGTCGCCTCCTTGTACTAAAAATTTTAATCCCCCCACATTTACTTCTAAAGGATATGATGGATTATTTGTTCCAATTCCAACCCGATTATTATTTGCATTAACAAATAAAACATCAGAATCCACACTAAAATTATGTGCCCCTAAATTAATATTGCCAGTGTTTGGAATCTGGCTTAAATCAAAAGAATTATTAGTATAAGTTGTGTCATCATCTCTTGCATCTATAGTATCATTTAATTCTGTTTCATTGAACATAATATTTGTTGAATCATTGTAAACATATGTTCCACTTGTTCCTTTTTGAGTATCTGCTTCGTAATTGCCTCTTGCATCTATAGTTGCATTCAACATTGTTTCATTAAAGTCTAAATTGTTTGAGTTATTGTATAAGTAACCTGTATTCAATTCCCACCATGTATTTGTGTCTGTATAACTTGTCAATACAGCACTTCCATTAACTAAAACCTGAGAAGCATTAATGGTCCCATTAACTTGTAATTTAACAGATGGTGAAATTGTTCCAATGCCGACATTGCCGTTACCTCTAATTATCATCTTAGCATCATCTCCTAGATCCATAGTTTGTGTCCAAAATCCAATGGATGCTATATCATCAGCCCCATCTCTCTGTGCATATATTCTTGCTTGTGCATTCCCAGAGATTCCATTTGCAGTATTGTCAGCTAAATAAAATAAAAATCCCCCTCCAAATCCATCTGTCATATCCCCTGATGTTTCGGTAGTAAGCACATATCCGCTGGCTAAATTTGAGTCCCAACTCCCAGGGGTTCCTCCTCCAGTAATACTTGTTGTTCTTTTAGTCTGCAAAACAGGATAATTAGTGCTTACAATGTCCAACTTCGCCCCCGGACTCGTCGTCCCAATCCCAACATTCCCACCAGTAAAGGTTATATTACCCGAACTATTAGTCCATAAATTTATGGCATTGATATCATCTGTGAAATTGCTTAAATGTGAATATGTTGTATCAGTATCTAAATCTTCAATTGTTGCATTCAACATTGTTTCATTAAAATAAATAGTTGTAGAATCATTTGTTAAATAAACTCCATCTCCAGCAACATGAGTATCTGCTTCGTAACCGTCTGCCCTTGCATCTATAGTATCATTTAATTCTGTTTCATTGAACATAATATTTGTTGAATCATTGTAAACATATGTTCCACTTGTTCCTTTTTGAGTATCTGCTTCGTAATTGTCTCTTGCATCTATAGTTGCATTCAACATTGTTTCATTAAAGTCTAAATTGTTTGAGTTGTTGTATAAGTAACCTGTATTCAATTCCCACCATGTATTTGTGTCTGTATAACTTGTCAACACAGCACTTCCATTAACTAAAACCTGAGAAGCATTAATAGTTCCATTAACTTCTAATTTAACAGAAGGATTTGTTGTCCCAATGCCGACGTTGCCATTCATTATAGCTACCCCTGCCGTGCCAGGAGTATATGTGCCAATCCCAATTTTGCCATCACTCCCTATAAAGAAGTCATCAATCACAGATCCATCACTTTTTGTTCCCACAGCACCTATCCATAACCCTTGTGATGTATCCGAGAATTTAATTGAAGAACCTTGAGAACCGGAAGAAAATCTCATCCATTCTCCTCCAACTTGAAAAGATTCAATTATAAATTTAGCACCAGTAGCAGTGGAGCCATCTCCAAGAACATGTAACTGCATTTCTGGCCCCGTTGTCCCAATCCCAACATTCCCCTCATTTGTTATCCTCATCTTTTCATTCCCAGTACTATTAAAGAAACTAATATTTCCATCCTTAGAAATAATATTATCAGTTGTTATGTTTTCAGAGTTAATCACAACATTACCCAAATAACTAGTCCCAGTAACATTCAAATCACCAGCAACTACTAGTTTCTGAGATGGAGAAGTAGTTCCGATACCTACATTTCCATTATTAAAAATGAATTTAGAATTTCCTTCATCTACTAATAAATAATTTTCATTACCCACCCCATCCATATCTCCAAACCAGACTTTAAGACTTGCTCCAGAAATGTTTCCTTCTGCCTTAAACACATTCTCTCCATCAGAATCTCTATATGTAGCAATATTTGTAACTCCTGGTTGACCTGTTACACTAAGTGAGGCAGATTCCCCATTACCTCCAACAGACAATAAAGCCGCTGGACTCGTTGTCCCAATTCCAACATTCCCACCAGTAAATGTTGCATTACCTGAACTATTAGTCCATAAATTTATAGCATTGATATCATCTGTGAAGTTGCTTAAATGTGAATATATGGTATCAGTATCCAAATCCTCAATAGTAGCATTCAACATACTTTCATTCACATTCAAACTTCCAGAATCATTAATAACATAACCAGTAATATCCCAAACAGTATCTGCTTCGTAACCGTCTGCCCTTGCATCTATAGTATCATTTAATTCTGTTTCATTAAACATGATATCTGTTGAATCGTTGTATACATAGTTTCCACTTGTACCTTTTTGAGTATCTGCTTCGTAATTGTCTCTTGCATCTATTGTTGTATTTAATTCTGTTTCATTAAACATGATATTTGTTGAATCATTGTACACATAGTTTCCACTTGTTCCTTTTTGAGTATCTGCTTCGTAACCATCTGCTCTTGCATCTATTGTAGCATTCAATCTACTCTCATTAAAAGCCAAATAATTTCCAGATTGATAGAACCACCCACTGATCCAATTAGAAACACTATTCCACCATGTAGTTGTATTTGAAGTGGTTGAATAATTTACATTAAGATTGGATTCATCTCCACTTGTCAACACAGCACTCCCATTAACTAAAACTTGAGAAGCATTAATAGTCCCATTAACTTCTAATTTAACAGATGGCGAACCAGTTCCAATCCCAACCCTATCACTGCTAGCATCAATAAATAAAGTACCAGAATCAATACTAACATTATGAGTCAGATTTATTTCTGGCTCTAATCCAGAAGTTGTAAAAGCATAAGGAGAACTAGTAAGATTTAATCTAGGAGTCATTTCAGCATCACTCTCAACTTGAACCCCTAAATAATAATCCTCAGAAAAATCAATATCCAATCCACTCAACACAACATTATACACCCCATTAGCATCAGTAGTAACATTCTTAATAGTGTTATATTCAACATTCCCTCCAGTAAAATTATCATAAATAGTAAAATTAATTTCATAAGTCCCAGTTAAGCTGTCATTATTACTATTAGTCAACAACCCATTTACAGTGATACTTTGAGGAATAGCATAAACACTAATAGAAAATAGCACAAACAATATACACATTCCTACTGCACGCAGATTATTCATTTAATAACTCCTTTAACTTAATCAAACTCAATACAATTTCCATATTGTAACTTTTTTGTGACATATGTAACATATTTGTTATAATGCTATTCAAACCCCCCTTTTTCCCTTATAAATTTAACATAATCTTTATTTTCAGCATAATCAGAAAGAATAAAAGAAATCGCTTTGTCTATACTCTTGATATCTTTGACTGCTTTAATTACATTAATTATCCTAATCTCTTCTTTGCTTAATTCTATAGTATGTTTTGGCATTATAGTAAATTACTACTAATTAAAGTTTTATAACATTTTTAATAGTATTTTACTATTAATACTATATAAACCTTTCTAAAAACTTAAGGATTACCATAACTCTGAGCCAAAGTTCCTTTCAGTTTAAGATTCCCGCTATTATCAAAGAAAGCTATTAAAGAATCAGAAGCATTAACAAACTTCAAAGCAGTTCCAGAAACACTCATAACAGCATTCTCAGTTAACTCCCCAACCAAATACAAATTCCCAGTATTTGAAACATAAGCAATATTTGTTCCAGCATTATCTTGTAAAATAAAAGAATTAGCCCCAGGATTCAAACTACCTTGATTATCTGACAACACTCCGCGGATAAACATATTTCCAGTATCATCAATACTTCCAACAATATTATCAGAACTATTAGTGATAGCAAACTTATTACTTGTAGGGATCAACAAACTCATTGTAACATATAAAATACTATTACTAGTAATATTAACTCCCTGCGAATCAACATCATACCCGCTCTTAGTGGTATTCATAGTATAATTAGTAAGATAATTCTTAACACCAACAACCCAATCACAACTAGAACAATTTTCATAATATTCACTAATGTTTTGTTTTACTATCCATCCATCTCCACCACTTAAAACAGAAAATCCCAAATCACCATTAACATTCCAAGCACTCACGTTAGCCCCACCAACATCCCCATTGCTATCATTCACATAGACATCTAGGTACCAGTTTACATAAAGCACACCACTACCAGAATAATAAAACAAAGTAGCACTTTCATTAAAAGAAACATTTACAAAAGTGTTTGCACCAGCTGAAGTCCCCTCAATCCAAACATCAGCATAATCACCCCAAAATAAAGAATTATCATCAAAAGTAGAATCTATAAATCTATTTCCAGATGAATTTAAGAAATAAACCCCTGCGTCTTGATTATCAGTAACCAAAACATCATAAAAACTGTTGTTGTAAGAATCATCAAAGCTTACTCCTGAATAATTGTTATACTTTATCTCAACATCTGTAACATTATTGTTATTAGATCCATCACTAAATTCAATCCCATCTAAATAAGAATTGTGTATTGTAAGATTATAAAGAGTGTTATTCTCACAAGCACTTGCTAATATAACTCCTGCTCCAAGTTGAGTCAAATTAAACAATTGATTATCAATCCTATTCCCTATAGATGAAGAATGAAGATATACAAAATTATCAGTAGGATTTCTTATAATATTTTCAGTTATATTATTATTACTAGAAGCATCTAACATTATACCATAATTATTACAGTTATCACAACCACCAGTTCCAATAAGCTCATTAGAACTTATTACACTATCATCACAATTATCTAACTGAATCGCAGCAAAAATATCTCCACTCTGAGTGTCATTAATATAATTATCCTCAACAATATGTCCAGATCCCTCAACATAGATTCCACTTCCAGAAATATCATAGATGATATTATTAGTCACATTATTTCCAATTCCTCCAGATACAGAAATACCAACACTCCCAACTTCCCCATCCCCAATATCTCTCACAGTGTTAGAATCTATGAGAATATTGTCAGCAGTATCAGAACCAATTCCTGCAACAGTGTAATTACTATCAACTAAATGAATTGAATTATTGAAAACATAACCATCATCAGAACCATCATCATAATATATTCCATAAGTAAAGTCAGTAATCTCACAGTTCTTAACAGTGACATTAGTAACATTATCTATATTTATTGCAGTAAAAGTATCAACATAATTTGTATTATATTCTCCATCTATATGGTATCCTGCACAATCAAACACAACATCAGAAGCATTGATATTAAAACAAAGTTCAGTATCATTGTAATAATTTATACTTGCATTCATCTCATGAGTTCCACTCACAGTAATATTACTACAACTATCATAAGTATGGCTTGGATCATAAGCAAAATCAGTTACAGTCATCTCTTGATTACTGAATTCAAAAATTAAAGTAGCATAACCAGCAATATTCATATGGTTTACAAATCTTCCAATCTCACTACAGCTGTAATCCTCAATCAAAAACCCAACAGGTTTTATTGAATCATCACTACCAATTGAGCTATAATCATAAACATACCCATCACCACTAATAATTTTCAACACATCAAGTAAAGAATCATCCCCACATTTTAGATCTACAAACCTCATCTCATCAACACTTCCACCATTATCAATCATAATCTCTTCCCAATAAGAGTTGTTACTACTAATACTCAAATTAGCAGTTCCAGTGGTGTTAAACATCACAGTCCAAGTATCTCCATCACGTAGATATTCGATAGGATTCAACACATTAATTTCAATCTCATAAGTTTGGTTAGATAGATGAGGCACTATCCATTCAACATAATCTACCAATCCATCATCAGTAGTATCATAACCATCAAAGTTTACGCTCTCACGTTTTCCATCAACAATCCAATACAGATTAACACTCTCAACAGCACTTTCAGGAATAAAAGTATAAGCCAAAATATCTTCATAATGTATTTCAGAGCTCACAACTATCCTCTTTAGCCCATTACCTAATTCTTCTTCAACAGCAGTGGGGCCGGGTAATTCATATTCTATTTCAATCTCATCAACAACTTCTTCAACAATAAGCTCTGTTTCATTCCCAATATCCTCTGCAACAACATAACCAGTAAATCTAAATAAGGATTTTAGCCAATTAAATAACTCAAACAACAACCCATCACCAACTTCAGTAACCGCTCCACCAGTTATCAAATTGTGCTCACTCAATTCTTCAACTTCTTCACCCTTTTTAACAACAACTTTGTCAGAGATATCTTTCTCAATCCTTCCAGTTATTTTCTTAACCTCAATATTGCTCGCATTTTTAGGCAATTCAACAATAAGATTTTTCTTAGGCGCAGTAAGTTTAACTTTTTTAATAAATTTAACAGGACGATTAATCATAACTCTACCAATCATTTTTTCTTCTACACTAACATTAACAGTCACATTTTCAGTAATATTAACAATAACATTCTCAGTAATATTAACAATAACATTCTCAGTAATATTAACACTAACATTAACAGTCACATTCTCAAGACTTATGTTTTCTATAGTTACTCCTTCTATGACTTCCTCAACCACAGAAGCATTTTCTTCAACAACACCCACATTCTCAATAACTTTCAGAGTTTCATTAATACTGATATTTTCAGTAATATTAGTACTCACATTAATAGTCACATTCTCCACACTTACAGCCATACTCACATTTTCAGTAATATTTTCAATACTCAAATTATCTAAACTAATATTGATTTCACCCACATTAATAGAAACATCTTCAATAGAAACATTCTCCAAACTTATATTTTCAACACTTTCACTTTCAGTAATAGTAGTTACTACTTCTTCAGCCAAAGAGACATTTTCTTCAACATCAATTACACTAACAGAAACATTATCAATAATCTCTCCAACACTAGCATTGCCCAAACTTAAATTATCTAAACTAACATTTTCTAAAATTAGATTATCTAAACTATTATTTCCAGCAACTAATCCAGTTATCAAAGGTTGAGTGAATGTAAGAACTAATGCTAATAGGATAATAATTCCTGCCCCCATTAATTCACCATACCCTTTCTTGTTCCAAACTCTTTTTTCCAAACTCATTTCTTAACATTCCTCAAAGTTTCATAAAGTAAAACAGCAATCATTTCTTTATCTTTTTCATTCCTCAAAGTTTCAGCAAGCTCGCTTTCCCTAAAGACATAATGAATCCATTCAGCAATATCATTTTTACTCCAGTTCACATACCCAGTGAATTCTTCTTTACACATATTCATTAGTTCAAACACCATTGCTTCAATATTTCTAATTTCTCTGCCGTCTTTCAGTACAAAACCACTACCTTCTGGAGCATCTTTCAGCAGTAAACTCAACTCTCTTTCAATTTTCTTTTTTTCTGGAATAGCAACAACAACTCTTGATAACCCATGGGATAGCAGCATACTTACAACAATAATCATTAAAACAACAAAATAGCTGAACAGCGCAACACCTTTTTTCTCTCCACCAATTTGATTGAACATATACGCTTTACCTGTTAAATCTTCCTTCTTAGATTCATCCGAAGATGATTCTTCTCCATCACCTTCTACATTAATTTTTTCTTCCTCACTCACTTCTTCTTCTTCTATAATTTCAACCAAACCAACAGCAGGAACTTTCTGCACCATTTCTAAAATTACAACATCTTCCACGATACTTTCTAATTTTAAATTAAATTCATTAACCCTATCCCTATTCACATCAAATCCAACACTTTCACCTAATCTAATTGTTGCAGTTTTATCATCCACCAAAACATTAACAGAATTTTCATTAACACCATTTAATTCAATTTCAATAACCTCAGCCGAAAAAGCATCAACCATATCTTTAATAGCATCCAAAATCAAAACCCCTTCTCTTACATACAGCACACCATCTTCCATCACCCATTTATTTAATTCTATTAATCTCATAACCATTAAGTTCAATTCAATAGTATCTCCAACCTCAAGAGATTGCTCAACACGACCAATAGTATCACCCGATCCTCCATTAAGTAATCTATCCAGCGCTTCTTCCATTACAATTTTAAACAATTCTCCCATATCAACTCCACTATACTCAAAACCAAGATAACCCATTTCGATTTCATAAATTACAGGTTCTCTGATACTAATCCCCTCATCAGTTGTTGTTGTTGGGGTACTCTCAGTTTCTTCTTCGGTTTCAGCAACATAATCACCAACACTATAATTAGTAAACCCAGTAACACTAAAGAAATAATCATCCTCAACATTACTAATATTTCCACAGAATCCGCCACAATCAGCACTATTCCTATAAGGTACAGCACTTCCACTAATCGAAACATTATAAAAGCTCAAATTAGCAGATTTATTAAGCCCACTGAACATACTTGAATTTACAAAGATGTTGTTTTCTGTAATATCCAACCCACTTCCAAAGTAGAGAGTTCCATTTTCAGTAATATCTAAATCTGGACTTCCCCACATAATCTCCCCATAACTATTGTTGTATATCAAAAAATTATCATCACTAGGAAAATCATCTATAATTTTGTTATCTGAAGCAGTCAGATTATTATTAATAAATAAATTATTTTCTGATTCCCCTTGGATGTGAAGTGTAACCCTATTGGCTGTTGCAATATTATCTTTTACATTATTATTTGTAGCAGATGCTAAATGAATTGCATACTTATTTGCTGTAAAAGTATTATTTATAACCGTGTTATTGTGTGAATCAGAATATAAAGAGAGAGCATATTCTCCAGATTCTGCCGTGTTATTTATAATAGTGTTATTTAATCCAGAATATATATGGATACCCAAAAGAAATTTAACATAAACAGCATTATTTTCAATCAACCCATTAGATGAATTATAATAATAAACCCCATTAGCACTTCCAACCCCGCTTAAATTAATATCACAGTTCTTCACAGTAACATTATCTTGACCATTAACATAAACCCCATAACTACCATTTCCTTGTATCGTTCTGCCACCACAATCAAACACAACATCATCCTCAGTTATATTTAGGATATAATTATTTTCACAGCCAATAATATCATAACTCAGATTTGTTGATTCATTTATTGTTTGACCACATCCCCCTTCTAAAGTAAATTCAAGTCCAGTATTATCTGTCAAATTAACACTGCTCACCCCAGTGATATAATTCTGTTTTGATGCATTTATCGTATAATTGGTCCAATAGCTCTTTCCAGCTGAGTTTTGGACATATTCAGTAATATTCTGTCTTGCTGTCCACCCAGAGCTGTTAGTCAGCACACTAAACACCTGACTGCCGTTAGTCTGCCACCCAGTTATATTCACCCCACTAAGATCACTCCCTTCGCTATTATTCACATAAACATCTAAGTACCATTGTATATGAAGATTTCCCCCCCCAAGTCCAAAGCTAACATCACTTTGGTTAAAACTCATATTCCTAAAATAAACATTATTAGTACTATATTCTGAACTTATAGAAATATCATCACCATTTGGAGCAATTATTTCAGAATCAATAAAATAATTCACATCGTTTCCTGTACTATATACACTAATACCTGTATGATTTGTTGAGTTAATATACTCATTTCTAAAAGTATTATTCCCACTATTACTCATTTGAATCCCAAAACCCCCACTTGTTGTTATTGTGTTGTTCAGGAGAGTGTTTGAATCAGAATTAACTAGAAGTATCCCGTGCCCAGCTGTTTCACTTGTGTTTATTATATTGTTTGTTACATTTGAATCAGAAGATGAAGAAAAGTATATTCCACGCCCATATGCTCCACTAATAGTTATATTATTATTTTCTATTGTTCCATCATCAGCACCCACAAAGTAAATCCCATGTTTACTATTAGTTGTTACATTCCCTTCTAAAATATTACAGTTTTTAATAGTTACATTATCATAACCGCCAGAATTATTTATTCCATAACCTAACACTCCTGCAGTAGAATAATTAATAGTATACCCTGCACAGTCTAATATTATATCATCTGCTCCAATAGTTATTACAGTTCCATCACAAGTTAAATCTTCTTCTAATGTTGTTGATTCTGTTATTTCTTGATTACATGGATTTTGACCAACACTATAAGTGGTAAACCCAGTAACACTAAAGAAATAATCATCCCCAACATTACTAATATTTCCACAGAATCCGCCACAATCAGCACTATTCCTATAAGGTACAGCACTTCCACTAATCGAAACATTATAAAAGCTCAAATTAGCAGATTTATTTAACCCAGAATTACTAACAGAATCAACTTCAATTAAATTAGCACTAATCTGAACATCAGCACTTAGGTTTGTTCCGGTTCCATTGATTGGTTCTGTAAATCTTATTTCTCCTTCATCTGTGTCTTTGAAATAAATTATTCCTCCACTTCCAGCAATAGAATAATTAGTAATAACTTGATCAATTAGATAAGTACCATTAATACCTGCATCAACTATGTTTAAATCATAATCTGCTATATTACTGAATGTGTTATTAGTAAAACTATTATTTTCTGGATAATTTGACCCCGATGAATCTAATCTTACCCCATCTCTACCTGATTGAGCAATATTATTATTTTGGAATAAGTTGTTATCTGAATCCTTATATATCCATACTGCATCTGCATCTATTTGTGTTGTATTTATTATGTTTTCTGAAATGTTTGAGTTTGAGCTTGAAGTAAGCTGGATCCCAAATCCATAAATTCCAGAAGTTGTGATTGTGTTTTCTGAAATATTTGAACTTGATGAAGTTAAATATATCCCAGAACCTTTGACTCCATTGTTCGTGATTGTATTATTTTGTATTGTTCCATCATCAGCACCCTCAAAGTAAATCCCATGTTTATAATTAGTTGTTGAATTCCCTTCTACAATATTACAATTCTTAATAGTTACATTATCATAACCACCAGAATTATTTATTCCATAACCTAACACTCCTGCAGTGGAATAGTTGATTGTATATCCTGCACAGTCTAATACAACATTTGAAGCATTAATGATAATTCCAGTACCATTACAACTCATATCTCCACTAAGTATAGAATCCTCATTAACATAACTACCACAATCAGAGCTGTCATTAAACACAACATAACCAGTGATATTATCTCCAAATCCGATTGAATAAAACACACCAATAATTGAAACAGCAAGCAGAGTAAACACTAATAATTTCAAGTTCTCTTTCCAGCTCATCTGTTCATCTATCATCTCTTTTTACCACCTTTTTTATCTACACCACGTTTCTTCTTAGCCCTATTATAACAAGTCCAAACAGTCCTATCATTCCTACCCAAAAGCACAGCCATTTCGTGATAACTAAATCCCTTTTCATCTTTTAGATACTCAGTAATCGCTTCTAACACACTAACTTCTCTATCCAAAAATACAGAACTCGGCACACACTCTCCGCCTTCAGCAGCTAAAACATGCTTTGGCCGTTTTTTCTTAGCCCTATTATAACAAGTCCAGATTGTTCTATCATCCCTGTTTAACAGCACAGCTATCTCATGATAACTCATTCCTTTCTCGTCCATAAAATATTCAGAAACAGCTTCTAAGACGCTAATACTTCTATCTAAAAATACCGATAAAGGTATAAGAACTACACTCTCCACTTTAATTTTAGCTAAAACCAATACTTACAATGTAAGTATTATATTATTTAAATGTTTTGGTCAGAACTCACGAAAATACACAAAAAGACCAATACTCACAATGTAGGTATAACTAATTTATAAGGTTTTCGGTAAAAAACAATAAAAACAACAAACTTTTTAATAAACAACAACTCTCAACTAAATTATGAAAAACCTAAAAGAGTATTTCTTAACTTTTCTCAGAGGAATTTTCATGGGTACAGCTGATGCCATACCAGGAGTTTCAGGTGGTACAATAGCCTTAATCACAGGAATCTACGAAAGATTAATTTACGCAATTAATAATATAAACACCCTAATCATAAAAGAATTATTCCAATTAAACATAAAAAAAGCATTCAAAAACACAAAAAAGCTCGACTTCAAATTATTTATTCCGCTTGCATTGGGAATCATAATAGCATTATTTACTTTCGCCCACATTATCAGTTATCTCTTAAAAAACCAAACAGCAATAACATATGCATTTTTCTTTGGCCTAATCCTTTCTTCAGCTTTCTTCGTGTACAAACATACACATAACAATCACCTAAAAAACATACCATCATTACTAATAGGAATTCTTTTAGCAATTCTTATCACTGGATTAACAAAAACAGCAACAGCTCACACAAACATCATAATTTTTCTTTCAGGCGTAATTGCAATCTGTGCAATGATTTTGCCAGGAATATCAGGAGCATTCATACTTGTACTTTTAAATCAGTATGAATTCATCTTAAACCTAATAAAAACACTCCAGATAAACAAACTCTTGATTTTTGCATTGGGGGCAATAATTGGTATCCTCTCTTTTTCAAAATTAATCTCTTACCTCTTGAAAAAACACAAAAAACAAACAATGGCATTATTAACAGGGCTCATGCTCGGCTCATTAAGAATTCCTTTTTACAAGATAACTACAACATACACTAACATCTGGACAACAATAATCTCGGCAATAATAGGATTCACAATAGTATTCATTTTAGAAAAAAAATTCACTTCTTAATTTTTATTCCACCAACTTTTTCATTAATATATTCACATTCCACAATCTTCTTAACAAGCTCAGTAGGTCGCTTAAACTTTCTTTTCAATTTAGTATAAATTTTACCCTCACGAACATAGGTGTTAGCATATTTTTTTTTAAAATTTTCAACACGACTCTCCTCACTCAAAGGAGGGCCACTCCACTCATATTCATCACTCAAAACTTCTTTCTTCAAAATATACCAAAATAAAGCTTTCTTACTTTTATCCCATTCCCATCCATCACCAATCAGAGTAAATTCATGTTTTCTAAAAGCCACACCAATATGTTCAAAAACTTTCAGTAATTTAGCACCAACAACATCTTCTTTTCCATCTAAAGCAGTAACATCAAACAGCACCAACACATTTCCCGCACTCATTTTCCTAAGCTCATCAACATCAATTTTCTTAATCTTAAAAAAATCAGCACTAGGGTTATCCAAAAAAGATTTAGCATTATCAATAAATAATTTAAATTTATCTTTCCCAAGTGCCGCAGCTGCATTTCTTTCCGGCATTATTGGATCCACTACAATAAGGGGTGAAATCAATTTAGATTTATTCATTTCTTTTAACGCATTTCCACCATAAATATTGTGATGGTCCACAATAACTTTGCCACTCCATCCAACAGCACTCTTCAAAAAATTCAAAAATCCGCCGTAATGAATCACCAAAATATCTAACACATGACCAGAAAAACCTTTAATATAACTCTCAGCACCATACACTCCAATTCCTTTGCAAAACTGTTTCGCCAACCTAATATCATCTCTCAACCCAACATCACTATTTTTAATCACCCAATCAACATGCATTGGACTCATATCTGTAACATTTTTAGCATCACCAACATCCTTAATATCTAAAACAGGAACAATCTCAAAACAAAACTTATCAACAATCTTAAAATAATCTCTGCTTCCATGCACTAATTCAGGTTTCAATGGCTCTAAAATATCCATCAACAACACACTAATATCTTCATCAACATATTTCATGTTAAATTTCATAAAAATATCAACATCATGGTCTCCACGAAGAAAAGTTCCTTTAGCAATAGAACCGCAGGCAAAAACCTTTACATCTAAACTAGACTTTTTCACAAGCTTCTCAAGTTTATCTAAAAACCTATTAATTTCTCTATCCACACCATTGGGTTTAATCTTACCCAACACATTTTTCAATAATTTCATACCCTTTATTCAACACACACTCTTATAAAAAACTTACCAAAACAAAAACAAATTAATGTCACTACTTATCCATACTCAAAAATAGAAAACTTTAAATACCTTTGATTATAAATTTTTAAGATGGAACCCAAAGAAACATATTATTCAAAAGTAAATATTCCTTTGAGATTAAGTTATGATAGTGTGGATAATTTTAGATTAGCAACAAAAGATCCAAATGAAATCCACGACCCAAAAAAATATAATCCTCCAATCACTTTAGGATTTCAATTAGAATCCCTTATTGCAGAACACGCAAATAATCACATTTCTTTAATGTATCCAAAACATCAACTAAACAAAATCACAACTAAATTTAAATCCCCTTTATTTGCAGACACACCTTTCAATCTAGAATTATTAATAGATCACAAAAACATCAAAGCAAAATTATACAATGAATCTCAGATATTTGCGATTTCAGATTTAAATTATACTTCCATGAACCCTATAAGATATAATGATAGTTCAGAAAAATCCATAAAGCTCAAAAAGAAAGATATATCAAAATTTTACAAAGGAATGGGGGTAGAACCAAACTCCAAATTCCCAATAATGATGCTCCCAAGCATAAGTTCTTCATTAGTAGCAGAACACATAACCCAAAATAGAGAAAATTATTCAGGAATACCCATTTACCTAAAACATCAAATAGAATTTACGTGTCCAGTAGAAGAATTCAAAGCAAACAAAAAATTAAATCTAAATTTAGATTCACATAAGGCCAATAAAATGGTTCACATATTTAATATTTCTGGATCATACAAACAACACAATCTTTACAATGCAAAACTATTAGTCTCTTTCTTATCAGAAGAAAACTTCAATGAGATAATGGGAAAAACAAAACTTTAATAAATCTTCCACTTCTTAATAAATATTAATTTAATTAAAAAAGAGGTAAAATGCAAACACTGTATCTTTTAACTTCATTAGCAGTCCTTCTCCTTATAGGTATTTTGTGCTCTATAGTTGCAAATAAACTAAAAATTCCAAATGTTTTACTCTTAATTATCACTGGAATTTTACTAAGCTATATAAAATACAATAATAAACCACTTCTCCAGTTCGACCCTATATTCCTCACAAGTATAAGTATAATAGCATTAGTTATGATATTATTTGATTCAAGTTCCAGATTAAAACTCAAAACTTTTGATACTCTTTCATTTAAAGCAATAAAACTAACTTCTATTTTCTTATTATACAATGTCCTTTTACTAACGCTTCCAGTTTTATTCATTTATGGTATTTATGCAGAATCTCTCATCCATCAATTCATCTTAGCACTTGTTTTCACCACCCTAGTTTCAGCAACAGATTCAGCATCAGTGATGGTGCTTCTTCAAGGAGTAAAAAGTAAAGTAGCAAAACTTTTAGAGATAGAATCAATATTAAATACCCCTTTAGCAATCATTCTACCATTCATGTTGATTGAATTATTGGATAAAACAAAAGAAAAAGTAATAATGTCAACTTTTTTATTAGACCAAATTCTTCCATTCCTCGCACAAATAGTTGTAGGAATTGGTTCTGGAGTATTCATAGGGTTAATTATATTCAAATTAATGAGAAAGAAATATTCAGAAAAATTAAGTCCAGTTGCATTAATTACAGCAGCCCTTTTAACATACATAATAGCTGAAAACCTTCAAGGATCAGGAGTATTAGCAGTTGTAGCATTGGGACTTTTCTTTGGAAATGTTTATGTAAAACAAAAAGAAACACTAAAAGAATTTTCATCAATGTTTTCAAATTCATTAGAAATCTTAGTGTTCATCTTAGTAGGATTTATAGTAAATATCCCATTAACTTTAGAATTTTTCTTAAAATCGTTTGCATTATTCATAATTTACTTAATAATCAGATTTTTGGCAGTTAATTTAACTTTTAGAAAAGAAAATTACACCAAAAAAGAAATAATTTTTATGAGTCTCAATGTTTCAAAAGGGATTGCAGTAGCAGTTGTAGCATTCACATTAGTTACAACAAATATTCCAGGAATAGAACATATTTTACACCTCATTCTTGCTTTTATGGTATATAGTATAGCTACATCAACACTAGCAGAAAAATACGCATTAAAACTTTTGAATTAACTTAACCCAATTAACCCCCCTAACCCCCCTAACTAACGTAACCAACTTAACTAACGTAACCAACTTAATTAATTAATGTTAATCAATATCAGAAAACTATTTAAACAAACCAAAGAACATTAAAATAATGCAATTAAAAGTACTAATTGACACTAATTTCCTATTAATTCCAGCCATATTTAATGTGGATATTTTCTCGGAATTTGAAAGGATTTTACCCACTTATAAATTATATATATTGGATAAGTGCGTAGAAGAATTAGAAAATATAACTAAAACTCAAAGAGGAAAACACCTTTTAGCAGCAAAATTAGCCTTATCATTGTTACAAAAATACCCTATAAAGACCCTAAAAACAGAAAAGCATATAAATAGAACAAAACCATTATCTAAAATACCTTATGTAGACGACATAATACTTGATTTTGCAGTGAAAAATGATTATATTGTGGCAACTCAAGATAAGGAATTAAAGGAAAAACTTAAAAGACAAAGAATAAAAACAATAAATCTAAGGCAAAAAAAATATTTAATAATAACCTAAAATGTTTTACAAATTAAAATTAAAAGACCATATAAGGGTACCACCTTCATTATTTGAGTTCCCTGTAGAAGAAGCAATAATATCTGCAATTAAAAAAACCTATACGAATATGATTTCCAAAAATTTAGGAATTATCATAGATGTTGTAAAAATAGCAAAAATTAATGAAGGGATAATTATTCCAGGAGATGGAGCATCTTATTATGATACTGAATTTGAGCTTTTAACTTTTAGACCAGAACTTCAAGAAGTAATCTTAGGCGGGATAAGAGACATAGCTGATTTTGGGGTATTTATAACCATGGGCCCTACAGATGGAATGATTCACGTATCACAAACAATGGATGATTATGTTTCATTTTCAAAAGATAAATCATTATTAGGTAAAGAAAGCAAAAAATCTCTTAAAGTTGGAGATAAATGCAGGGCAAGAATCATTGCAGTAAGTTTTAAAGAAGCAACAAACCCAAAAATAGGCCTAACAATGAGACAAATAGGTCTTGGAAAAATTGATTGGATTAGAGAAGAAGCAGAAGAAAAAAACAAAAAATCAAAAGATAAACCAACTAAAGGTAAGGGAGATAAAACTAAAAAATGAAAAAAGTATGCAAATCATGTAAATTATTTGTAGAAGGAAATGAATGTCCTCTTTGTAAAAGTAACCAATTAAGTACAAATTGGCAAGGGAGATTAATCATTCTTGATGCAAATAAATCTATGATCGCTCAAAACATGAAAATAAACATGAAAGGCGAATACGCAATAAAAGTAAGGTAAATATAAAGGTAATTAAAATGAAGTTAGAGATAATTAAACAAGAAAAACAACCACTATTATCTAGAATAGAAATCATGGCTAAAATAACTTTTCAAGGTGCAACTCCTTCAAACGAAAATATAAAAAAAGCAATAGCCACAAAATTAAAAGCAGACGAATCTTTTACAGTTATTAAACATATTTATACCGAATTTGGTTTACAAGAAGGAGATGTTGAAGCATTTGTTTATGACGATAAAAAAGTAATGGCAGTTCTTGAGAAAAAAGCAAAAAAACAAAAAGAAAAAGAAGCAAAAATAGCAGAAAAAGCAAAAACAGCACCTGCAGAACAACCTAAGGAAGAACAACCTAAGGAAGAACAACCTAAGGAAGAACAACCTAAGGAAGAACAACCTAAGGAAGAACAACCTAAGGAAGAACAACCTAAGGAAGAACAACCTAAGGAAGAAAAAAAAGATAACTAATAAAAATGGCAGAACAACAAGCAAAACCAAAATCAAGAAAACACAGTGAAAGATGGAATCATTATAGTAATTCATCTGGAACTTTAACTCGTAATAAAAGATTTTGTCCAAAATGTGGGCCTGGTTATTTTATGGCAGACCATAAAAATAGAATTACTTGTGGAAAATGTAGTTATGTTGAATTTAAAGGTAAAGAACCAGAAAAACAAGAAGAAAAACCTTCTCAAGATTCTCCAAAACAAGAAGAATCAGACCAAACCACAAAAGAAAAACAATCTGAAGAAACAAAATCAGAAGAACCAGAACCTAAAAAAGAATAATCATTTAATTTTATTATAAATATTTACTTTTTCTTATTATTATTTTCGTTATCTATTTGTTGCATAACTAAAATATCTTCAGTGGTTAATTTACCGCCTTTTTTCAGTTTTTCTTCAACATCTTTCTTTTTATTTTGAATAATCTCTTCATTCTTTCTCTCAAATTTAGATTTTCTGTCTTTTTTATCAGTATCAACTTTCCTACTGAATAAATTCATATTCATAAGTACTTCTTTAAGAGATTTATTTAATTTAGTGAATTTCATTTTAAATTCAAAGAATTTTTGATATGCATTTTCTTTCTCTTTTTTTAATTCATCAATTTGTTTAGAAAGAGTCACCATATCTAAATGGGCTTCTTGACTATTTTTAGCAAAATCTTGAATTTTTTGATGGCTTTGATCTGCTGTTTTTTTCAATTCATCAATTTCTTTTGAAAGTTTTTTGGTTTTACTAAGCATATTCATTAATTCAGCAGATTCTCCAAGCTGTTTTTTCTTAGATTTTATTACACCAACTAATTTTCTTTCCTTATCAAATGCAACAGCTTCTGTTTCTAATTTTTCTTCTAATTTTTCAATTTCATATTTTATTTTAGAAGGATCTCCGTTTATTTTATATTTTTTACTAAGATTTTCTTTTTCTTTACTGAGTTCTTTAAATTCATTTATTCTATTTTTAATGAATTTATTGTATTTTTTCCTCTCTTTTTTAGATTGTTTTACTTTTTCAGTTAATTCATCCCTTTTCTTTTTTAATCCCTTAATTCTATTAATCATATTTGAGATTTTTTTACCAACTTCTTCTTTCTTAGAAAACCATTCTTCTTTTTGAGAATCTGCAAAGTTCAACTCTTTTCTAACTTCAACTACTTTTTTTCGTTGTTCTTCAACTTGTTTGTATATTTTATCTCTTTCTTTACCAGATAACATTAACTCTCACCATTATTATTTAATAATAATTAAAGGTAATTTATACCTCACTATTTATAATGAGGTATTATTTACCCAAATAAAGCTCCTAATCCTTCTGCTGCTTGTTCTTCATTCACTTCTTCTTTCTTTTCTTCAGCTTTAGGTGCTTCTTCACTTTTTGCTTCTCCGCTTGCTTCTGCTGCTGGAGCTGCTGCAACTGGAGCTACTACTGCTTCTTTCAATACCTTCTCGACATCTACGCCTTTCAGAGCATTGACAACAACAGTAACTTTTGCTTTGTCTGCTTTAACTCCTGCCGCATCCAACACTTTAGTAAGATTAGCTTCATTAATCTCACTTCCTGCTTTGTGCAAAAGCATTGCTGCATACATATATTCCATGTTTCTTACCTCCGAACTTTAGTGAGGTTGTAAAAAACCTTGAAGACGAATTAAATGAGTCTCCTTGTTTTTTTACCCCTCATATATCTTTTTAATTAAATTATGAACTTTAGTTATTCTTCTTTTTTGCTCTGTTCTACAGAGTCTTCTTCACTTGGCTTTTCTTCAGGTTTAGAATCATCAGCCGATTCCCCCTCAACTTTTTCAGGTTTGTTTTCAGTTTCAGGTTCTTCTTTAGGTGATTCTTCTTTCTTCTCTTCTTCTTCATTCACTTCTTCTTTCTTCTCTTCAGCTTTAGGTGTTTCTTCTTTACTTATTTCTTTATCTGCCTTAGACTCATCATTTTTTACATTATCTTCACTTTCAGCTACTTTCTCTTCTTGTTTCTCTTCAGCAGGTGTTTCTTCTTGTTTTGGAGAATCTTGGGGTGCTGGAGCATCTTCAGGAACTTTTCCTTTCAGTTTCATCGCACCATTTTCAGCTTTTTTCAGAATATCTTCACTAGTTTCATCAGTTAATATCTCTTGTTCTAAAGCCAAAGTACGTGCTTCACCATGAATCTTAGGTAACACAATAGCTATAACTTCTTCAATAGGATAACTTAATTCAACAGCAAGCGTAAATGCTTCACTGTGAGCTGATTTCATATCATTGATATAAGCTTCTTCATCAATATCTAATATATCTTTAGTTAGGATGTCTCCATTTTCATAAACAGCAACTAATTCAAGACCAATTTCAACAGGTTTTACTCCAAGTCGAGATAAGATTCCAGCAACATTTGCTTTTACTTCTTCACCTTCTTTAACAACAACTTTATTTTCAATTATGTTGATTTTATTATCTTCAACCTTTGTTTTTAACCCCATAGCACCCAATTCACCAATGATTGGTCCTGGTGCAAAAGGTGTTGGTCCAGCTTTAAGAGAAAGATCGCAAGGAGCTATTTGTCCAGCTTTTGCAGGAGCAAATGATTTATTTTTCTTTAAAGTTTTGAATAATTCAAAAGGATCTTGTTTAGTAAATAATAAAGCAGGCATACCTTTCAGGTGTTCTATTAATTTTATAACTCCCTTTTTATCTTCTTGTGTTTTTTCAAATGCTAACTTCATTAATCTTTTTTTAGTCATGGTTAGCACAACATTCTCTCTTAATTTTGCACTTATTTTTTGTAATTGGCTTGCAGGAAGATTCTCCATATTCACAACACCAATTATAGGATTTTCCTTAATTAATTTAACAAGATTAGCTACAACTTTTTTCTTAGCTTCTGAAACATGGGCTTTTGGATTCATTCCTCATCAACCCCTTTCTCTTTTTTTGGTTTTTCAGCTTCTTCTTCAACAGGCTCTTGTTTAGTTTCTTGCACTTTATCTTTTCCACTAGAATCATCTTCACCGTCACCAGATTTCTCTTTTGCTGATTTTGGTGTTTCTTTTACAGTTTTTCCACTTTTGCCTTCGCCAGCCCCTTCAATTTTTATAGCAGGACCCATAGTCATTTTAACAAGAACTTCAGAAATATTATGTTTACCTGTAGGTAAAATAGTTAAAAAATGATTATAAGCAGTTAAAATATTATCTGCAATTTCTTCATTAACCATATCTTCATTACCAATTATGGTTTTAACACTACCACCGTTTTTAGTGCTTAATTTTACAGTTTTTTGTAATCTATTCTGCAATGGACCTAAATTTGCTTTTGGAGGTACAACACACCCAACTTTGGGATTGGGCATTTTTCCTCGAGGACCAAGCACTTGCCCAAAAGCACTAGCTACTTGTGGCATGATATTTGCTTGAGCAATAAAATAATCATATTCTTTTCCAATCTTCTTTAATTCTTTTTTACTTAATTTAGAAAATTCATCTTGCCTAATTGATTTGTTACATACTTTTTTAGCTTCATCTTCGAGTTCTGGACCAACCAAAGCACAAACTTTAGTTTCCTTCCCACGCTGATAATGAAGCTCAACAAAATCATCAAATTGATTCTCAGATTTCTTTAAATTTAAATGTTTTATATTTATAATTAGATCAAACTTTTGTTTAAAATTTCTCTTATTAGCTGTTTCTTTAGCTTCTTTAAGAGCTTTTAATATTTCTTCTTTTCTCATTATCTACCCTCCTATCCGATAGGGATAGTCAAACGGGAACCACGTCATCTTATGTAGAATACATAAAAATCAATCCCAATTTAATCAAAAAACCTCTGTTCATTTATAAATATTACTATTAAATCCACTTATCAACATAATTGTCTTAAACATACACCTTCTTTTTATTTGAGCTACTTATGGAAATTTCACCAAACTCGCAATATTCACAAGTAGAATCCATAGATACCCATTCACTTTCTGATTTATATTTCCCAATAGCTTCAGTGAGATATGCTTCAACATAAACATGGCCAGGCACAAACACAAACCGAGTGCTTATTCCAACTGCTTGCAATAAATTAGCCAGTAAAACAGAGAAATCGTCACAATCTCCACCGCCACTTTTCAAAGTTTCTTTAGCTGTCTTCACATATTCATCTGGAGGATCATTGATATAATTAAGATTATCCTTCTCCTTAACAAAGTAAAACAAAGCTTTAGCGTAACAAACTTTATGCCCATTACATCCACTTTTACTCACAACCCCATCAGCAACCTGTTTTACAACTTCATCACCCGAATCTAAAAACTTCAAAAAATCCCTTTTATTATCAATTTCACGACTTTTATTCCCAACAATAATTTCATCAGGCAAAACCTCTCCAATTTTAGCAATATAATTAGGTTCAGGATCTAATTTTACCCCATAATAAGGGATAATCATAGAAACAACTATTAGCGCAAGAAAAACAGCAAGAATATACCATAGAGCACTTCTTTCTTTTCGCAACTCTTCCTTTTCACTATTCAACTGCTCTTCAACATCAATTGCTTCTTTAAGAAAATCTTCTTTCTTCATAACACCCATATAGCTTAAAGGATATAAAAAATTAACTAAAAACAAGATAAAAACAACCAACTGAAAACAATTTAATTATTTCCCAAAACGCCTATTTCTTTTATTAAATTCCTCAAAAACAGCAATCAAATCAGATTTAGTAAATTCAGGCCACATTTCCTTAACAAAAAACCATTCAGAATAAGTGCTTTGCCAAGGCAGAAAATTAGAAGTCCTTTTTTCACCACTTGTTCTAATTATCAATTCAGGAGCATCATTCATATAAAGTGCTTCACCAAAACTTTCTTGATCAATATCATTAACATCCATTTCGCCAGACACAACTTTCCTCGCAATCTTTTTAGTAGCATCCACTATTTCTTCTCTTCCACCATAAGCCATTGCAAAATTAACAATATAATCGCCATAATCTTTAGTCATCTCCATAATTTTCTTCATTTTTTCATATAATTCTGCAGGAAAGTTTTCAATTCTTCCAATAAATTTAATTTTTACTTTATCTTCATGAATTTTTTTCTCCTTCAATAATTTATCGAACTCATTATTAAAAATCTTCATCAAAAAATCAAACTCTTCTTTTGGCCTATTAAAATTTTGCATAGAAAAAGCATAAAGCGTCAACTCTTTAACCCCCAATTCCCTACACCAGTCAAGCAACCGTTCCAAATTTTCAGCACCAACTTTATGACCTTTCCATGGTTGTAGCGCAAGCCGTTTAGCATATCTCCTATTACCATCTAATATCACAGCAATATGTTTTGGAACTTCAACTTTGCAAGCCACATCAACTTTATCAATTTCCTTACCCATAACCCTCAACAGAATAAGATATTATATAAAAGTTTTGCTACATCAAAAATCAAACAATCAAAAAATTACTCTAAGAACTTTTTTTCAAAAACAGCCACAAATACATCATCAGGAATCTTAATTCCTCCATCAACAAACATCCGAGCCAGCTTCAGCCCTACAGCTCGTTTATCTAAATCACCTTCCCATTCACCATTCTCTTTCAATCTATAATTAATCAATGTAGTGACACTCAAATTATTAAGATAGCCTTCATTAGATTCAATAGCAAATGAACGCCCATTGTAACAAAGCATCTTCCGCGTCTTATCCAAGTTCACAGCAACCTTTTCCTTTTTCCGCTTCATAATATTACCATCAGCTTCATCAAAACCAAATCCTTTTTTGTATAACTCCCATTTGACAAGGTCAGAAATAATCTGCCGTGACTCAGTTCCAGAAAGATAATCTCCCAACTCAACACTATAATGCATCTCTAAGAAATCTTCAAACTCAATTTTTTTACGCACAGTTTCTCTAAATTTATGCACTCTACCAAGGTATTTTTTTACCTTTTGTTTAACCCCTTTTCCTTTCTTCCATTTATTTTCTACAGCATACAAATAGTGCTTATCTTTCACCTTCTTTTTCCTCAGAAACATAAGGGAAGTTAGGCACCAGCAAATATATAAACTTTTCTAAAAAATATTTTAGAAAAATTTACTCCTTTATTATTTCTGCCTGGAACTTATACACCTTAGTGTCTTCATTTCTCCAAGCATCAGAATCAAGCCCTGCTTTGTGACATGTTTGTCTTAAGAATTCTTCACTACTCCATCCATATTCTTCAGCAACTTGTGGCAATAATAATCCTTTATACTCACCACTCTCAATAATTAACCCATCAGTCCCCACTTCAATTTTATCAAAATATTCCTCAACATTATCAACCCCACTAACATTATCCACCCCACTAACATTATCAACTCCATCAACATTATCAACCCCACGAACATTATCATTCTCACCAACCTTAATCAATTTAGGTTTAGTCAAAACAGAGATCTCAATCTTGATATCTTTCCACTCCCTTTTATCAAGTGGAACAAATCTAGGATCTTCAAAAGCTGCAGATTTAGCACACATAATAACCCCTTTCCATAAGGGAAAAATAGGTTCTATAAATCCAATACATCCACGCAAATTCTCCTCTTTCCCAGTTATTTCATTGAGCGTAACAAACACCCCTAATTTATCAGAAAACTTTTTCTTTAACTCATTACTAACATCCATCACCTTATCAGAAAAACGCGCCTCTATAACATCCTTCGTTAATTTTATCAGTTTTTTTGCAGAATCAATCATTTTTTAATCGTACTAAAAAAATCTTTAATTCTTTTTGTACGGATTGAAGAATTTTTAAATTCCTTTTATGGATTTAATAATTTCTTTTTTAAAAGAATCATTAACTTTTTGGAGTCTTTTGATAGCGCTCATTATAGTTTTCCTAGCATCACCTTTACTTTCAACAATTAGCTTAGGAACACCAATCAAAGGATGATCAATGTGATATCCTGCAGATTTAGTATCTTTATCATTGTACAGTTCTTTAACTAATGCATTACAAAAACCATGACCAAGTCCTTTAAGTTCTAATGCAATTCTATTCTTTTTTTCTTCAATAATTTTGATTTCCATTGAAAATTTACAGGTACTGCCCGCTTCAGTTGCAGAGGAAATCCCTCAGCAAATTTTTAGTGAATCTTATGCGTATTAACCCTCTTTATTCACTTTAGCAAAAAAACAACTAGTCATTTATAAAACTTACTAAATATTTTCAAAATCTTTTTTTATATTCATTTAATTCTCACTATTCTCCAACATCCAACTTTAAATCTATATATTCTCCTAGTATGGAATTTATGCATAGCTTTTATTGGATAATCAAACTCCCAATAACTCTGTACAACATAATTTTTCTTCTTTGCAAATCCTTTTATGAACTCATCACTCTCACTTTTGTGAAAACTATACACCACATCAGCAATTTCCATGGCCTTTTTTAAAAAAGACCTATCATTCCCTCTCACCTTGACCCCAAATGGGGGATTCTGTAATACTACATCAACTTCCTTATCAAATTCTTTTACATCATACACTAAAAAAACTGCTTCCCCACCTATAGAACTCTCACTTTTGGCTTTTTCAAGGTTAGCTTTAGCCATATTAACAGCAGAACCATCTATATCGACGAGAAAAACCCTTTTAGCACCCAATAATAAAGCCCCAATACCCAATAAACCAGTACCGCAACCAAGATCAGCTATCACTTTCCCTTCTATATCACCCCTCATATAGGCTTCCCAGAGCACACATGCACCTATTTCGGCATCCATGCAATATTGTTCAAGTCTCACCTTAGGGTTCTCAAACCCCTTTAAACTAGCTAATAACACTGCTAATTCACCTTTAGATCGTATATTTTCCATATTTACCCTTACAAACCCTCACTTTAACCTTGAATTACTTTAAAAATAATCCATTATTACCTATTTTTATCAATATTACCACTTATATATAACTTTTCTTTCTAAATACATCATACATTTTTATATTACAAACTCTCACAAACTATTACAAACCATTACAATCTTTAGTAATTATCAACCATTCCCACTAATCCCTCTTAATTCCCATCAATTCCCATCAATTCCCATCAATTCCCAATAATCCCTCTTAATTCCCATCAATTATCTACATTCCCATTCTATTTTCTCCTCTATACTGATCATAATTTCAGTCCAACCCCATTCCCACTCCATTCCCACTCCATTCCCAAACTATTCCCAGTACGTTCCCACTCCAGTCCCACCAAAAAAACTCACACCCACTCAAAACCTTATTTTTAACCATTTCAAAGCCTTAATAATTCCCACATCTTTCCCACTCTATTCCCAAAACATTCCCAAAAATTTATATATGAGAATGCTTTTATTACAAAAAGAATGTTTTGGTCTAAAAAAAAATATGCAACAAAAGAAGATATTACGTCACTCCATTCTACTTTAGCAGATTCTTTTAATAATGTAAAAACACACACATCTAACATCTTTGAATGGATCAATTATTTTCATCTTAAACACCAAGAACAAGAAAAAATAATGGCAAATCAACAAAGACTTCTTCAACACATTCACGAAAAATTATCAACATCACCTCTTTCAAAACATGAAATAAGAGAAATTCTCGATGATCATTACGCATTCAAAGAACTCCTTAATAGAATACAACAATTTGACCAACAAATTAACACAATCATGGATTCACACCAACCTATGCACGACAAAATTCATGAATTACACTCAAGAATAGATCAAATAGAAAATCCACCAAAACCATCTTTTAAAGAAAAGTTAATTCAAAAAATAACTAGAAACTCTAAAGGTTATGTAAAAAATTTAGTATTTTCTTTAATTCAAAAATATGAAAATATTTCATCTTTAAAATTAAGGGAAATAGTTGTAGATGAACAAGGATTATGTTCCAAAAGTTCTTTTTACCGTATTCTTACAGAGATAGAGGAGTCAGATCATATAGATATTGTCAGGCAAGGGAACGAAAAATTATACCTTAGTAAATTAATTAAACGAATTTAGTAGAAAACTATTTAAACATCACTCTTTTTTCTTTATCTGTTGGGATATGGTAAACAATAATTCAAAAAATCAAGTTTCTCGTCGAGAAAAAGAACAATTAAATAAAAAACTGAAATCTACTTTTAATAAAATTAAGAATGAATTTGAAGAACATCTCGACGCTATAAATGAAAACACAAACGAAATTCATTCTAATTATGAATATCTTTGTGAATTAGATTCCAAAATAGATAAACTAAATGAAAAATTAGATGAAGTAATGATGTTTATTCAACACTTAGGAAAAAAACCATTAAAATTCAAAAAACCAACATTCAAAATAACACCTTTAACGAGAAAAGAACAAGAAATATTCTTAACTTTCTATACCCTAGAACAAGAGCAAGAATCCGTCACTTATTCAAAAATTGCTAAATATTTATGCTTACCTAATTTATTAGTTCAAAATTATATCACAAACCTTATTGAAAAAGGAATCCCAATCTATAAAAAATATTTAGATAAAGAAGTTTATTTGAGACTTAGTCCACAATTTAGGGAACTTCAAGCAAAAAAGAATATTGTAAAAATTAATGAATCTGTTTCTAAGAAAATAGTATCTCAAAAATAGATATTCAAATATCCAATACAAAATAAATATATCAAAAAGATTATTTAATAATATATAGTTTAAAGAATATAATAACCATAAAAAACTATTAATAATTACTCGCTTAAAACTTTTAAGCAAAACTTAAAGGTTTTAGAGTTCATCTAAAGGGCTTTTTACCTTCTTCAATTCTTCTTTAGATACTCTTGTATAGATCTGAGTTGTTTGTAGATTGGAGTGCCCTAGTAATTCCTGTATTTTCCTAATATCTACTCCAGCCTCAAGCAGATGCGTTGCAAAACAATGTCTTAAAGTATGAGGGCTAACATTTTTAGTGATTCCAGCTCGTTTACTAGCATTCTTTACTATATCTTGTACATTCCTTGCACTAATCGCCCCATTCGGCCCTGAAAACACATATTCCGACTCAGAAACCCTGCTTCCAAGGTATTTTTTCAATTCTTTAATCAAATTTTCAGAAAGAATAACAATTCTATCTTTTTTACCTTTACCGCCACGAACCCAAGCAATTTTTTCATCAAATTCAAGATCCCCCTTTTTTAACCCAATACATTCACTTAATCGTAAACCAGAAGAATATAACATTTTGATAATCAATTTACTTTTTTCAGTTCCTGCAGAATTTATCAATCTTCGCACTTCTTCTTTAGAAAGCACAATTGGTAGCTTTTTATCAATTTTAGGGGTTTTGAAATTAACAACCCCTTTTTTTAGCACTTCATCATAAAAAAACTTTAACGCAGCTTTTACTAAACTAACAGAAGAAGCAGAATAATTTTCATCAGTTAAAAGATGGCCAATATATTTTTTTATATCATCTTCCAAAACATCATCCGGCGTTTTTTGGATATATTTAAGAAACAGCCTATTATAATACAAATAAGCCTTCAAAGTCTGCTTACTAAACCCCCTTAATTTCAATTCCGTAATTAATTTTTCCATTTTGTGCTTAAAAATACGCGTATAATGTACCTTATACGCGTATCTATATAAATCTTCCCAAAGATTTATGCTTGAAGACGAATTTTTTAGTCTTTTTGTATAAATCTTACCCTTAAAACCTTATTTTTGTGCTGAAACCTTCTTACTTTACCTTATTTACACAAAAACCCCAGCATTTTAGCAAAAAATAGCAGATTCAAAATATCTCAAAAACCAATAAAAATAGAAACACCAAAAAATCTTAATTTTCCAAAAAAATAAAAACTAATTTTCAGCAAAAAATAATTTCTACAAATCAAAAAAAACAAAAATCTTTTCACCTAATTATTTTCAATATTGTAATTAACTAAACTAAAACATTTAAGAAAAGCTTAAAACATTTAAGCTCAATTTAATCAACTAAAACTTTTAAGCAAATCCTAAAAGTTATAATCACTACAAAAAACACATCAAATTATATCTATTAGAAAACATATTTTAAAAAATAACCATTCTAACCTATAAATAATAAAATATATACTAAAGAATATATTAATTTAACCAACATAACTTAAAGACTTTCTATCTTGCTGTTTTTTAGCTGTTGCACCTTGTTCCATAAGTTTTCTTAACTTATCTTCAAATTTTTCAGCTTGTTTCAGCAAAGGCTTATAGTCTACATTTAACCCAAGATATTTATCTAAAACCTCTATAACTTTTGCTGCAGCCTTACTATCAGGCAAACTAGTGTGCGTTTCAGCAAAAAAGCAAGTCATAGGGATCTTTTCTCTTATAATAACCATTAACGCAGAGGTAATTCCCATAATTATCCCTTCTTTTAATGGTTTAATTTCCATCTTTTCAATTTTATTTCTTTTTTGTTCTTTATTGATATGATAAAACACATTAGTGTCTTCATTTAAAGTAGTAGAACCAACACCTTCTAAGCTAATTATTTCCTTAACATCAAGAGTTTTAGCTATATCAAATACAAAATCAGCAGCTTTCCATTCAACACCTGTGGCGCCGGCAATAGAATGAATAATAACAATATTGTTCTTTTTATTATAAAAAATACCAACTGGATTTACCATTTTCCCTTCATGAATTGCAATAGTTGCAGGAAGGTCTTCAAACCAATATCTCCCTATTAGTTCACAATCTAAATGCTCAATAAGATATTCTGTAGCAATGGTTCCAATTAAACCAAAACCTGGAAAACCCTCTATAAGAATTGGATTTTTTGGTTTTTTCTTTAGACTTAGTTTCATTTATTCACGCTCTTTTATAAACTTTTCACGAATAAAACTATATAAACTTTTCTAAAAACGTCAATTTGTTTCAATACTTATTTTGCCACATTGTTGACATAGAAATTTATTAAAATCACTACCTTTTCGCTTAATTCTTTTAACTGTTTTACCGCAATTTTCACATACAAATTCTATTTCTTCATAATCAGGAACTTCCATTTTCAGTAAATTAAATCACTCAACCATATAAATTTTTAGTATTTGAATCAATCATAGAAACTTTTTTATAGTAAGGTAAACAGTAAAGGTAAGGGGGTGAACAACACATTTAACTAGAGATAAAATCAATAAATGAATTTAAAATGATTGAAAAAATACCATCTAACAATAAAATTTTAAAAGAATATTTATCTAATAAAAATTGCCTTTTAGCTGTTGCAGGAAATATTGGTTCTGGAAAAACCTCTTTGGCAAAATTAATAGAAAACACAACATCAATCAATTCATTTTATGAAGAAATAGCTGAAAACCCCATACTTTCTAAGTTTTATGAAGACAAGAAAAAATATTCTTTTGAATTACAAAGATATCTTTTAGGTAGAAGAATTCAAGATTATATTTCCTTTAAAAAAGACAATAATTCCGCAATATTTGATCGTTCAATTTATGAAGATCCTTTAGTTTTTGCAAAATCACTCAATCATTTTGGGTATTTATCTAATGAAGAACATGATCAATATTTTGATTTGTTCAAGAAAACAACAAAAAACATAAAACAAATTGATCTCTTAATTTTGCTCCAGATATCTCCTCAACATTCTTATGATAATATACACAGTAAAAGACAAAGAGATATGGAATTGCAAGATGATGCAGATGGAACCCCAGCAATAAGTTTAAGTTATATTAAACATTTAGATGATTTTTATAAAGATTACCTAGTTTCTTTGAAAAAATACAATTGGAGTCCTAAAAAAACAATAATTATAGATAGGGATAATTTAGATTTTGTTAATAATCAAAAAGATCAAAAATATGTAATTAAAAAAATTTCAAAAATATTGACTTCTTAATTAATTCTTTTTCTTGATCCTTTTAGCAAATTTACCTTTTAATAATCTAGGCAAACTTTTAGCCATTTTTATAAAAACAGCATCCTCTTTTTTTAACTCTTCTTTACTTATAATCTTCTTTTTCTCAAGAATTTTTGTCTTTTTTAGTGCAACTTTTTTTATTTTTTTATTGATCATTTAATTCACCCCTCAATAATTCCATAACCAATCAATCTAAACCTAGATCCAACCATCCTGGAAATAGTTACCCTATCACCAATATCAGCACATATAGGTAACTTTAATTTAGATTTGAATCCACCCTTACTTAATTCACTAACAACACCTGCAGTTACAGATGAATTTACATTGAACATTATAATTTCATTAATTTTTATTGGTTCAACATCCAACTCTTCTTTAGTTCCAACAACTCTTTTTAATAAATTTGATTTAAGTTTTAATTCATTCCAAACAATAGGCAATTTTCCAAATAATCCTACAATATTTCCACTAAGATTATCTGATTTAACAAGCGAAGGATCTAATGAAGTTGCTATAGCTATAGAACCACCAGGTCCAGCTTCATTTATTTGGTGAGTTCCACTCATTAATCCAGTTACTTTAGTTTTTATAGGTATCCAAATTTTTTGATTATGCTCTTCTTTGCTTCTACCAGGCAATATAGTGATATCATCTCCTTTTTTCAATATCCCTTCCCTCAAAGCACCTCCAAGAACTCCTCCAACTAACTTTTTTGGACCAGAACCTGGTTTATTAATATCAAAAGATCTTACAACAAACATAATGGGGGGCTTCTTTTTATCCCTCTTAGGGGTGGGGATTTTTTCCTCTATAGATTTTATTAAGTACCCAATATTAATTGCAAATTGGGCAGAAATAGGAATTATTGGAGCATCTTTGTAAGGAGTATCTTTAATTAATTCTTTTATCTCTTTATAATTTTTTAATACATCTTCTTTGGACACTAAATCAATTTTATTTTGGACAATTATCACATTTTTAATCCCCATAATCTCTAAAGCCATCAGATGTTCTCTTGTTTGTGGTTGAGGGCATTTTTCATTTGCAGAAATTAGCAATAAAGCACCATCCATCACATTTGCCCCACTCAGCATAGTAGCCATTAAACTTTCGTGTCCAGGAGCATCAACAAAAGAAACACCCCTCAACTCTTTAGTTTTTGATTTGCAGTGCTCACAAGTTTCTTTTACTGTATAAGCTTTAGCACCTTTACATTTACCACATTTTCTAAATATTGTATTTGCATACCCCAACCTTATGGTGATTCCTTTTTTCAGTTCTTCAGAATGGGTGTCTGTCCATTTACCACTAAGCCTCTCTGTCAAGGTAGTTTTACCATGATCTACATGTCCAACCAACCCAATATTTACTTCTGGTTGTTTATAGGTATCCTTTTTCACGATTTGTCACCATCACCTTTTTTAGATTCTTCTTCGCTTTCTTTTTTTGAAAGTGTTGAAGAATCTTTTTTAGATTCTTCTTCGCTTTCTTTTTCTGAAGATACTGAAGAATCTTTTTTAGATTCTTCTTCGCTTTCTTTTTCTGAAGATACTGAAGAATCTTTTTTAGATTCTTCTTCGGATTTTTCTTCAGGTTTATTTTCAGACTTTTCTTTTTCAACTGGTTCGTCTTTTTCTTTCTTAGAATCCTTTCCTACTTTCTCTTCAGCTTTTTCTTTAGAGTCTTCTCCTTCTTTAGGTGTTTCAGCTGTTACACCTAATTTAACTTTACCATATTTTATAATTTTAAGATTAATTTGACTTATATTTCTACCAATTGTATGGCCTCTTACATTCTTCCTTTGTCTTTGTCCTTTTCTTTTTATTTTAGCACCTACTCCAGAAATAACTAATATTCTTTTTCTTTCAGTACCATTAACATCTTTCCTCATTGGAAATCCACAGCTATCACTACCACCAGTAATTTCAAACTCATAACCATTCAATCCAAAAGAGTCACCCTTAATTTTTTCTCCTAACTTTTTACCTAAGAAGACTTCTGCTTCAGCATCTTTTGCTTCACGCTGATAACATTTGCCGGTCTTAGGGTCAGCTAAAACTAATTTATAATCTGTCATTTTTACGGCCTCCAACTCGTTGGGGGATGCAAAACTTGAAGAGATTTACTCTTCTTGTTTACCGACCACCCGAGGACATCTTATGTGCCCTCAGCACAAGCTTATATTATTAGAAAACCAGCACATCATTTAAAAACGTTTCGGTAATTATTTAAAAATCATCTAATATCTTCATATCCACAAATTTTTCATCTTCTTGCCATCTATGAACATTCAAAAAATGAATTTGATTATCTTTTGTCAAAGAATTATTGATCATTAAGTCTAAATCAGGATATCTGGAATATTTATCAATTTTTTTTATCTCTATCCATTCATTTTTCCCTTCCCGATCTTCTTTTATTAACTCCCCTATCGGATCTTTACAAATATAAGTAAAAGCAATCAAATGATGCATAAGCTCACCATCATTATAAGTATTATAATTAGATACGACTTTCAATTTCATTTTTCCTTTCAACCCAGTTTCTTCTAAAAATTCTTTTTCAGCAGTTTTAATTGGCGAGTTCCCAAAGTCAATTTTCCCTCCAGGGATGCCAGCATAACCATAAAATGGCTCTTTTTTTCTTATATTTATTAAAATCTTTTTTGTTTTAGAATTGTACCCAACAATAAAAGAACACACAACAGGTTTATGATTCTTATTTCCTGTAGTACCATCTAAATGGGTGACTACTCTTTTTCCTTTTGTAGTTAATTTATACCCTTCATTTTTTTTAGCCACTAATTTTTCATCAATTAATCTTTGTAAATGGTAATTGAATTTATTGCTTTCACCTTCTTTAGCCCACAATTCATTATAATGCATTTTAGGATTATGCATTAATTTTACAAGTATTTTCTTTTGAACTTCTTGTTGAATCTCCATAATAATAAAATAAATAAGGTTACTATTTAAATTAGTATCTCAATTTTTTTTGACAAAAAACAAAAACCAATACTAAAAAAATAGCAAAGGAAAAATAAGAAAAGTATAACTTCCAAAATGAACTATTCTTCAAAATATTGCCATATTTCTTCAATTCATTAATTTCATTAGATAAATTTATCATTCTTAATTTATTGTAGAATAAACTTCCTTTTTAATTTTGTCTTATTTTGTGGAATTAACTACTTTGCGATCTACTGAAATATATAAAAATAAAAGAAAAAATAATAAAAAATTATTTCTTTCTTGCCATCCCCTTAAACGCATCGAGTACTTCAATAGGTGTAGCAAATATTATTGTGTTACTCTGGTCAGAACTCAAATCATTTAATGTCTGCAAAGTTCTCAAATGTAATGCACCTTTAGAGCCAGATAACATTTTTGCTGCTTTTGCCATATTGGTCGCAGCCAAAACTTCTCCTTGAGCTTTAATTATCACAGCCCTTTTTTCTCTTTCTGCCTCTGCTTCTTTAGCCATAGTTCTCTTCATATCCTGTGGCAGTTCAATATGTTTTAGCTCAACACTTTCAATTTTGATTCCCCAAGGATCTGTTGCTTTATCAACTATCTGTTTTATCCTTTTGCTAATAGCATCTCTCTCAGCCAATAATTTATCTAAAGTCGCTTCACCAACAACATCTCTCATTGTTGTTTGTGCTAGTTGAGATACTGCATATCCGTAGTGTTCAACTTTTAGTATTGCTTTTTCTGCACCACTAACTTGATAATATAACACAGCATTAACATTAACACTTACATTATCCTTTGTCATACAATCTTGGTCTGGCACATCAACTGCCTTAACCCTTATGTCAACCCTTCTCCAACTTTGTATTATTGGAAAAACAACCCTCAATCCAGGATCAATAATCCCCTTATATTTTCCAAGAGTAAATCTAACCCCTCTTTCATATTCATTAACAACCTTAATACCTGCAAAAATATACAACACCAAGAATACAATTATTGTTCCAATCCATCCAAATCCAAACATAAATATCACCAATAAATCTCAAACCAATATAACTTAATAAATGTTTCTCTTGATTACTTTTGATACACCAATCAAAACAAACTTTTTTATATGAATATCCTATACCAATCACATGTCAAAAAAAATAACAGATACAAAAGACATCCAGATAAAAGAAAAATTCGAAGAGAGATACAAATTATTAGCTGGAAAAGATTACAAGAAATTTATGGATATTTCTATGACTTACCTTAGAAGGAGCATAAGAATAAACACCCTTAAAATTTCAATCAATGAACTAAAAAAAAGACTCCCAAAATGGAAATTAACTCAAATTCCTTGGTGTAAAGAAGGATTTTGGATAGAGCATAAGAAAAAAGAAAGAAGAGATATAGGTAATCTGAAAGAACATCAACTAGGATATTTTCATGTACAAGAAGCAGCATCTATGCTTCCACCTCTAGCACTAAACCCTCAACCAGGTGAAACAATTTTAGATATGTGTGCTTCTCCAGGTTCTAAATCCACTCAAATAGCAATTACCATGGAAAACAAAGGAATCCTCATAACAAATGATTACAAAGGAATGCGTCTAAAACCTTTGGGGATAAACCTACAAAGGGCAGGATTAACAAACACTTTAACAACTCTAATGGAGGGAAGAAGATTTAAGGGATTTCAATTTGACAGAATTCTAGTAGATGCACCTTGTTCTGGCACAGGCACAATAAGAAAAAGTTTGAAAACACTAAGAATGTGGAATCCTAATATGATAAGGAGATTGTCAGGAACTCAAAAACAACTCTTAGAAACAGCCTTTAATAATCTAAAACCTGGGGGAACAGTCGTTTATTCTACTTGTAGTTTAGAGCCAGAAGAAGACGAAGAAGTTGTTTCATTCCTTTTAGATAAATATCCAAACGCAAAACTACAGGAAATAGAACTTCCAATAAAAAGAAGCCCATTAATTTTAGAATTTGAAGGGAAAAAATACAATAAAGAAGTAAAAAAATGTCTAAGAATTTGGCCCCAAGATAACGACACAGAAGGATTTTTTGTGGCTAAGATAAAGAAAGATATCTAAAACCGACTTCTCTTAATATATGTAGTATGTAATAATTTCTCAGATTTTTTACCTAGTGGAGTCCCCAAATATTCTTTATAGAGTTTTTTAACAATGGGATTTTCATGAGATTTTCGCAAAGGCATATTTTTGTCAATCTGATATATTGCTTCCATTCTTTTTCTTAAAACGTCTGGATCTCGATAAATTGGCTGGCCACCACCACCAATACATCCACCAGGACAAGCCATCATTTCAATAAAATGGTAATCTTCTTTTTTTTCTAATAATTTAAGTATATTTGCCCCACCATGAGCGACAGCAAATTTCACTTCAACACCATTAATATCAATTTTACCTTCTTTTACACCTTTCATACCTCTAATTTGTTTAAACTCCACATTTGTCAAAGTTTTCCCAGTTCCGAATTCATACGCAGTTCGCAAAGCAGCTTCCATAACTCCTCCACTAGCTCCAAAAACAGCACCAGCACCAGTAGATATCCCTAAAGCAGGATCAAAATCTTCATCCTCAAGATTATTAAAATCAATCCCTTTCATTTTTATTAATCTTCCAAGTTCTCTTGTTGTTAACACATAATCAACAGCACTCTTTAATTCTTTACGTGTGCTTTCAAATTTTTTGGCAGTACAAGGCATAATACTCACAACAACAATATTTTTAGAATCTAATTTATTTTTTTTAGCATAATAATTCTTAATTAAAGATCCTAGCATTTCATGAGGGCTTTTACACGTAGACATATTTGGAATTAAGTTGTGATGGAAATGCTCCATCATTAATATCCATCCAGGACAACAAGTAGTGATAAGTGGGAGTACTCCGCCTGTTTTCACCCTCTTCAAAAGTTCAGCAGATTCTTCCATTATAGTTATATCTGCCCCTAAATTAACATCAAAAACTTTATCAAAACCACATTTACGTAAAGCTGTGACCATTTTTCCAGTAACAGGAGTTCCAGGTTCAATCCTAAATAATTCTCCCAACGCAGCCCTAATAGCAGGAGCAGTTTGAACAACAACATGTTTTTTAGGATTCTTCAAGGCAGAAACAACTTCATTGATGTGAGGTCTTTCAGCAATGGCGCCAACAGGACAATTAACAATACATTGCCCACATCTAATACACGCAACATCAGCTAAATGATTTTCATTGTAAGGTGCAACATGCTCTTCAAAACCCCTACTAACAAAATCAATAGCATACACTTTTTGAATTTTAGCACACACTTGCACACACCTTCCACAATTAATACATTTATTATTATCCCTAACAACTGATGCCCCTAAATCTGCTTTATAATGTTTTAAAGACTCAAATCTCTCTTCATTCAATCCAACTTCTTTGAATATATCACAGATTTCAAAATCATCATGAATATCACAGCTTATATTTTTAGGCATCATTAATTCAATATTTCTCTTTCTAGCTTTAATCACTCTTTCAGATTTAGTTAAAATTTCGGCACCTTCAAAAGGAAAAGTTGAACAAGCAGTAACTAATTTTCCATTCATCTCCACTAAACATACCCTACATCTAGCTTCAGGAAATAAACTTTTATGATAACATAGGGTGGGAATTTTAATCCCTTTACTATTACAGATATCTAAAATAGTCTCTCCTTCTTTTACTCTTATATATTTATTATTTAATTTAATCTTCATTTAAGATACTCCAAATAATCAGATTTAAAATGCTTTAATCCAGTGAGGATATAATTTCCAGCACTTTGTCCTAACCCACATAAACTTGTTTCTTGAACATGTTCTGCAAATTCTTTCAAGAGTTCCAAATCTTTTTTTGTTGCTTTTCCTTCTTTAACTTGTTTTATTCTTTCTAATAATCTTATAGTACCTTCCCTACAAGGAGTGCATTTTCCACAAGATTCGTAAGTGTAAAATTTAGCAATAGTGTAAGATACATCTACAATGTTATGGGTTTCATCTATGAAAATCATGCTAAAAGCACCATGTTGACAACCTTCTTTACAAATATTTTCATGAGTTATTTCCATATTTTTTTTAATCTTCATAAATCCACCAAAACAACCAAAAGATACTGCCTTAATTTTATTTTTAGACCTAACTACATCCAAAATTTTAGACATCTTTACGCCAAGTGGAAATTCATAAACTCCAGGATTTTCAACATTCCCTGATAAAGAAAATAATCTAAGAGAAGAATCCCAATCATCAAATAATATTGATTGCGAAACGCCAGTTAAAGTTTCAACATTGTTAACTATTGTAGGTTTACCCCACAACCCTTCAACAGGGGGATAAGGGGGTTTATACATCGCATGACCTCTATTACCCATTATTGATTGAATTATTGAAGTTTCTTCACCGCAAATATAAGCACCAGCACCCCTAATTATTTCAATAGTAACAGCTAATCCAGATTTTTTAATTATTTCCTTTATTTTAGTTTCTAACTCAATCCTTAAATGATCATATTCTCCTCGCAGATAAATAAAACACCTTTTAGCACCAATAGTATAAGCAGCTATCAGAATTCCTTCAATCATCGTTTCAGCATTCTTTTTAATAATTAGTTTGTCTTTGAAAGTTCCAGGTTCACCTTCATCTGCATTACAAATCACAAATTTTTCATCACTAGAAGTTTCAAGAGCAATTTTCCATTTTCTTCCAGTTGGAAAAGAAGCACCACCTCTACCTACAACACCCATTTTATCTAATCTTTTTAGCACTCCTTTAGGCCCGAGTTTTTTTGCTTTTTCCAAAGCTTTAAGACTTGTTTTTAATTCTATTTGCATTGTTTCAATATTTTTTTAAAATCTTTTTTATTTTTTCAATAGTGAGATTAGTATAGGGTTTCCCATCCATTAACATTGCTGGAGCTTCATCACAACAGCCAATACAAGAAGTTTTATACAAAGAAAATTTTTTATTTTTAGTAGTTTTTCCTACTTCAATTTTTAATTCTTTTTCCAGAAAATCTTCTATTTTTTGGCCATTATTAAGCATACAACTTGGGCTTCCACAAATTTCAATAATATGCTCTCCCTGTTTTTCTATTTTAAACATAGCATAAAAAGTGGCAACACCATATAATTTAGCTAAAGGAACATTATATTTTACACTAATATTCTTCATAGCTTTTTCAGAAATATAACCATCATTATCTTGGACCTCTTTTAAAACATTAATTAATATTTTATCCATAAATCACCTTTTATTTAATAATAATAATTTAGAGTATATTAATTTATATAAATGTTACTAAACCACTCAAACACCTTTAACATTACGAAACTTTTTTATATGCCTTCAACCTAACATAAGATATGAAATACTTATTTATTCAAGAATATCCCTTAACATATATTCAAGAGAATATTGAATTAGTTATTTATTCCTTAATTTGTTTTTTTGTTCCATTTCTAATGGGTAAACCACAATTATTAGTTGGAACAATAGTTAATGCATCTTTAATTTTAGCAACATTAAATTTAAAATTCTATAAACTCTTACCTATCATAATTCTTCCAAGTTTAGCTGTTTTAACAAAGGGATTAATATTTGGGCCATTTACAATTTTTCTAGCATATATGATTCCTTTTATTTGGATTGGAAACGCCATATTAGTTTTTACATTCAAAAAATTTAATCTACAAAAAAAATTAAATAAATGGATTACACTATTATTCGCATCAGCATTTAAAACAGCATTTTTATTTTCAATAGCTTATTTGTTTATCAAAATAGGGATATTACCTGCAGTATTTTTAACAGCAATGGGTTTATTTCAATTTTATACAGCAATAATGGGTGGAATATTAGCATTTAGCATTCATTCAGTAAAGAAAAAATATATTTAAAGCAGAACATATTCAAAAAAGAAGTTCAGTAAAAAAAGAGGTAAATATGAAAAAAAAGCACGAGTTTATTCTAGCATTCAATCAGATAGATATAGGGGATGTCCCATTAGTTGGGGGGAAAAATGCATCTCTTGGAGAGATGTACCAGAATTTAACTCATAAAGGGGTTAAAGTTCCAAATGGTTTTGCTGTAACTGCTTCAGCATATAGATATTTCTTAAAAGAAGCAGGAATACAAGATAAAATAAAAGAAACATTGAAAGACTTAGATACTGGAAATATCCAAAATCTTTCAGAAAGGGGGCATAAAGTAAGAGAATTAATTAAAACTGCAGAATTTCCCGAAGCATTATCTATCGCAATTAAACATGCTTACCAAACCTTGTGTACCCAGTATGGTGCATTAACAGATGTTGCAGTGCGTTCTTCAGCAACCGCAGAAGATTTACCAGATGCAAGTTTTGCAGGCCAGCAAGAAACTTACTTAAACATTAAGGGAGAAATACAACTTCTTGAATCATGTAAAAACTGTTTTGCATCATTATTCACAAACAGAGCAATTTCTTATAGGGTAGATAAAGGGTTTGATCATTTTAAAGTCGCATTATCTATTGGAGTTCAAAAAATGGTGCGTTCAGATTTAGCATCAGCAGGAGTAATTTTCACATTAGATACAGAATCAGGATTTCAAGATGTAGTATTTATCACAGGTGCATATGGGCTGGGAGAAAATGTTGTACAAGGAGCAGTGAATCCAGATAGTTATTATGTTTTTAAGCCAACATTAAGACTAGGGAAAAAACCAATATTAAGAAAAACCACTGGCGAGAAAAAAATAAAGATGATTTATAGTGATGAAGGGAATTCACCTACAAAAAACGTAGTTGTTTCAAAAACAGAAAGGAAAAAATTCGTTATAGAAAATCACGAAATTATTACCTTAGCAAAATGGGCATGTATAATAGAAGAGCATTATTCAGAAAAAGCAAACCACCACAAACCAATGGATATTGAATGGGCAAAAGACGGGAACACAAATGAGTTATTCATTGTTCAGGCAAGACCAGAAACAGTACAATCTCAAAAAAGCGCTGCAGTTCTTGAACAATATCATTTAAAGGAAAAAGGAAAGCTACTAGTTCAAGGACAAGCAGTAGGGGAAAAAATTGGTGCAGGTTCAGTAAACGTGATAAGAGATGTACATAATATTGCTCATTTTAGAGAAAAAGAAGTATTAGTTACAGATATGACAGATCCAGATTGGGAACCCATAATGAAAAAAGCTTCGGCAATCATTACAAACAGGGGTGGAAGAACTTGTCATGCAGCAATAATATCAAGAGAGTTAGGAATCCCTTGTATTGTCGGTACAAATAATGCAACAGAAATATTAAACAATGTTAAAGAAGTAACAGCATCTTGTTCAGAAGGGGAAAAAGGGAATGTCTACCAAGGAATACTTAAATTTAAAATAGAAAAAACAAATCTCAAAAAAATTCCAAAAACAAAAACAAAAATTATGATGAATCTTGCAAATCCAGAAATGGCGTTTGAAAAAAGTTTTATCCCTAATCAAGGGGTAGGATTAGCAAGAGAAGAATTCATAATAAATGACTATATCAAGGTTCACCCACTAGCATTAATCCATTTTGATAAAATAGAAGACAGAGACGCAAAAGAAAAAATAAATGAACTTACATTTAATTATCCAGATAAAAAACAGTTCTTTATTGAAAAGTTAGCAGAAGGAGTTGCAACAATCGCAGCAGCATTCTATCCAAAAGATGTTATTGTAAGACTTTCAGATTTCAAAAGCAATGAATATGCAAACTTAATAGGGGGAAAACAATTTGAGCCAACAGAAGATAACCCTATGATTGGTTGGAGAGGTGCTTCAAGATATTATTCTAAAAAATATAAACCTGCTTTTGCATTAGAATGCGCAGCACTAAAAAAAGTTAGAGATGAAATGGGGTTAATTAATGTTAAAATCATGATTCCCTTTTGTAGAACAATAGAAGAAGGCAAAAAGGTACTGAAAGAGATGGGATCTCATGGATTAAAAAAAGGAAAAAATAATCTTCAAGTTTATGTAATGTGTGAGATTCCAAGTAATGTAATCCTAGCAGATGAATTTTCCAAGATTTTTGATGGATTTTCAATAGGCTCAAATGACCTCACACAACTAACATTAGGATTAGACAGGGATAGCGAATTAGTTGCATCAATTTACGATGAAAACAATGAAGGGGTAAAACGTTTAATCAAACATGTGATAGACACTGCTAAGAAAAATAAGAGAAAAATAGGAATCTGCGGACAAGCACCAAGTGATTTCCCCGAGTTTGCAGCATTTCTTGTTGATTGTGGGATTGATAGTATTTCATTAAATCCTGATACTGTGATTAAAACGACTCTGCGAATAGCAGAAGAAGAAAAAAAGCTCAAAAGGAGGAAATAATAACATATTCAAAATGAAGATAGCAATAAATGGTTTTGGAAGGATAGGAAGGATGGTGCTTAGAGCAGGCATCAAAGATAGATCAATAAATTTTGTAGCAATAAATGATTTAACAGATACCAGAACATTGGCCAACCTGTTAAAATATGATTCAGTCCATGGAAGGTTTGATGGAAAAGTATCCTATACAAAAAATTCAATAATAATTAATAAAAAAAAGATACCTGTATTTGCAGAAAAAGACCCAGAAAATCTACCTTGGAAATCTTTAAAAGTAGATATAGCAATAGAAAGCACGGGTTTTTTTAGAACTTATGAATTAGCTTCAAAGCATATCACTGCAGGGGCAAAAAAAGTAATCTTAAGCGCTCCTGCAAAGGGAGAAGGAGCAGAAAAAGTAAAAACAATAGTGTTAGGAGTGAATGAAAAAACATACAAAAAAAAGAAACACCACATCATAAGCAATGCTTCTTGTACAACAAATTGTTTAGCACCCATGGTTAAAGTACTCAACGACAATTTCAAAATAGTAAGGGGGTTTATGACTACAATTCATTCTTATACTGCTGGACAAAAAATAGTTGATGCTCCACATAAAGATCCTCGAAGGGGAAGATCTGCAGCAGTAAATATGGTTCCAACTACAACAGGGGCAGCAATAGCAATAGGTAAAGTAATTCCAGCATTAAATGGAAAATTAGATGGAATAGCAATTAGGGTGCCAACACCAGATGGTTCAATAACTGATTTAACTTGCATACTTAATAAAAAAACAACACTAGAAGAAATTAATAAACTATTCAAAAAAGCATCAAAACAAAAACTTAAAAATATTTTAGAATATAGCGAAGATCCATTAGTTAGCACAGATATAATCAGCAATCCACATTCATGCATATTTGATTCCCAACTAACCCGTGTAAAAGGAAATACAGTAAAAATATTTGGGTGGTATGATAATGAATATGGTTATTCATGTAGAATGATTGACCTGGCAAAGATAATGCTTTAATCTTACCAACAATATGAAATAACATGATTAGATTCTTAACAAAAGCCAAACTAAAAGATAAGAGGGTTCTTCTTAGGTTAGACCTTAATGTACCCTTGGATAAAAAAGGAAATATAACTGACGACACCAGAATAAAAAAATCTATCCCAACAATAAAATATATTCTTTCAAAAAAACCAACACAACTCATAATTATGTCCCACTTAGGTAGGCCAAAAGCAAAAATAATTCCAAAATTAAAACTCATAAATGTCGCAAGAAGATTACAAAAATTATTAAAACAGAATATCATTAAAACAAGAGATTGCATAAACATAAAAATCCCAAATTCAAAAATAGTGTTACTTGAAAATTTAAGATTTCATAAACAAGAAAAAGAAAACAATAGGGCATTCGCAAAAAAATTAACAGATTACGCAGACATCTACATAAACGACGCATTTGGAACTGCACACAGAAAACATGCGTCAAATAACGCAATAACTAAATTCCTTCCAAGTTACGCAGGATTCTTAATCAAACAAGAATTAGAAAAATTAAACTTAAAAAAACCAAAAAAACCATTTATTGCAATTCTCGGTTGTGCAAAAATATCGGATAAAATAGATTTAATTAAAGCGTTACTCAATAAAGTTGATAAACTATTAATTGGTGGACTCATATCTTTCACATTTTTAAAAGCAGAAGGATACGAAGTTGGACTTACAAGAGTAGAAACATCAAAAATAAGAACAGCAAAAGCACTATTAAAAAAATACAAAAAAAAGATAATTCTCCCCCTTGATGTAAAAGTAGCATTAAATCCAAATGCAAAACCTCAAACAACTCACATAGATAAAATTCAAAAAAATAAAATTGGTTATGATATAGGGCCAGATTCAGTAAAACTATTTCTCGAAGAACTAAAAAAATCAAAAACAGTTTTTTGGAATGGGCCATTAGGATTTTACGAAAATAAAAAATACAAAAACTCAACAAATCAAATAGCAAAATTATTATCAAAAAACACTAAGAAAATAAAAACAATAATTGGTGGGGGAGATACAGCAAACGCAGTAAGGCTACTTGAAAAAGAATTTTATCATGTTAGTACAGGCGGAGGCGCATCATTAGAATTTATTTCAGGAAAAGAACTTCCAGCAATAAAAGCTTTAGAAATTAATGCAAAAAAATTTAAATTTAAAATAATAACAGATTAACTGAGGATAATGGTTTTTCTTTCTTTCACTCTGCAAGATTACTCAACACTTCACCTAATTTATCAAAATTATTTCCTATTCCAGACCAATCTTGTTGATTCATAGAATCAAGAATCAATCCATAATAATTATTTGCGTCTTCAATCAATTCTTCTTGAGATTTATCCTCTAAAATACTTGCCTCTTCTCCTTCAACAACTTCTTGTGCACCCCTCAAATTTGTACTTGTCGAAGTTCCAAATAATGCAATCAAAGCAGAACCAATATCTTTTTCCATAACAACTCTTTCACCATCAGACATTAACACTCTCTTCAATTCAGGAAGTTGTCCAGTCTCTGCTTGAATGTACAATGGTTCAACATAAAGGATACTATCTTCAATAGGAATCACAAGAAGATTCCCCCTTGTAATTCTTGAACCTTGTTGAGACCACAAAGTCAATTGTTGTGAAATTTCAGAATCTTGGTCAAATTTCGCCTCTATTTGAGAAGGACCATAAATTAATTTATCTTTTGGAAATTTATATAAAATTAATTTTCCATAATCATCAAAATCAGAACGCGCAGCCATCCAAGCAACCATATTATCTTTTCTTATAGGTGTAAAAGGAGTCATCAATACAAATTCTTCTTTTTCCTCTCCTGGAAGTTTCATAATCATATAATAAGGCTCCATCATTATCTGTTGTCCTACACCATAAATTTCTTTGGGAATCTGCCAAGCATCTTCTTTATTATAAAATACAGGAACATCATCCATGTGATAAGTGCTGTATATCTTAGATTGGACACTAAAGAGGTCTGTAGGATATCTGATATGTTTTTTAAGTCCTTCAGGCATACTATCTATTGATTTAAATTGTTTAGGAAATATCTTAGTATAAGTAATAATCAAAGGATCATTTACATCAGAAACATAATAATTAACATCCCCATCATATGCACTAACAACAATCTTTACAGAATTTCTAATATAATTAATAGGCCCGCTCTTTTCAGAATAAGGAAAATTGTTAGATACAGTGTATGCATCTTGAATCCAAAATAATTTTTCATCATTCACAACTAAATAAGGGTCTCTATCTAGTTTTAAAAAAGGAGTAATTTTAGATATCCTTTGTTGTATATTTCTTGTAAACATTATTTTACTTTCATCATTAATATCAGAAGATAATAGAATCTTAATATCTCCAAACCTTAGGGCCATTAAAACTTTTTTAAAGAAAGAATCAAGCTTAACGCCACCGACACCATCATAATTAATATACTTATTTTTATTTCCTTTTGGATAATCAAATTCATCTGTTTTTGTATTTACTAATACAAAATCATTATCTTTTTCCCCATAATAAATTCTTGGTTGAGAAATTTTTAAGCTACTATCATTCACAGAATAAACAGGGGGGATATCCTTTATGAAAAAATTAGGCAAACCCTCTGAAGTTACTGAATTTACAGGGCTCATAACAACGCCAAAACCATGAGAATAAACCATGTGTAGATTTACCCAAGTTTTTGCATCTTGTGTAATTTGAGCTTGTTCTAATTCTCTTGGAGCTATCATAACTTGAGTATATTTTCCATCAATAGTATATCTATCAATATCAATTCCAGAAAGATCATAGTATAATCTTATTTCTTGCGTTTGTTTATATGTTTGAATCAAAGGTCGCCAATCTAATATTCTTATATTGTCAATAGTTCCAGTAGCTTCAGAAATAACTTGGGAATCTAAATTCATCTCGACAGAAAAATCTTTTTCTTCAACATCAGATAAACCATATGCAATTCTTGTGAATTTTATATTATTTTCAATATATGGTTTTTCTAAATTAATTTCATTTGGTTCAACCTTTAATGATTGAACAAGCCCAGGAATAAAAACAGAACCAACAAATGCGAATAAGAAATATATAATTAACCCATACATTAAGATGTGCCTTTTTTTGAGTTTGGGATTTTTTGAAAAATAAAACACCCAAACAATAAATAATGCAGCAATAACAATCGCAAGAATCATTAATAGTTTAACAATAGGAAGATAAGCAACTACATCTGTGTATCCAGCCCCAACAACAATTCCAGCTTCAGAATACATAATTGAAAACCTTGAAAGATAATGTCTAACTGCAAGCAGTATAAACAATAATGAGCCAAGAACACTTAAATGAATCATTGAGTTTTTTTTAAACCCATCAAAAATTTTCTTAACACTCATAGAATTTCCACTCACTTGACCTGTATGAATATCTGTAATACCAAAATCAAATTTAATAGATTGTAGATAATGTAATATAACTAAAAATATAGTGATTACAACACTAATAATAATAAATTTCCACACAATTAAAAATAAAGGCAAGGAGAAAACATAAAACCCAACATCCCTCAAAAAGATAGGGTCTTTTAAATTAAAAGGAAATTGGTTAATATATTGTAACACCACAAGCCAATTTGAAGAAACACTAACACCCATTATAAAAGAGATAATTAATAGAATCATTGATTTAACTTTAAAAGACATAAACCCTTTTATCTTGTTTAATTTTGAAGCAACCCACAAATTCAAACTCGAAAAAGAAATGAAAGTTAAAGCACCAATAAGAAACAAGATAATTTTTGATTTAAATATTGTTAAAAAAATCTGAGAAAAACCCAACGCATCAAACCAGAGATAATCAGTAAAAAATTTCGCTAACCCAGATACTGAAAAAAGAAATATAACTATCAAAAAAAGAAGAGTAGATTGTAAAATATTTTTATTAGCCAATTTATTTATCCCCTAATCGTAATTATTTCTTGTTCTTTTTAAACTTTGCTGAAAAAAAGGAATTTAAATAGAATATTAAGAAATAACTATAGTTTTCCCAATCTTATCTTTCACTTCTTTCTCAAGTTTTTTCTTTAACACACCAACATTAAGTTCTTCTAATTCTTTTGACCATTCATTAATTTCACATTTCTTAGAATTAATTTTATTTTCTATAATATCAATTTCTTCTTTTAACTTTTCAATATCTACCATAATAGTTGATTCCTCAAACTTAACTTTTAGTTGATCTAGTTCCCATTCAATCTTGTTGTACTTCTCTAAAAATTCTTTAAAATAATCAACATTCAACTTACCTAATTCATGTAATATTTTCTCTTTTTTCTTGTCTTTTAATTCAACATCACCATTAGAAATAGAATTTTCCATCTTATTTAAAACATCAACAATTTTTAATTCAGTATCTTTCAATAAAGCCATCAACGAATTAGCCAGATATTTTTTAACAACACCTTTTTCTAAAGTCACCCTCTCATATTTTTTTAAGCCAGCTTCAATAACTGAAAAAGAATGCCATAACATCATTTCCAATTCTTTCTTTTCATTCTCCAAACTTTCTTTTTTACTTACTAAATCATTAAACAACCCATATTCATCACTCTTTTTCACTTGTTCCAACTTTTCTTTTTTATCAACAAATTTTTTGTTCACTTCTTTCAAATCTTTTTTAGTTGAACTTATGTTCTCCTCTAGATCTTTTTTAGAATTTATTTTTTCTAAAATACCCATCACTTTTTGTTTTAATCTCTCGAGTTCATCAATTTCAGCATTTTTCAAAATAGACTTAGCTTCTTTAACAAATTTATCTGTATCTCTTATATTTTCAGCAACACCAAATGATTTATCTCCAAAAAATTCCTGCAATACTTGATACGCTTTCAAAGTAGATTTGCTAAAATTATTAATAACATCCTCAAAACCATCACAAAATTTAATAATATCTTTAAATTCTTTAGGAATTCTAACTTCATCCATCAACAACCCAACTTTTTGAATATATGTATCTCTATTACCATTAATTATTTGGATAATTCTTTCAGGAACATTTTTATTTCTAAGTTTAGCATTTTTTAATTCTTCAAGATTTCCTTTTACCTTCTTTTTTTCAACCTTAATTTTTTCCCTTACATTATTCAACTTAATCTCAATTTTTTCAATATTTTTTTCAAATTGAGAATTTATCCAACCACTAATTTCATCTAGCTCAAGCTCAATAATCTCTTCTTCTTTCTTAGAAAACTTTTTTAAAAAGTCAAAAATCCCCATATTCCAATAAAATAACTCTTAGTTTATATTTTTTTGCAAAATATTATAAATCATTTTTCTATATCTTAAATTATGGTAAGAAAACACAAGAAAAAACCAGCATCACATAGAAAAATAGTGTTAGAAAGAATCCAAATCCTATTTGAGCAAGCTCAAGAGAATTTCTCGTTAGATCCTAAACTTTCAGATCGTTATGTTCAGCTTGCAAGAAAATTAACAATGAAATATAAAGTGAAGATGCCTTCAGAATATAAAAGACAATACTGCAAATATTGTTACAGCTACTTAATGCCAAACAAAACATGCAGGATAAGAACTCATAAGGGTCATTTAGTGTACTATTGTCTTAAATGTAAAAAGTTCAATAGATTTACTTATAAAACCGGAAAGTCTACGACTAAAAAAGAATAAATTTAAATATCACTAATAACTTCTAAATTTTTGTGAATTACTATGAGAGTTACAACAATTAACAATTGCCAACCATATTAGGCGATACTCTCTTGATTTTTAATTTTTTATTTCTTTCTAAATCTTCAGAGAACCTAAATGAAAACCTAAAATGTCCACTAAAAAAATAACAAAGGAACGAGAAAAAAAACTTAAACAGAACATCTGGAAGTTTTACATATATAGATTCTTCTCTAGTATGATCTTTGTAATTCCCATATTTGTATTATTCTTACAAGATAATGGACTTAGCATGACTCAAGTAATGATTTTACAAGCAGTTTATACTGCAGTAATCATGCTAGCAGTAATACCCTCAGGGATATTTGCAGATTATATGGGGAGAAAGACAGCATTAGTGATAAATTCTATATTTTTCACTTTGGGTTGGACTCTTTATGCATTGAGTTACTCCTTTTTTGCATTCTTGATAACTGAGATAGTTATGGCTATATCTGCTGCTTTGTGGAACTCTTCAGGAACAGCATTCTTTTACGACACATTAAAAGAATTAAAACAAGAAAGCAAGTTTAAACGCCTTTATGGGAATACAATGACTATCAGCCACATAGTGTGGGGATTATCTGCATTAATAGGAGGGTACTTAGCAACATATAGTTTAAGACTTCCTTATTTTGCAGTAATACCTCCAGTGTTTTTATCAATTTTAGTAACATTAAGTTTTACAGAAACCAAGAAATATAAACACGGAGATAAGCATTACATCACCCACCTAAAAGATGCAGCAAAATTTAGCATAACCCACCCAAAAGTGAAATTTTTCATAATCTATGCAGCGCTATTTGGGGCAGTATTTTTCAACGCATTCATGGTTTATCAGCCATATCTAAAACAGATACAGGTACCATTAATTTATTTTGGAGTGATATTCATGTTCATGGATTTCACAGCTGCATTTGCATCAAAAATAGCTCATAAGGTAGAAGAATTTTTTGGAGAAAAAAAAATACTCCTAATAATGTTAGCTTTAGCCATATTTGCTTATGCAGGTATGAGTTTTAGCATACTTTATTTTGGAGCAGCATTCCTATTGATAACCTCTTTCGTTGGAGGGTTAAAATACCCAATTATAATGGATTATATTAACAAGCATGTAAGTTCTCATCACAGAGCAACAGTTATGGCTTTTTCAGACTTATCTGGGAGCATGCTCTGTACATTGTCAGCCCCCTTTATAGGCTGGCTAATTGATTTTTGGGGATTGAGAGAAGCATTTTTGTTTTTTGTAGTGTTATTAGTACTAAACTTAGTCATACTATTATGGGTGTTCCACTTAAATAATAATAGAAAATAGATTAAGAAATAAATCAGAAAACTCTATTCACCAAGAACACCTTTACAATTGATACAGACTTCTTTATCTGTTTTTTTATCATATTTAGTGGTGATTCCCCACTGTAGAATATTATTACAGCTAGGGCATTTATCTTCATTCAAAATCTCAAACAAATTGAAAACCATTTTTTAATTAGTTTTTATTAGAATATATCATCTAAAGGCAATTAACTATATAAAATTTACCTTAATAATGCTGATTAAATTGATATTTTGGATAAAATAGTTTTTAGTTATCCTACACAGCAATTTTTAGTATATGGTAGAATAAACTTTTTTTTAATAAAATTTTATAAAAATTATGAATTATAAATTCTTAATTGATTTCTTCCATTTGTTTTTGCTTTATATAGTGCTTCATCTGCTCTTTTTATGAAAATATCTGTTAGAAGATTCATTTTTAAGTCTTCATCATTTAATATATCTGTTAAATTTTTATTTATTTCTTTAGAATAAATTTCTGCTTGGTCTTTTATTGATTCTAATCCATATAAAATTTGCCCATTTTTTAATCCTGTAAATTTGGAATAAATTTCTAATAAAGGAATTATTTTTAATTTATTTTTAACATATTTATTTATTAATACTTGTCCTGATTTTCCTTTTAAAATTCTTATTTCTGGAACTTCAAAACTTGAAACAACACCTATGCTAGTGTTTATATTAACTTTTTCTTCTTTACCCGTATGTATATTTTTAAAATAAAAATTTGTTTTTGATAAGTTTATCCTATATTGATCTAATTTATTAATTATTCCTTTATAAAATTTTGATGAATTGTCAAAGTTTGCAAAAGAAATAAGAAATTCTTCCCCTCCAAATCTACCATGCAAGTCCCGACTTCTAAAACTATTTTTACTTAATTCTGTTGTTTTTCTTAATACTTCATCTCCATTCAAGTGTCCATAATTGTCATTTATTCTTTTGAAGTGATCCAAATCATACATTGTAAGAACTATTTCAGGAGTATTAGTTGCACGAAAATTTAATAAAGTTTCTAATTCATTTTTCAGTTTTTCTTTGAATGTTTTCTTCCTAAATAATCCTGTTAATTCATCTATTCCTAAAAAATTATCATGATATTGGATTAATTTTCCAAAAGCAGGAATTATTTCTTCAATTTTTATTTTATCCACTTCAGTAAATCCATTTTTTTTATTTAATAATTGTATCGCCCCAATTATATCTCCATTTGCTTTTATCGGGATTGTTAACATATTTTTTGTTTTATAACCAGTTTGGCTATCAAATAATCCTAAATGATAGGGGTTTTTTTTAACTTCATTGCACAAATCAGTTTTTCCTTCTGTTATTACTTTTCCAACTATTCCTTGATTAATAGATAATCTTTTTCCAACTAAACCCTCTTCCCCACCAATAACATCCTTAAAAATTAATTCATTACCTTCTTTTATAAATAAAGAAGCAGCATCTGCACCAGTCATATCTTTACATTTTAAATTCATATATTTAATCAAATTCCTAATATCTGTATCAAGATAATCAAATAATTCCATTAATGTGGTTTTGGTATGATTTTCTAAATTTAATTTATCCTCTATATTCATGTCGTTTCAGGATAAAATCACCCTATTTAAAGATTGTTGTTTTTTAAGTATTAAACATGCCGTATCTGGATTTGGCCCAATGCGTTCTCAAGTTAGAATTATGACAGGACTTGGCGGTTATGAACCTTGGAGAGACGAGTATGATTGTGGGCCTAGATGGAATATCAAAGGGTATAATTCTTCAACAAAACGTTGATTTGGTGAGAAGTGTAAAATGCATAATAATAAAAATTGTCTTAAAGGGGCAAAACACAAGTTCATTAACAATAAAAGAATAGTGAAATACGCAAGAAATTATATGATTGCTTGGACAAAGCTATTAAAGATATTGAATATTAGATTAAATTAATATTTTGGATAAAATAGTTTTTAGTTATCCTACACAGCACTTAATAAGGATATTTAATAGAAAAATACCCTTATTTAATTTAAATGATTAAAAAAATAAAAAATAAAAGTGAAAGGATCTGGCGGACATAAATCAAATCCTTCTTTTAGTTCATAAGCCAAATACTACATTAGAGAATATTTGCACCCGATAGTTTTTTATACCTCTTTTATTTTTCTTATCTTATGAATTATGACCTCGAACTAGAAAAAGTGATAACTAAAATAAAAAAAGAAAAAGCTAAATTGGTGTGTATTCAACTTCCAGATGGATTAAAACCAAACGCAAAAGAGATAACAGACCTAATTCATAAAAAAACAAATGCACAAGCAGTGCTTTGGGCAGGATCATGTTTTGGAGCATGTGATACTCCAAATATAAAACATCTTGACTTTGACATGTTAATTCAGTTTGGTCACAGCGAATGGAGATAATCCAAAAACAAAAACCATATGAAAAACTCAATAAAAAAAGAGATATCAAAAAGATTCAACTCATCTAAAAAAAGAATCAAATACGAATTTCATAAATGGAAAAATCAATTAATTATTGCAGATAAAGCGCTTTATATCATCATAGTTCTTTTACTCGGATTACTTCGTCCAGATATTGTAATGATTGTTGTGTATTTTTCATTATATCCTTATCTTTTTTTAACCAAACGAAAAAAAGCAATCAACCACCTTTTAATCGCTTCCCTAGTGTCATTAGTATGGATGCTAATTGCAAATTCGCAATATGGATATAATCAAGAGATGTTATTAATTTTTGGTTTAAACTCTTATCCCCTTTTTACTTGGGCAGTAGGATTATTTGCAGCATACTTAATTTATTCTCACTGGGAATACCTCATAAAAAAACACAGTTTAATCAAAAAAATGATTCTTTTTGTGATTTTTTATTGGTTTTTATTAATTACAGTTGAAACAACAGCATACTACGGATTTGACATAAAAAATTTAGTAACAGCAAATTATGCCGGATTACCTTTTTGTAATTGTATTCATGCACCGATATGGATGCAGATTTCTTATCTTATGTTGGGTCCAATTTACTTTGGTATTTGTGAACTATTAGGTTTAGAAAATCCACATTACACAAAAAAGAATCAAAAATAAATAAAACACCACATTCCCAAAACTTTTATATATTTCAACTAATTAATTCTAAAACATGTGGAATTATATTTTAGCACCAATAATAGCTTTTCTTGGATTTCCTATAGGGATTTTTTTCTCTTTCACAAATCCAGAAGAGATGAAACCAGGAAAAAAATACTTCCATCTACTCCAAAATATACTCCTAACATTAATCATTTTCTTAGTGCTTGAATTTTATCAACTACCTTTAGTTTTCTCTATAATTATTACAGCAGTAATTTTTATTTTATTATTCTACTGGAAAAACAAACACAAGAGCATAATAACTTATTTTACACTTGCAATCTTATTAGCACTATCATCTAAAAACCCTCACCTATTTGCAATACAAACATCCTTAATAGCTTTATATGGACTTCCAACAGGTTCTTTAGAATCACCTAAAAAAGGAAAACAACAACAAAGAAAAAAAGAAGCCCTTAAAATAATAGCAAAACATTTAGGATTTATAGCTCTTTCAATAATACTTCTGTTATTTTTTACTATTTTAAAATTTTAAATAGAAAAAACTAATATAGCAATAATCACACCAAGAATTGCTCCAACAATTACTTCTATGAGTTTATGACCTGTAACTTCTTTCAATTTATTTTTAACAAACTTATTTTTAGCAAATTTATTAATTACTTTAGAATTCTCACCTATCTGCCACCTAGCACCAAAAGCATCTCTCATAATCACAAGTGAAAACACAGCACTCACAACAAATAAAGCAGAAACTCCCTGTTCTAAAAACACTCCAGCACTTAAAGCACTAACAAAACTAGAATGAGAACTGGGCATATGGCCCATTAAGAAAAAAGACTTAACATCAAATTTTCTCTTTTTTACACAAACCAAAATTCCTTTGAGCAATTGGACAAAAAACCAACCAAAAACACAACTCAACACGATTTTGTTTTGTATTAGTTCTAAAAACATGAACTCTAAAAAATATTAGCAATATATAAATCTTTTCTAAACACCAATTTAAACCCAAACTTTTTTATTAACTAAACATAATCACATTAGTATGAACTACACAATTATTGATTGTTACACTGATGAACCTTCAGGATTGGGGGTCCCACCATATTTGGGAACATTTCCAAGATATATTTATGGTGCATTGACAGATGTGGGCAATAACCCTATTTACTTGACAATAGATGATATTAGATTATGGAAAAAATATAATTCAATACCTTCAGATAAATCAAAAGAGATAAAAACAAATAAAAAAATATATAACCTTACAAAAAACTATGAAAATGTTGAAGAAATTCTAAAAAAAACAACACACCTCATAATTATAGCAGGAATTAATGTTCCTGGAAAATACTTGAGCGCAGTTCCAGGTAGGTTATCGGAGGTTACAGATTACATAAAAGATCTTAGATGTTATAAAATTCTTACAGGACCAGCAGCGCTTTTAGGTTCAATTCAAGAAGGTGGGAAAAAACCAGAAAAATACAACACAAAATCATTCGATCTAATCGATTTTAATTACCTTAATACCAATTACTATGATGAAATAAAAGCACAACAAGGCGCACAACTCATCCAACAAATTCCTTGGCCAGTTATAGCAGAAATAGAGACTGGAAAGGGGTGCGATATTGGAAAATGTTCTTTTTGTACAGAACCACTAAAGAGCAAGGTTCAGTTTAGACTTCCAAGAGATATCATTGAGGAATTAAAAGCACTCAAAAAACAAGGAGTAGAACATTTTAGGTTTGGCAAACAGACTTGCTTTTTCTCATATCAAAATGGAAACTTAGAGGAGATTGAAAAAATCTTAAAGGCCGCACATGAACTTGGGCCAAAAACCCTTCATATAGATAATGTAAATCCAAATAAAATAGTCGGAAAAGATGGGGAAAAAATAGTAAAACTCATAGTAAAATACTGCACACCAGGAAACACCACAGCCTTAGGAATAGAATCTTTTGATAAAGAAGTTATAAAAAAGAACAGTCTTAACACTACTCCCCAGATAGCTTACAAAGCAATAAAACTCATAAATAAACTGGGCGTAAAAAGGGGTAAAAATGGAATGCCTAAACTACTTCCAGGAATAAATATTCTTTTTGGATTAATTGGGGAAAATAAAAATACTCATCAAGAGAACATGAAATGGCTAAATAAAATTTTAGATGAAAATTTACTATTAAGAAGAATAAATATTCGCCAAGTAACTCCCTTTGAGGGCACAAAATTAGATGATTTAGCCGGAACAAAATTTATCAAAAAGAATAAAAAACATTATTGGAGTTGGAGAAAACAGATAAGAAGGGAGATTGATTATCCTATGCTGAAAAAATTAGTGCCCGAAGGAACAATACTCAAAGATGTGAGGATGGAGATATATGATGGAAAAACAACATTCGGAAGGCAATTTGGTACTTACCCCCTTGTTATAGGTATAAAAGGAAAAAGACTTAAACTAAACGAATTTTATGAGGTAAAAGTGGTGGATTATATGCTTAGAAGCATAATTGGGGAGGTAATCCAAAAATGATAGAAAAAACACTAAATCAAAAGATAGAATTAAAAGAAAAGAATCTAAAATTAGAAACAGAATTAGGAAATGCTGCATATTTTATAAAAAAAGGTTCAGCAAACACCGTAATGGAAGATATAACTTTAAAAAACAAAAATTCCAACACTTTAAATTATGTATTGCAACAGCTAGAGAAAGAATGTTATAAACAAGGAGCACACGAACTTGTTTTAGATATGGATTTAAATAATGAGTTTTTTGGGTTATTTCAAGATGTCATTAAATGGAGGAATTATAGCCATATACCTGGAATACCTTTGACAACCACAATAACATATTATAAAAATATTGGATAACAACGAAAGTTATTTAAATAAAACTTTAGTTTTTTATCCACATTATACTAAAAATTTCTTTTTAGTATATATTAAAGATTTTTTTGTTTTATTTGAATCTTTTTATGCCCTGGTAGCTTAGCGGTAGAGCGTGTGGCTGTTAACCACAAGGTCGTCAGTTCAATCCTGACCCAGGGCGCTTTTTTTGGGCCCGTAGCTTAGCCTGGTAGAGTGCTCGACTGATAATCGAGTGGTCCCGAGTTCAAATCTCGGCGGGCCCACTTTCATAATTAACTCACATAAATATTAATTAAAGAGATAAATCAAAGGAATTACAAAGTGATTAAATCAACAGAGTTGATTTACCTCGCTTCTGGGGGGCTACGACCCAAAACGTAGGTTCCAAATCTCGGCGGGCCCACTTTCATAATTAACTCACATAAATATTAATTAAAGAGATAAATCAAAGAGATAATTATGGGATGAGATATAACAAACGAAGTGAGTTATTATCTCATACTAATTTCCGGAGCTACTACGGAAAACGTAGGTTCCAAATCTCGGCGGGCCCATATTTCCACTCAACCACCAAATTAATTTTTATAAAATGAATTACGAAATAGATAAACAAAATTATAGAATCCTAATTTCAGGTTCTACAAAAGAAATTAAAAAATGCATAATTTCTTTAGATCAGATAATCACTAAAGGTAATTGTTTACCTCAACTAGAAGAAGATTTAAAGAATTTACACAAAATTTACGAACCAACACAATTTAATTTTAACCGAATCGAAAGAATATATTACACAAAAAATTCATTACTTTTTGTGCCAAATGTTTCTGCAAAAGAATTTTATTTTCCAATTCTTGAAAAACATTTCGAACAAGCAAAAAAATACCTCACAAAACAATCTTCACTGGACATTTTCACATAAAACTTATAAACTTTTCAACCAATTAATTCTATATGGCTTCAGCTAGTGAAAATAATACAGAAGCAGCTATTACTCTAGCGCTCGAAACAATAAATATACAAAAACAGGCAATAGTTTTTGCAAATACCAGACTTTCTGCAGAAAAAACAGCAGAAGAGATGGCTAAAAAAATAAAACAATCAGACCAAGAAAATTTAGCAGAATTAGAATATGAAGTTCTTCACGCCCTAAGCACCTCGACAAAACAATGCAAAAGACTAGCTTTCTGTATAAAAAAAGGAATCGCGTTCCATCACGCAGGGTTAGCACCAGCCCAAAGAAGTTTAATAGAAGATTCATTCAGAAAAGGAGATATTAAAGTGATTTGTTGTACGCCGACTTTGGCATATGGTCTTGACCTTCCAGCATTTAGAGTAGTCATAAGAGACCTTAAAAGGTTCACTTACAGAGGTATGCAATATATCCCAGTTCTAGAATATCTCCAAATGAGTGGAAGGGCAGGCCGTCCAAAATATGATAATTATGGAGAATCCATAGCAATTGCAAACACAGAAAAAATAAGAGATGAAATTAGGAAAACATACATCAAAGGAAAACCAGAAACAATTTATTCTAAATTAGCTGCAGAACCAGTACTTAGAACTTATATTCTTTCATTAATAGCATCAGAATTTGTTGGAACAAAAGACCAATTATTTAATTTTTTCAGCAAAACTTTTTGGGCCCATCACTACCAAGATATGTGGCAACTTCAGAAGATAATAGATAAAATGATGGACCTCTTAGAAGAATGGGAATTCATAAAAACAGATAAGAAAGATTTTATGTCTGCCGACGAAGATTATAAAATAAACACAACAAAACTCGGAAAAAGAGTGGCCGAACTCTATATAGACCCTTTAACAGCAAACTTTTTCATAACTTGTTTGAGAAACGCAAGCTCAAAAAAACCAGAAGATTTTTCTTATTTCCAAATGATAAGTAATACATTAGAACTTAGACCTTTGTTAAGAGTAAAACGAAAAGATGTTGATTTTGTAGAATCAGTTTTACTAAGACACGAAGATGCCCTTTTAGAAGACACAGATGTTTATGAATCAGAATATAATGATGAATATAGCACTTTCATGGCCTCAATAAAAACCGCCCTATTTTTTAAAGATTGGGTAAATGAAAAAGATGAAGAGTTTCTCTTAGAAAAATTTGATATTAAGCCAGGAGAAATAGCTTCAAAATTAGAAAGAGGAAACTGGCTATTATACACAGCAACAGAGTTATCAAAACTTCTTGGTTTTAAAGGGCTAATCACAGATTTAATCAATCTGAGATTAAGATTGAAATATGGTGCAAAAGGAGAACTTCTTCCACTATTAAAATTCAAAAACATAGGAAGGGTTAGAGCAAGAAAACTATTCAATAATACTATCAAGGATGTTTCAGGAGTAAAAAAAGCAGATTTCATGAAACTATCTCAACTTTTAGGCAATAACACAGCAGTAAATATAAAAAAACAAGTAGGACAAGATTTTACAAAATTAAAAGTCAAAAAAGGAAGAAGAAAAGGCCAAATGAGCTTAAAAAAGTACAGTTAACATAAACATAATTAACCCGTCAATCATTTTTTCTTCATAAAATGTCTAGAACTTCTTTTAGTTTCATAAAGGAGTTTCATGGTTTTCATCATCTCACTTTTTGTCTTGAAATCATAGATCCCTTCCAAGTCTTCTCCTTTAAAATGTTTCAAAATAATATCTCCAAAAAGATTAGGAACTCTCAATATAGTGGAATTTTTCTTAAATCTAAAGGTTCTTTGATCTGTAATATAAGGCCTAGTATTAGTGGTTATGAATTCCTGGGCATTTAATTTTGATAATTTATTTTGTATCTCATTATATGCTTTATCGCTCATAACTGCATGAGTGAAATAAAAGAAGTATTTTGAAGGGATTCCCAATCCATGATCCCAATGAGTGTTGTTCAACCAATCCACTGTTTTCATTAAAGTTCCGCCAGTATCGATTATATCATCTGGAAATATAATCGTTTTTCCTTCAAGAGAATCAGCACCAATCAATCTAGGATTATCAATAGTGACTGCATCTGGTTTGTTTGCCATCAATCTGGCTTTGTTAAGATAAAGCATTCCAGCATTTTTGAGGTATAATGCATCTCTCAATTTTTCTGAAAATTTACTTGCACCCTTATCCGGAGAAACAACCACGATATTTTCTCCTCTATTTTTTATCTTTAAAGAAGATTTAGTAACTAGATAATGTGCAAGCAGACTATAAGGCCAAACATCAAAGAATATTTTCTCTCCATTCACACCCATTTCTTTTTCATAAAATTTACGTATTTTTTTATTATGACAGTGCATTGTTATTAGTCCATCAACACCTGAATTTGCCAATAATTCAGCATATAGTTTTGCAACATTACATTCACCAATCATTTTTTCATCTTCTTTAGGACCTCTGTCCTGTCTGGAATAACTTAAATCAGTAGCTACAAGATAGACTCCCCCAGCACCATTTTCCTTCGCAGTACGCGCAGCAATAAAAGCACGCATGGCCATATCTTGTGGATTTTGAAAGGGTCCTTGGGTAGAAATTAGATAAACTGCTTTTCCGTTTAAATCTGGATTTTTCCCCTCTTCATACCTAAATTTAGAATTATATTCACCACCAGAAAAAACCCTAGGATCCATAACATTTTCAATATCATCATGCTGCCCAACATACTCTGCAACACTCTGTGAAAATTCTTCATGAGTCTTAGAAATAGTCGCAACAACTAGTCCCTCTAAATTTTTTATGTTTGCCATACCCCAACAAACTACATAAAAAAGCAAAGCTTTTTATTATTTATTGTCCGCTAAAATACATATAATAGATTATAATATACTGCCCATATTTATTAAAATATGGATAATAAAACAAAATCATGAAAAGAGTAATAACTGGTGATGGTTCAATAACACTAAGAAATCCGGAATATGATGAATGCTATCATTCTAAAAGCGGTGCATTAGAAGAATCAGAATTAAAGTATATCCAACCCTGCAAGGTAACTAAAGACAAGAAGGTTTTAGATATTGGTTTTGGATTAGGATATAACGCAGCAGCTGCTTTAGAAGTTGGCGCAACAGTGGTTTCTCTTGAAAAAGACACCCAAGCACTAAAAGCAACACAACAATTAAGTATACCTTTAAAATCATATAGTATAATTAAATCAGTTGCTTCTGGAAAACAACATTCTCGTCTAAAAATAATTCTTGGAGACGCAGTAAATACAATCAAAACAATTAAAGAAAAATTTGATGCGGTGTTTTTAGATCCTTTTTCACCACCAAAAAATCCAGAACTCTGGACAGAATCATTCTTCAGAGATATTAAAAAATTAATGAAACCAAAAGCAATACTTGCAACTTACAGTTGTGCGAGAGTAACAAGAGACAATTTAAAAAAAGCAGGATTTATAGTAAAAGATGGCCCAATTATTGGAAGAAGAAGCCCATCTACTTTAGCATATCTAGAATAACAATCAGTAAGTTTTATAAATTAATAAAAATCCAAAAGCACTATGCTCAAAAACGTTTCATTTGAAAAACCAAATTATGCAAAGCTAAATGAACAAGGATTTTCTATGTTTGATATGCATGTACATACTAAATATTCTGATGGGGCAAATGGGGTGCCATCTATTCTAAAAAAAGCCAAAAAATTAGGAATAGGTTTAGCAATAACAGATCATAATGAAATAATTGGAGCATTAAAAGCATACACAAATACTTTGGGAGTGAAAATAATCCCTGGAATAGAATTAACAACTTTTGAAGGATCTCACCTTTTATTTTATTTTACCCATCCAAGAGATTTAGAAGATTTTTACATCAAATACATAAAAGATAAAAAATTAGAACACCCAAATTTTACAACAAATGTCAAAACAAAAGAAATAATCAAACATTCTAAGAAATACAAGTGTATTCTTTCAGTAGCACATCCTTTTGCACCTTCTAGGCTTGGTTTATTTAATAACATAAAAAAAGGGCATACAGATGAATCTGTTTTAAGGGATTTACCAACATTTGAAGTGCTATGTGGTTCAAATTTAAAGGGGATGAATAAAAAATCTATTGAATGGGCATGGCAACTCAATAAATCTATAACTGGAGGTTCAGATGCACACGCATTATTTGAAATTGGGAAAATAGTAACATATTCTAAAGCTAAAGATCTAGAATCTTTTTTTGAAGATATAAAAAATAAAAAGAATTTTGTTGTAGGTAAAGAACCAATAAATGCATCTAGGTTGGTATCTTATTCTCCAGGAATATATCATAATTATATTCGCCGATTAAAACCAGCACTTAAAGTTAAATATCAACATGTAATAAAAGGGAACATCAAACGTAACATCTCAAAACTAAAAGAAACCATTAAGAATGGTTTTAAGGGACCTAAAAAGAAATAATAAAATAATAATTCAAATAATAATTTAAAAATAAATAAAATAAATAAAATAATTAAACTATTTATCTGGCATTGAATCCTTCTACTTTAATTTCATCAATTAAATGATATTCTTGTTTATCAGAGATCTTGAATTTATCTAAACTTTCAGAAAATTCAGTTAATTCTTTCATATTTTCAAATACACATTCAGCTAAGAAATCAAAATCACCACTCAATCTAGAGATGGAATTTACTTTTTTGTGCATCATTAAAAATCTTTTAAATTCACTAATATCTTGATCCAATTTAAACATGAAATTAACCTTGATACCATAACCCAATTTTTGAAAATCCAATAGGGAAACATACCTCATAATAACTCCTTTTTCTAATTTAATCAGTTTATCAAATATAGTACTTATTGGAATTCCAGTATCTCTACTTATTTCAGCTAAAGATTTCCTAGAATCACCCCTCAAATGACTTAATATTAATAATTCTTTATTTGTTAACATTTTACCTCCACAATAATATCTATTATATTTTTTCTGAGATTTATAAGTCTTTTTGAGAAAAAACCGATAATATTTTGTATAATCTGAAAATTATTCAATTCACAAAATAAATTAGATTTTATTATCTATATCTTTTGCTATCTCTTTTAAGGTATTGTAAGTTCTTTTCATATCATTTTCTAATTCATCAATAAGTGGAGCCAATTTATTTTCTCTAAGAATGTACTTTCTGTCATTAGTAACTACTAATCCTGCATCAATCAGTTTGTTTATATGGTGAATCACTGTCCCCCTACTTAAACCAGCTTTAAAAGCAAGCTCATCACTTGAAATGCTCACACCTTTTTTAGAAATCTTTAATAATTCTACAAAAATTCTAAAACAACTCTTATCTTTATCACGTAAATTAAACAAACCAAGAGATGCCCCCAACCACTGAAGTTCATCATTAATGTCTTTTTTTAAAGGTTTTCTTATTTTAATTATGGTGATTCTTTGATAACTAGATGCCATAATCTCTTTTATTTCTTTAAGATATTTAAATCTTCCCCGAAACATTTAAATAGGAGTTGTTGTTTTTAATTAAACTAGGTTGATTTAAAATCAACAAAAACATTAAAATGACAGCAAAAAAAACAAAATCAGCAAAAAAGGAATCAAATAATCAAAAAGAAAAAAATTACAAAGAATTTAGTGAACAAAATATTAAAGAATTAACACAAACATTGCAACACCTTCAAGCAGATTTTGAAAATTACCAAAAAAGAACAGAAATAGAAAAATTAGAATTTATGAAATATGCAAATAAAAATATGGTTTTAGAAATTCTTCCAGTGTTAGATAATTTTGAATTAGCATTAAAACACACCTCCAATAAGGAAGAATTCATTAAAGGCATAGATTTAGTTTATGCCAATTTAAGAGATACATTAGGGAAAGCAGGATTAAAACAAATCCAAGCATTGAAAACGCAATTTGATCCAGAAAAACACGAAGCATTGATGCAAGAAACATCAAAAGAAAAATCAGGAACAATCATAGAAGAGTTCCAAAAAGGATATACGCTTAATGACAAAGTTATCAGGCCAACAAAAGTAAAAGTGGCCAAGAAAGGGTGATAAAAATGTATTTTGATTCTTTATTTATTTCACGATCAACACCAGAAAACATCGCAATAAATTTAGCAGGAGAATGTACTTGCGATAAATGTAATCACGGATGTAAATATGGTGCTGGAGCATTGAAAAAAGGAGAAGAAAAAAAGCTTGCTAAATTTCTTAAGCTTAAAGAAGAAGAACTGAAAGAGAAATATTTAGAAGAGATAGAGTTATTCAACACTAAACTTTTTAGGCCAAAATTAATCAGGGAGCAAGGAAAACCTTATGGTCGATGTGTTTTCTTTGATGGTGAAAAAGGTCTTTGTAAAGTTCATCAAGCTAAACCTCTTCAATGTAAGATTGCAAGCGGACACGAACACGGGAAACAAATGCATGTTTGGTTTGTGTTGAATCATTTTGTAAATCCAGATGATCCAGAATCAATCAGACAGTATGCAGAATATCTTAAACATAATAAGACAATTCCTGGTGGAGCATTACTTGAACTAATCCCAAATAAAATCAAACTCAGAAAAATAATCAATTATGAAATATTAAGATAAAAAATCAATAAAGGGCAATAAATCTTGAAGACGAATGAAATGAGTAACTTGTTTTATTTCCCGGAGGAAAAAATAAAATGACAAAAGAAAAAACACAAGAAAAAAAACAAACTACCAAAAAAGAGAGCGGAGTTAGCAAAGCTATAGGTATAGACCTTGGTACTACTTTTTCAGCAGCAGCAGTAATGGAGGCTGGAAAACCAATAATTATACCTAATGCAGAAGGAGATAGAACAACACCTAGCGTAGTTTTAATTAAAGATAATGAAAGAATTGTAGGTAGGTTAGCAAGAAATCAGGCTGTTTTGAATCCAGAACATACAGTTAGAAGTATAAAGAGAAAGATGGGTTCATCAGAAAATATAACTATTGAAGGAAAAGATTACTCACCTCAAGAAGTAAGTGCAATGGTTTTACAAAAATTAAAAACAGATGCAGAAGCTTATTTGGGAAGAAAAGTAACAGACGCAGTTATAACAGTACCAGCATACTTCAATGATTCTCAAAGACAAGCAACAAAAGATGCTGGAGAGATCGCAGGATTAAAAGTATTAAGAATTGTAAACGAACCAACAGCAGCATCATTATCTTATGGTTTAGATAAAAGCCAAGAACACACAATTATGGTATTTGATTTTGGTGGAGGAACTTTCGACGTTTCAGTTTTAGAATTAGGCGACGGAGTTTTTGAAGTTAAATCCACCTCTGGAAATAATCATTTAGGTGGGGATGATATTGATGATTTATTAATAGATTGGATGGCAGAAGAGTTTAAGAAAGAAAATAATGTCGATCTAAGGGAAGATAAAACCTCGCTCCAAAGATTAAGAGAAGCAGCAGAAAAAGCAAAAATTGAATTGAGCACATCACAAAAAGCAACAATCAATTTACCTTTTATAACTGCAACAGATGCAGGTCCAAAGCATCTTAATACAGAATTAAAAAGATCTAAATTTGAAGAGTTAATATCAGATATAATAGATAAATTAGAAGCACCAACAAAACAAGCAATGAAAGATGCTAAAGTTACATCTAAAGATATTGATAAAGTAATTTTAGTGGGCGGTTCAACAAGAATTCCATCTGTACAAAAAATGGTTAAAGATATTACAAATAAAGAAGGGGATAAATCTGTTAATCCCGATGAAGTGGTTGCTCTTGGAGCAGCAATTCAAGCAGGAATTCTTGGCGGAGATATTAAAGATGTCTTATTGTTGGATGTAACCCCTTTAACTCTAGGTATTGAAACTTTGGGAGGTGTAAGAACACCTTTAATCGAAAGGAATACTACAATACCAACAAAGAAATCCCAAGTGTTTTCTACAGCAGCAGACAATCAACCAGCAGTAACAATTAATGTATTGCAAGGTGAAAGGGCGATGGCTGCAGATAATAAAGCACTAGGAAGATTTGATTTAGTTGGAATACCTCCAGCACCAAGAGGGATACCTCAGATAGAGGTCACTTTTGATATCGATGCTAATGGGATAGTAAATGTTAGTGCAAAAGACCTTGGTACGGGAAAACAACAACAAATAACAGTTACAGGAAGCTCAAACTTAAGTGATGGCGACATAGAAAAAATGAAAAAATCTGCAGAAGAGCATTCAGAAGAAGACAAAAAGAAGAAAGAAGAAATAGAGACAATTAATCAAGCAGATACTTTAGTTTACAGCACTGAAAAACTTTTCAAAGAAATGAAAGGTAAAGCAGATGACAAAAAACTCGATGAAGTCAAAAAGATGATTGACGAGCTGAAAAAATTACTTGAGCCAGAGAAAAAAGATATTGAAAAAATTAAGAAAAAACTTGAAGAAGTTAATGAAAAAGTACAAGCAATATCTACAGAGATGTATCAGAAAGTTGCAGCAGAACAAGCAGCTAAAGAAGCAAAAGAAAAACAAAAAGACGAAAAAAAAGGAAACACTGATAAAGCAGAAACAAAAAGCAAAGACGAAAAAGTAGTTGACGCAGAGTTCAAGGAAGAGAAAGATAAGAAGAAAAAGGACAAATAATCCTTTTTTTATTTTTTTTAGGTAACACATATGGGCAAAGACTATTATGAAACACTTGGAGTAGACAAAAACGCAACCAAGCAGGAGATTAAGAAAGCTTACAAAAAACTGGCTTTAAAGTTTCACCCAGACAGAGCTCCAGATGATAAGAAAAAAGAATATGAAGAGCATTTTAAGGAGATCAATGAAGCAGCATCTGTTTTAGCAGACGAAGAGAAAAAAGCTAATTATGATAAATTTGGTTCTGGGGGAGTTGGTGGTGCAGGATTTAAATCAGGATTTGAAGGATTTGATTTCTCTGAATTTATGCACGACAGTTTTGATTTTGATGATGTTTTTGACACTTTCTTTGGGGGCGGAGGATTTTTCCGTAATGGCCATAGGGCACCACGTAAAGGTTCAGATCTTCTTTATAATTTAGAAATCGAGTTAGAAGACGCAGCTTTTGGCGCAAAAAAAAACATTAAGATAAATAAATTTGAAACATGTGATCAATGTAAGGGTACTGGCGCAAAATCAGTTTCAGATATCAAAACATGTGATAACTGTCAAGGTGCTGGTTATCAAAGAAGAACACAGAGAACACCTTTTGGAGTTTTCAGCACAACTGCACCTTGTAATATTTGTAAGGGTGAAGGAAAGGTAATTACAGCTAATTGTACAAAATGTCATGGTAAAAAAAGAATAGAAGTTGAGAAAAAAATCGAAGTTGATGTTCCAAAAGGAATCTCTAATGGATTTAAATTAAGATTGAGTGGCGAAGGTGAAGCAAGTGAAGATGGCGTACCAGGAGACCTTTACATAAGCATCCATGTAAAGCCACATAGCACGTTTGAGAGGAAAGATGATGATATATTTCTTGAAGCACCAATCTCTTTCTCAGAAGCAGCTCTGGGCACAGAGATAGAGGTTCCCATATTAGATGGTAAAGCAACACTCAAAGTGCCAGCAGGAACTCAAACAGATACTCAATTTAAGATGAAAGGAAAAGGAATCCCTCATTTACAAGGGTATGGTGTTGGCTCTCAAATAGTTAAAGTAATAGTAGAAACACCTGAAAAACTAACAAAAAAACAAAAAGAGTTATTCAAAGAGTTAGCAAAAGAGAACAAACACAAAGGTTTCTTTAAAAGAATTAAAAGTGTTTTCTGATTAAAAATTAAAAAAGAAAAAAATGAACTAAATAACTTAGTTCAATTCAACCCAAAAACAAAAATTTATTAAACAAAACACCAACTTGCAGTTTTATGAATAAATTACCCTTTGAACTAATAAAAAGAAAAACTCTAACAAAAAAACAAGCTAAAACTAGCTCAGAGTATGGCAACATACCAGAAGAACGTTCAGTAAAAACCCTGCTCAAAACAGGAATAATCAATATAGACAAACCACAAGGCCCAACATCTCACCAAACAGCAGATTACATTAAAAGAATTCTAAAAGCAAAAAAAGCAGGACATTCAGGAACTTTAGATCCAAATGTAACAGGTGTACTTCCAACAGCTTTAGAAGACTCAACTAAAATAGTTCAAGTGCTTCTTCCAGCAGGAAAAGAGTATATTGCTTTAGCTCATTTTCATAAAACTGTTTCAGAAAAAGACATAAAAAAAGAATTTAATAATTATATTGGAAAAATAGAACAACTTCCACCAGTAAAATCAGCTGTAAAAAGACAATTAAGAGAAAGAGATATTTATTATATAGAAATAATGGAAATAAATAAACAAGATGTTCTATTCAGGGTCGGTTGTCAAGCAGGAACCTACATTAGGAAACTCATTCATGATATTGGAAGGAAAATTGGTGGAGCACACATGGCAGAGTTAAGGAGAACAAAAGCAGGACCTTTTAATGAATCCACAATTGTTACTTTGCAAGATTTATCAGATGCATTTTATTATTACAAAGAAAAAAACAATGAAAAATTCATAAGATATTGTATCAAACCAGTTGAAACAGCAATAGCCCATCTTCCAAAAATTTATGCTTTAGACACAGCAGTGGATTCTTTATGTCATGGTTCAAATTTATCTCTTCCAGGAATTTCAAAATTAGATTCTGAAATCAACCCCCACGATTTAGTTGCTGTTGTAACACTCAAAGGAGAATTAATAGCACTAGGAGCAGCAAGACTTTCGTCAGAAGAGATGATGACTAAAGAAAAAGGATATGCAGTAAAAACATTTAGAGTGTTCATGGAACCAGATATCTATCCAAAGATTAAGAGATAATCACCAAATAACAAAATTTAAATATAATTCTATTTTTATCACATTATTAAGTGGGGTAACATGACTAAAAAAATATTATTATTTTTATTAATTGCAGTAATCAGTTTAAGCACAGTTATAGCCCAAAATCCAGTGAATCTTTATTTCTTTTATGGACAAGGATGTCCTCATTGCGCAAAAATGGAAATATTCTTAGAAGATATGCAAGAGGCATACCCTACATTAAACATCATGAGGTATGAGGTATATTTTAATCCTGAAAACAGTTTATTATTACAGCAATCTTGTGGCGCATTAAATGCAGATATTGAAGGAATTCCTACAAGCATTATCGGAGAAAAAATTTATACAGGTTTTAGTGATTCAATTGCAGAGATAGTTGAAGCAAGAATTAATTATTGTTTAGAAAATCCTTGTGAAACAGCAATGCCTGGAAGTTCTAATGAGTCACAATGTATAATAGATGATTCTGATCCAATAAATCCTCAAGTTAATCAAACCCATTCAATAATTGGTTGGGCATTCATTGCTTTAGTGTTATTTTTAATAATTTATATAATAACTAAAAGAAAAAAACCAAAACATAAAACAAAAAGAAAATGACCACAGCACTAACAATTCCAGTTGTAATCGGCGCAGCAATAGTCGATGCAATAAATCCATGTGCTTTTGCAGTATTAATTTTATTAATGACAGCAATACTTTCAACAGGAAATAGAAAAAGGGCATTATTGGCAGGATTTACATTTTCAGCTGCGATCTACATTTCTTATTTCTTAATGGGTCTAGGATTATTCAGCGCACTACAAGCATCAGGCTTAACAAGAACTTTTTACATTGTAGTAACAGTGTTAGCATTCATAGTTGGAATACTTAACATAAAAGATTATTTCTGGTATGGTAAAGGGTTATTGATGGAAGTGCCAATAAGTTGGCGCCCAAGAATGAAAAAACTAATAACAGGAATAACTTCAATTCCTGGAGCATTCATAGTAGGTTTTGTGGTAAGTCTTTTTTTATTACCATGTACTTCAGGACCCTATATAGTTATTTTAGGCCTACTGGCAAAACAAACAACTCAATTAACTGGAATATTATATCTTTTACTCTATAATTTAATATTTGTTTCTCCAATGATTGCAATAACAATTATAGTTTATAATGGGCTTTCTACAACAGAAAGATTAGAAAGATTAAGACAAAGAAGATTAAGATTACTTCACCTTATAGCTGGAATAATTATGGTGATAATAGGAATATTAATGGTAATAGCTATTTCTTTAGGTATGATTTAATTAATATGTAGAATTAATTTAGTGATTAATCAACAGTAAATAATTTATTATCATGATTTACATCGAATAATCCTAATCTAGCACCTGCATCAAGCCAACCATGCGCATAATTTAAAGCAGCAAATGCATTAACATACTCTCCTTTTTCTTTAAAATGAGCAGCATCTTTAAAATAATTTACAGCCATTTCCAAAAAATCTTTTGCTATATCATTTAAGGGAGTTTTTTTTGGTGCAGATATTTTTAACACATCTAATGCTTTTCTAGTTACTGAAAAGTATTTTCTGAGTTTTTCATCAGTTATCTCTTTCATATAGCACTATAATAATCCCGGCTTTTTAATATTTTCTAATTATGTTTGGCTGTGATTAATTTTTGTAATTTACTAACAACTACCAAAGGTTTAAATAGTAGTAATAATTCCTAAATGATAATCATTATTATTTAATACAATGAAGAATACTTACCAAAGATTAAAAATTTTAGAACACCTAAAGAGTGTAAAAACACACCCGACAGCAGAGCAAGTTTATAATAAAATAAAACCAAAGATATCGACAATCAGTTTAGCAACAGTGCACAGAAATTTAAATCAGATGGCTGAATCAAACCAAATTCTTAAGTTAGAAGTAAAAGGGCAATATCATTTTGATGCAGATCTTTCATTACATCAACATTTTGTGTGCAGCGAATGTGGGAAAATATATGATTTATTTCAACCAGACATATCCGAATATGCTCTTGATGAAATTGATCAAAACAAATTTCAAGTAAATAACGTTCAAGTGATCTTTAATGGCATTTGTAGTAAATGCAAGAAAATTTAAAACACGAGGTAAAACAATGAATAAAACAATAGAAAATTTAAAGGCAGCTTTCGCAGGCGAAAGTCAAGCAAGAAATAAATATACTTTTTTCGCAAAAGTAGCAAAAAAAGAAGGCTATAATTACATAGCTAAAATATTTGAAGAAACAGCAAACAACGAAATGCAACATGCAAAAGATGAGTTTAAATTACTAAATGGAATTGGTAATACAAAAGCAAATCTTAAATCAGCAATTGAAGGAGAACATTTTGAAACAGAAAATATGTATCCTGATTTTGTTAAAGATGCAGAAGAAGAAGGCAACAAAGAAGCAGTTAAACTATTTACAGAAATAGGAAAAACAGAAAAACATCATGAAGAAAGGTACAAAAAACTTTTAGAAATGGTTGAAAAAAATACAGTTTACAAAAGGGATAAACCAATAAAATGGAAATGTGATAAGTGCGGATACATCCACACTGGAAATGAAGCACCAAAAGAATGTCCTTCTTGCAAACATGGAAAAGAATATTTTGAGCCAGAAGATATGTGTGAATTTTAATTAAAATGACAGAAAAAAAACAAGTATATAAATGTGATATTTGTGGAATTATCGTGGAAATATTGCACGAGGGAGTTGGAGAAATTGTATGTTGTAATAAACCAATGAGATTAATTACTGAAAATACAGAAGACGCAGCACAAGAAAAACATGTTCCAGTTATAGAGAAAACTGAAACCGGAATCAAAGTAAATGTTGGTTCTATTGAGCATCCAATGGATTCAGACCATTATATCGAATGGATAGAAGTGATTGCAGACGGAAAAGTGTATAGGCAATATTTAAGTCCAGGAGACACACCTATGGCAGAATTCAACATAACTTCAAATAACATTGAAGTAAGGGCTTATTGCAACTTACATGGTTTATGGAAATCATAGAATTTCCTTTTTTTCTTTTTTTAAATAGTTAAAATTAAATACTAATAAAATATTCAAAAAAAATAAAATGAAACAATAAGACTTTGTCTTAAAGTCTCATTTTTTAGAAAATAAAATGAAACAATAAGACTTCGTCTTAAAGCATCATTTTCAAAAAAATAAAATGAAAATAGCATTTTTTGGAATCAAGCGCTCAGAAGCATGGGAAAAACCACACATAAGAGATCAATTAAAAAATCACATCCTTTATTTCTTTGATGAACATATAACTCCGGAAAATATTAAAAAAGCAAAAAATGCAGATATAATTTCAGTTTTCATAAATTCTAAAATAACTAAAGAGGTTCTTAAGCAATTTCCTAACCTGAAGATGATTGCAACAAGGTCGACTGGATTTGATCATATTGACTTAAAAGCATGTAGGAAAAAGAAGGTGATTGTTACTAATGTTCCATTTTATGGGGAAAATACTGTAGCAGAACACACTTTTGGATTAATTTTATCTTTGTCGAGACATATTCATAAATCTTATGTAAGAACACTAAATGATGATTTTTCAATTGATGGGTTAACTGGGTTTGACCTAAAAGGAAAAACAATTGGGGTGATAGGTGCAGGACACATTGGTTTACATGTAATTAAAATAGCAAAAGGATTTGGGATGAATGTCTTAACTTATGATGTTAAAAAAAATAAATTCCTTTCAGAAGTACTTGGATTTAATTATTCTGATTTAGATAATCTTTTAGCACATTCAGATATAATCACTCTTCATGCTCCATTAAATAAATACACCCACCACATAATAAATAAAAAAAATATAACGAAAATCAAAAAAGGCGCAATTCTCATAAATACAGCCAGGGGTGGACTTATAGAAACAGAAGCATTGTACTCTGCTTTAAAGAAAAAACACCTTGCAGGAGCAGGTTTAGATGTAATAGAAGGTGAAGAGATGGTAAGGGAAGAAAAACAAAGACTTTACCAGGAAAAACACCTAAAAAAATGGAAACAACTCGTTAAAGATTATGAGATATTCAAAATGGATAATGTTGTATTTACTCCACATAATGCATTCAACAGCAAAGAAGCCATAAAAAGAATTGTTGACACAACAATTACTAACATCCTCTCATTTATTAAGAAAAAACCAGTGAATATCATTTCTTAAATTAAGTTTAGGGTTATCAAGTCCTGAAGACAATAAGACCTAAAAAACGTTTTAAAGTCTGCAAAGTTTCAATAAATTTACTGTTTAATGCAATATTATACATCATCTAAAGTGAGAAAAGAGGGATTTGTTGTATTATACAACTTTTTTAAGTTTGCTATTTGCTATTTTGATTGTACTTTAAGGATATTTCTTTAGCTTTCTTTATAGTTTTTTTAGTTAATTCTGGGTTGTTTAATTTTTCTATTTTTTTCTTCTTGAGAAGCTATTTTAATATTTTAAAGAGGTTTACACCCCAATTTTTTATGTAAATGTCTTTTAATATTTTACAAGTTTTTCTTTTGTGATAAGATTTTGAATATTCTTTTCTATTTTTATAATTAAAGAAATTAAATCTTTTTAATCTTTTCTAATTTATTTTTAACCCCATTGATATCCATTTAAAATACATTCAGTTTCTGTTGAAAAAGTTTCAGCAAGTGCATGTGTCCCTTCACAAACACATACTGGATCATCCTCAACATCACATCCACAGTTCCCACAACTAACTTCAGGATAACCACAATTATCTGGATCATCTATCCACCCTGCAAAACCTGGATGTTCACATTGACCACCCCATCCAATGTTTCCTAAATCATGACAACCTCACATAGGCATACAACTACAACCATCTAAACCAGTGGTATAATCCTCACCAAAAGGCAATTCATAACAAGTAATTGGGTACTCCCAATAATAATCATAATATAATCCTCCATATTCACCAGTATTTACATCTTCACAAGAAAAAGAGCCATAACAGAATTCTGTTCCACACCCTTCATCCACTTCTCCATCACAATCATTATCTAATCCATCACCACATATTTCTTCTTCTGGGTTGATTTGACCTTCGCATTCTTCCCAATTACCCCAATCTTCATATGAAGTACAGGTTCTGTCTTGTGTTCCTAAGATACATTCTCCCACATCTGAGGCTCCACAATCTTGTGTTTCTACAGCTCCTTCAGTGCATTTTAACTCCTCTTGAATCACACAAGATTTTAAATATAAATGTCCATCATTAGAAATTCTTACAATATTATCTCCATTAGAATTTTTAATTATAACACTACCTTGTGTTTCCTCATTCAAAAAAGATTGGCCAGCATCTTCATGTAATGTCCCTGCCCCCTTTAGGATCAAATTACCACTATCTCTGCTAATTTTCAGCTGTACAACCCCATTAGTTTTTTTAATTATAAAATTATTAGTCCCCATAGTAATTGGGTTAATATAATCTATTTTTCCTTTGATCCACATTGTTCCTGATTGGTCTATTTTTGCAATAGTTTCCCCTCCTACACCTCTAATTTCAAAATAAGGTAAACTATCATCAAATTCTGCCACACATCCAGGACCATAAACACATTCATCACTTTCCGGATCTACCCCCTCACAAATAGGTAAATCATTACATTCTTCATCGCAACAATCAACCCATCCATCACAATCATTATCTAAATCGTCAGAGCATTGAATTACTGTTTCTTCCTGCGCTCCTAGGTATATCTCAGGATTATGTGATGCACAATCTATTCCGCAACCATCACAAAACCACCCACACCCATCACCATCTGGGTCAATACATACATAGCCTTCACACTCAGCAGGGTAATAATCGCAATAATCATGCTCAGGGCCACAATCAAAATAACACCAGCCATCATAAGCAGTTACATTTAATTGAATTAGGATTAATATTAATAAAGAAATAATTACCTTTCTTTTTATCTTAATCATAACTTTTAACACCTTTTTATTATTTATATATTTATCTTTTTTAAGAAAGTTTTTTAAGTGATTTATCTTATTATAATTTATATGAAAAAATATTTTTTGATATCATTTTTAATTTTAATCTGTTTATTATCTTTTTTCTTAATTATTAAAATTGATAATAATAAAGAATCTTATTTTAAAAAAGGTTTTACAATTAATCAATCCTCCCACACTCACGATATCTGGTTTTATCAATCTGTTAAAGATTTAGAATCTGCAGAAAAATTACACAATTTAGGATATTATAATACTGCATCTTATTTATGTGAACAAGCTGTAGAAAAAGCTCTAAAGTCTTATTATCTTTTTAAATTTAATAAAACCCCTCCAAAAATTCATGATTTAGTTCTTTTATCCGATCAATTAAATATATCAGAAATTTTTAATCCTTTTATTGGTAATCTTACTTTAGAAACAATTGATACTCGTTACCCCAATATTAATAATTCTATTCCTTACTTATCTTATAACTATTCTTTGTCAGATTATTATCTTATTAATTCAAAACAATTATTGAACTTTGTTTATGAAAAAATTAATTAATTATAGAAAGTTATTTAAATAATTAATATTTATTAATTCTATCACGATCTTTAATAAGATTTTTGTTGGATAATACCCAATATAAACAGACAATCCGCAAGGAACAATACTCACCCACCCACTTGATAAAAAATGCTCGTCATTTTTTGGTTATATGGGTATGATTAAAAAATGCTTTGTCATTTTTTGATTATACGGGACTGATTAAAATACGTTCGTGTTGGTTCACGTTGTTTGAATAATGCATTAGGAGACTTTTGCATTTTTTTATTTTTTTAAGATGGCTTTTTCACTAAATTTAATCAATGTTCTTAAAAATCCTAATTTTAAAAAGATCATTTTATTTAACAAGATTTATTTATTCACCATCTTATTTTTATCTTTTATTTCCGCTTCAATTTATACTTCTTTCCCCCTCATAACTCAATTTTTTATTTTAAAAGTTTATAGGAATAATAACTTATCTCTACTTTTTTATGCAACAGTAGTTTTTTTTATTTTATTTTTATTTAAAATTTTTATCGATATTAAAATTGAAAAATATAAAAATAAATTTTTTTTAAAAGTTGAAAAAAATATTAAAGAATTAATTTTAGAAAAATATGAATCTAAATTATTTAAGTATATCACTTTTAAATCCGACCTTTCATCTAAACATCTCCATATGTATTTACTTCTTATTAGAACTGTTTATAATAATTTATTAGATATTGTTAAAATTTTAATTGTTTCATTTATAATTTTCTTTTTTGATCGTCACCTTTTCTTTTATTTTCTTTATTCTATTCCTTTCTTTTTTTTGTTTTATTTAATTGGTAAAAAGATTCAATTAACTAGTAATTATTTTGTTGAAAAAAAAGATAAGTTTAGTAATATTAATTCTTTTGAATTATTAATTAAAAATGTTTTGGATAAAAGACTTAACCCTAAAGAGTCAAAGAAAGTTTTTATGAACCATTTAGAAAATAATCTTAAAAAAAGAATCATCAATAAATCAAGATTTATTCCCTTAAATGTGGTTATGAGATCTTTTATTAGTTTTTATAGGTTATTTTATTTAGCTTATTTTGGTTATTATATGATTTCAAATTATGTCCAAATTTCTGGTTTAATTGTAAGTTTACTTTATATCACAATTCTTATCAGGCCCATTATTAGAATTTTAGAATCATTAAATTTTTATACTATCTGTCATAGATCATTTTATAAGATCAATTCTTTGTATAAAAGAAATTAATTTATATAAGAACCTTCATTAACCCTTTTTATGAAAAAACAGTTTAAAATAAAAATTATCAATTTATTAATTATTTTAGTTCTATTAAGTTCACTATTTACTTTTGCTTATTCAATTTATAGATCAAATTTAGAAATTGAAATTGTTGAACCTTTATATGTTCATTATAAAATTGAAAATTTTGAATTGTTTATTGCTCCAAATGAAAATGATTCTTTTAGTGTTATAAATCTTTTTAATAACGCTAAAAAAGAAATTAACTGTGTTTTCAGATCTTTAAATTATCCTGAAATGGAGGATTCTTTAAAAAAAGCAGAAGAGTCAGGTGTAAAAGTTAGATTATTTGTTAATTCTGATTATATGGGTAATAAAAATATTTATTGGCCCTTTACAAGGTTTGATGATCCTAATCGTAAAGGTATGATGCATAGCAGTTATTGTGTGATTGATAAAAACATTGTTTTTTCTGGGAGTTTAATTTTTAATAAAAACACCATTAATAAAAACCTTCATAGTTTCTTTGTTATTAATTCTGAAGAGCTAGCTAGTAGATATAATTCTAATTTCTGGCAACTTTACAATAATCAATCAGATAAAAAAGGTTCAGAAGATAAAGATTTAATTAAAATTAATGAAGATCTTTTTGTAAAACCCTTTTTTTGCCCTTATGATGATTGTGAATCTTTAATTATTAATTATATTAATTCTTCTAATGATAGAATTGCTTTAGCAGTTTATTCTTTTACTAATTATAATATTTTTAATGCTTTAAAATCTGCTGAAAAAAATAATATAACTATCAAAGGGGTTTTAGAACATAAAGGTTTAACAAAAAGCACAGTTCCTATATCTTTAGTAAGTGGATTGATTTTAGAGTTTATTAAACAGAGAGTCCATACTAAAGCTTTTGTTTTTGATTATGATAGTGTTATTGCTGGGTGTATGAATCCCACTTATTTAGGCGTAGGTTTTAATGATGAAAACATATTATTAATAAAAAATAAAAAAGTAAATGAATTATATTACAATTTTATAGAAACAATATATAATACTAGTCTAAGAGGGTAGTTGGATAATTACATTCTGCCCAGTTGGAGCGGTTATAGCTCCACCAACAGTTAAATCTCCATCTATTATTGTTGTACCAGCAACTTCCAACTTCGCCCCAGGATTAGTCGTCCCAATGCCGACTCTGTTGTTAAGTAAGTCCATAGACATAATGTCTGACCCATAGCCATTATCATCATCAGTTGCAATCCACCTATAAATAGCAGAGGAACTGGCTTGATATAGAGACAACCTTTTGCTATCAGCAGTTCCGCCAGTATTTTCCCACATCTGTAAATACCCTGAATTGGATACTGTTAAAGGTCGCAGTGGCGAAGTCGTCCCAATGCCGACATTGCCTTGTATATAACTATCTCCCGAGCCATCTATTTGCAATACACTTGAGGTCTTAACTGGACTATCTGTGTCAAGTGATCTTACCCAGGAATTCCAAGTTGTATCTGATGCCGCCGTCCTCATCCATAAATTCTTGTTACTTGTAAATCCCAATTGATGCATAGGTCCTCCGCTATCATCAATACCATCACCATAGGGTCTATAAGATAACACTCCATGATATGTTTCACCATCTGATAATCCATCTGCAGTGTTGTATTTGAAATCTGCCTGTACAGAAGAAGTATAATCTTGCGGTAGAGGATCTGTTGATCTTGTATCTACAGAATCTAATTTTCTAACCCTCGCTTCAGCAAAAGTTCCACTTGTTACTTGTGAAGCAGCTATGGCTATGTTTGCATAACTAATTGTACCAGATGAAGATATGCCACTAACAGTTTTGCTGGTGGTATAACTGGAAGTATCAAAGAAGTTTGAGCCGTCTCTATTTTCAAGGGAACCGATTTCCAAATCACCAGCAACTTCCAACATAGCAGACGGACTCGTCGTCCCAATGCCGACATTGCCACCGAATGGATTGAGAGACAACTTACCCAAATAATCACTATAGCTACCACTATCGTGTCCAACTTGTATAAAACCCTTTCTTGCGTTTTT
>JADHVD010000013.1 GCA_016784165.1 Candidatus Woesearchaeota archaeon
AGCTATGATAATTGCTGCTAAAGCGATAAATGCAGGATTCATGAATTACACCTCTATAATAATTATATAACAGTAATTATTGAATAAAAGATATATAAATGTTTCTCTGAGAGAGGTTTAGAGAGAAATATTTATATAGTGGACAGATAAAACTTATTGAGGGGAATTGAGAGATGAAAGGAACAGTTATTTGGTTTACAGGTTTATCAGCCGCTGGTAAGACTACAATTGCTAAAGCAGTTAGTGCTGTTTTGAAAGAAAAATCCGAAAAACATGAGATTCTAGATGGAGATATTCTTCGGAAGCATATAACTAGTGATTTAGGTTTTAGCCATGAAGACCGAGAGAAAAACTTGGCTAGAGCTACTTTTATTGCGAAACTATTGGCTAGAAACAACGTGATTGTATTATCAGCCTTTATCACACCTTACAATTCTGTTAGACGAAAAATAAGATCTGAATTAGAAGGAGATTCAAACTTTGTAGAAGTATATGTGAAAGCTTCTTTAGAAACATGCAAGAAAAGATGCTATAAAGGTTTGTATGCAAAAGCAGAGAAAGGCATAATTAAGAACTTCACAGGAATAAGTGATCCATTTGAAGAGCCAGAGAACGCAGATCTGGTTTTAGATACTGAAAATAAGACTATTGAAGAATGCAGCGAAGAAGTTCTTAAGTTCATTGAGAATTTAAAAAATTAATAATTTGGGGGATGAGTGTTGAGAGAAAAGAGTTTTAAGATAATAGGTTGGATTCTAATTGTGATTGGTTTATTCTTTAATCCTTTCGTTGTTGAATGGTTGTTCAGCCCTGATGGGAAGCTGGATTTTATTTGGAAATATTTTGAGATTGCAATTTTTAACGTTGTTCTCATTATAGTTGGAATAAGTATTATGAAAATAAAAACTAGAAGAAAAATTAAAGTTATTCTAAGAAAAATCAGAAAACTTCTTTCAAATAAAAATATTCAAAACATTTTCTTATTAATAATGATTATAATTCTCACGATTTTAATAATAGAAACAACATTCTACTTTTTGAACAAAGAAAGCGAAACAAAAAGAATAATTAAGGGAAATCACAAATATATTCAATTCGATCAAGAACGTGGATACAAAGGCATTCCAAACATAACAACCAACAGAGCTATTTATTTCAGTAACGGAACAACAATCTATAATGTAACATATTCTATTGACGAATTCGGTAGGAGAAAAAACAAACACACAGAAGAACCACCACTAATATTATTCGGAGGATCATATACATTCGGAGAAGGAGTTGAAGACAACGAAACGTTAAACTACCATTTAACAAATCTGACGAACTATGATTTATACAATTATGGATTACCAGGAACTGGAACTCAACACATGCTAGCTTTATTAGAAGATGATAACTTCGCAGAAGAGATAAACAAAACAGGAGGAAAAGCAATATACATATTTATACCAAATCACATTAGGCGAGTTATAGGCAATCTTTACATACATAAAAAATGGTATGCTGGTTGGACATTTCCATATTATAAACTAGATAAAAATCTTAAATTAGAAAGAAAAGGAAATTTCAAAACAGGAAAACCCATAACAACAACCATTTATCAAATATTGGCAAGATCACAACTTATAAAATACTATAAGATAGACCTTCCAAAACACAAAGAAAAACATACTTATTTGACATATAAAATTATTGAGAAAAGCAAAGAAATTTATGAAGAAAAATTCAACGGAACATTCTACGTACTAATACACCCAATACACAACGACAACATAAAAAGCCTAGAACTAAAAGAATTACTACAAGAAAACAATATCAACATACTAGAATACAATCTAACACACACAAATATTAGAAAAGAATATAAGATTAAAGGGGATGGGCATCCAAACGCAAAATCAAACAAAGAATTAGCAAAAAACATAGCAGAAAGTTTAAATCCCAGTTTAAAATAATATACTTTGTAAACATATTGAGGAAATTATTTAAGAAGCCATCTCTATTTTCTTACGAAAGAAGAAAAAAAATTTGATTCTATTTTTGAGTAATTATCATTTAAAGAATATTTATTAACTAATTCTTTACATGCAGGATTTGTTAACCAACGAGTAAATACTATGATGTCCTTACGCAAATATTTATTTATATCTTGGAATAAAAACTCAGAACAAAATATTTTTTCAGATGAAAAAGGTTCTTCAATAAAGAAATATGGGATTCGACATGGAGACAGAATTAGCAACGTAGAATTTGAAGAATTAATGATTATATGTTGAGACAAGTTGTTTTGATAAAATGAAAGACAATCTTCAAATGAACATTTGTTTGTGAATTGTGTTTTCAAAGAAATTAAAGACATAATCAAGAAAAATAGTAAAATCGCTAATATAAGAATTTTTTTTAATTTAAGATTTAAAAAATTAAAATGAATCTGTTTAGATATAAAATAAGATGATAAAATGATAAAAAAAGGAATTACAGGCCACAAATACCTGAATATTCTTACTTCCGCAAAACTCATTATAAATATGTACACTAAAATAATGACTAATAATGAAATAGCTAACTTGAATTTGGATCTTAATAATAAGAACAAACTAATTGCACTTATTAATGCAAATACTAATATCCATTCAGTTCTCATTATTATAAAGAAGAATTCAAAGATAGAAGTTTTATCAGTATAAGATAAAAATGTTTTATCTAACAGCTGGTATCTTACAAAGTTACGAAGAGACAAGAAAAAAGTTCCCCATGAAAAATAATCTATAATAGCACCCAAAATAAAAAAAGAAAAAAAAGAAAAAAACATAACTAGCATGTTTTTTATTAGAACAATTTTATTATTAAAATTCCATATTATTAAAACTAAAAATAAGGGTATCAACAATATTCCTGCAGAATATTTCAACAAATAAGCTATGCCTATAATTGATCCACTTAGAATAAGATTAGTATAATTTTTTGATTTAAGAAAATAAAAGCAGAAGAAAGTTGCTAGAAAAAAGAGTGATGCAATTGGTGGATCAATTGAGTAATAAGAAATAGAATATATCCAATAAGGATTTAGCAACAAAAAAAATTCTGCTAAAAGATAAGTAAGTTTATCTTTTAGAATTCTTTCCGAAAATAAATAAATAGATATTGACATTAAAGTATTAACAATAAAAATAAATATTATTCTTACAACCACGATGAATGTAATTTCATCAATAGTTCCAAATAATAACTTGAAAAGCATAACTGGTAAGGACAAAACAACTGGGAAAAAAAAATTTCTAATATTCCAGCCGTGTAAGTTATCATTAAAAGCAATACTGTAAGTTTGCTCCAGATAACCAACTTCATCACCAGTAAAATTAGTTATACAATTAATGGCAAAGGAAGCTGATAATAATGTGGAAATCAACAATATTATTATGAATAAAGATAAATGTTTATTTTTTAATTTTTGTTTAAAATTGATCATAACTAAAACCTTTAATACAAACAACAAAAGAATAATTGGTTTTTATACTTTGCTAAAAATTTGATTGACTATAAATTTATAAATAAGTTAGAATATATATATTAAAATTAATGTTAAAAAATCATTTATAAGAGGAAAAAAGGAATGACGATTAAAGAAGTTCCAATAACATACTATTTGAAAAACTATGAGGAAGGTAAAAAGGCTAAATAGAGTGATGATTAATAGAATATTTGGATACTCATCAAGCTCAGATTTAAAAAATGATTGAGAAAAAAAAAACTGTTATGGAAGAATAAAAAAATGGTGTTCTCTTTTACAAAAGTATTAAATTTTTTATCCAATCAGACTATTAAACCATCCAATATTATAATATTCGAAGTTACTCATAAATGCAATTTCAAATGTATTCATTGCGATATTTGGAAACTTCAAAAAAAGAAAGAGTTGAGCATTAGAGAATGGAAAAAGATTTCGAAACAGTTATATGAATGGTTAGGTCTTTATACAGTTAATCTTACTGGTGGAGAAGTTTTTCTTATAAATGGAATAGAAAATTTGATATTCTTTAATTCAAAACTTGGAATAAAAACCAACATAAACTCTAATGGAGTATTAATAAACGATTCTTTAGCGGAAAAAATTATTCAGTATAAAACTCACGCTATTACAATTTCATTATATGATCTTAAGAACGAGAACAATGATTTTCTTAGAGGAGTTTCTAATGTTCAAGATAAAACTATCAAAGTCATAGACAAATTGTTAAATTATAAAAAACAACATAACTCTAACATATTCATTAATATAGCGGTTCTTTTAACAAAATTAAATATGCCAAATATTGAAAATATTTGTCATTGGGCCAAACAAAGAAAGCTTGGAGTAAGTTTACAGTCCTTGGAGGATAATTTCGAGAGAACAGACCAAATTCTGAACGTTAAAAAAAGCAATCTTTGGCCAGAAAAGCACTTAGTAAATGAGACTTTTGAAAAAATAAATAATCTAAAAAAAAGTTATAATATTATCAATCCTCAAAACCAACTAAACAAAATGAGAGATTATTATCTTGATAACAAAAAAGCGATTCTGAAGTATCCATGTAATGTTGGTTATGAAAATTTAATTATAGACCCTGAAGGGAATGTAAAATTTTGCTTCGCCAGAAATATAAAAATAGGCAATATCTTGCAAAACAAAATTAAGAATATTTGGAACTCTCCCGAAGCAAAAAAAGAAAGAAAAAATGTTAATCATTGCCAAAAGGAATGTAGAATAAATAATTGTTATTATACAAAATGACTACTTTTTACATATAAATACTTGGTGTTGACAAAAATAAGGGAAAAATCTTAAAAAAAACATGAACATAGGATTCATTTTAGAATAATTTTGAGCTGAATACTTAACGATTTGAAAGCCAGCATTGTTTAAAAAAGAAAGCATTTCTTTTTTTGAATAAACTCTAATATGACCCATATGGCCTATTGCTGATAATTTTTCAAACTCATAATAAGCATCATTAAGCCCTTTTCCGAACATATAAGATATAAATGTTTTAAAAAAATAAATGTTAGGAGTGGTTAATATAATTATACCTCGTGGTTTTAGAATTCTATTTATATCTCTAAGTGTTAAAATTGGATTAATGCGCAAATGCTCGAAGGTTTCTGAAAATATAATTAAATCTACAGAATTATCTTCAAATGGAAGCTTTTCTGATTCTATATCACATTTCAAAACATTCAAACCATGTTCACGAATAAAACTCTTTGCCCTAGAAGGATTTATGTCAACACTTACAAAGTCAAAATGCAATTTTTTTAAGCAATAAGTTAAGTGGCATGGAATTGATCCAATTTCCACAATTTTACCATTAGAATAATATTTTCTAATAAGTTTTATATCTATCTCATATCTTTTTTTGTGACTCTCAAAATAGTTCATACTCCAATTCTTCAATTTAGGATCTTTGAGTCTCAGGAGATCAAATCTTAATCTCTTAAATATAATATCAATATCATTCATAACTTAATACAAATATCCGTGTTATAAATATTTTATTAAAATGAACTTAAGAATTCGATAGATTTATTAAATTTATAATATAAATCAAAGGGTGACTATGAAAAAACATAATCAAAAGATGTACAACCAGTTTGGACAAGAGTATCAAAAAGCCAGAGATGACAGAGAATCTGATAGACTCTTTAATGAGTTTATAGAAATCCCTTCAATGATAAAAAGTGTAAAAAACATTAAAGGAAAGAACATACTAGATGTTGGCTGCGGTGTGGGAATTCATGCTGCAGAGTATGCAAAAAGCGAAGCGACAGTGGTGGGTGTTGATATTAGTAAGACAATGATTAAACTTGCCAAGGAAAGATTCTCAGATACACAATTTTTTATTGCTTCTGCAGACAAATTACCATTTAAAGATAAAACGTTTGATGTAGTAACCTCAAGTCTAATGGTTTCCAATATAAAAAATTTAAAGAAAACATTTCAAGAAATAAATCGTGTATTAAAAAAAAGAGGATTGTTCTACTATTCAGATATTAGCCCAATTCAAGCTTCGATGGAATCTAAAAAAATCAATGACATAAAAATATTTGGAATAGGACAAATTTTGAACACAAAAACAGGTATAAAACGTGTTATTGGTTCAGCTTTCAAAGATAAAGTAAAGTCTAGAGATTTCTTGCCAGGGATGAACATAAAATATGTTTCCAGAACATTAGAATCTCATATTAAACCTATTGTTAATTCTGGATTTGAATTGATTGACTTCATTAACTGTAGACCTACAAAAAAATTCAAAAAACTCAATCCCGAGCTATACAATATTTACAATCAAACTCCTTTGTTTAGTATATTTGTCTGTAGAAAGAAATAATTTATTTCAAGATGTCTTGTTTGGAAAACAATTGTTTGCCAAGTTTTCTAAGATTTTGTAATTTTTTCCCATCATGTATGATTTTACGATTTTTTTTATAACCAACATCGTAATTATAAATCAAATATTTGGGAGAAATAATTTTAAGCTTTACATCATTAATTTTGATAGTTAATAAGTGGGTATCAAATTTTATTCCTTCCTCATACTTTGAAAAAGATATTTTAAGATGATTTTTGAGAATATCCAACCCTTTGCCACGTTCTTTGAAAGTAAAATTTTTATGTTTTTTTATTTCTTGTTTTATTATTTCTACTTGTCTTGTAAAAACTACAAAATCCATATCATCAATAACACAAGTTTCATCTTGAAATAAAATTGCATAAGCAAGACTTCCAAACAAAACTGGCTTAATTCTTTTGCTTTTAAGAATTGGTTCTAACTCTTTGTAAAAATGTAACAGATCATTAAGATGCGATAAGTTTTTCACTATTTTTTTTTTATTTAATGGTTTGTCTGACCTCATATTCAGCGCAAATATTAAAATTGTCCTTCTTATTGAAGTATTAACTTTTATTTGTAGTTTCAAAAAAGATTTTTTCAAATTTTTTGTACAAAGAATGGACTTCCAAATAAAGTCTTTACTTAGAACTAATATTTTCATTAAAATATTATCCGAGTTCCTGTTCCGCTCTACAAACAATTTCAAATTTGACACCACATCTTTTTATATTATATGATTTATAAATATTAGTATTATATCGTTCCGTTCAGTGTAGGGATGTTCATTCTCGGCTGTTCATTTAGGATGTGGGGGGAACCAACTGCCTAAATTTAGTTTTTCTTTGGTTCTAAGAGTCTATTTTAAGACCAAGCCTCATACCATCTCTCAACGTTTTTAGAATTATTATTTTTTTGGCTTATTTTAAGACGAACAATAAGACGAGCAGTAATAATCAGGTGGTTTTCACTGTTGTTTGTTATTTTACGTCTCAAATATTGTTTTTAGAACTTAATTATTTTAAAACGAGCAGGGAAACGAGCAGACAGGATAGGGAATTTCTCCCTGCTGATTGATATTTTACTTTGTAGGTGTTGTTTTTAGAAGTAGTTTCTACTCATTTCTGTACTGCTTTTAGTAATAGGTCTTTCCATTCTGGTTTTTGTTTTATTCCTGCTTTTTGTGCTGGTGTCAAGTCTATGCTCATGTGTGGTTTTATGAAGTTGTAGTATGTCTGGAAGTTTTCTGCGAATTGTTTTTGGTTTCCTTTGAATCCTTTCATTACTTTGTCTCGTTGTCTGAATGTTCCATGAAACCGTTCTAGCTTATTGTTACTGCATTCTTTGTTTCTTAGACTTACGTATCTTTTGTGTGGTTTTGGGTTTTTGTATGTTGCGAATTCTTTTCTTACTGCTTTTTCATAGGAGAATGAGCCGTCTGTGACCACTGTTTTTGCTTTTTTGTTTGCTATTGTTTTTGCTATTTGAAATGTTTCTCTTGCAGCTTTTGTTGTTCTTCTTGGAGTTGCATTACTTGCTAAGAGGAATCTTGTTCTTGCATCTAGTACATTCCAGATATATTGTATTTTTCCTTTCACTTTAATGAATTGTTCATCTGCGTGCCAGTAGTCTCCTACTTCTGGCGTCATAGACTTGACATAGCAGTTTATTTCCTTCATGAATCTATTGATCCAGTTCATGACTGTTATGTGGCTGATGTCAAGTCCATAAAATTGTTTCATACTGTCTTGTATTCCTCTATAGCTTACTCCTTTAAGATAAAGGTCTATTGCTAGGATTACTGTGTCTTCATTCCCTTTGATGTTTGGCAAGGCATTTTCAGTAAATCGTTTTTTGCAGTCTTTGCAGTACCATCTTTGTTTTAAGCCAATGCTTGTTTTTCTTTGACTATCTTTTCTCGTGTTATTTGAGTTGCAAATTGGGCATTTTTTCGTCATTTTCTTAACCTTAAACTTACTTTTATAAGTATATGTTAGAAAGTGGTTTTTCTATATAAATCTTGTCGTTTCTTACCTACAAAAGTAAGTATAACTAAGTATATTTTAGGAAAGAATTATAAAGAAAAAAATAAATCCAATATGTAATATGGCTAAGATTATGATTACCGTACAAGGATATCGTTGTGAACGATGTAATCATGAATGGATACCAAGGATTAAAGTAAATGAAGATCCTGTTATTTGTCCTAAATGTAAGAGTCCATACTGGAATAAACCTAAAAAGAGGAAAAAATGATAGCATTACATCTACATAATAATATAATAAGTTTCTTTCTTTATATTATTATAGATAGATTAAGATTATTGTATAAATCAATCAATTATTTACTACTTACTAGTTCATTAGTCAAAAAACGAGGGAACACATTATGTTTTAATACTGTGTGTTTATTTTGGTTGGTCTCTCCCCCTGTTTTTGAGGCAATGAACTCTAAAGTGACAACTGACATATAAATTAGTTTTATTTACTTCCAATTACTTATAATTTACTTATAATCTCTTATTTTATTTATGCAATATAAAAACTTATAAATACTTCTAATTACTTCTTATAAGTAAATGGAAGAATCTCAAATAAAAACAATAATTGAATCAGGAGAGAATCAAGAAATTGAGCTTAAACAATCATTTCACAGTTCTCAAGATATTAGTAAAGCAATTTGTGGATTTGCTAATACTCTTGGAGGGATACTTCTAATAGGTGTAACTGATTCTAAAAAAATAATTGGTGTAAATGATGACTTAGATAAATTACAGCAACAAATATCAGCCGCAAATCAATCAGTATCTCCAGTTCCATTAATATCTATTGAAATATTTACACTTGACAACAAAAAAATTATAGCAATAATTGTGCAAAAATCACCTGATAATACCTATAACACCTTTCATGGTGCAATATATATTAGGGTTGGAAGTACCACCAAACGAATTGATGGACAAACACATTTGGAATTTTTGCGAAATAGACAAATTCTTTCTTTTGATGAAAATTATGAATTAAATGCAAAAACTGATGACTTAGATGTTGAAAAAATAAAAAGTTATTTACAAGAAAGAAAACAAAGCAATTATCTAAATGAACATTCAGTAGAAGAGTTTTTGTTAAGTTCTAAATTAGCTTCATTAAATGGCAAGTTTAAGATTAAAAATCCTGCAATTTTATTGTTTGGAAAAAACCCAACTAATTTTCTTCCTCAGTCCGAAGTTAAATTAGTTCAGTTTTTAGGAACTGAAGCGGTTAATATCCTAGCACATAGACTTATTCAAGAAGATCTTATTGAAACCATTAATCAATCAATGGCATTTATTGAAAAAACACTTTCAAAATCTATTCAGATAAAAGAGTCTGCAAAGCGTATAGAAAAATATGAATATCCTATTAATGTAATTAGAGAATCAATAGTAAATGCAGTTGTGCACAGAGATTATTTTAGTAGAGATGCGATTCAAATTTATATTTTTGATGATAGAATAGAGATAACAGATCCAGGTTCATTACCCAGTAATTTACCAAAAGAAATGTTTGGAACAATTTCAGTTCAAAGAAATCCAATAACTTACAGATTCTTGCGTGATTTAGGTTTTGTAGAGGGTCTTGGTACGGGTATTCCCAGAATGAAAAATGCTATGCGAGAAGCAGGATTATCAGATCCTGAATTTAAGATAACTGAAAGTTTCTTTAGAGTTGTACTGTATAATTCAAAAGGATCAAAGCACCCCATACATTCACTCAAAGATCTAAGTATTCGGCAGAAAAAAGCATTAGAATATGTTAAAAAACATAAAATTATCAAGGCTCAAACATATGTAGAAATAAACAAAGTATCTTATGCAACTGCAGTTAATGATATTAATGAACTCATTGAATACGGATTCTTAAAAAAAGTTGGTTCATATAGAGGTGCATATTATGTTTTGGAGGAAGATGAATAATGGCAAATAATGGACACGGCTTAGGCTTTGAACAAAAACTGTGGAGTGCCGCAGATAAAATGCGTAATAATATGGATGCGGCTGAATATAAGCAAGTTGTCCTTGGATTAATATTCTTAAAATATATCTCTGATAGCTTTGAAGCATTATTCAACAAACTTAAAAATGAATCCTCTCCGCACTGAAGTGCGGAGTATCCATTCAAGCAAAAGCACTTAGGTGCTTTTGATGATAGTAAGTTGGAATCTTACTATCTGGTAACGACCATGAGTCTTGGCTGTGTTTGATGTAATTCTGAATTACATCTGCAGACACATTACCAACACTTCGGTAAAATTTTCCAGGACTCCAAAGGTGTTGTCCATCTTCTCTTAAGTAAGAGAAGTTTCGTCTCAAGATTCGAGATGAAACACCTTTGAGAAGCTGCAAAGCTTTGCTGACCGGCATGTAAGGTTTTAAGTCAACAAAGATATGCACGTGATCAGGCATGACCTGAAGTTCATGAATTACAAAGTCATACTGAAAAGCAATTAGCCGAAATGCTCCTTCGCAAACTTTGCGAAAGTGAAGGTTTTTAAACAAAGGCCGAGCATACTTCGGCTTAAACACCAAATGATAAACGTTTTGTCCGACGCCATGGTTCGTTGCTTTCAAATTCAATTTCATTTTTCGTTGCCTCCACGCAACGAAAAATTTCACCGCTCACGCTAAATTGAAAATGGAGAATGCGTGCGCCAACTTCGTTGCGCACCATTTTATAATCAAAAATGCTAGAAAAAAGTTATGGAAGACTGACCGTTCCTCCTAGCACTAAAGTGCTAGGTATCCTCGGTCAGAGAATGTAATGAACGATGAATTTATAAATATAAAATCACGCATAGTATTAAATTATGGCAGAACTCAAAAAACTTTGGAATCTAAGCATTCAATTAGCCAAAACCGATATTAAAATAAGAAATGAAGGGAGTTATCTTGGATTTTTATGGTATTTACTAAATCCTCTAGCTTTGTTTTTACTTCTTTTATTGGTTTTTCATGATAGACTAGGACAAGGTATTGAAATGTATCCTCTTTACTTGTTGCTTGGTATAATAGTCTTTAATTTTTTTCAAAAAACGAGTAGTTTTAGTATTGACTCAATTATGAAAAATGCTGGACTTATAAAATCCATAAAGTTTTCAAATAAATCAATCATAATATCTGTTGTTTTAAGAAGTGTTTTCGAGCATATATTCGAAATAATAGTTTTTCTGACATTCTTGATATGGTTCCAGATTAGTTTAGGAGGGATTATTTTTTATCCATTAATACTAATAATATTTGGGCTCTTCATTTTCGGTGTTTCTTTAATTCTCTCATCACTAACAATCTACTTTGCGGATCTAAAAAATCTTTGGGTTTTTATATCAAGATTATTATGGTTTGCAACACCTATTTTTTATAATATTGGAGGTCAAACGAGATTGTTCTATTTCAATTTATTCAATCCATTGTACTATTTTATTACTATTTCAAGAGAAATCTTGATTCATAACAGAATTCCAGAATTATGGTTGATTTTTGGAATGGTAGGATTTGCTTTGTTGTTTTTTGTAATTGGCCTTTTTGTTTTTGGAAGATTAGAACATAAGTTTCCGGAGATGATATAATGTATAGATTAGTTGTAAAAAATTTATCAAAGAAATTCAGTATTGGATGCAAAAAAAAAGACAGTACATTAGCTAGAGTAATATCTATACTTTCTAACAAAGAATCTAAGAAGAAGTTTCAAGTTCTGAAAAATATTTCTTTTAACGTAAAAGAAGGTGAGATGCTTGGAATTATTGGAAATAATGGATCTGGAAAGAGCACACTTCTTCGAACAATTGCAGGAATATATAAAGCCGATAAGGGAACTGTTGAGATTAATGGAAGAGTAATAAGTGTGATAAATTTGAATGCGGGATTGAATATGCGGTTGACCATGAAGGACAATATATTCTTATGTTCGTCATTGTATGGTCTTAGTAAAAAACAAACTCAGCACATATTTAATAAAATCATTTTATTTGCAGAACTTGAAAAATATATTGACACAAAGTTATATCAATTCTCTTCAGGAATGTTAGCAAGACTCTCCTTTTCAATAGCTATTTTCTGTACGATAAGTTCTAAAGCCAACATACTTATATTAGACGAAGTGTTCAATGGTGTAGACAAAGATTTCAAATCAAAAAGTAAATCTAAACTACTAGAGATTAAGAAAAAAGGTATAACTATATTGATATCAACTCACAACATTTATTTTGTCAAAAAGAACTCTGATAGAGTTATCTGGATTAAAAACGGAAAAATAAAAAAAGAAGGACAACCTGACAAAATTGTGACAGAGTATTTACAAGAGAAAAATTAGCTTAAATATTCTCCAGAAAACTTCGAAACAAATTCTTGAGATAATTCATCAAACATTTTAACAAACTTTGAATGAGTTTTAAAGTTGTTAGGAACCGGTATGTTCATGAAGTTTAGAATTTTGATACAAGTTTGAGTTGGATCTTTAACTAAATCTTCATAAATTATTACTAGTGGACGAATGTTATTATTCTTGAAAAAGTTTTTCCATCCCTCTTCTTCAAACTCTATTTTTTTCAGACATTGTTTAATAAGTTTAAAATTATAAGCGAGTGGTTTATAATTTATGTGCTCATTTTTTTCTAAAGTGTAAATCTTAAAATTATTGGCTTTATACAAGGATACAGCCTGGCTAATCTTATCTTTTCTTGTAAGAAATATGTAATGAACATTTGGAAAAATTTTATCAACAAGAGAAGAACCCTCAAATCCTTCATATTCTTTTTTAGATGAAAAAAAGTTTTCAAATTGTTGGAAAATATAATAATGCATTTTTGTTCCAAAAATTCTATTAGATGATTGTCTACAAGATAGAATAGTTCTTATAAATTCTTGATAATTAATAACATTACTCTTTATTATCCTCATTGGAAAATCTCCAAAATGTTCATTTGGAGAACCAAGCAAACTAGTATTTGTTAGTAAATCTCCCAAAAAAGTACTTCCTGAACGCATTGAAGAGCATATAATATAAGTTTTATCAGGAGTTTCTGAAATTTTTTTAAAGCTATTTTTATTTGGAAGTTGTTTAATTTTCTCAGAATTTATTCCAAGCCAGAAAAACAAATAGTCTTTATACATTTTTATCACAGGAATTTTTTTACGCTTAATCCACTTAGGAAGTTTTTTTGCTAAAGAAAGTTCATTATAATCAGAGGATATAATTACTGCTTGAGCTTTATCAAATTTTATTCTTTTTATTAATTCTACAAAAATATTAAAAATAGTTTTCTTTTCAGAAATACAAACTATTTTTGGTAGATTTGGCAGATTAAATATAAGTTTCAACATCTCCGTTGTATGTTTATTCAATCCAAAGATAATTACTTGAGAATAACTTTTTGAAGTTAATTTCCAAAACCACAAAATGAAATTCTGCTGCAAATATCCATGAAAATAATGTTTTTTTCTTGATTTTCTTAACATAAATACCACGCTTGTTATAATAGACCATTAAATTGAAATATTTTTAAACATTTTTTCAAGTTTTTTTACTTCCGTTGTAATATTATAATCTTTTTTGATTTTCTTTCGACCAGCCAACCCCATGTTTTTCGCCAAAGTTGGATTTTCAAGTATTTTTATAATTGCATCAGCAATAGCAACAGGATTTTTTGGTGGAACCAAAATACCAGAAACACCATTCTCAACTAACTCACTAATACCACAAATATCAGAAGTAACAACGGGTAATTCCATAGCCATAGCTTCCTTCAAAACGTTAGGCAAAATATCACGATTGCCATCATTCGCTATTACACACGGAAGAACAAAAACAGACGCTTCACTAAGCTCTTTTCTAACTTCATCAACAGACAAAGATCCCTTAAAAAAAACATTAGAAAGATTAAGCTTCCTAACCAAACGCTCGCAATCAGACATCCCAGGGCCATTACCAATCAACACACAATCAAAAACAACTCCTCTTTTGCTTAAGATGTTGCATGCTTTTATTAAATAAATAAGACCTTTTTTTTCAACAAATCGTCCAACAAAAATAATTCTTTTTTTGGATTTCTTTTTTGAAGGTTTGAATAAATTTAAGTCTATCGCTGAGTGAATAATGAATGAATCTATTCCAAATAATTTCTGTAAGTATTTTTGGTTATATAGAGATATAGTAAATATCCCCGATGCGGATTTTAAAATGCGAACCCTCTTTTTTAATTCTTTGAGATAATCTTTCCTATATAGTTCATATGCACGAAAAGTTAGAAAAAAAGGTTTTCTGAGAACCTTTGAAAGAATAAAAGCAGAGTCTATAGCTTCAGATGTTGAGAATGAAGTCTTGATTATTTCAATATCTAGAAAAACAAAACGTCTAAATTTAAGATAGGTACTTAGGAAATTCCAAAAATTCTCAGAGTGTTTCTTGGAGACTAGAAAAAGCTTAAAAGCTTTTGAAGGTGAACGACTAAAATCATAAACAAATTTTTCAAAGAAGCTGATTAGTTTATCAATGCCTCGGGAAAAGCGGGTACTCTCAATAGAGCTCAAACAAATGGTTCTCTTGCTGAGATCATGAATCTCAGTTTTTGATCGAGTTATTTTTTCATTAGATTTATTGAATGAAAGTATTGTTATTTCATGACCTAATTTTTTTAGTCCTGTGATCTCATTCAATATAAAAGTCTCGGAAGATTTAGGAAACTGATTAACAATATAGAGAATTTTCACAGACATCCCTCTTGAAATATTGTTTGCAATTTTTTGCTTTCTTTTTCAATGTCATAGTTTTTTTTAATTTTTAAACGACCAGCGAAACCCAACTTTCTTCCGAAGTCAGGGTTTTCTAAAATCTTTCGGATTGCATTGGCAACCGCCTCAGAATTCTTTGTTGGAACTAATAAGCCAGAAACACCATTCTCCACTAGCTCCTTAATACCACAAATGTTAGAAGTTACAATCGGAATTTCCATAGCCATGGCTTCTTTCAAAACATTTGGCAAAATGTCGCGATCACCATCTGAAGCAATAATACAAGGAAGAACAAAAACAGATGATGAAGCCAGTTCAGATTTGACTTCTTTGCTATTTAAGGATCCTTTAAAAACAATATTTGGAATTTCATATTTTTTAATCTTTTCAACATATTGTTTTTTCAAAGGTCCATCTCCTATTATAACACAATTATATGAAACTTTATTTTTATTTAGTATATTGCAGGCCTCAATTAAAAAATCCATTCCTTTCTGTTCCACAAATCTGCCAATAGTTATTATTTTGTTAGAACTTTTTTTGATTGAAGGTTTAAATAATTCTGTATTAATAGCATCATGGACTATTGGAACTTTTTTTATTCCTAAAATTTTTTTTAAATATTTTTGATTATATTCTGAGATAGTAATAATTTTTGACGATTCTTCTATCATAAATTTTCTTTTCATCATTTCTCGCGAATATTTATTTTGGTACAACTCATAAGCTCTGAAAGAAAGGGAAAAATTGCAATTTAATAATTTTGAAATAAAGTATGCATTCTCAATTTTATCATAGGTTGAGAATGAACAATGAATCAAATCAAACTTTTTGTTAAGAATTTTTTTTAATGAAAAAAAACTATCACAGGCAGACCAAAAATTTCTGTGTGTGATTATTAAATATTTCAAATGTTTTGTAGTTTTAAAAGGGTTAATTATCATTTCTTTGAACAATTTAAGTAAGAAAAAAAGTAGCTTGCCACTTCCTCTGTTAAAGTTCTCAACAGAGGTATAATAAGTTTTCTCTAAGAGGTTATTTTTAATAACTTCGGGGTGAATTTTACCGGAAGGTTTTTTTCTGGCTAAAATTGTAACATCTCCACCTAGCTTTTCGAGATGTATTATCTCGTTTAAGATAAAAGTCTCCGATAATTTAGGAAACTCCTGTAACAGATATAATATCCTTAACTTTTTGTTTTTAATTGAATTTACCATATAATATTCCTGTTCTCCAAGACAGACCTTCAATAAGATCAAAATAAGCGTACCCAAAACCTTTAGTGAACATAGTTTTTATTAAACCAGGGAAAAATTTTATGAAAGACCAAAATGTTTGAGCAGTCCTCCGAGAAAAGTCCGTGTTATTAAGAAAATTCTGATAATGTTTTGTTATCCGGGAACACCAATAACCCCTATTAAATTTTTTGTGAACAATTGTTTTAAATGAATCCGGATGCAAGTGTTGCACCTTAACATCTTTTAAAAAAATTAGCTTTGAATTATTCATTTGAAATCTAATTGATAAATCCAAGTCATTTCCTACAGGATAATTTCTATTAGTATAACCCAAAGACTTGAGAGTGGCAGAACTTATAGCAAAATTTTTTGTGTCTATCAAACCAATAGCTTCTTTATATGAATAGTTTTCTTTCTGTAAATATCTTCGTTGAATTTGATTAGACCAGAAATTGTCAACCATCAAACTTTGTGATCCTTGTGTTGCATCACACTCTTTATTTAAAATTGGTTCAGCCATATTTTTGACCCAGTTTCTTGGAACAACACAATCTGAATCCACCATTAGAACAACTTTTCCATTAGCTTTTTTTTCACCTGTGTTTCTTGCAGCTCCAATTGACTGTTTTTTTTCTGAAAACAATTTTACGTTTTTATTTGCTTTCTGAAATTTGTTTATTATTTGAAGACTATTATCAGAAGAGTTATTATTTACAATTATTATCTCATAATTCTGGTAAGTTTGATTAGTCACAGATTTTAAACAGTTTTCTAGTGTTTTATCAGAATTAAAAACCGGGATGATTACAGATATTTTAGGAAAGGTTATTTTTTTCACCTCTGTTCGTATTAGATTTCTTCGAAATAAAATTTTTGTATAAATTTTTATACAAATATAACTTTGTTTTCAAAGGATTTTTCTTACTATTGAAAATAATCATGTTTCGATTATCAGGGACCATACAAACACATTTGTGAGAAAGACAAGGCTTTGGTTTTGAAAACCTTTTAAATGTTCCTTCAGACATATTCCCCAAATATTTCCCTGGTTGCGATTCAAAACAACGATGCACATCGCCGTTAGGTTTTATTATAAAAAACAATTCACCTGTATGACATAGTATCCCAAAAAAATGTTTTGCTTCTGTTTTATCGGTGTTTTTAACTAAATTATCAGAAATATAATTTTCGATTTCTGACGAATAAGAGATGCTTTTTTTACTAGTTCTTAATCTATGAAATTCAAAACGTATTTTTTTTTGATCTAATATTTCCTTTATTCTTTTAAGTTGTTTAAAATTGTTTTCCGTAACAACAGATGTGATTGAAAAATCTGTTTTGGGGTGTTTTAATTGATTGAATTGGAGCGCTTTTTTTATAAAACTATCAGAATCTGTTTGGCTTAGATGCAGACTAGCTGAAACAAAGTCTAATTTATCACCACATACATCAATAAATTTCTTCAGTTTATTAAACGGCATGCTAAAATTTGTTGTTAAACAAAGTGTGTGGCCGGATTCTTTAATTTTTTTACATACACTAATAAAATCAGGGTGAGTTGTTGGTTCACCTCCAGCAAATTTGATTTGCCAACTACCTGGCAAATCTGATAAAACTTTTAAAATGCTATCTTGGGTTTTTTTATTTGCAAAACCATATCTAATCTTTTTTTTGCTATACTGTTTCTCGCAACAATATTCACATTTGTAATTACAGAAATCTGTGATGTGCCATTCAAGACTAAGTATTGGTTTTTCAGTTTGCATTTTATTCATGATTTTCTAAAAAGTTAGTTTTCCTTGATCTAATGGTTTCACGTAAGTGAAATAGATTCCAAAAAACAGCATCAAATGGAAACCTTATGGAAAGAAAACAACGTTTAATTTTAGAGCTTAATATTTTAATTTTCTTTTTGAAACTCATTTTTTCAAGATTATCCCCTTTTCTCATTCCAAAAAATTGTTGTTTTATAAAAGCCAGAACAGAAATAATATTTGAAGGCAAAGAAGTATACTCCCATAGAATATTTTTAATAAGTTTTCTCTTATTCTTAATTATTTGGTAGTTTTTTATCACATATCTTAACCTCTGTCTATTTTTACATAGACTTCTAACTCTGGCTTTTTCAGATTCTTTTTTTGTATTAAGTTGGATGCCAATATTATCTCTTTCTGTTTCACTATGAAAATGCTTCAAAGCAATATCAGGACCAAAAAGATTGACATAGCCTTTCTGTTTTAAGTTTAAACCAAACTCTGTTTCGTTCCAATCTCCTTTTATAGATTCATCGAGGCCTCCAGTTTCAAGAAGTCGTTTTTTCTTAACAAACATATTATTTGTTCCAACCCAATCACACTCCATAAGACTACAACCATATTTTCTTATATTAGAGACTTTTTCATCAAAAAAAACAACCTTCCTTAAGCCACAGCTTCTTGTTCGAGGATCGCCCGGTATAAATGATCCGCCTATTGAACCTATATTTTTATCTGAAGAAGCAATTTTTACCATGTTATGTATATGATTCTTGTTTGTCATTTTAACGTCACTATCCAAAACTAGAATATATTCTCCAAGGCTATTTGATATTCCTCTATTTATACTATAATTTGGTCCTTTGTTTTTACTATTTACAAATATTCTGACTATAGGAAATTTTTTCTTTATGTAAACAACCGAATCATCAGAACTATTATCATCAACAAGAATGACTTCTTTGTGTTTGTATGACTGTTTGAAAATACTGGTTATGCAAATATCAAGATCTTCTCGTCTATTGTAGGAAGGTATAATAATACTTACCATGCTTTTTTTTGATTTTATTTTAATATGACGATTCATTCTATTGTTTATTCTTTCTTGAGTTTAATGTTTTTTGTAAGTGGAATAAGTTCCAAGCTGTAGTGTTAATAATTAAAAACAAAAGGATAAAATAGTTTTCTATTTTCTTTCTTAAAAAAATGTTTTTTTCTTTTGTAGACTTAAAATTAATTGAATTCTGTTTCTTAAGGCCAAAAAATTGTTGTTTAATAAACGCCAATATTGAAATAGGTTCTGAGATGATCTTATCCAATTTCAATAGATTATTTAAGAATAATACTTTTCTCTTTATTAAAAGCCTGTGCTTAATAAAAAATTTTAATCTATTTCTATAACGCCATTTCTCTCTTACAAAATGTTTATTCTTATTTTGGTTTAATTGAACTCCAATATTATCTCTTTCCTTTAAACTTTGATTATGTTTCACTGCAATGTCCGGACTTATTAAATTTTTATAACCTTTAAGATGAAGCAGTAACCCAAGTTCTAATTCTGTTTCTCCACCAAGAGCTTTCTCATCAAAACCACCCATTTCATAAAACAGTCTTTTTCGCATAAAAAGATTATTAGATGCAACCCATTCACAAATACTAAAATTAAAATTATTAATTGTTATAGATTGTTTCTTATCAAAAACATGAGAGCGCTTTATCCCACAACCCATTATTGATTGATTATTTTCAGAATAGTATCCTCCAATCTCACCTATATTCTGCTCAGATAAAATGATTTTAACCATATTTTTTATTTGTTTTCTATTAAGTAGCTCAACATCACTATCTAAAATTAATATGAATTCTCCAATACTTTTAGACACTCCCAGGTTCCTACAATAATTTGGGCCTCTATTTCTGCTGTTTGAAAAGAATTTTATATTAGGGAACACATTTTTTATATGTAATTCTGTATCATCCAAACTTCCATCATCAACTACTATGATTTCAAATAGTTTATACGTCTGCAAATATATTGAGTTAATACACCTATCTAAATCATCTTTTCTATTGAATGAAGGTATAATTATACTAACAAGATTTTTTTTATTTTTATTCATTTTAGCTCTTGTTTCATTTTTTCAACAAATATTCTCACATCAAATTTTTTTGCTTGTTTTAGACATGCTTCTTTGTATTTGTCTGTTTTCTTGCTTGTCTCTCTTATTGTTCTTGCTAAATTGTCTGGATTAACATCATCAATTAATTTTCCTGTAACACTATCAATAATTGTTTCTTTGTATCCGCCTTCATTTGCAGCAATTACTGGTTTCCCTGAAGCCATTGCTTCAATGGGTGTTTTTCCAAAATCTTCTGATTTTGCAACAACAATTAACCCCTTGCATTTTGAATATAATTCAACAAGTTCTTTTCTATTATATATTGCTCCTTTGAACTCTATATTTTTGGTTGATTCTTTTTTTATTTTCTCAAAGTACTTCTTGTAGTCTGAGATTGCTCCTCCCACAACAACAAGTTTTTCGTTTGATAACTTTCCAAATGCTTTTGTTACAAGTTCTATTCTTTTGTATGGATCAATCCTGCTTACTGATAACCAATAATTCTCTGATTTTTTGTTTTTGAACTCTGATGTATCAACAGGCGAATGTATAACTTTAGCATCTAAGTGATAATATTTTTTTATTCTTTTTCTGGTATTTTGTGAGTTACATACAAGACTCTGCATTCTGTGAACTGCGACTTTATCGAATAGGATGTGGATGGACTTGAAAGGTTGCTTTAAAGCTTCGAAAAATCCTTTTTTGTCATATCTCAAATCATACAAGCCTCTTAGTGGACTAAAGCAAAACCAAAGGTTTGGATAGTGGTTTCTCGCAGCATAAATCGAGAATGAGCTTCCAAAGATATGGTAATCATAACCCTTTACTTTTAGAAAGAAGAACTTTATTTCGGTACATAATTGCTTTAAGTGCTTTATTTTAGGTACACTGCCTATTGATTTGAATTTAACATCTGAAAAACCTGCCTTAGCAACTTTTTCTCTGTCAATGTTTGTTGTAAAGATTGTTGCATTGAGAGCTCTAGCAAGATACATCATTGTCAGTTCTGCACCCCCTATTTCATCAAAGTAGTCATGAAAAATAGCTATTTTCATCGTTATACAAGCAAATAATACCCCCTGGAGCTAATTTATTCACGAGTATTTAAAATATTTTCTAAAAAAAGATGATTTTGATCTTCTAACTGAACAAAATATTTAAATGATAGGGATGA
>JADHVD010000004.1 GCA_016784165.1 Candidatus Woesearchaeota archaeon
CAAGGAATCCTTATCCAAGACCACTCATATTGTGACATAATCGACAAAACAGAAGGAGAAGAAGTAGGAAAATATTATTGCTCTTATGAAGAAAAATGGGAAGAAACAGGGGGGGAAAACCTAACCCATTTAAGTTTTACAGAATGGCCAGTAGGAGAAGGACTCAAAAGAGCAGAATGTTGTGAACCTACTCAGTGTTGGGATGAGCAACAATGCATAGAAACCCAGCATGCAAATGCAGTAAGCCCACCATTTAGATCAATATCAGATGGATACAGGTGCATCTTTGGAGAATGGTACTACTCTTACTTAAAATACAATTGGGACAACACAGTATCTGGTTGGTGCCCAAGAAATGACCAATGCCTAGTAAATCCTTCAGGGATATACGAAGAATTTAGTAATCCACAATGTGTTGATTCAGAAACCTACCTAGGAGACCATTATTGCGAAGACGGAAAATGGACATCTAGAACAAAATTCTTAGCACTGCAACTACTCAGCCTAATGGAAAGAGAAGATGAATACACTATCTACTGTGACAATTATAGAAACACACTTAACAATATAAATTACACAATATTCACAAATGCAGAAGATTATGTTAAATATCCAAGACAAGAAAGAACCGGATTGCAACCATTTGAATCAGCAAATAATTTCTGCATAGTAAGATATGGAGAAAACAATAATATAATAATCGGAACAACCATAAACCACCCAGTGAATCTCGGGGATCCCACAAACTTCTTAAATGTATTTGAAGAATCAGCTACCTGTCCAGAAAGCGGACAAACATACCAAAAATGTGGCTCTTCAAACATTTATCATAATAACAAAACAAATTCAATAATATTTTCAAAAGAATCACTAAGTTTCCAAGAACCAGACCAAAACATATTTTCATACTTTGATAACCTTTTCGAATTTATATTCAACTGGGAACCAAAATATGGGTTTGATTTAACATATAATTTTATAGAAGACACAAAAGATTTCAACAAATTATATGTTTCAAACCAACAACAGATAATTGCAATAACAGAAAATGTTTGGCCAAGTTCTGGAAAAGAACACATCACAGTAAAATATTCTGGAATTGGGGCAGACGTCTGTGATTCTATAGAAGCCTATGATAGTTCAATTGGAGAAGCAGATTATCTCCAATGCACAGAAAACAGTGGAAGCCATTATGTAGTTTCAGGGTTGCCTGAAGGAGTAAACATGTGGCCAAAATTAACATCTAAATTAAGACCAAAATCATAAAAAAGAGGGACCTTTATGAAGAAAGCACAAGTCACAATTTTCTTACTGATAGCAATAGTGCTTCTTGCAGCTTTCTTACTTTTATTTAATTTAACCCAAAACATAGCAGAAACAAGATCTAAAAAAACAGCAGACATGGTTTACACAGATCTACTTCAAAAAACCCCCTTAACAAGATTTATAGAAAAATGCCTAGACCAGTCAACAAAAAAAGCAGTAAAAACAATCAGCCTTCAAGGAGGATTCTTTTTCCAAGATCAACCAGGAAGTATAATTGATTGGGAAATTCCGTACACGATCCAACAAGATCAAAGAATCGCTTACCAAATATATCCCCCAAACACCTATTTCACAGAATCTAGTTTTTTGTACCCTTGTTTCACAGCAAATGCAAATGTGCCCCCCATTATGATGGGAGATTTTTGCTACGAACATTACACCCACACACTTCCTTACTATATCTTTGGCTCAACAGGAGATCCAACAAGGAGTATTAATCCAGATCTTTGTAGCGTATATAATTATAGCAGAGCAGGATATGATTGTTTTTGTGAAGAGTGCATAGGATTTTCAATAGAGCAACAACTAGAATCTTTTATAGCAAAAGAGATGGAAAACTGCATAAATATTTCAGAATTAACAAACTATAACATCTCTGCAGGAAACGCAACAGTAGATCTACTTATAGGAAATGAAGACTTAACTTCAAATCTACAATTTCCTTTAATAATTAGTCTTCAAGGATATGATGCAGAAACAAAGATGCAGACATTCTCAACAAAACTACCCATAAGACTAAAACAGGTGTATGATACAGCAAGAAAAATAATTAATCGAGAAATACACGATGTATCTTTCAATCTCATCAGCGATGCATACAATTTAAGAACTCCTTATCTAACTTATTCAATAGAACCTACACAAGATGAAGCAGCATACATATTCACAATAAATGACACACATTCAAAAATAGATGGAAAAAATTATCTATTTAAATTCGCAATAAAAAATAGGCAACCAGCATTAGATTATTATAATCCAGATAATTGTTATATCGATGGAGCTTATTATAACATCTGCGTAACCGAAGGAGAAGAAATTTTCTTAGAGCCAGTAGCTTATGATCCAGACAATCAACCAATGTTTTACAAATATTCTGGCTGGAAAGCAGATTATGACACACTATTTACAACAACCGCAGATAATCCCACACCTCACCAGGAATCATTCAATATTACCACAAACATCTGGCATAGCTCAACAAATTACAAAGACACAAACAGAAAAGCAAATTATCAGACAAAACACGAAGACGTAGGCCCACACGAAATAACAATAGAAGTAACAGATTTCTTTGGATTAAAAGATCAACAACAAATAAGTATAATGGTGGATGACAGACCAAATGTTTATTTCTTTGGAAGCACACCTTATACAGATATCCCCCATGACAAAGCATCAATAGAAGACCCCTTTACACTCAATGCATCATTAACAACAGATTATTTTGGTTCATCCAATCTTTTGTTTAGGTGGGAATTAGAAAAACAAAACAAAGAATATGATTATAATTATGAAAATGAGATCATAGAATTCCCATTACTAATTGGAAATATAAATTCCCCAACCCAATTTACATTCCAAATAGGAAACCACCCAACAACACTCAAAACAAAAAGCCAAGAAGCAACATTGGGCCAATATCAAAAAGAGATAGAAGTATACAGCTGTTTACCCCACAGAAACCAAGCACCATCATACCCTTTCCATAATTATCAAAACGATCCTTATCCAGATTTACAGACAACAGACCCGCTTATGGCAAACCACACTTGTTGTTCTGACGGAACAGATGGCTCGACTTACGGCTCTGTTAAAACAGGAGAACCCTGCTATGAATTAACAGATTATGGCTGTCTTTTCAACTTCAACTCTTCAGATCCAAGACATATAGACCCAGCAGGAATAATCAACGCACAAAACATGAATCCATCAACAGGAATAACAAGTACAGATGATTTAAAAGAATTATTCAAGAGAGAAATTAAAGTAAAATGTGCAAACAGGGGCAACATGTGTAACGGTCCAGTTGAGATAACCGTAACATCTACAGGAACTTATTGCCCAAGCAATTGTGTGTACACCTACATTAATCAATCAGACGGTTGTCGTTAATTTAACCATTTTTTCTAGAAAAGTTTAAATATCTCCTCTATTCTAATAAATAATACATAAGTAAATAGATAAGTAAAAAATAAGTAAAAATATAAGTAACTAAATAAGTAAAATATGTCGTTTGAAATAAAGAGGAAATTGTACACTCGAGGTAGTTCTTTCGAGACAACAATCCCTATGCCCCTTCTGTTTAAATTAAATAAATCCAAAAAACACAACGTAATCTTCAAGTACGATCCTAAAAAAGATAAGTGGTACATAGAATTTGAAGAGGAAAAGGATACTAAGAACAATAAGAACAATAAAAACCAAAAAACCAAAAAACAAAAATGAACAGTAAAACAATAAAAAGAGGTGTTAATATATTTTTAATAATCTTAACACTCATCATTTTCTTACCAAAAACAACCTCTTTAGATTACACTTGTTGTTTTCATCCAAGTAATTTTTGTCAGGATGTAACTTCGCCACAAGAATGTTGCGGAGAATCAACTTGTGGAGAAGGAATCTTTGATCCAACTACTCCTTGTGCACAGACTCAATGTGAATGGCAAGGATGCTGTCTCCAAACTTGTGAAATAACACCTTACAAAGATTGTAATTATGCATTCACTTTCATTAATGATTTGGCGCCAACATACACCTGTGACTCTGCACCAGAATGTGGAACCGGCTGCTGTGTCTATTTGACAGCTGAAAACAATATTGGTTTTTGTGAAGTTAAATCAGAGATGGATTGTGCACCATATGAACTTTACCCAGATACTCAATTTCATCCAGGAATGATAGAAGAAGAGTGTAACAACCTTTGCCTAATAGGCCAGACAGTAACAGGAACTTTAACAGGAGTAGTATCAGATGAAACAACGTCTGCACTAATACCAAATGCACAAGTGATAGTTTCTGGAATCACAACATTCACTAATGTATTGGGAGAATATCTCTTACAAGAAGTCCCAACAGGAACACCTTACATAGAAGTATTAGCAACAGGATTCCAATCAAAACAAATAAGCAACACAACCATAAATTTCAACGAAACAACTTACCTAAATATATCACTAACTCCTGGAGCAACAGATAAAGGAACCCTTACAGGATACGTAAAAGATACAGAAGGAAATCCAGTATTATCTTATGTATACTGGGCAAATGGGGGGATATTCACAACCCTCACTGGAAAATACACTTTAACAGATATTGCAGTGGGAGATCATGAAATAACAGCAATAGCAGATAACCATGAATCAAAAACAGAACCAATAGAAATAATTGGAGGCATAATCACAGAACACAATTTTACTTTAACAGCCTTTTCACCAGCACAACTTTGCGGAAATAATGAATTAGATTTAGGAGAACAATGTGACAACGACATAGGTCCTTGTCCAGGACTCTGTACAAACGAATGTTTATGTCCAACATCTTGTTTAACATCTGGAGGAGATTGTTATTCCTGGGATTATCAATGTAGTGCAGTAGAAGGAACAACATTAACAATAGAAGGAGTAGACCTTTGTGCAGCAAGTAATTATGATGGCTCTACTTATGGGTGTTGCAACACAACAGTTGAACCTATTCCTCCTTGTCACAATGGGGCATTAAACAACCCAATCCTTTACACAGACCTCACAAACTCTTCAGGAACAATGTGTCAATGTGGAAACCAATTCCTTGATGTAAACAATCCGGAAGATTCTGATGGTTACTGTTGCGAAGGAATATATCACCAATCTAATGATCCTTGCATAGCTTATGGAACTTTTACTGGTTATGTAACAGAAGAAATAAATGCAACAGGAATAGAAGCAGCAACACTCACATTCTCATTAACAGAGACAACACAGTCTTATTCCACATCAACAATATATAATGGAAATTACTTAATCCAAGTTCCATCTGGCCAATATTCTTTATTAGTTTCAAAACCTGGATATTCCTACGCAACCACCACACTAAACATCTTACCTTCAGAGCTTCAGTCAAATAATTTTACTCTAACCACTATTTATGTGGAATGTTCAGAAACGTCTCTTGCAGAACCATTTATTTCAGCAAACCAATCAAGAGGAATAAAAGATTTAACCTTAAACTGGCAACAACCTTGTCCAGATCAAGTAGATAGATTTGAGATTTACAGAAACGGAGAACATATTCACACAACACCCAACACTCAATTTACATACATAGATACAACGGTGGAATGGAACACTAGCTACGAATACCACATATTAGCATATTCATTATATGGGATAAGTGCTATAAGCAACCTTATAACTTTAGACATTGGTTCCTCAGATTGTGAGGGTAAATTCTATGATGAATCTTGGTGTATGGAAGATACAAAAAGAGTAGTTTGTGATGAAAATAACAAACCAGTGCTTTGGGATGGAATAATGAGAAACTCTCCAAACGGAGATTGTATCACAGCACAAGGAAACAACTCTCTTTGCCAACAGGCAGACGACGAAACATGGTGCACAGATGAACAAGCAAATTGTCCAGGAACAGGACTCGGACAAGGAAATGTATTTGGATTGTATTATGACACATATTATGAAATGAACCAATTAGGATGCCTAGAAGACAAAACCAAACCATCACAATTACAACAGAGGTATTGTTATTATGACTCTTATCAAGATTTTTGGACTTCTGTAGATCAATGCCTCAATTGCGCTCCAGACCTATTTTGCTATGATTATAAAACAGAACAAGCATGCTTAGAAGATAATTGTTATACAGGAGACAGAAATAATTTAGAATGTAAGTGGTATGATTCAACAGATTATTTTGGAAAATTAGGAAAAGGAATTTGTTACGTAGAAGACTATCAAGGGACAGATTATTGTAATCTTTGTGGGCCACAAGGAGACGTATTCGAAAACACAGCATGTACACACGATGTTTGCTCAAAATTAGGAAAATGTTATTCAGATACTAACAAAACAAATTGCCTCTCTTGTGCAACAGAAACAACATGTGAAGAATATACGACAAGAGAAGATTGTGAAGGAGAATCACTAACTCCTTTCAGTAACCCACAAAACAGTTGTGGAAGTAGTGAAAACCTAACCTTCAGTCAGGACAATTGTAAGTTAGGAAGGTGTAGATGGAACAACAACAAATGTGTTAAAGATGGTGATGCAGACAACACCGCAGATTGTGAAGGAGATCCATCTTGCTTAAAAGACAACACAGCACCAAACACTCTCATCTCAAATAAACCTTCATACATCAATCATGCAGGGTACACATTAGTATTCACACCTTTAGATTACAGCGGAACAAACAAAACATATTATTGCATCGGAGAAACCTGTTGCCCCAACAAAGAACTAGAAAATAATAACATACTACTTTCAGGAGAAACACCTGGATTAATCAATAAAGAAGATTTCATCACTCTTAGATATTATTCAGTAGATAACAATAACAATATAGAACAAGTAAAATCAACAGATATCTATGTGGACACAATGGTACCAGACATGGAAATAACATACACTTTAGCCAATTCAACATCTTCAGAATCCGCATCAGACTTAACAATAAACATCACAGTAACAGAAAACTCGCTTTGCCATGACTCCCTTGTACCTGCAGAAACATCAAAATTAACAAACACATTGATAGAACAAGAAAGCCCTCATTCAGTAAATTATCCAACACTCCAAGATTCAAATTACCTCTATACTTTAACTTGTACAGACCTTCATCAAAATAGCAAAACAAAGAACTGGACAATAGAAGTAGACAGGGTCCAAATGATATTCGATGAATCTCCCAACCTAGAAACAATTTCAGGAAACAATGCAACACTATCAATCAAAACAAAAGGAGATCAATATTATTGCTATTACAGTAAAAAAGGAAAAATACTGAAATATCCATTTAACCCAAATCAAGGAGCACAAGGAATACCAGACGGCCAGGATTATTATTATGAAGCAATAATAGAAAATTTAGAAAGTGACACTTATATCTATGAAATTAAATGTTATGACACTCCCAATGGAAATATAAAAGATACTAGCACAATAACCTTTACATTAGATAATATTCCACCAACCTCAACAATTTCAACAATTTCTCCAAATGGTTCAATAATTGAAATGGGTGAAAGACCTTACAAACAATTATTCTTCCAATTCTTTTGTGAAGATCAACCACAAGGACCACCCCAAGAATCCGGATGTGTAAAAATAGAATATTGTGCGGCAGCACAACCCTGTACGCCCTATATTGTCCCATCAGGAGAGTATATGGACCCATTCACAAATAGTGGAATTTATTATTTATGTTACAAGGGAACAGACTTATTTAATAATACTGAAGAAGCAAATTGCAACCAATTCATAATAGACAATGCACCACCAATCCTGAGTATAACTTCACCAATAGATATGTCTCTTAGCTCTTCAAAAATTCAGACTGTGATGGGTCTTTGGAATGATACATCAGCAGTAAGTATATTCATAAAAGCAAGAGACAAAAATGGAATTATTTCAGAAGCAGTTCAAGCAAACACCTCAATAGAAAATAATTTAGGTTCTTTTACAGCAGACATAGAACTCTTTGGAGGATATAATCAAATAATTGCAACAGCATATGACCTTGTAGGAAACAGTTTTTCAACATCCATAACTTCCTACTTAGATAGTTTTGGACCAACAATCAGCGAATTCAATTCTTATGATGATTATGGAAATACCAATCACCAAAATGATATAAACAAAGCACTAGAATATGGCCAGAATTGGATTTTTGAACTCAAAGCAAATGATGAATTATGGGGCGATCCAAACGATGAAACACTAGACGATATAGGTATAACAACAGTCACCCTCAACTGCATAGCAGGAACAGGATGTACAAGTCAACCAATAACTTTAGAATTCCACGCAAATGAATCTTTTGAATCTTTCATTAGTTCAACACATAGCCACATAGCAATCTACAACACATCAACTACTCAACCATTAGATTCAGGAAATTATTCGCTCACACTATCTGTAGAAGACCAGTTCGGGAGCATAACAACACTCCAACAAACAATAGAAGTACAAGACACAATAGAATTCACACCAGAAATTTACAATCACCAAAATCAAAGAATAGATCAACTAAGTAAAAACGCAGAATTTAGCTACCCAATAGAATTCAATTTTATTTCAAATAAACAATCAATTTTAGATGAAATAACTTTAACAATATCCCACATAGTTCCTTCAATATATTCATCCACAAACCAGATGGAACACACAAACAACACATTCACCTTTACTTTAGATGACGACATAATAATCGGAAACTACACAGCAGATTATGAAATAAAAGACAGATTTGGAAAAATATATCGGTTCAATCAAGAGTTTGTAGTACACGACACAACAGAACCCTCCTTCACACTAACTATCAAAAAAGATAACATAACAGTAGATTCAGTAGGTTATGGAATATACACCACAATAATCCGGGCAAGCGAACCATTACTACAAATAGATTACCTCAATTATAGCTTTGGAAGCAACAAAGCAGCAGTAACAGACATAACTGGCTCAGCACAAACATGGCAAGGAAATCTTTACATAGCACCAATAGCAATGTACTCAAATCTTGACCACGCCTCAGCGACATTCAAGATACAAGCACAAGACTTAAACCAACTAGTTGGAGATCAAATAACAAACGGCTCAACATTCACAATAAATACAGAAGGACCAGATGCACCACAAATTTTTGACCCCCAAGAAGAACTCATCTATACAAACCAACCACAGATATACATCACAGGTGCAGATAAAGATTGGCAACCTAACTTAAACATCTTATTAAGAAAAAATTTAGCTTCTCCAAATCCTTTGGATCCTGGATGGGACATATCCGCACAAACCCAAACATCCCAATCCAACCCCCCAATAAATAGTTGGGAATCATCAATATATGGAGAAATAATTCCAAACACACTAACAAGTATAATAATAAATGATTATTCACATCTCTTTGCAGTTGGAAAGTTCATAGAATTCTCTAGCACCAAATTATATAATCATAAATATCATGAAATAACCAGCCTTGAGCTTTATTCAGATCCAGAAGGAGTAGATGAATTATATACAATAACTTTCCAACCCCCTTTAGAAAAAGAATTAACCCCAACATCCCAAAACATAAACATTTACAACAGCCAAATCCCCACAGGTTGGTTTGAGTACAATCTCCCATTAAATCCTTGGACGAACAACATCGTAGCACAAGGGTTAGATGCAAGCGGAAATTATGGAACCTATTCAGATATCTTTACAGCAATCTATGACACCCAACCACCAGAATTTAATCAATTAACTCCGCCACCATTATCTTACACTAATGAAGAAAAGCCATTAATCGAGGCAACAATTATAGATTTACATGGAAGCATAAACAAAAACACAATTACATTAACCCTAGGAAACATAACAGTAAATTGCACTTCAGCAACATGTGCTTCAAACGAAGACGGCTCAGAAATAACAATATCCTATCTTCCACCAACAAACCTAGAAACAGGATGGACAAACCTAACCATTTCTGCAACAGATAAAGCAGGAAATTCAGCATCCTTAGATTGGGCTTTCATTATGGATGGATTATCACCCACACCCCCAAACATCAAATTAATTCCAGGAAACAAAATAACAGAGGGCTCGCCTTACACTTATTATTCAAATAACACTTCTCCACAAATAGAAATAACCTTCTCACCATTTGAATTAATAGAAGTAACAAATATAGAGCTTGAAAAAAACAACCAACCAATTAATGATCCATTTACTTTAAGCACACTCTCAAATTACCAATTCAGTGCAACATTAAACACACCTCTTCAAGAAGAAACATACACCCTAAGAATATATGCGATAAAACAATTTCCTAATGGCAGTTGGAGTGAAGAAGCACATTGGCAATACCCCTTCATAATAGACACAACCACCCCAACAATAGATGCAACAATCCCAGAAAAAACAAACACCCAATTAACAATCATAAATCTTTCCTATGTAGAACCATACCCTTACTATATAAATCTCACAGGAGATGTAATCCCAATACAAATAGATCACACTGAATTATATACACCATTCCAAACAGTAATAGAATTAACAGAAGAAACAGGTATAAAAAATATAAACCTAACAATTTCAGATAAAGCCGGAAACATAGCACAAACATCAATAATGACAGAAATGGACAACATAGCTCCAACAGTTTCAGATGATTATCAAAACAATAACATTTGGGTAACAACACAGCAAACAGCAACAATCAGCGCGCAAGATCCAAATGGGGTAAAAGAATTAAAATATTGTTTAGTTACTGGTTGCCATCCTTTAGCCGACGGAATCACAGTATCAAATCCCTACACCCATAGTTTCACACAAGATCAGATGACTATCATGAGTTATCAAGCATTAGATAATTTTGACAACCCGTCAGAAATAGGGAGTTTTTCAGTATTAATAGATTCAACACCGCCTAATCTAACTCTCTCCACATACAATCCAAGAGTAAATAATCCAATAATAATTGTTTCAGGGGAATATAGTGACTTAAATATAGCAAACATAACTTTCACAGGAGACATTAACACATCAACATTCCACCCGCAAACGAACCAAGGAATATACACTCAACAATTAACACTTACTCCAGAAGAAGGAGAAAAAATAATCACTGCAACAGCAACAGACCAGATAGGACACACAACAACAAAAACAATAACTATTTACCTGGATTTTAGTAGTTCAGAGATAAGCATAGATAATATAGAAAACGCCATTAAAGTAGATGACCATTATATTTCAAATTCACCCACACTGACAATCTTAGGAAGTTATTTATTAACAGAAGATGTTGAAATATATTCAGCATCAAGAACCTCAAATAAAGCAACACTAAACAACGGACAATTCATAATAAACATCACAAGTTTTGATGGTTACAGTGGAGCAAACAACACAGAAACAAACAACACAATAACATTAATTGCAGAAGATTCAATAGGAAACAAATTCAATGCATCAGTTATAGTCATCAAAGACCACGCGCCACCAAATATAATAGTAACAAATCCGGCAACACTTTCAACAAGAGATACAACACCAACAATAGAGTTATCAACCCACGAACCAGCAACTTGTTCATTAGAATACATGATTGGAGCAGGAAATTATAGATATTTAGATTTCATAACAACAGATTCAAGGACACATCAAACACAAATCACAGACTTTTTAGAAGAAAATGATTATACTATAATGTCTGCAACATGTACAGACTTACTTGAACACAGCACAGAAAAACCATTCTTAATCAAAGTAGATACAATTCCTCCTGTAATCTCTTATGTGGAAGTGTATAATGCAGAATTACAAGATTCATCAACTTCATACGCCTCTTTCCTTTTATTCTTAAGCCAATCAACAAATCTAGAGGCATTTTCTCCAGAACCAATCAGATGTAAATATGGCACAACTCAAGATTATAATTCAATGGAAAAGTTCCCTAATTTTGATGAATTAGAATTCAGTAGCCAGAGATACTCAAACACTTTCCAATTAGCGAATGGATTTCACTCTCTTTATCTTGGATGCGAAGATATGGCAGGAAATTTAGGAAACATATTCCAGATAGATATAGAAGTAAATACAGAACTTCCTATCCAAGTAAAAAATATACAACCTCAAGGATACACAAATATCCAACACCCAGACATAACTTTTGAAACATATAGAAATGCAAGTTGTATAATAGATGTAAATCAACATCAAGGAGAGTATCTTTCAAGAGTGTATGATTCAGACAGCCACACTTACAAAACAAGTAATTCAATTACTTCAAAAACACACACAGGAGCAAAATATACCTATTCAGCAAAAGTATCTGGACCATCAGGCAGCCCACAACAATTAACAGATATAGAGGAAAATAAAACATTTAGTTTCACAATAAATTGTGAAGCAATAGAATCAACTGTCAATCCTTCAGAACCACACACATTTAATTTTACAACAGACTTTACCATACCTTTCATAAACTTAATCCAACCACTAGACGGATTCATAACAAACGAAACAGTACTTCCAATAAGTGGAACAACAGAACCACTAGCAAATTTCCAAATTTATGTAAATGACGAACAACAACTTTATCCAATTCACACAGAAAATGGAGATTTCAGCACAGTTGCAATCCTATCTAATGGTTCAAATAAAATAGAATTAAAAATAGTAGATAAAGCAACAAACACAAACGAACAAACTATTTATGGACTCTACAATAACATAGGTGCAAAAACAGAATTAATAGACCCTTTCAATGGAGATATAATTAACCCCATAACAACAATTTCCACTAAATTATTAACTGAAAATAATCTTACTCCACCACCCCAATTAACAGAATTCGTAATCCACACCCTAAATAACACCCAAGAACAATTAATGGATCCAGGAACAATAACTACCACATCAGATCAAGCAACATTGAATTTCGCATACCCCTATGAACCCTTACCAATCAACAAATATAGGATTTATGTAGTTCCAATAACATCAGATGGAACAAGGGGTGAAGGGCAGAACTCTTTATTCGAAATAAAAGACCCAATACCAGAAATATTCTTAACAACACCATACACATCAACGCCTTACAAATACTTAGTTGTGACTACACCAGAAATAGAATTCGCAGGATTAATCACAGGACAATTGCTCTCTGCACAGTTTTATTTGAATGGTCAACAAAAAACAACATTCGCCACAGAAGAATTCAGCACAACAACACAATTAATAGAAGGCCACAATAGATTCGCAATAATGGCAACAAGTACAGCTCAAGAAACTGGAATAAAACACGGAGAGGTAATTTTAGATTCCACAGGTCCAGATTCAATAATAATCATAGAATAGATAAAAAAGAAACAGGAACAAAACAACAAAACACAAAAATAAAATAAAACAAAAAATAAAATGAAAAAAATAACCACTTTAGCATTGTTTTTAATTTTAGTTAGCTCTTGTTATGCTTTAGTGATTCAAAACCCCAAACCAACAATCACCACAATATTTAATGAACCTGTATTAGTCCAATCAATAGATGCAAAGTTAGAATATTCAAACAACGACTTAATAAATTTAATTTTAATACATACCTCTCCAGACAACACAACATTTAAACATGAACCAATAAATTTTCTTCCAGAAGGATATTATATATTTTCAATTCAAGCAAGCGACATACACGGAAATCCTGGAAACCTAAAAACTCAACAATTCACAATTCAAGTTCCTCCCTTAAGTATAGAATTGATAGAACCAAGATTCGGTTGGTCTCCAACAGAAATATTCAACATCACAATAGAAAGTAGCCTACCTTCAGATTGCAGATACTCTTTAGTCCCAAAAAACTATGAAGACATGACTTCTTTTTTCACAACAGAAGATAACATCACCCACACATTATCAAATTTTGATGGTACAATAACAAATCTATTATACATAGCATGTAAAACCAGTTACAACAACGAAACAACAGTACAAGATTTTAATTTCCATATAGATACGTCACCTCCAGAAATAACTTCCATCCACGCAGAGGATATCGCAGAATTCCCAATCCTAACAACACTGCAAGTAACAACAAACGAACGAACTGTTTGCACATACAGTAAAACACAAACAAGTTTTGAAGATTCAACCCCATTTACAGGAGAAAACCAAACAAGAGAAGAAAATTATCAACTATCTCATTCACAAACACTCACAGACCAACAACTAATTGATTTTCAGACCAACTCTTTTTATGTTATTTGCAAAAACAGAGCAAGATTAGATTCCACCACATCTCAAATAGACATAGATGTACAGAGTGAATCAGAAGCAGAAGTAACCATTAATCACCCACAATCAAATTCTTATCTCCCATCAGCCTCAATAAGATTTAACATATCAACAAACAAAGTTGCAAAATGCCATTTTTCAAATAACACTAATGAAATATCTGGGAGTGGAGGGGCATTCGGCACCTTCACAAAAGAGCACGTAAGTAGCCCATTACTTTTACCACCAAACACCCACACTTATTATTTTCAATGTTTAGTCAACACACCAGAAGGGCTATTAAATCCAGTCTCTACAACATTTACAATAGACACTTCACCCCCCAATCTGCTTTATGTGAACGATTCTAATAATCTACGGGGCATGGAAAACTTGAGCCAATTCACTTATTATAAAACAAAACTGTTTGTAAAATGGCACGCCGAAGATAATGAATCGGGAATTAAAGAATATAATTATAGCATATTTAAGGATAACAGCAGAGAATACAACCAAGATGAAATTATCCAAAATTGGACAATAATCCAAGACCAAGAATCAGGTCCAGAAGACATCACTGTAAAAGATTTAAACCTCACAGATAAAGGGACATATTATTTTAAATTTAAAGCAAAGAATAAAGCAGGACTTTGGAGTACAGAGAAAACCAGCGATGGAATCACAGTAGATTTAGCACTTTTACTTATTGGAACTTGTAATAATAGAGTAAAAGATGCAGAGTTTAATGAAACAGACATTGACTGTGGAGGTCCTTGCCCCCCATGCGGATACAACAAAACATGTAGGACTAACATAGATTGCTTGAGCAATTATTGTAACTCCTCAAATAAATGCGACACAACATCCACAGGACCATCATGTTTTGATAACACTCGAAATCAAAATGAAACAGACATCGACTGTGGAGGCAATTGTCAAGGTTGCTCAAACGGGAAAGCATGCATAAACAACACAGATTGTACTTCAGGACATTGCGACCCAGACACCCAACTATGCATATTCTATGATACTTGTTCAAATTCAGTAAAAGATGGAGAAGAAACAGACCTTGATTGCGGAGGCAATTGCCCTCCATGTGAAATAGATGACCAATGCATTTTAGATTCAGATTGTCTTTCAGATTATTGTTCCATAAAAACAAATACTTGCCAGGAATTCACAACTTGCGGAGATGGAATAATAGATGTTGGAGAGCAGTGCGAAAATTCAACAGACGGAAAAACTTGCACACTTTTTGGATTTAATGGAGGGATTCTTACTTGTGGAGAAAACTGCATCTTTGACACTACTAATTGTACAGGACCCACAGGAGTTTGCAATGATTCAACAATCAATCCAGGAGAGCAGTGCGAAGATGAGGATTGGGGAAATGTAAAAGGTTGCTTTGATTTTGACAAATTTGAATCAGGAGAACTTTCTTGCCAAAATTGCACATTAAATACAGCACAATGCAGCAAAAAGATAGACCCTTCCCAAGATACAGATAATGATGGGATGCCCGATGTATGTGAACAAAAATGGTTTAATTGTAGAACTTGTGCAGAACCAAATGAAGATCCAGATGAAGATGGACTAACAAATAAAAAAGAATGTACTCTATGTACTTCAGGAACCAATCCAAAATCAGCAGATACAGATGGGGATAAACATAAAGATGGTAAAGAAGTAGAAAAAGGAACCGACCCTTGCGATAAATTAGATTATCCAAAATCCAAATTAATGCCCTTTTTAATTTTCTTATTTATTTTATTTGCAATGATGGGTGGTGGTGGATATTACCTTTACATCAGAAAAATAATAACTTTCACAGATAAACCACCTTACATAATAATAAATGCACCAGTACAAACCCCTTCACAAGCACCACAAGCAAAACCATTAATATCTTTCCTTAAACAACCACCCTACATCCAATTAAATGCAAAAATAGAAATCCTAACAAAACCCCCTTTCATTTCTATAGAAAGAGAGATGCTTCCACAACCAGTAACACCTCAATCAAGACAACAACCCCAACAACCAAGACAACCAAGACAACCAAGACAACCAATAAGACAACAACCAAGAGTGCTACCGAGAAGAAAACCAGTTTCAATTGGAAGAGTAATCAAAACAAGAAAAAGAAAAAAACTTTTTGAAGCATTTGGTGAATCAGAAGAAAAAGAACAACCAAAACAAGAACAAAAAATAACCCCTTCAAAGACACACCCCTTAAAAGAAAAAGCATCCAGCGCATTAGATAAACTTCCAAAAAAAGAAAAAGAACAACCTAAACAAGCACAACTTAAACAAGAACAAAAAACAGAACCAGAAAAAGAAAATGTAGAAGAAAAACCAAAACAATCTGAAAAATTCAAAAAATTATCGAGCATATTGGAAAAAGAAGATCCATTAAATAAATTACCAATCCCTAAATCAAAGAAAAAGAAAAAATAACCAAAACAAGAATAAAAAAATAACAACAAGGTGATAAGAATGAAAAAACAACAAAACAAAAACAAGAGAGATTCCATATTTTCAAGAAAAAAAACCACTAAAAAAGCACAAATACAGGCACAAATATTTGTTTATGTTTTATCTATGATAGTGATTGGACTTGTATTACTCTATGGCTATAAAAGCATAGGCAAGATGAGAGAAAGAGCAAAACAAGTGGATTTAATTGGTTTTAAAACAGAAGTAAGAAATGCAGTAGAAAAAGTAAGCAATGATTATGGCACAGTTAGAGCGCCAGAATTTAAAGTTCCAGAAGGGTATGATGAAGTGTGCTTTATAGATTTAGACAAAGGGGCAGATCCAGGAATAGAGTCATTACACCCATTGGTTTATGAAGCATGGCAAGATGACAGTGCAAATGTTTTTCTAATAAAAGACTTAGCAAAAGAATTTTATTTAGTAGAATCAAATGGACAACATTTAATTCAAATAGATAGTCCAGGATATATTTGCCCAGAAGTAAAAGGATATAAAATAAAAATAAGATTAGAAGGTGTCGGAGGAAAAGCAAAACTATCCGAAATAGAATAATCAAAATAAAGTAACCAAAATAAAATAATTAAAATAAATCAAAATAGGATGAAAAAATCAAAAAAAGCAGCAATTGAAGTATCATTTAATTGGATATTTGTATTAATAGCTGGGGGAGTAATACTTCTGTTTTTTATTAATTTAGTTGGCACCCAAAAAGAAAAGTCTCAGATGAATATCGCACTGACAGTAAAAACAGAACTAAAATCTATTTTTACAGGGGCAACACTTTCACAAGCAAGACAGCTAGACATAGATATCCCAAAAACAACCCTTAATTTTATTTGTGATTTTACTACCTGTACAGATTTTGAGGAATCAGATACGCCGAGCTGTTATTCTGAATATTCTATTGGGGAAACAGGAGTAAATGAAAAAACACCTGCTCAGATAATATTCGCACCATCAGAACTATTTGGAAAAAAGATTCTCACCTGGACACTATCATGGAATGTTCCTTTTTATGTAACTAATTTTTTATACATAACTGGCACAGATGTAAAATACATCTTTGTGGGTTCTTCAGATTCGGCAAATAATTTTTACAACAAATTCCCTGAAAAAACAAATAAATATTTACGAACACCCAATTTAGCACCACAAGAAGAAGCTGATGGAAACCACAATTTCAAATTCATATTCTTTGATTCAGATCCAACAACATTTACTGTTTCAGACGAAATAATCTCCATAGCAAACCCTTCAAACATAAACGCAGTAAAGATAGATACCTCCTCAAAACAGATAAGTTTCTATTATTTTACAGATGACCACACTTTTGAGCTAGAAGATTACATCCATTATCTAACAGAAGCAGAAGCATACGCAGCAATATTTTCAGACTCCTATAATTTTTATAAATGCAATCTTCAAAAAGCATTCAATAGATTACATTTAATCTCCACACTCCTTAAAGTAAGATCAGAAACACTCTACAATGATCCACAAACACCTAGCAGATGCAAAGGTACTTATGACATAAATAATAACGGCTTAACAACAATCGTAGAAAATTCAATAACTTTTTTTGATTCAAATATCTTACAGATAAGCAACTCAGCCCAGACATTGAGTATTTCAAACAGAGATACACAAGAAAAATCTTGTGCCTTGATATATTAACCATAAAAAACAAAACAAAACAAAACAAATAATCCAGAAAAAGAAAAAACAAAAACAATGAAAAAAAACAAAAAAGCACAAATGAAAATGGGGGAAACCATTGCAGTTTTAATAGTGTTTTTTATGATCTTATTTTTCGGAATTTTCTTTTACGCAAATATGGAAAGAAAAAGTTTTCAATCAAGATTAGAAAAAATGGAAGAAAAAAAATCAATAGATGTTGCACAGACAATATCTTTTCTGCCAGAATTAAAATGTACTGCAGAAAATATCACAAAAACTCTTTGTATAGATAAACTAAAATTAGATGCATTCAAAACACTTGCTTCAGAAAGAACCCAATATTATCAGTCTGTTTTTTCTAATACTATGATAGAGATAGCCGAGATTTACCCAACGAGTACATCTTACGAAACAGTTTATGAAGGCACAACGTCAGATCAATATTTCAGCACCTTTATTCCCGTATCTATTTTCTACCCCTCACCCTATCCTGGAAGATACGGAATAGGACTTTTAAGAATAAAATATTATACTTTCAAATAAATAAAAAATGAGAAAAACAAAAAAATCACAAACAGAAATACTCGGATTAGCAATAGTCATAGTTTTTATTACAATTGGAATGCTCTTCGTAGTTAAATTTATGATTTCTAAAAAACCAGACCAACAGAGAGAAACATTTATTAGATCAGAATTAGCGTCAAATATTCTTGGTTCAATGATAGATGTAAATACAGATTGTAGAAATTTAGACCTTTCAGAATTATTAAAAGATTGCGCAGAATCATATCCAGGGGGAATAACTTGTTCAGGACAAACATCTTGTGATTATTCAGAACAGATAATAAACACAATTCTTTCTAATTTTATGACTAACTTAGGTGGGAATCGCAGTTACCAATTCTTAGCGACAACACAACAAGATGACTTAATTTTCATAGAACAAGGCAATTGTACTGTTTGGGAATCAGCAAATCAACCATTACCAACATACGTTGGAACACTGGAACTCAAGTTTCATATGTGTAAATAACTCTTATTCTTATAGAAAACTTTAAATATCCAGCCATTATTAAAACAATATCACAATTAAACCGAGGTGATTATATGGATAAAAAAGCACAAGGTCTCTCTTTAAACACGATCATAATAGCTGCACTTGTTTTATTAGTTCTAGTCATCCTTGCAGTAATTTTTACTGGAAGAATGGGTCAATGGGGAACAGAAACAAATAATTGCGAGAAACAAGGAGGAATCTGCACAGAAGAATGTGGAGATGGATTCACGCAACACCCTATATGGAAATGCTATGATTCAGATAATAAAGTAGACCCAGACATGAGTTGCTGTCTCACAGCAAGTTAATTTTTTATTATTTTTTTCTTTTATTTTCAAAAAATGAAATCAAAAAAACAAAAAAATCCCTGTCTTTTAACTTTTTGTTCTAAAAAAACGAATAAAAAAGCACAAGGATTATCTTTAAATGTGATTATCTTAGCTGCAATAGCTTTATTAGTTCTTATAATTCTTACAGTATTTTTTTCAAGTAGAATGGGTAAATTTAGTTCAGGTTTAGAAGATTGTGGTGCAAAAGGTGGTACACCAGTAAAACAAGCATCTGCTTGTGGAGAATTTGCACCAATTCCCATGAAAGACACAAATTACAAATACTGTTGTTTAAATGTTACAGGATGACCAAAAATATTAAATACTTCTTTTTATTAATTTTAAATCATGACAATAAAAGAGTTGGCAATTTTAATCCTTTCTATAATAGGCATAATTGTTATAAGTATAATTGTCTTTAAAGTTTCAAAAACAATATTAACTCCTTAGAATGAAAAATAAAAGAGGCACATCAATGGCACCAAAGACATTGGTAAGGATTATCCTAATTCTCTCTGCAGCATTTATTATGGGTTTATTTGTTATGGGTATAACAAAAGTAATAACTAAAGGGGGCGACGTTGAAAATTGTAGGACAAGCATCATAGCAGCAGCCCAATCTAAAAAATTACCAACCATAAAAGGCATTGGGAGACCAATAGCTAATTTAAATTGTCCAAGACAAGAATTTGTTCTCTATAAAAAAGATATAGTTGAAAAAGGAGAAATAAACCAAGATAAAGCACATAAACGAATAGCAGACGCAATGGCAGAATGTTGGTATATGGTTGGGGAAGGAAAAATGGACCCATTTTCCGATTGGGAAGACAAAAACAAAAATTACTGTCTTATTTGTAAGACAATAAAATTCGACAAGAAACTAGAAAGATTCATATCATCACACGCAGATGATCTAAACAAAACTTATTTGATTGAAAAAAAAGGTTTATCAGATGAAGAAGCGACCACAAAAGTAAAAGAAAACATCAAAAAATACATGGTAACCACAGAAAAACTATATGTAAGGGAACACAGCCCAAAACATAGCGACAAAACATATTATGGATATTTATTTAATGAAGAGCCACCAGAAATTTCTGAAGAAACCAAAGAAAATTTATCATACCAACCATTTATTCCTGGTTCAACAATTTTTGTAAACATGTATAGATATAAGGCAAAAAGTACTGCTTGGAAAGTAGTAGGAATAGGTGCTGCAGTATTTGGAGGGGTATTGGTTGTAGGTGGATTAGTTTTAGCACCTTTTACAGGGGGAGGATCTTTGTTGGTTAGTTCCGCAGGATGGAGTATTTTTGCTGCATCAGCAGCTACAATAGCAGCAATGACTGTAGGTGTATTGGGAGGCGGATTGGCCCTTTATGCAACTGTAGATAAGGCATTTGAATCTTGTGAGGGTTGCGGTATTGGTGGAATACAATTATTGCCGCCATACGTCCCACTCTCAGAAGAACAAAAAATCTGTGTAGAAGATTGCAATACAGGTGATCCTAAATATAAAAATATTCCTTATTGTTCTTTAATCGTAAATTAAAAAATCATCAAAAACTAAAATGAATAAAAAAGCAATGATAAATAAATTTCTTTTAATAATTATTCTAGTTTTAGCAATTTTATTTGTATTAATGGCATTCCAATCTAAATTATTTGCATCAATGAATTCTGGTTCTACAAAACAAATCTGTAAACAAAGTGTGTTAGCTCACGACTTCACTAAATTTGGAAAAGTAGCGATGGATACAGAAATAAAATGCCCAACCCAAGAGATAAAAATAAAAACAAAAAATCAAGAACAAGCAAAATACAAATTAGCAAAAGCAATGTATGATTGCTGGGACCAATTCGCTAGGGGAGAAGCAAACCTTTTTGGAGATAAAGAAACAATCTATTGTTCAATATGCCACATTATTTCATTTAAACATAAAAATGAAGGATTAGAAGGATTTTCAGAATATTTAACAACCAAAAAAGTTCCAGGAGGGAACGGAATAACTTACATTGACTATCTTATGAATTATGACACTCCAAGAGCACATGAAGTTGCTCCAGAAACAGGAGATCCAATTTCTTTTGAAGGAGATTTTTTAGACACTTCAAAAACATACTCAACAATATTCTTATATGCTAAAGGAGACGATAACATGAAAATGATAGAAGAACATTTCAAAGGACAAACCACTGCAGGAAAAGGAGGCTGGATTGCAGTAGGCGTAGGCGCAGGAGGGATAGCTTTAGCAGTTTTAGGTATTGTATCCAATCCAGTTGGTTGGGCAATAGGAATTGGAGCAGCACTATTTGCAATAGGAACTTTAGTATATGATCATTTTTTCAACACAGATGTAGAATGGTCTTCTTTTATTCTTTTTAGGGAATATGATGTAGAACAATTAAAAGATCTTAAATGTGAAGTAATGCCCATATCTCAAGAATGACCTAAAATTATTGAAATATAACACAAATAATTTAAATAAACAAAACTTACTCAAAAAAATGAAAAACAAAAGAGGGTTTGAATTTTCTTTTATGGCCAAATTAATTTTAATACTTATACTCTTGGTAATATTTTTAATTTTTATTATGTTAAAATTTAAACCAAATCTCTTAGGTTCAATTAGTGTATTTGACGTATGGTAATCAAAAATAAAAAAGCAGGTTTCCTCACAAGTAAATTAGGAAAAATAATTATTGTGTTAGTTGTAATAGTTATAATCATGTCTATATTTTTTCCAAAAATTTGGAGTGGATTAGGAACAGCAATGCAATTAGTGGGTATAGATATATGTCCAGATACAAGAATGAGTTCTACCACATATAACCAAGAGATAGAAAGGCACATGGATTATGAAGAAATAGAAGGAGCAACAGAACTATATCTAGAATATCGCCAATGTTTTTCAGATCCAGAATTAACTTTAAATGAAGAAAACACAAAAATACTAGCAGAACATATATGTAAAAAAGGTTATTTTAATTATTCTTCAGAGCTTTACAATTATTTATCTTCAGAAAACCCCTCAGAAACAGAAACAACTTGCTTAACTTTAGAAAATATACAATATTTACACAACAAAAGAAAAAATAAAGACGCATTAAAATTATTAGAACAATTACAAATTCCAGATTATGATGTCCCTTCATGGAACTTACTTAGGGCTGAAGTATATCTTGCTTCAGAAGAATACGAAGACGCATACAACTCTGCTTATTACAATTCATGGGAACTGGATTTAACAACAGACCAAAAAGAACAAATAAAAGATATTGTTGAAAAGGTCTACACAGGAATCATAGCAGAAAAGATAGTAGATATCTATGATGATTCAGATTTATTTTGCATAAACCAAGCGACTGATTTTCAATACACCACCATCTCAACAAATAAATTATCAGACAAAATAAGGGAAAAAGGAAAAAACATCGCAATAAAGGTAGACAGCGATTACCTAGAAACAGGAGAAAATTTAGATGGTTATTACACAATTACATCAGATTCAACTAAAATAATTATAGAATCTCGGGGTGCATCATCATGTAATGAAATAATGTATTATGCATCTTAGAATAAAACCAAAAATGAAAAATCAAACAATTAAACCAAAAATAATGAACAAAAAAGCATTAGTATCAAGAACAATAGTTTTAATGACTCTAGGAATAATAGTATTGATTATTCTAATAATTCTTTTTTCAGGAAAAGCAAGCATCTTTTCAAAAGGTGTTGGAGGAAGTTGTACAGATCAAGAAGGCGCATGTTATTATCCCTCTGCAGATTGTCCCGATGACAAACCAATGAAAATAATGGCTAAAGGATGTCCATCAAATGAAACAGATACAGAAAAGAAATCAGGATTTTGTTGCATCTCTTTAGGCTAAATAAAATAAATAAATAAAACAACCAAATTAAAATGAACAAAAAAGCAATAACCACAAAAACAATAATTACATTAGCCCTAGTGCTTATAGTAGTAGTAACTTTCCTATTTTTATTTTCAGGAAAAGCAAACATCTTTTCAGAAGGAACAATGAGTTGTGAATCAAAAGAAGGGGTTTGTATGAATGCTACAGAATGTGAGGGGCCAACCTCAAATTTTAACTGCGATAACTCAAAACATATTTGTTGCATAAAATTAACTTAGCAAAATTTATATAGTATATTCAATTAAATTTGATAAAATGAATAAAAGAGGATTTACAACAGAAGGAAAAATAGGGGGGATAGCACTCGTTCTAGTTGCAGTGGTTGTTATGCTATTTATCTTTCAAGGCCCTGCAAAAGCAGCAAATCTAGAATTTACATCACAAACACAAGTAAAAATAGCATTAGATAAATGTACTTTTGATGCAGAACAGGCATATTCTAAAGGAATTTCATTTTCGGATACAGATGATGATGGACATCCAAACACTTGTGATATTTGTTTAGGAGTAGACCAAGGAGCAAACATGGAGGATGGACAAAACGATCTGGACGACGATTTAGATGGCATGCCAAATGATTGCGATAAAGATGCTTTTAATTCAAATGAATTCGCATGTTTAGATTACAGGGTGTGGGATAAGCAAAACAACAAATGGTTAAAAGCTTGTTGCACAAAACTCGCAGGAGATAATAATTTTAATATAAGCCCTAACCTCATCTGTAAAAAAGTAACTTAAGATGAATTTCTTTAACCAAAAAAAAGCCTTCATGGGACTCTCTCTATCTCAACTGGTGGGCATAATATTAGTTATATTAATCTTTATACCTTTTACAGGATTATTCGCAAGAACCTTCAACACTTTTTTTGGAGGGGGAAAGCCATCAATAGAAAATTTTGATTCATTAACAGAAAAAGTTCAAGAACTCCTTCTAAGCCCTGACAGAATAGCAATAGAAACGAATTACCCTTATTTCATAAAAGATAATGATTATGTAATAGTCGCTTTTGACCATGAATGGCATGGTGGTGGGACAGATAAAACAGAAGATACCACCCCATATGGCCCATTTGAAGCAAATCTTTGCCATGATGAAGGTATAAGAAGACCTCTAGAATGTTTAGAAAAATCATGCATGTGCATTTATGAAGATACAGCAGGAGATGATTTCATGGAAGGGGGAGATCCCTCACCAATTAAATGTGTTCCTTTTGGAAATAATATTTTCTTTTCAGGGGCAGAAGGATATCCAGATTATTTAAAAGATAAAGATGGGGTAAATGACGGCTACAAAAAAGAATTCATCAAAACAAAAATCAATTTTAACAAAAACTTAACAGAATTAGATTACGAGTTTTTTGTAATATATGGAGAATGCTGGAATTCAGGTTGCAAAGTTTATGAAAACAACGATTGCAAGGATGAATTTGACGAATTTGATGCAAGAAACCTCTATATAGAAAAATATTACGACTTAGACAGTCATAAAACACATATACTTATAGCAGTCCAAGAAGGAAATATAAATGAAAGAGCAAACGACGCACAAAAATTGATAGAAGAATTAAGAAAAGCAGAACAAATGATTGTCGTTTCACCAATTTCTGGAATGCAGGTAACAGGCCCACCAACAATATCTAATGAAACCATAAAAAGAATACTTGACGATGCAGGTTCTCCCGCAGCCTTAGCTTATCAAGCATTTTATGATCTGGGTGTCCAATATGGAATAGACCCAGTTTATGCACTTGCATTTTTCAGACAAGAATCTACTTATGGGACCGCATCAGGTTGGGCAGGAAACTCAGCAAATTGCCCACCAAATAGTTCTAAGAATATTGGAAATATAAAATACACTCAAAGTTGCAAAGACAATTATGGTGGAACAAACTGTAAGGGATTTTGCCATTATCCAACATGGAAAAAAGGAATAGAGGCATGGTATTCTTTAATTAGAAATAGTAACCACTATGTTGCTGGGGGGAAAGATACTATTGCAGAAATACTCCCAGTATATGCACCATCAACAGATAATAATAATGTCCCAGAATATATTTCAGCAGTATCAGATTCTTTAATTTATTATAGGGGATTAGAACCCAATAGGGAATTAACATTAACCACCATAGATAAAAATAAAGTTTCTTGTACTGGACAATGTAAATTGACTCAAGAAGCATATCTTAAATTAATTGAAGCAAATAATCCAGCAAAAGAAAGCGGAAGGGAGTTACACGTTTATTCTTCTTATAGGTCATTACAACAACAAATAGATATATGGGAATCAAGTAATCACCCCTTATCTGAAAGAGGAACATATATTTGTAACCCTTACCCAGAAGATACAGCACCAACAAGATGTCCACACCTCACAGGTGGTGCAGTAGATTTAAGATTCAAAGATAAATCCTTTGATTCAATGAGCGCATCAGATTGGCAACAATTAGAAGATGTAATGTATCAAGCAGGTTGGGTGAGGTATGAAAATGAAGTATGGCATTTTGAATACAACACTAATAGGTGGGCAAGAGCAGATACAAATAATGATGGATTCCCAAATCAACCATCCTTAGTATAAACAACAAAAATTATATAAACCAATTTCTTTACAACATTAATTATGAAAAAAAGAGGGCAAATTACTCATGAGATCTATTTTATCATGATGGAAGTGTTTATAGCACTCGCAGTTGCTTTTTTTCTCTTCAAGTATGTAAATTTAGTTGTAGAAGACACAACTTTAGAAAGAACAATCCTATCAAGAGACTTGGCATTTCTTTCAAATACAGTCTATTCTGCTCCAGGAAACTTAGTTTACACATACCAAAGTAGCGCAAATCTTTCAATGTTTGATTATGCCTTTACTAAAGACCCAAATTCAAAGGAGTCACAGTTAAGAGTGCTTCAACAAGGAGTTGCAGCAATATCCTACCCTTTCTCTTTAAACACTCTTTTTGCAAGAGATATAGGTAAATCAGATAAACACACAGTATTCTCTCCACAAGAGATAATATTTCAAAAAGAAGAACAAGAAATAAAAGTTAAAAAAGAATTAATTCCACATTTAGAGGGGGCAGTTTGCCCAATAATCTCAACAAAAACAGACACACTAAACCAAAAAATACTCCTAGATCCAGGAAAAGATTATACAAATCCAGGAGCAAATAATCTAATTCTTTCTTTAATAGAACATCAAATAAATTTAGACATTTCAATGGAAATAAAAAGATTATTACAACAAAAGTTTCCCAACGTAGAATTCACAAGAGAAAACACCAAAGCCAACCTAACAGAAAGATTAACAAAAATAAACTCAGAAAACGCAAACATCATACTAAGCATCCATACAGGAAATTATTCACCAACAAAAATAAACACATTCAAAATATATTACAATTTTAAATCAACTAAAAAAGAACCAATACAAAAATTAGCTTGTTTCATATCTAACGAAATTTCAGAACAAACAGACCTTAAAACAACAACACTTCCATTAGAGATAGAAACCTTACCAGACTTAGATTCAAGAAGAATCTTAACACATTCAAACCTAATTCAATTATACCTAGAAGTGGGAAACATTCAAGCACCTGCAAATAATAATCATTTATTAGATTACCCTGAAATATCTAAGGCAATAAAAGATGCAATTGAACTATATCACAGATAAAATGAAAACCCAAATAACCAAGATAAAAGGAAAAAAAGCCCTATTCACTTTTAACATGGCGTATATGATAATAAGACTAATTTTTTTAGTGATAGTTCTCTTTTCAGTTATCATGCTAGTGGGAATGTTCTTAAAAATAAATACAGATACTTTTTACGTAGAAGCAGATTTATTTGCTCAAAGTCTAATATATTCACCACACGGAATATCTTATTACACTCCACAATTATACAAAATTCAGCCAGGAATAATCGACAAAACAGAATTCACTTCAGGAATAACAGAATCTAGAATAAATAATCATTCTTTTTATTATGGTAAAAAAAATAAACACATCGCAGCAAAGATAACATTACAAGACACAGAAGGAAACATAAATCACACAATCTATTATAACAAAGGAGAAGGAAAAGCACATGGATATAAATTTTGGGATCCCATAGCTAAAGCAGAAATAGAAGGAGAAGGCGCAGCAAGATACTTACCAAAAACAATTCCTGTTTTGATAAGGGAAGATTTGGGTCATGATCTAATCTACAATGCTGGAAGCATATCTTTTGAAATTACAATGCCCAATAAATAATCAAATCAATAATTAAGATATTAGAAAAGATGAAAAAAACAAACAAAACAATCAGTTCAAAAAAAGGATTCGTAGCAGAACCTTTAATAGATTTTTACGCTTTTGTAGTTTTTATACTTGTAGTACTAATCTTTTTTGTAATCTTCTCATTAATGAAAGGGTGCGACGGAACACCATCTTTAGATGATGTCCCTCATCAAAAATCAGATGTTGATTCTAATTATGTACTCACAACTTGGTTAAGAAAACCAGTGTTTCCGCAATCTCAGACCTCTACAATTAATTTAGTGATGAATGTAGATGGAGAAGTAGATAAATTCGCTGATGGAAACAAAACTAAAAAATTAAATTTTACAACACAAAAAGAATACACAATAAAAATAACACTCCCATTCAACACAACAGCAACACAAGCAACACTCGATATCTCGTCAAATACTGGAAGCAACATTGCAGTATTGCTCGGAGGAGCCGATAAAATTACCCTTTACTTAAATGAGTACAACATTTTTCCAGAAGAGATAAGTAATTTTTCAGCTCTAAGAAGTGACCACGACGTATTTTTTGTTGGTTGTACAGATAATTACTTCAAATTAAGCAAAGATCCAGATATCAATTTAATTTTAAATTGGTTAAACAAATCAAATAAATTATTATTTACAACAGACTATGCAATAGAACTGTTAATGGCAATGTTCCCTGATAAATATATTTACACAAACCACACAGATATTCCATATCAGTATCTTCCCCACAAAATAAAATTCACCCAAAAAGGAACAAACAAATTTAAATTACCAGAAGCGAATATAAGTGGAATTTGGTGGTGGGACAAAATTGTTCAAGGTTATGAAAACCAAGTAAATATTCTTGCAGAATGGGAAACACTACCTTCTAAAGATTATGGACATCCAATCTATTCTTTCAAATATAATCAAAGTGAAATAATTCATTTTACAGCACATTTAGAGATGAGTCGAAATTCTTTAGGTATAGATTTTATAAATAAATCTTTCAACATCACAGAATCACCGCCAGTAGAAAAACCCTCTTTAGATTTCAAAGATGATGGTATAATAGAATGGAATCATTCAGGAGAATACAACTCCCAAACAACAATAGATTTCTTAACTTTGCTCAATGACTACACTAAAAACAATTGCACATCCTTCCCTTGTACATTAAATCTAAAGGTCAAAGCAGATAACGGCACTTTAGTGTTAAAAAACCTAAAAATAATTTATGGAGAATATAAAGAAGAAGAGTTACCAATAGAAGATTCCAATGACATGAATATTGCAGACTTAATTGCATTCAGCCAAACAGACGAAGAGTTAGAAGAACTAAGGGACGAAAACATAAACACTTTTTTCAACAATGCTTATCATGATTGGTGGCATTTAACAATAAATTACCCAGATGGAACAACAGAAAAATATGGCCATAGTTACACAGCAGATGTTATGCCTTTAACAATTTTAGCGGGAACTATGGCCCTAGCACTCCCTCCAGGGTTAAATTATGTACATGCTTATTTAATCCTTCCAGAATCAGAAAAAATAAAAATCAATCAATCAATCCCCTCTTTAGATAAAGACCCCATAAACATTGAATTTTCAAAATGGGTAATTGTATATTTCCCCCATATCCCATTCATTTAATTCACCAAAAAACAAAAAAATGAAATCAAAAAAAGCAATGATATTCAACATATCTTTAGTAGTTATCACCATAGTTGTACTTACAACAGCATTCATTGCAATAAATAATAAGATAGAAAAAACAAAAAACCAAGAAAAAATAGGAACAAAACAATACAAATTAATCACAACATACCAAGAATTAGAAAAAGTACAATTCTATTTAGAACAATCAATGAAATATGCAACACCAAGAATTATAGAAAGAATAAAAGATCAAGGAAACAATATCTGTCGTCCAAGTTATGAAGAAAATGTAGCAGAAATTCTAGAAAATGAGTTAAAAACATGGATAACAAGATATCCAGATAAAAATATAAACTTCCTCCTTTCAGATATCTATGAAATCTCAATAATAGACAACGGCCAAACTTTAATAGCATCAGCTAAAAAAGACACCACAATCCAAATGCCTACCGGAAATTATTCAATAAAACCTTCATTCAGTGCCAAATTCAATCATCAAACACTTAATTGTACAGTACCGCAACCAATAACCTCTCAAACACCACTACCTAATACACCAAGATGTTATAATTTAGATTTTAGTATATCTCAAACTACAGTAAAATACCAATACAGCAGAACTGATAATTGTTGGAAGAGGAATGGGCACAAAGGATTTGGACTCTGGACTGGATGGGATTGCATAAATATAGATAACTCAGGATGGTTTGCTAATTATGCCCAAAAACACATCCTAATTGCTAATGAACTTCAAAACAAAGACGAAAGGCAAGGGATGTATTATTTACAAGATTATTATTCTACCCAAACAGTTTCATGTAATTGATAATAATAAATAACATTAAAACTAATAAAATTAAACAATCAAAACTCTATTCTTAATAATACAAAAATATAAATACAATAACTTAAACCAAAATCAATACAATGATAAATATGCCATACCCCACAATAATTGAAAAAATAAAAGAAGGATCAGGATTATCAGAAACAGAAATAACTCAAAAAATAGATAAAAAACTCAATCAACTTTCAGGATTAATTTCAAAAGAAGGGGCAGCACATATTCTCGCAAATGAATTAGGGATAAAAATATTTGAAATACCCAAAAACATTAAAATTAAAGATATTCTAGAAGGGATGCGTAGCATAGATATTGCAGGAAAAGTTCAACAAATTTATGAAGTAAGGGATTTTGAGACAGAAAAAGGAAAAGGAAAAGTTGGCTCATTTATGCTGGCAGATGAAACAGGTTCAATAAGGGTTGTATGTTGGTATGATCAAACAGAAACAATAGAAAAATTATCAAAAGACTTAACAATAAGATTAGTTGGAGGATATGTAAGAACCAATAACAACAGAAAAGAGATCCACTTAAACGAAAGAAGCAAAGTTATATTCAATCCAAAAGGTGTAACAATAGGAGAAGTAAAATCATTCACATCAAGCAGAAAAAAATTATCTGAATTAACCGAAAACTCAGATAGTGTAGAAGTTTTAGCAACAATAGTTCAAGTATTTGAGCCAAGATTTTTTGAAGTTTGTCCTGAATGTAATAGGCGAACAAAACCAAGAGAAGATGGCTTTTTCTGCGATGAACATAATAAAGTAACTCCCACATATTCTTATGTATTAAACCTTCTTTTAGACGATGGAACAGATACAACAAGAACAATCTTCTTCAGTAAACAACTAGAGAAATTATTAGGAAAAACAAAAGAAGAAATTTTAGAATATAAAGAAAATATCCACGAATTCGAACAAATAAAAACAGATTTATTGGGCAAAACAATCAAAGTAATTGGAAGGATAAAAAGAAATGAAATGTTCGACAGATTAGAGATAATTTCACAATTAGTTTTCACAGATATAGATCCAGAAAAAGAAATAAAAAAATTAGCAGAAGAACAACCAAACATTACAACACAAACACAAGAAACAAAAGAAGAAACCACTCCAGAAATAACAGAACCAACACAAGAAACAAAAGAAGAAACAAAAGAAGAAACAATTGAAGAATCACCAAAACCATTAGAAGAAGCAATAGCAACACCAGAAGAAACACAGAACATCGAACCTACAACAGAACAAACTCAAACAGAATCAGAACAAACACAAGAAACAAAAGAACCAACCCAAGAAACAAAAGAACAAACAACAGAATCTGCAACAAAACAAGATGTTGTTTAAGACTCACATAGCGTTTACATTATTAATTTCTTTATACATTTTTCCATATTTCACCACCCACCCAATATTTTCCATTCTAATCATGACCCTCTCATCAATTCTCCCAGATTTAGATACAATCAACTCAAAAATATCTGGAATAAACCCCTTAAGAAAACTAACTAAATATATTTTCAAACACAGGGGAATGCTACATTCCTTCTTTACCCCAATCCTCATGTACTTAATAATTTACATAATTCATAAACAAATAGCATTATTAATTTTAATAGGATACTCTTCACACCTCATTCTAGATTCTTTTACAAAACAGGGAATAAAACCATTTTATCCACTTTCAAACATAAAATTTAAGGGAAACACAACCACAAATAGCATAATAGAAAAATTATTATTCTGGATAATAACAATTTTAATCCTATTAAAATTCTTCACTCCCCACTGGACATTTGTGCGTAAGCTATTTAAATAAATCCAACTTTATACTATTTAGCTGTTAGAAAACAGCGAACTCCGCTCCCTGGGGCCACGATACACATCGCGAGCCCATAATTAAGGGGGGTATGAAATAAAATGCGAATAGCAATGGAGGTGGTTTAGATGGAAAAATCTGAAACCCCAAACAACGCACCAGAAAAAAAATTCAGTACTGGTGTAGTAAGTGCTACAATCTGGAAAAACTCCGGCACATCAAAAAAAGGAGAACCAGTAGAATTCAGAACGATTTCTTTACAGAGACGTTACACTGACAAAGAAGGAAATTGGCAATCAACCAATTCTTTAAGGATTAATGATCTGCCAAAGGCAACTCTTGTCTTGAACAAAGCATACGAATATATTGTTCTAAAAGAACAAGCAGATTCTTCAGATACCAATGAAATCTCTGAAGAAATTGTATATTAATTGAAAAAATGAGTGCTTATCATATAAGAATTTCCGGAAAATCTCCCTAAATTCATTTAAAGATAAGCACCATTTATTATTTTAGGTGATAATCATGGAAAAACAAGAAAAAGAACAACTAACCCCAGAATCAAAACTAGAATTAAAAACACCCAAAAAGAAAAAAGAGATAGACATTTTAGATCTCCCAGGTGTTGGAGCAGCAACAGCAGAGAAATTAAAAAATTTTGGATTTACAACTTTAATGTCAATTGCAGTAGCTTCCCCAGGACAACTTATGGAAGTCTCTGGATTAACAGAAAGTGCAGCAAGAAAAACAATCCATTTCGCAAGAAATGCAATGGATATGGGTTTTGAATCCGGAAGCGATTTATTGGAAAGAAGGTCTAAAGTACACAAAATAAATGTAGGTTCAGAATCCTTTAATGAATTAATGGGTGGCGGTTTTGAATCTGGAGTCATAACAGAGTGTTTTGGAGAATATGGTTCTGGAAAAACTCAAATAGCTCATTTATTAGCTGTAAATGTACAAAAACAAATTCCAGGGGCAGAAGCAGTTTATATAGACACAGAAAACACATTTAGGCCAGAAAGAATAATCCAATTAGCAGAAGGAGCAGGAATGAATCCTGAAAAAGCGTTAAAGAATGTTAAAGTTGCCAGGGCATATAATTCAGATCACCAGTTATTACTTGCAGAAAAAGTAGAGGATATGCTTAAAGAAGATGGAGGAAAAATAAAAGTAGTGATAATAGACTCATTAACCTCTCATTTTAGGGCAGAATTTATTGGAAGGGGAACTTTGGCAGAAAGGCAACAGAAACTTAACAAACACATGCACACCCTCTTAAAAATTGCAGATGTTTACAATGTTTTAGTTTATGTAACTAACCAAGTTATGTCCAAGCCAGACACTTTTTTCGGAGATCCAACACAAGCTATTGGTGGACACGTAGTCGCACATTCATCTGCGTTCAGGATTTATCTGAGAAAAGGTAAAAAAGGGAGCAGAGTAGCAAAACTTGTAGATTCTCCAAATTTACCTGATGGCGAGTGCAATTTCATGGTAGAGACAGGAGGCTTAAGAGACCTCTAAAACTAAATCACTTTTATTTTTTCTTTTTTTCATTCTCTTTTTCTTTTTTTCTCTTTTATTTTTATTATCTTAAATTCTAAAAAAGCATAATTTTAAAAATACATTATTGTTTTCTTACTTTAAGCACTTAGTGCTTAAATATATTAGATAGGTGAAATAAAATATGTATGGAAATCAAGGTGGCTTTCAGCCAAGAAGTTTTGCTCCAGTTAATGTTGGAGATGAAGTAGATGTAAAGATAGAAGCAGTAGGCGATAAAGGAGATGGTATTGCAAAGATTAAGGGATTTGTATTATTTATACCTAACGCTAAAGAAGGAGAAGAAGTTAAAGTAAAAATTACCAAAGTTCTTCGAAGAGTGGGATTTGCAGAAGTAGTTGGAGCAGGATCTGTACCAGCTGAAGAAGCACCAGCTGAAGAAGCACCAGCTGAAGAAGCAGAAGAACCTGCATCAGAAGCAGAAGCTGAACCAAAGGAAGAAGCAGCTGAAGAAGCAGAAGAACCTGCATCAGAAGCAGAAGCTGAACCAAAGGAAGAAGCACCAGCTGAAGAAGCAGAAGAACCTGCACCAGAAGCAGAAGCTGAACCTAAATCTGAAGAAGAACCAAAAGACACAGAAGACTTTGGTGAAGACTTAGAAGAAGCAAAATAAATCAATTTCTTCATTTTATTTCTTCATTTTATTTGTTGAAATGAAGAGCTAAGAGATTTTTAAAATCTCTTTGTTTTTTTATTTTATTTATTATTATAAAAACAAACAAGAAATCCAATAATCAACTTATATTCTACACTATATAAATCTTTTTATACCAATTTAGCTAAAACAATAACAATATGGAAAGTAAAACAGTAAATTTATTGGTAACACTTACAGCATTTGCATTTGTTAGTGCTTTCTTATTTACTTTTTCTTGTACAGGAAATAATGAAACATTAACAGGTCAAGCATACACAACACAAAACACCTGTGTTTACTGTGCAGATTATTGTGGGAGCACACATACACAAGATGGCGGAACAATAATATCCTCTACATCAACAAACATTAAAGCATTAGAACAAGGATGTACAGGAGATTTTAATTGGGTACAATCAAACACAGATGTTAAATTATGTTGTAAATAAGCAAATAAACCACAACTTTTTTAAATAAACCTAGGTATTTCTCCATTAAAACCAAAGATATTAGCTCGCTTAGCTCATATCAACGCTGCATGAGGTTAGAAAGATTGCAGAGAGGTAATTAATATGACTGAAGAAAAATTTTTAGTAGCAAAAGATGCTTATCTGAAAGCAGGAATCCATATAGGAACAAAATTTAAAACAAAACATATGGATAAATTTATTTATAAGACAAGACCAGATGGATTGTCAGTACTTAATTTACAAAAAATAGATGAAAGAATAAAAATAGCAGCAGATTTTATTTCACAATATGAACCAGAAGATATCTTAATTGTTAGTAGAAGGGAAAATGGTTGGAAACCAGTTAAACTTCTAAATAAATTAACAGGAATAAAATGCTTTGCTGGAAGATACCCTCCAGGAATTTTAACAAACCTGTCTTTAGAAAATTATATGGAGACAAAAGTAATTTTAGTTATAGATCCATGGCCAGATAGAAATGCAGTAAAAGATGCAATGAGGATTGGAGTTCCAGTGGTTGCTTTATGTGACACAAATAACCAATCAAATGGTTTAGATCTAGTAATCCCATGTAATAATAAAGGAAAGAAGAGTCTAGGAATCTTATTTTATATTCTTGCAAAAGAATTTATGAAAAATAAAGGATTAATCAAAAAAGATTCAGATTTAAAACAAACAATAGAAGATTTCACAGAGGAGTAAATCCTCTTTCTTCTATTTTAAATATAATTTCTTTTTCATCCTTTTTTATTTCTTTTTTTACTGATTTTATTAAACTAATCCCTCTTTTATTATCTGAAAATTTTTTTAATTCCAATAAAACGCCACACCAATTCCTAAACATATTGCCGCCAACTATTTCTACTTTATTTTTTTCTTTAAAACTATCATAAACTTGATTAGTTACTAACACTCCTGAACGACTTTTTTTAGCAATATCCCTCAAGATATTAAATTCATCATCCATTTCTTTATTAACACCATAAACATTTTCTTTAAGTGCACGCCTGTAATGAGCACCAAGAGTATCTACAATTACCAAATCAAAATCTCCTTCAGCGACAATAGAAAATAATTTTAGAAATTTTTTCTTTTGTTCATCAAATGAATCAATATTTAATACAAAAATATTTTCAATAATTTTTTCATACCCCTTACCAACCAATTGTTTTATTCTTTCAACAGAAAATCCTTTTTCAGTATCTACAAACAAAACTTTTTTACCTTTTTTAGCAATAACCAAAACAGCTAAAAAACAAGCAGTAGTTTTTCCAGATGCAGCTGGACCATAAATCATATTAATTTCGCTAGAATTATATCCTCCACTCAAGAGTTCATCCAATACATCGAATCCAGAAGAAAATCTCATTTTAATATATTTTAAGTATGCAATCTTATAAACCTTTGCTTAATATTAAAGAAGATTAAATTTATATACCCTACCCACTTAATTCCTCACATATGAAGAAAAAAACAAAGATATTAGTGTTCATATTTTTATTAGTATTAGCTATAAGATTTTACTTTACTTTAAGCACACCAAATTTTACAGGAGACCAAGCATACCATACATTAAGTCAGGTAAAACAGATAAGTGAAACAGGTACGCCATTATTCTACGATGATTTAAGTTATGGTGGAAGATTCACTACATTTCACCCTTTATTTTATTATATATTGGCATTTTTTAATCTATTCCTTCCATTAAATTTAGTTGGAAAACTAATTCCAAATTTATTTGCATCTACATTAGTTATACTCATTTATATGATATCTTTAGAAATAACTCAAAGAAAAAACATCTCTTTAATCACAGCATTTATTGCAGGATTTATCCCTTTATTCTTCAAACAAACAATCAATAACATATCAGTTTATTCATTGGCAATACCACTTATATTCCTTTCTTTATTTGCACTGATGAACATAAATAAAAGTAAAAATTATGTATATTTATTTCTTTCATCTTTAATTCTTTTAATGTTAACACACGCCAGTTCTTTCTTATTAATATTGAGTTTGCTAATTTACCTTACATTAATAAAAGCAATAAATTTACATCAAAGCAAATTAGAATTAGAACTTATATTATTTTCTTCATTTATAGTTATTTGGTTCCTTTTAATTTTGTTCAAAAACGCATTCCTCATTCACGGATATTATACAATATGGCAAAACGCACCAGAAAAAATATTATCACATTACTTTTTTGATATAAATATACTGGAAGCAATTTATGCAATAGGGATAATTCCATTCATTTTTGGAATTTATATAATCTATAAATACATTTTTAAAAAAAGAAAAAGAGCAATATATATTTTTACAGGAACAACAGCTGCATCATTTTTTCTTATTTGGTTTAAATTACTCAAACCTTCAGAAAGTTTAATACTTCTTGGACTTTCATTAGTGATTCTTTCAAGTCAATATTACAAAGACTTTTCAGTTTTTATCTTAAAAACAAAAATCCCACATAAAAAAATATATCTTTTTAGTTTAATGGTAATTTTAATTTTAACTTCATTTTTACCTTCTCTTTCCTACGCCAATAAGGAAATATCCAATGCTTTAACAACACAAGAACTAGAAGCATTAAATTGGATTCAAGAAAATACTCCAGAAGATTCAACAATCATTTCCTCATATAAAGAAGGGCATTTAATAACATCAATTTCAGAAAGAAAAAATTTTTTAGATCAAAATTTTTTATTAATCAAAGATATTAATCAAAGATTCGAAGCACACGAAATAATCTATACTTCTAAATTCTCAACAAATTCAATAAGATTATTGACAAAATATAATATTAATTATATTTATTTCTCACCAAAATCAAAATCAATTTTTAACATAAAAGAAATAACATACGCAAACAAAGAATGCTTTCCATTAGTATATGATAAAGAAATTAAGATATATAAAGTAAATTGTGTGATATAATGGTATTAAAAAATCTCAACGAAAAAAATAGTATAATTATGTTGGCAATTCTAACAGTGATTATTTTATTAATTCCTTTATCTATTAGGCTACTAATTTATGACAATTCTTTAATAGGTTCAGAATCATATTACCATGCAAGAATTGCACAAACAATCGCAGATGACGGAATTTTAACAACAGACCAACTTTCTTATGGGGGGGCAACATACTTATTGAATCCTTACCATTTAGTAATTTCTAATTTATCTAAAGTAATCCCTCTTAATTCTTTATTAAAAATAACGCCATTTATTTTTGGAATTTTATCATTTATTTTATTTTATCTAATTCTAAAAAAATTAAAAGTAGATTTAAAAACAAGATTTTTAACAAATTTAATTTTCTTATCCTCTCCAATTTTTATTTATTTATTTACTTCCCCAAACCAACATTCAATTCCATTTGTACTAACTCTTTTAACATTTTATTTCTTTATTTCTAAACAAAAATATTTTTTAATACCTTTAATATCTGTCATAATTATACCTTTATTTGGATTATTTCACGCAATAACTTTAATTTTGTTACTTGCATCTTACATTACTATAACGAGAAAAAGATTAAAAAGATTTATGATATTATTCTTTGCAGTTTTAATAACCAGTTTTTTGAAGTTTATTCCCCTATATTTACAATACACATTACCAACAACACCTTCTTTTTTAACATTTAATTTATTCAATATGTTTATTTCGGATTTTGGGGCATCGATGGCTTTTGGAATCTTTACACTATTCCTATCATTTATTGGATTTGCATCAATAAAGAAAAATCACCAAGATATAATCTTTTACCTTTTAGCCATACTCATGATAATAATATCATACCATATCCCTTATTTGAGAATTTATCTTAATTTAATAACCTCTTTCTTAACCGCCAGTGCCATTTTTTTACTTCTAAAAAGAAAATGGGAATTAAAGTTAATCAAAACATTGACTATTTTAGTAATGATGTGTGGATTAATCTTTTCTACAACTTCTTATATAAATAGAATATCACATTCAGATCCAGATAATGAAATAACTCTTAGTTTAGAATGGCTAAACAATCAACCAAAAGGGGTGGTATTTTCCCATTATTCGAAAGGACTATGGATAGAATCAATAGCAAATAAACCAACAGTGATGGATGAATTGTTTGATTATGCACCAAATGTAGAACAGAGATATAATCATTCACACATTATTTTTAATTCAAGAAACATCAAAACTACAACAGAATTATTGGATAAATATAATGTCAGATATATTTGGTTAGATAAAAAAATGAAAACAGGGCAAGTATGGGAAAAAGAAAATCAAGGATTATTATTCTTATTAAAAAACAGCGAAAGATTTAAAAGAGCATACCATCTAGGAGAAGTTGAAATTTGGACTTACACTTAAATAACTAAAAGATAAGATAAAATGAATTTTACAGTAGAAATTCTATTATGGATAACGTACCTTGGCCTACTTTACATTTTAGTATTTTGGCTACTCTCTTTCTTAGATAATAGAGAACATATGAAACAAGAATCAAAAAAAAGAACAAAACTAACAAGATTCCCCCTAGTTTCTATAATCATTCCAGCACACAATGAAGAGAACACAATTGCAGGAACAATAGAATCAGTATTAAAATTAAATTATCCCAGAGATAAAGTGGAAATTATCATAATCAACGATGGTTCAACAGACGATACAAAAAAAAACATAGAAAAGATAACACATTCAAATAGAAACAGAAAAATAATCTTTATCGACCAAAAGAACCAAGGAAAAGCCAAATCATTAAACAATGCATTAAAGATAGCAAAAGGAGAATTTTTTGCCTGTTTAGATGCAGATTCTTTTGTAGAGAAAAACACCCTCATAAAAATGATCAAATTCTATAACCAAAACCCTCATTTAGCGATTGTCACACCAGCAATGAGGGTAAAAGACCCTAAAACACTCACACAAAAATTTCAAAGACTAGAATATCTTGCATCAATGTTTATGGCAAGATTAATGGGGCTCTTAGATGTAGTGTATGTTGCACCAGGACCTTTTTCATTATATAGGTCTAAGATAATCAAAAAATTAGGTGGGTTCGATATCAACAATTTAACAGAAGATCAAGAGATAGCATATCGCGTCCAAAAACACCATTATGGAATAAAACAATGTTATAATGCATATGTCCATACTACAGCCCCACACAACATAAAAGGATTATATAAACAAAGAAATAGGTGGTTCAAGGGTAGTATGATAAACCTTTACAAATACAAACAGCTTTTTTTCAATAAAAAATATGGGGATTTTGGGATGCTTCAGCTCCCAATAAACTTGGCAACATATATCTTAAGTGTATGTGCAATATTTTTCTTTGGATACTTCACATTCAAACCATTATTTCGAGAAATCCATAATATTTACCTCATCAATTTCGATCTCCTTCATTATATAAGAAGCATAGATTTTAATTTTAATATTCTTGGATTAGATCTGGGAATGATGTTTATAGCATATACTTTATTTTTTGCAGCACTAATTGTTTTTTATCTTTCACACAAAAATACAGATGAAAAAATAAGAAAACATGGAATAATTTATATTATCTTCTACTTTTTCTTCTATTATACGATGCTTAGCGTAATTTCAGTGATAGTATTAATACAATTAATATTTGGAGTAAGACAAAAATGGTAAAGCAAAGAAAACAAAAACCAACAAACCAAACAAAATTAATAGAAAGAAAAATTAGTATAGAAAGATATATTATTGCAGGAACAATCACTTTATTGATATTTGCATTAGGATTATCAATGGGTTTTGTATTAGATTATAAAAGAATAACTTGGATAGAAGAACAAAGCAAAGCTCAAGAGTTAGATTATCAAAGTCTACAACTCCAATATCTTTATTTAAACACTATAGACGATACAGAAAAAAGTTGCCACATTCTGGGCAATACTCTACAAACAACATTAATAACCTTAAGTGAAACACTAGAAGATTTAGAAAAATTTGAAAAAGATACTAAACTTAACAAAAAAGAATATAATACACTTCTTAGAAAATTCACAATAAATAATTTAAAATATTGGCTTTTTGCAGAAAAAAGTAAAAAACTATGTAATATGGATGCAGTCACATTACTATATTTCTTTTCAAGGGAAAACTGCCCAATCTGCCCAAATCAAGGAATGGTTCTCAGTTATTTTAAAACCCTTTTAGGAGAAGATCTTTTAGTTTTCCCAATAGATGTAGATTTAAAACAAAATGAACCAATCATACAATTATTAGAATCAATCTACAATATTCAATCATATCCAACAATAGTTATTGAAGATATTACCTATAGCAGAGTTGTAGAAAAAGAAGAACTTGGAAAAATTATCTGTAATATTTATAATTCTCCAAATAATCATTGCGATAAATATCTAGAATGAAACAACCATTAAATTTTATAAAAAAAATAAAAGAGAATTACATTTTAATAACTATTTTTTTCATATTTATACTTATTAAAATAGTTACTGCAACAAAAGTTCACCAAATAATATGGGATGAAGCAGTTTATATTGGAATGGGTAAATTTCTCTTTTCATTTGGAAAAGCAGGACTTTGGGAATCTATAAGACCTTTAGGTCTCCCAATACTTCTTGGAGCAATATGGAAATTAAAATTGAACATGATCATATTCGCAGAAATTTTGGCAGTATTGTTTTCATTGGGGAATATATTTTTAGTATACCTAATAACTAAAGAAACATTCAATAAAACAACAGCAACAATCGCTTCATTTATGTTATCAATCACCCCTTTATTTTTTCTTTATAGTTCATATATCTTAACAGGAATCACATCAACTTTCTTTGCACTATTAGCAATCTATATTTATATTTCAAAAGAAAATCTGCCACTTGTTGGATTTTTTACAGCATTAACATTCCTATTCAGATTCCCACAAGGACTTCTCTTGGTAGCAATTCTTTTTTCAATATTCATAAATGAGATAATAACAAGACACTCAATTAAAAATACATTAAAAAAATTAAAAGTAAGTGTAAAAAAAAGCTATTACCCCTTTATTTTATCCTTTTCCTTAACAATTCTTCCTTTCTTAATATTTAATTTTTTAATTTACAGAAAATACACTTCAAAAGTATATCACGCAATCTTTAGGCCTTTTATTTTAGGTTTTTCACATCAGGCAAACCCATTACATGCAATCAATTCAATAATAAGCAATATCTCACATTATTGTTCAATCCTAATAGAACAAAATTGGTTAATCATTTTCATATTCCTTGCAATTTTCTTCTTTATAAAAAATAAAGAATATAAAAATCACAAAACAACAACAATATTTATAATTTTGACAATATATTGGCTTTATTTCACATTGATAATAAATAAACAACCAAGATTCTCTTTAGCATTTCTACCTTATTTAGTTATCTTATCTGCTTACGGAATATACCAATTCACCCAATTAATAAAAAAACAAAAATATTATATTAAATATCCAATCTATACAATTCTTTTAATTTTTACAGTATTTAGTATATCAAACAGTGTAAATCAGATAAACGAAGAGTTTGAGTGGAGGGTAAGTTATGAATTCCCAATAACTACAGAATTCCAAAAATACTTTCAAAATAATCCCATTCAGGGACCTATTTTAACTACAGACCCAGTTCTATCAACATACACAGACAATAAATATGTCCCTTATTATTTTTCAGTTAATGAAGGTATTCAAATTTATATCCAAAACAGACTCAAAGCAAATGCAGTAATATATTCTCCTTCTTCGTTCGTTTGTTACGATGAAGATTGTGAAAAAAAACAGCAAGATTTATTCACAGATATTCAAAACAGATTTACAAAAGTATTTGAAGAACAATATAATAACAAAACATATTATATTTTCACAACAGATAAATAGATTATTCCAATTATGCACAAATTCTAAACTTTTGTTTATTTAAACAAAGATTTCAAATAAAGCAGAATATGTCTTTTGCTTATCTTTGAAGTTCCTGCTTCCCTAATATTAAAATCATATTTAACACAACCAATTGGGGTGCCTCGTTTCACTAACTTCAATAAATCAAAGAAAACTTTATACCCTTTTAATTCAAAACGATTACGATTCCCTTTGATAACATCTCTAAAAAATTCAGTTTTTGCGCCAAAAAAACCAGTCATTAAATCATCAAATTTCACCCTACCCATCAATCTAATTTTTCCTAATATTATTGCAGTTTTAGACATGAGTTTTCTGAAAAAACCCCAATCACCAATTATTTTTCTTCTTGCTCCACCAACAACATCAAACTTTTTTAATTTCAACATGGCTCTTCCAACAGCTTCCGGAGGATGTTGCAAATCCGCATCCATCACAACAAAATAAGGAGTATCAACAACATTAACCGCATCAAGTATACTTATAGTAAGTCCTTTTATTTCTTTATTAGATCTATCAACAACACCTGCACCGAGTCTCTTAGCTATATCACGGGTTTTATCCTTACTCCCGTCATCAGAAACAATAATATTTACTCCCTTGTACATCTTATTCAATATTTTTATCAATTTTTCAATACTCTCCTCTTCATTAAGTGTCGGTATAATTATAGTTAGGTTCTTCCAATTCATTTTAATTCTCCTTTTTTTTTATTTTAATTAAATCTCCTAATGTCAGTTCTTTAGTTCCATCTTCTTTAGATTCAAATTTGCCAACTTTTTGTTGTTCAATTAATTGTATTCTTAAAAATCTTTCGAGTTTTCTTGCCAATTCAATGCTTGGCTCAAACCTCTCTGATTCAATATTGTGAATCAATGATTCTTTTTCTGCAATCTTTTGTGCTAATTCTTCTTGTTTCAAACCAAGATTCTCCCTCTTGGATTTAATGAGTTTCCCATAACCAGAAACAATCAATTCAATAACTTCTTCCACAACTTCAACTTTAATTTTTTCTTTTGTTTTATTTTTAGTTTTATTCATAACATTTACTGTTTTAATTATAGTTCCAAAACCTGCACAGTTTTCACACACCGAAAGCTCAACACCCTCAACAAGAGATTTAAATAATTTACTTTCTTTTCCACACATCTCACATCTCATCTTTAATCACCTTAACAAGAACTTTTCTTTCACGCGGACCATCAAAATCACATAACATGATATTTTGCCATCTTCCCAACATTAATTTTCCATCTTTAATGAAGATGGTTTCACTTGGACCAATAATTGAACTTTTAATATGTGCTGCGCCATTATTATCAATCTTATCGTGCCTCCATTTCCCTTCTGGAACAACATCATCAAGAGCATCTAACAAGTCATCACAGATGTTAGGGTCATAATTTTCATTTATGATAATTGCACAAGTAGCATGTTGGACATAAATAAAACAAGTGCCTTCATCAACCTTAGAATTATTAACAATTTTAACGACTTCTTCAGTGATATCTACAACATCATACTTTTTTTTAGTGTCGAGAATTATCTCACTCATATTATCCATTAATATTTTTTTCTATAAAAATTTTGCTATTTACTTCAATAATTTTATACAATAATTGACTCAATTAAAAACAGAAAAGAGAATTAACTACTACAAAGCAACTAATTAACTTTAAAAACTAATACCTCTTTTAACAATTATATGCCAGATACAATCATAAAAGTTGAGAACTTATCAAAAAAATTCGGAAAACATCAAATCCTAAAAAATATAGATTTAGAAATTAAACAAGGAGATATTTACGGTATAATTGGTATGAGTGGTTCTGGAAAAAGTACACTCTTAAACTTGCTCACAGATCTTTTAACCCCAGATACAGGGAAGATATCTTACAAATTATCAGAATTAAATAACTTTTATCAACTTTCACAAAAACCAGAGGAGATTAAAAAATTATTTGGATACTCATTTCAAGATCCATCATTTCATTCTATGTTAACAGTGCAAGAAAATTTAGAACATTTTGCAACCCTTTATGGACTACCAAAGAAATTTGGAATAGAAAACACTAATGTTCTTCTTAAATTAGTAGAATTAGATGAAGCAAAACACTCATTAGGAAAAGATATTTCCGGTGGAATGCAAAAAAGACTTTGTTTTGCATGTTCATTAATTCATAGCCCAAAAATACTTTTTTTAGATGAACCAACATCTAATCTTGATCCAGTATTGAGAAAAGAAACATGGGATATTTTAAAAAAAATAAATAAAAACGGCACAACAATAGTGATAGCATCACAACTTCTAACAGAATTAGAAACCTTCTGCGATAGAATTTGCATAATCAATAATGGAGAAATAATAAAAGAAGGTACAGTAGATAAAGTAAAACAAGAATATACATCAAATATAGAAATACACTTAGAATCCTTACCAGGAAACTATGACGTAATAATCCAAGAGTTAAAAGAAAAAAACCTTCCAATCCCAAGAACACTAATCAAAGAATCAAAATTAATAATTTATACTCCCGAAGCAGAAAAAGTACTCCATACATTACTCCACATCATAGAAAAAAATAAAGAAACACTATTAGATATAGATTTGAATAAACCTTCATTAGCAGAAGTGTTTGAATCGCTTGTATCAAAAAAATAAGAAAACAATGAAAAAATTATTTAAATTAATCGGAAAAAATTTTAAGCTTTTAGCTAGATCTAAAACTTCTGCATTAATAATTCTTCTAGGTCCATTATTGATTATGCTTTTAGCAGGATTGGCATTTAATAATACCAATACTTATAGTATGAATATAGGGGTTTTTTCAGAAGATTATACAGATTTGACAGAATCCTTTATTGATAACCTTAAAACAGAACAATTTGCCGTATTAAGGACAATAACAGAACAAGCATGTATAAATAAAGTTAAAGAAGGGCACTTTCATGTTTGTCTAGTTTTTCCACCAAATCTTTCATTGAATCAATCTCAGAGTCAGCTCATTTTTTATGTCGATTATTCTAAGATAAATTTAGTTTGGATGGTGAAAAATACAATCACATCAAAATTATCTGAAAGCAGTTCAAAATTAAGTTTAAATTTAACCACTTCCATCATAGATAAACTCCAAGAAACAGAAACAGAAATGCAAGACAAAGACAGCATAATAAACGCATTAATCAATAAAAATGAGGAAATAACTACAGAATTAGAATCACTAAGAGAAAAGATAAACGCCATGGATTTATCTTTTAGTGACAATGATTTTTCAACAACAAGTATCGCTTCCAAAAATTCACAGATAGATGGTTTATTTGAATCAGTAGAATATCAAGGGATTAACATCACAGACGACATAACAGATTTAATTTCGGACGTAGAATCAGAAATAAATGCACTCAATATCTCCTCTTCTGAAAAAGAGAGTATAACAACAATAACAACAAATATAGAATCTAATATAGTCACATTGAGAAATAACATAACAAATAATTACAATCAATCTAATAACCAATCTAATCAAATAATTTTTTTAATAAGCACACTTTCTCAAAATCTTGCTTCTCTCAAATCTAGATTAAGTACTGCATCAAGTTCAAAATCTACAAGCTTAACCAAAATAAATACTTTAGAAGAAAAGATAAGCTCTAGTAAAGCATCGCTTTTAGCACTTCAAACTTCAATTTCTAAAATCAAAACAAGCCTTTCTACCATAATTTCAAAAGATGCAAGCACAATAGTAAACCCAATAACAACAACAATTAAACCAATAACAACTGAAAAAAGTCATTTAAACTATTTTTTCCCAAGCCTAATAGCTTTAGTGATAATGTTTATAGCAATATTATTAGCCTCTAGCTTAGTTATGATGGAAAAAACATCAAAAGCACACTTTAGGAATAGCATTACCCCAACAAATAGTATAATTTTCTTTTTCTCAACTTATATCACTTGTATGATAATCATGGTTTTTCAATCGTCTATACTTTTCATAATTAGTTTACTAGTTTTCAAAATTCCAATCACAATATTCTCTACAAATTTTTTAACTATTATTCTTTTGTCCTTACTGATATCTACAATGTTTGTAATAATGGGTATGTTTATGGGGTATCTTTTTAGATCTCGGGAAACAGCTACCTTGGGTGCAGTCTCTTTAAGCAGTATAATGTTTATTATCTCAGATTTGATAATACCCATAGAAAGCATGCCACAACACATACTCCAATTCGCAAAACTAAATCCATTTATGGTTAGTAGCACACTTTTAAGAAAATCAATACTTTTTGGAGAAAATATAACCTCTCTGGGAAGTAACATATTTATCCTTTTAGGTTACATAGTGATATTTTTTGTAACTTCTTTATTGCTAGTAGAATTCTTTAAAAGACAACATTTATTAAGACTACAAATACATGGATTTACAAAAAAGAAACCCAAACCAAAAACCAAAAAATAAAAAAGAAAATTATTCCAATGAAACACGCAAAAAAACACTATAAGAAACACAAAAAATCTATACACTTAGCAGTATTTATTATGGCTCTTTTAGTATTTCTATTCATAACATTTAAACAAACAGGTGATCTAAATATGGACAAGATAAACACAAATAATGTAATTTTAGAAACAAACAAAGGAAATATAGAAATAGAATTATCTCAAGATAAAGCACCCATTACAGTTGAAAATTTTATTAATTATGTAAACAAAGGACATTATGATGGAACTATATTTCATAGGGTGATAAATGATTTTATGATTCAGGGAGGTGGATTCACACCAGATGGACAACAAAAATCAACAGACGCACCAATAAAATTAGAATCAAATAATGGTTTAACTAACAACCTAGGTACAATAGCCATGGCAAGAACCGGAATTCCAGATAGCGCAACATCTCAGTTTTTCATAAACATAAAAGACAATGATTTCTTAAATTATGCTCCAGGAAATCCTGGCTATGCAGTATTTGGAAAAGTAGTAAGTGGTATGGAAATTGTGAATCAAATAAAATCAGTAAAAACTACCACTAAAAATGGTATGGGTGATTGGCCTGTAGAGGATATAATCATAGAAAAAGCTTATATCCAATAACTCAATTAAGAATAATAAAAAAGAATAAAACAGTAAAAGAAAAAAATAAAACAATCAATTTTAATCGTTTTCAACTCTTGGAGCAAGAATAAAAGATAATTGCACTTTATTCAAAGTAGTATAAGTCAATTTAAGTGGATAATCTTTTCCAAATTGAATTAATACATCTCCTTTTTCTGATAATTTAGATCCACCAATCATCTTTTTTAAATATTCTATACTATATTTTGATTTAATTTTATCATCAGATTCACATTTGATTTGAGTCTCATCACCTGCTTTAATCACAATATTAGCATTACTTAAATCTCCTTCAGAAGAAATAGTAAAAGTACTCTTATCTGCAATAAAACTCACAGATTCTCCAACAACATCAACATCTTCTATAGCATCATTTAAAATATCTGCACCAGTTTCAACAGTTGAAGAAAAAGTTAAATCAGGTATTTTTTGTTCTTTACCCTCTATATCAATTAAAGGTAGACTAAAAGTTCTAGTCGTATGCCCCCTTAATTCCATAAGCAATTTATTTTTTGAATCCAATTCTAAAGTTAAAGTGTCATTAGATTTGGTTCTACGCAAAATTTGTTTCATATTGCTTAAATTTACAGCAATTTCCATATCTTCTTTAACATCATATTCTACAAAAGAACTAGATAGTAATTTGAATATAACCATAGCCACATTGGCAGGATCCATAGCAACTAATTCAATGGCATCTTTGGTTATTTTAAATCTCCCTTCATTAACTAGATCGGAAAGTATAGATATACTTTCTTTTAAGTATTTTGGTTCAGCTAAACTTAATCTCATTTTAATCCCCCAATTTTAATATTACTACTCAATAATTAGTCTAACATATATATAAATCCTACGTTTTTTAACTACCTATTTTTATTTTTTGACCGTCCATCATCACATGCACACCCTTACCTAAATCATAACCCATTTCAGATGCCAAATCAGATAAAGCAGAAGTCATTTTAAGTTCCCCATGGGCTGGAATTATGTGTTGGGGTTTAACTAAATTAATCAAATCCCTTAAATCTTCTCTTGCAGCATGTCCACTAACATGAATTTCTTTAAAGATTCTAACACCAAAACTACGCAATTTTTCTTCAAGAGCAGTTCTATTAGCAATATTAGTGGGGGTGGGAATTGTAGTGCAAGAAAATATAATGTGGTCCTCTGATTTCAATTTATATCCAATATCTTGATCCACCATTTTAGATAAAGTAGCATTTAATTCCCCTTGATGTCCCGTTACAACCAATAAATATTTATGAATATCCTTACTTATAGACTTTAATTTTTTCTTTATCTTTTTAGAATATTTAACTATCTCAACATCCTTTGAAAATTTAATTAATCCCACATTTTCTCCAGCTTCAGTATACCTTCCCAAACTTCTACCCATAAAGATAATTTTCCTATTCAATTTTTTACCAAATTCAATTATACTTTTTAACCTAGCCAAATGAGATGAAAAAGTAGTAACAATAATTGCTCTTTTTCTAGAATCTGTGCCGAGTAAAACATCTTTCAACATTTCTCTAGCAACACTTTCAGAAGGGGTTTTTTTTGCAGAACTAGCATAAGTAGAATCAACAATTAAACTAATAACTCCCTTTTTCCCTAATTGTTCCAATCTTTTAAAATCAGGTTTTTCACCTAACACAGGATATTTATCAAATTTAAAATCATTAGCATATATTACAATTCCATATTTGGTGTGGATAGCAATCATCACAGTTTGTGGTGTAGAGTGCGTAATATTAATAAATTCAATTTCAAGATTTTTAGAAATTCTTAATTTCATACCAGAACCAAGAACTTTTAATTGATTTTTCAGATTAATTTTTTCATTTTTTAGAATGAGTTTTAAAACTTCCATTGTAAAAGGAGTTCCAATAACAGGGGCATTAAAATTACCCGCTAAAAAAGGAATTGCACCAATATGATCTAAATGGGCATGAGTTGGAACAATTGCCTTAACCTTTCCCCACCAATCTTTTATCTTATTAATGTTTGGAACAGCACCAACTTTGATTAAATCTACCCCAGTAAGATTAACAATATCTTCATCCTCAGTATATCTGATATACTTTTCAAGATAAAGTCCCATATCTAATATAACCACTTCATCATCCACTTTTACAGCAGTCATATTTTTTCCAACTTCATTATAACCACCAACAGTACAAATTTCTATTCCCATTTTATTAATTTATAATCATATATGAGGGGGGAGGGATTTGAACCCTCGAACCCACTAAGGGACTGGATTCCTCATAGCGGGCAACAATCATCGGCTATTGCCTCACAACTCAATAACTTGAGTCCAGCTCGTTTGACCAGACTTCGGTACCCCCTCCTAAATCACCAATAAAACAAAAGAATTCTGACCCATATAAAAAACTTACCCTCAAATATCTAATTTAGCCATTTTAGCTTCAATTTCACTTAATTCTTCACTTAAATTTCCTATATCATATTCTCCTGTTTTTTTCTTAACTCTTTTAAGGGGTTTCTTTTTTTCTTCGTCTTCTGGCAATATGGAGCGAAGTTTAGCACTTAACCGATGTATTTCAGCAACATCTTCTTTTAATTTTGAAATATATACAGATTTTCTTTTTCTTAAAGAATCATAAACTTCATAATTTTGTAAAGATGTTAAAATTCCTCTAGAACAATCAAGTAAAGCTTTTCTTAGCCCCATTGGGTCTTTAATACCCATATAGAATTTACCCATTTTAACTCCTAAACTTTTGGTTCAAATAATCCATCATCAATAAAATTAACTTTTTTCTCTAAATCTTTTAAAATATCATCCCATTCTTCTATCTTTAAATCTTCTTCTCCTTTTAATTCATAGATTTTTTCCAAATTAGCTTTAGATTCAACCACTTTTTTCTTTATACTTCTCATTAATTCTAATACTTCTTTATAATTTTCAACTTTTATGAACAATGGTGCATTTTTTTCTTCACTCATTTTATAATCACCCGCTTTCCTCAAACAAAACTTTATCCATGAAAACTAAATTTCTTTGTATCTTTTCTAATTCTTTATTCCATACCTTTAATTTACTTTCTGTTTTATTTTTCAAATCGTCTAATGACCCTATAATATCTTTTGATTTTTTAGAATCTTTTTTGATGGAATCTATTTCTTCCATTATTTTTCTATAATCATTAACTTCGACAAAAATTGGTTTTTTTAGTAATCTATGGGGGAATCCAACGTCTTCTTCAACATCTTCCCTTATTTCACCCATCTTAGAAAAATAAGCAGGAGGGGTGGGTATTTCATTAACATTTTCAACAAATTCAGATTCGGGAAATTCAGGGAGTTCATCATCTGCAAGAATTTCATCACGAGGAACAAAATTTGTTTTTTCTTCTTTAGAAAAAGGAGTTATTACCTTTTCTTTAATTGGAGCATCAAATTCTTTATGATCTCCATTATCTAATGGAGTCATGAATGGTGCATCCCCTTCAGGAGCAATTATTGGATTCCCTTCACCCATTGGAGTTACTGGTGGTGAATTAATCTTAGGTGTTTGGGGCATAGGTGGAATGGGATTTTCCATTGGAGAAAAATTAAGGATATTAGTCTCAGGTACCTGAATATTTGTTTGCTCAGGCATTGGCGGAATTTCTGGAGCTTTTATTGGTGGTATTTCGGGAAGTTGGGTGCTTGGTTGAATTGGGGTGGATAACGTTTCATTAGGGGCAGAAATAGGTGGATTTAGGGGTGGAACTTCAGGAATACTAGTTCCAGGTGCTTTAGGAACTTCAGGAATGTTTGGTTTTACCAAAGGTTCTAATTTAGGTTGAGGTGGTAAAATCCCAGCACTAGATTTATTTTTTTTTTGTTTTCTTTTAAATAAGTTAAATGCCATTACAATTATCTCCCAGATTAATTAAATCAACATAAATGTATAGCTTATTAAAACTTTTTGAACCACGCAAGAATAGTAACAAATTTTTTTAGAAAGTTTTTAATAAACCCAATCCACCAATTCAATAGATGAAAGAGGCACTTTATTATAAAAAATTAAAAAATAGGATTGTTCTGTGTCAACTTTGCCCAAAATTCTGCACATTAAAACCAACCCAAATTGGAGATTGCAAAGCAAGAAAAAACATAAATGGAAAATTAAAAAGTTTAGTTTATGGTAACCCTATTTCTATTGCAATAGATCCAATTGAAAAAAAACCATTGTTTCATTTTCTTCCCGGAACAAGAGCGTTATCTATTGGGACTACTGGCTGTAATCTTCATTGTAAATTCTGTCAGAATTGGGGCACCTCTCAATCAAACATAGAAGATTGTGGTTCAAAAACAATTAGTCCAAAAGAGGTAATTAAAGAATCAATAAAAAATAATTGTAAAATAATTGCTTACACCTATAATGAGCCAACAATATTTTACGAGTATGTATTAGAGATAGCAAAATTAGCTAAAAAAGCAGGAATAAAAAACATAATAGTTTCAAATGGGTATATTAATCAAGAACCACTCAAAGAATGGTGCAAATATTTAGATGCAGCTAATATAGACTTAAAATCATTTACAGAAAAATTCTATAAAGAATTAACAACAGCAAAACTCAAACCAGTTTTAGAAACAATAAAAACATTATATCAACAAGGAGTTTGGCTAGAAATTACAAACTTATTGATTCCAAAATATAATGATAAACAGAAAGAAATAGGGGAGATGTGCAAATGGATTTCTAAAAACACAACCAAAAACACACCAATTCATTTCTCTCGATTCTTTCCTTACTACAAGCTATTAAATATGCCTCCAACACCACTAAAAACACTGGTAAAAGCACAAAAAATTGCACAAAAATATCTTAATCATGTTTATATCGGAAATGTCCAAACAATTAAAGGGGAGAATACTTATTGCCAAAATTGTAACAAATTATTAATTGAAAGGAAAGGTTACTCAATTATTCAAAATAATATAAGGGAAGGTAAGTGCAATTGTAATAAAATTATAAAAGGCGTTTGGAAATAAAAATATTTATATACATGTACAAACATATAAACATATAAGTATCAAAGAGGTGGATAATTTGTGTTTCAAAAGATTAATTAAATTTTACAATCTTAATAAATTAAAAAATACTTCTTTTAGTAAAGAACTCTTAGCAGGTCTAACTACATTTATCTCATTGTCTTACTTATTCTTCTTGATCCCCAAAATTCTAAAAGAGGTGGGAATGCCACAAGAAGCAGTGTTTACCTCCATAATTCTTGCATCTATTTTTGCAACGCTTTTGATGTCCTTATTTGCAAAAAAACCATTTGTACTCGCACCCAGTTTTGCATTAACCAGTTATTTTGTGTATTCAGTAGTTATTGGGAAGGGGGTTTATTGGCAAACAGCATTAGGGGCATTATTTATTGCAGGAATAATCTATCTGATAATCTCAACATCAAAACTAAGGGAGATACTTATAGAATCTATACCCCTCATACTGAAAAAAGCAATAGGTGCAGGAATAGGGCTATTTTTAGTTTTAATTGGATTAAAACTCTCTGGAATAATAGTATCCAATCACAAGTTTTTTTTATTGATAGGTAATTTTTTAACAACAAAAGCAATGCTCACTTTAGTTGGCATATTTTTATTAATAATCTTTTTATCTAAAGGAATAAAGGGCGCATTTTTATGGACAACACTCATAGTATCAACACTTTCTTTATTGATAGGGAATACAACTCTCCCAACAAGATTCGTAACTCACCCACAATTAATAACTCCAATATCTTTAAAATTAGATATTCTTGGAGCATTTAATTCTCCAGAATTAGTATTTTCTTTTTTAATTATTTTATTTTTTACAACAACCACAATTATATTAAGCACATCTAAAAAAACAGGGCTCAGTAAAAACTACAACGTCAAAGGAATTAAAGAAACATTAATTTCAGATTCACTTGCAGGGATTTTAGGAACTTTATTTGGTGCACCATTTATTTCAACAAGGGCAGAAAATATATCAGGATTAAAAGAAGGCGGAAAAACAGGATTAACCTCTTTAGTCGTATCAATTTTATTAATATTACTTTTATTTTTCTCACCCATAATCACTCTAATTCCAACAGCATTAGTTTCAGCAATACTCATCGTAACTGGATTAAGTATGATCTCTTTAATTGGCAAATTAAAGAAAAAGGATATTTCAAATAATTTTCCAGCGTTCGCAACAATGATATTAATTCCTTTAACATTTTCAATTCCAAAAGGGATAGCATTAGGATTTACAATTTATGCACTATTCAAATTATTTTCAGGAAAAATCAAAGAAATGAGCACAGCTACAAAAATATTAACAATTATATTTTTAATTTATCTAGCACTATAAAAATGAAACACACACATAAAAAACAAACAGGAATTTTAATCGCTTTAATAATAATTCTATGGTCTTTTAGTGGATGTACTCAAGATACTTTAACTGGATTTACGATTGTATCGGAACAAACCAATCAGCAAGAAGGAGAAGAAATAAAAGAAACAACAGTCAAAGAGGATACTTCAACAAAAGAAGCACCCTTACAGAAAGACTCAATAGATGAAAAAGCAGCAAAAGAAGCAGAAACACAAAAAGCAGTAGCAGAAATACAAAGATCTCAATTAGAAGAAGCTAAAGGGGATTTAGAAGAACAACTAAAAGAAACTGAAGAAAAGATAGAAGAGTTAGGACAAGAAATTGCAGAACAAGAAAAAAAAGCAATAGAAAAAAGATATGGCAAAAAAAGCTCCAAATCAAAAAAGGAAAAAGCAGATGTACTTAAAAAGCAACTCGAAGAAATGAAAGAAAAAGAAGCAGAAGAAACAGAAAAAAGGGCAAAAGAGATAATAGGGCAAATACAAAAAGAGCAAGAAGTAAAAAAGGAATTGGAAGAACTGGGAGAAGAAGTATCAGTAAAACCAACAATCCAAATAGATTATAAAGTTGCAGCAAAAACATTGGAGCAAGCTAAACAGCTTATAGCATCAAAAGAAGATACTGAAAAAGCACTTAAGGACCTAAAAAATATATATGAACATGCATCTGATATTGGTCTGCGAGTTGAAGCAGGAAGTAGTATCATCAAAGAAGAATTATTGGAATTAGGAAAAGGGACAATCACTACACACACCAAAGCAAATGAATTAAGAAAGAAAGCAAATGAAATCGTCCAAAAAGCAGAATCTTTAGGTTCTAAGGTTCAAGTAGAAGCACTTGAAACAAAAGGGGAAGTAGCAAAAAGATTAAGATTACCAAAAGAACTAATTCAATCTACAGAAAAAATTCTAAAATTAAAACCCACAGATATAAATGCATATACAGATAGCATAACTGCATCACATTCATTAAAAATAGAGCCATCTAAAATTCTTAAAGAAATCGCAAAATTAAAAGAAATCGCAAAATTAAAAGACGAATTACCTTCTGTAGAAATAGATTTAATAGAAACCGTCAGCCTAGTGGAAACAGGAAGCGTAATTAACTTAAAGAAAGCAAAAGAATCTTCGGCAACAGCAATAAAAAAATTAAAAAACAACCCACCAAATCCTCAAAACATCCTTGAAACAATAGAACCCCTACTAAGGTCAAAAACTACAGCAAAAGTAAAAGTAAAAGAAACACGAGGAAAATTGCAGATATTAGATCCTGTAACTGGACTGACTATGATGGATGAAGAGTTAGTATCAAATATAATTAATAAGATGGGTATACCAGAAAAATTGGCAATATATTCGATAAATCCCAACGAATACATAAATGCAGTAACATATAACACAAACAACCACATTCTGGAAGGTGCAATATATTACATTTCTGATGGAGATGTTTATAGGTACAATGCTTTTGGAAGCGACAAAAAGCTAGATAAAACAGAATCCACCACAATAAAAAACGAAATTTTCAACACCAGAGTAAAAAATGGGATGGAGATTCCATTAAAAAACGAATTTTTACCTCAAACAACTGAATTAACAAGGACGCCAATCCAAAGAATAGGGGATACATTCAACACATTTATTTTTAATCAAGCAAATCCTGAAGAGATATATCAAGCAAATCTTGGAGAGATATAAAAACACAATTCAAAAAAATCAAATTTTTTCTTTTTATAACTTAAATTATTGAAACTTTTTCAAATAACACCTTATTTCTTTCAAAAATACACCCACCATTTCCGGTTCTCCTTAACCAAATCTTATTAATTTGATTTTTATGTAATATATCATGAAAAAATACTTATTATTTTTATTAACAATAATATTCATCACAATAGTTTCAGCAGACCAACCAGAAATAGATTTAGCAATAATAAATCTAGAATCGTCAAATAATAGTAATAATTTTACATTCACATCAACAATACTCAATCTAGGGAACCAAACAACAACAAATACAACTCTTTTTTTCATAATAGATAATCAAACACATTCAAACCACACAATTCCAGAATTAATACAGGATCAAACAATAAATATCCTCTCTTTTTGGATAAATGCTACTAACGGAACACATACAATCAAAGCCATAATAAATAAATCAGATTACAACATTTCAAACAACAATAGAACAATAATAATAAACATCACTATTCCCCCAACAAACCAATCAAATCAATCAAATCAATCAGGGGACACTCCACAGACACCAAATAAAGATATCTGGATAGAAGTTAATTTAGATGAACCAGTTTATCTTAATGTAGAATACGACAGATTATTTAAAATTACAAACCTAGACCACATATCTGGACAAACAGATCAGATAAACATCACCACACATTATAATTTAACTAAAGACAACAATATAATAAAACAAGCACAATTCAACTCTACAATAAATTCTTACACCACATCAAATACTGGAACAATCATTTTCAATTCTTCAGGAAATCACACCCTTTGTGGAAAAATAATTAATAGCTCAAACCAAGATAATAATTCAGAAAACAACATAGATTGTAAAACAATTTTGGCAATAGATACAACTAATAACCCCTGTAATATTTCCATCAATCTTTCTGTGGAAAAAACAATTTACAATAACCAAGAACAAATTGTCTACCATAATACTCTAACTAATGATTCAATTCCATTTACTATCGAATATTGGATTGAAGATTTATTTGGAACCATAGTTAAATCAAAAACAAACACGACAAACCTCAACCAAAAGACATACACACCCAATATAGATGGAACTGAAAAAGTATTGTTAATAAAAAATAGGCTTTTAAGTTTAGCATGTAATAATTTTGGAAACACAGAATCAGAAAAATTAATTGCTGTAATAAATAATATAACTTTAGATGAAGAATCCTATATAAATATACAAGATATTTCCCCTTCTTCTATAAATTTTGGAGAGACAATTCGTGCAGAGATCGAAGTGTATAAAGGAAACACATTAAAAAAAGTTCTAGAGGCTTGGGTTGAAGGTGCAGATGGAACTAAGATAACCAGTGCAAATTCTAAGATAACCTTGAATGAAAAATACACCCAGTATTCTTTCACAATGCCGTTACAACTCAAGCCTAATTGTGATGAAGATTTTAATGATGGGAGTTATATTTTGCATATAGAAGGTCTTTCTATCTCGGATCAAAAAGTTATTTCAGTATCTGGAAAAACAGATAACCTATGTGAAATTGAATATATTGAAAATTCCAATAATGATTGTTCTTGCCCAACACAAACATGCCAACAAACAAAAACCACCCAAACACTATCAGAAGGCGGTTTTTATTACTCTTTAAATTTTTTTCAAACAGAAATACAAAATAACAAATCATTCACAACAACAATCAATTTAACAAATAATGACAACCAACCACACAACATTTCAATATGGAGTTATATATATCGCCATACAACTTCTTATTCTGGAGAACGAACAGGAAATCTAAAAACATTAACCCTTCCACCCAACATTTCAATACTTTTAAACTTAACAAACACAATTACAAATACAGAACCAGGGGATTATAAATTAAAAGTAAAAATAAATAAAGACAACCAAGCAACAAATAAAGAGATTACTAAAGAAATTTTAGTAACCCCAACACAATCTACAGAAATAAATCAACTAAATAACAACAATATCACACAAACAAATAATCTGAGTTATCAAAACACTGCACACATTTTACCAACAGGGATGACTACAATAAACAGCACAAAAGTAGTTTTTCAATCCCCAATAACCAAATTAAAAAAGTATTTCGTTTATCTTATATCTTTTCTTTTCATTTTTGGAATAGTACTTTTTTTTAGGATAAAATGAACTTTTTAATTTAATAAGAATATTTTATAAAATATTGAAATACCCCTAATTCACGAAATCTTTTCAGTGGAACATGACAACATTGCAGATATGATATTCAATAAACAAAAAAGATTCATTAATTCTAAATACTTTAGAAATAAAGTTAAGAAATAGTGGAGAGAGGATTTGGAACCTACGTTTTGGGTAGTAGCTCCCCAGATTAGTGTGGGATATCAATTCGTTTCACTCATTAAATCCCACTCCATAAATCATTTTTGTAGCAAAATAGCGGAGAGAGGATTTGAACCTCTGACCTCCGGGTTTCCTAGACTTTTACATTGGGATAAAAAATCCAATGGTCTTGCTTATGGGCCCGACGGGCACTCCTGACTGCCCTACTCCGCTGTAAATTTAAAGTATAAATTGAGAAAATGAGGCCATTTATAAGTGTTTTGATAAAAGAGATATATATAACTAATATTATTCCAAGAATGTTAATATAAGCATCACAAAAATTCCAAGTAATAAAGCAAAAAACTGTGGAAAAGATTTTGTTGGCTCACAAGATGATTTGTGAAGTTCCGGAATTAAATCTGAACCTGCTATATATATGAATCCTCCTGCTGTAAAAGGCAATATAAAAGAGGATATTCCAGGTATTTTTGAACTCAAAACAAGTGCCAATACTGCACCAATTATTGCAGTACAAGCAGAAAGAAAATTAAATAATAATGCTTTAGCTTTTGAAAAACCAGCATAAATCAATACTCCAAAATCTCCAATTTCTTGAGGCACCTCGTGAAAAATAACTGCAATTGTCGTTGCTATTCCAATAGGAATCCCTGCCAGATAACTTCCAGCAATCATTACACCATCAATTAAATTATGGAACCCATCTCCAACGAGATTCATAACCCCTAGGTGATGTTTATGTGATTTAGATGTGGGGGTGTGACAGTGCCTCCAATGCAGGAATTTTTCTAATACAAAGAAAATTAAAATCCCAGAAATTAAATAAAGAGAAATTGATGTAGTAAAACCAGATTCTTCTACTGCTTCAGGCAATAGATGGATAAATGCCCCACCAAATAATGCTCCTGCTGAAAAACTTACTAAATATAATAGGTATTTTTGTAGTTTTTCTGTTTTTAATGATAATATAACTATTCCAATAAAAGCTATTAAACTAACAATAACTACGCTTAATAAAGAATAAGTCCAAATAGTTATCGAAGGCATTTTTTTAAGTTATTGTTGAAGGTATTTAAAAGTTTTGGAAACATCTTAAAAAGGCAAAGATATTTAAATAAAAGTATCACTTTCTTCACAGTATGCCGAGGTCGCATAGCCTGGTATTGCGCAGGATTGCTAATCCTGTCCCTTTGGGATCGTGGGTTCAAATCCCACCCTCGGCGTTTTTTTATTTTTTTATTTTTTCTCATTATTTTAAAAAATATTATAAACAATCAAGTCTTTTATGTATATGGTGAAATAAAATGGGTATAGATAAAGAAGTTAAAAGATTATTTATTGAAGGTGGGGGGAAAATAGGAATTGTTGAATCTAATAAACCTGGTTCTGATTGGTATATTAGCTATGTTGGAGAAAAAACAAGACTAAAAAAACTAAGAGAGTTAGAGGTAGAAAGAGAAAAAGGGTTTGAATATGTGAACAGTAAATTTCTCAACGCAGATTATAAGGGCAAGTAAACAAGAAAGATTTAAAAACAATTAAAAGATTACATTAAACATGAAAAAAACAGAAAAAATAAAAGAGGTTTATGAAGTAGAAAAATTAGTGCCTGATACTTCTGTAATTATAGAAGGACTTGTTTCAAAATATATTCAAAAGAAACAATTGAAAGTTGGTATTGTTTTATTTCATGAAGCTGTTTTAAGAGAACTCGAACATCAAGCAAATTTGAACAAAGCTATAGGATTTCTAGGTTTAGAAGAAATTGAAAAAATAAAAAAATTATCTAATAAATCTAAATTCGAAGTGGAATTCGGTGGAAGAAAACCAACCGCTGTTGAAGTAAAATATGCTAAAAGAGGAGAAATTGATGCCTTAATAAGAGATTTAGCTTACGAAGAAGATGGAACTTTATTTACTGCAGATAAAGTACAAGCAACTGTTGCAAACGCAAAAGGGGTTAAAAACATATTTATTAAGATTGAACAAGTTGTTGGAACATTAAAATTAGAAAAATTCTTTGATAAATTAACAATGAGTGTACATCTCAGAGAGAATGTACTTCCTTATGCAAAAAAAGGCATGCCAGGGAATTGGACCTTTGAAGCAGTGGGAAAAAAACCATTAGAAAGAGATGATATACAAGATATAAGCAGAGAAATAATTGAAGAAGCAAGTATAAGGAAAGATGGATTTATTGAGATTGAAAGGCCAGGAAGTACGATTGTACAATTAGGATTGTATAGGATTGTAATCACAAAACCACCATTTTCAGATGGATGGGAAATAACAGCAGTAAGACCAGTTAAAAGATTGAGTTTAATTGATTATTCACTTTCTGAAAAATTAAATGAACGGGTTTGTGTACAAGCAGAAGGAATACTGATTGCTGGTGCGCCAGGAATGGGAAAAAGCACATTTGCTCAAGCACTAGCAGAATTTTATGCAGGTCAAGATAAAATAGTTAAAACAGTTGAGGCTCCAAGAGATTTAGTGTTACCTGAAAATGTAACCCAATATGCTATGAGTCACGGAAATCCACAAGAAATTCACGATATTTTATTATTATCAAGACCTGATTATACTTTATTCGATGAAATGAGAAATACTCGAGATTTTAAATTATTTGCAGATTTGAGATTAAGTGGAGTCGGAATGGTGGGTGTGGTACATGCAACAAATTCAGTAGACGCAATCCAAAGATTTGTCGGAAGAATTGAATTAGGAGTAATTCCACAAATAATTGACACAGTGATTTTTATCAAAAATGGGATAGTCAATAAAGTTCTTAGTTTAAGTATGGTTGTTAAAGTTCCTAGTGGAATGACTGAATCAGATTTAGCAAGACCAGTTGTAGTTGTTAATGATTTTGAAACTCAAAAAGCAGAATATGAATTATACAGTTACGGGGAAGAGACTGTTGTTGTACCAGTTAAAGGAGAACAAAAGAGTCCAAGCCACGAGCTTGCTGCTAGGAGCATAGAAGAAGAATTTAGAAAACATAGTGATAATGTTAAAGCAGAAATGGCTGGAGACCATAAATGCATAATTTATGTTCCAAAAAAAGATATTGCTCAACTAATAGGAAAACAAGGAAAAAATATAGAAAGATTCGAGAAAAAATTAGGGATAAGTATAGATGTAAGAGAACTCGATGGAAAAAACATAGAAAGTAATAGTAATGGTGAAGGCAATGAAATTGAATTTACTACAAAAGTATCTAAAAATGGAATCATGTTTTATTTTAGCGGAAAAATGAGGGGGAAAGATGTAGATCTCTATATTGAAAATGAACTTTTGATGACTGCCAAAGTTGGACATGGCGGAAACCTAAAATTCCATAAAAGAAATAAAAATGGAAGAAAGTTACTCGAGGCATTGGACTTTGGTAAAAGAGTAAGGGTGATGGGTTAATGTTAGATATCAAATTAATTAGGGAAAATTCTAAGTTAGTTAAAGAAAACATCAAAAAAAGATTTCAAAAAGATAAATTAAAATATGTAGATGAAGTGCTTGAAAAAGATAAACAATACAGAAAACTTCTTTATGATATGGAACAGTTAAAGCACAAGCGTAATCTTGTGAGCAAAGAAATAAATGAGCTTAGGAAAGAAGGAAAAAATATCAAGAAAAAGGTTTTAGAAGCAAAAAAAATTCCAGAGAAATTAAAAGGAAAAGAAGAAAAAGTCATCAAGCTAAAACAAGAAATCAAAGAATTATTATGTAAAATTCCAAATATTATTCATAATTCAGTTCCATTAGGGGAAGACCACACTAAAAACGTTGAAATAGAAAAAATCGGGAAACCAAAAAAGTTCAATTTCGATGTTAAAAGTCATGTTGAATTAACAGAGAATTTGGGAATTGTAGATTTTGATGCTTCTGCAAGAGTTTCAGGAAATGGATTCTTTTATTTGAAGGGAGATTTGGCACGACTTAACCAAGCATTAATCAGATTTGGAATTGATTTTATGCTCAAAAAAGGATATTTATTTGTCGAACCGCCTTTAATGATTAGAGAAGAAGTGTTGAATGGGGTTTACTCTCACGAAGAAATTGAAGAAATGAGTTATAAAGTAGATGGAGAAGATTTATACTTGATAGCTACATCTGAACACCCCTTGATTGGAATGTTTATTAATCAAACAGTAGATGCCGAAGAACTCCCATTAAAAATCTGTAGTTACAGTCAGTGTTTTAGAAAGGAAATAGGAAGTCATGGTATTGATGAAAAAGGATTATTTAGAACTCACCAATTTAATAAAGTAGAGATGGTGGTATTATGCGGGGCCAAAGACTCTTACAAATTTTATGATGAGATGTTGAACATTTCTAAAGATATTTTTAAACAATTAGAAATCCCTACTAGAGTTTTAGAATGTTGTTCAGGTGATTTGGGGGATTTGAAAGCCAAGAGTTGTGATTTAGAATACTGGAGTCCAAGAAAAAAAGATTATAACGAATTTTGCTCATTAACTAATATGGAAGAAGCACAAGCAAGACGGCTAAACATTCGAGCAGATGACAAAGGGGATAGATTTTATGTTCATACATTAAATAATACTGCTATTGCTACTTCAAGAGCAATGGTTGCTATTTTAGAAAACAATCAAACAAAAGATGGAGAAATTATTGTACCTAAAGTATTGCAAAAATACCTGGGTGGATTAAAAATTATCAAAAAAAGGAAAAGGTGAAAAATATGGCAAACGAAATACCTGATTTTGCATTTTGGTTTATAGGATTAGTTGTTGCATTGGCCTCGGCATTTATTAATTTCTGGAAGTTTTTCCTGTTCTTTTTAATTGGAATTGGATTTATACTATACGGAATTGTAAAGAGAGTCAGAAAGCGTTGAAAAATTTTCAAATTTTAGAGGAAAAGTATATAAATCTAGTTTTTTTCTTAGAGTGTTATGGGAGTTTTTGAAAATATGTTAAAATCAGGGGAATCTCTATTTAAAGATCCTGTTGCCTTAGATTATGATTATATGCCTAAACTAATTAGGGGCAGAACTAATGAACAGAAAAGAATTGCTCTTTGCATTAAACCTTTAGATCAAAAAAGAAATGGGGCAAATATGGTTGTATTTGGACAGAGCGGTATAGGGAAAACTGTTGTTTGCAATCATATGTTAAGAATTGTTGAAGAAGAAACAGATGAAATAATTTCAATTTATATCAATTGCTGGCAAAAAAACACAAGCCACAAGGTCGCAATAGAATTATGTGAAAAATTAGATTATCGTTTAACCCACAATAAAAAAACAGATGAATTATTGGATATTGCTAAAAGGATACTCAATAAAGTATCAGTGGTTTTTGTGTTTGATGAAATAGATAAGGCAGAAGAATTAGGTTTTCTTTATTCTATTCTTGAAGACATCTATAGAAAAAGCATTATTTTGATAACTAATGAGATTAAATGGGCTGAAAATCTGGACCAAAGAATAAAATCTAGATTAATGGCTGAAATGATGGAATTTAAACCATACAATAGAGAAGAAACAGAAGATATCCTAAAATACAGAAAAGGCTATGCTTTTGTAGGGGGGGTTTGGGAAGAATCTGCTTTCAAATCAGTTATAGATAAAACCGTTGAACTAAAAGACATAAGGTCTGGGCTTTATTTAATGAAAGAATCAGGCAACATTGCTGAAAACAGGGGTAATAAAAAAATTGAAATTGATGATGTAGAAAAAGCAATTGGAAAACTTGATAATTTTAGCATTAAAAGTAGTTCTTTATTGGATGACGAAATTAAATTTGTATTAAATATCGTCAAAAAAAATCCACAAGCAAAGATAGGCGAATTATATGAAAAATATAAAGAAGAAGGTGGAGAAAAAACCTATAAAACATTTCAGCGAAGCATAAAAAAATTAGCCGATAATAAATTCATATCAATCAAGAAAATAACTGGAGGTTCAGAAGGAAGCACCACTTTAGTTGATTACTCCAATATTAAGAAACTGACCGAGTTCTAATTTACTCATATTTCTTTTTTACCCACTAACAAACCCACTAGCACTGGACATATATGCGCGTGAGATATTTAAAGAGATCTAGACAGTATTATTTCTGAGGTGATATTTATGATTAAAGATGAAATGAATATTTACGAAGAAGATATTGTTGAAAAATATATAATGGATGACGCGATTAGTGATGCAGAAGAAGGATTTATGGTGGGATATTTAGCTGCCTAAAAGGAGGTAAAAATGTTTTGGAAAAAAACAAAATATATGGAATGGAAAGATTATAAAGCCAAAATAGATTTTCTTGATATTTTCTGGTGGCAACAAAGTGTTAGAAAAAGGAATATAAGAAACTTATGTGAATGTTAAATACCCAAGAAGATTTTTATAAATTTTATGGTAAAATTATAAAAAAAGATTTAAAAAGGGTAAATAATTCTAAAAGTGATATGAGGGTAGTAGATAAAGAAGAATTTAGGGTAGAGGGAGATGAATTCCTATCTTTAATTAGAGATGGGGCTGTATTTATACACCCAACAGACACTATTTATGGTATTGGTTGTAATGCTTTAGATAAAACTGCTGTTAATAAGATAAGAGAACTAAAGAAAAGACCAAATATGCCTTTTTCAGTTATAGCACCATCAAAAGATTGGATTTTGGAAAATTGTGAGGCTGATGAAAAAGCAGAAAAATATATCAACGAACTTCCAGGACCAGTTACTTTAATATTAAAATTAAAAAATAAAGATTCTATCGCAGATAACGTAGCTCCTGGTTTAGATACTATTGGGGTAAGAATGCCAAGACATTGGTTCACCCAAGTTGCAAAAGTAACTAAATTACCAATAGTTACAACATCTGCCAACATTGTTGGAGAAAATTTTATGACTACACTAGCTAATTTAGATAACAGTATAAGAAAGGGCGTGGATTTTATAATTTATGAAGATGAAAAGAAAGGTAGGCCTTCTAAAATAATTAATTTAATTCAAGAAGAAGTTGATATTAAAGAAAGGTAATCAAAGATGAAGATTTTAGCAGCAGGAGATATTCATGGAGATAGTGGATTAGCTGAAAAATTAGCCATAAAGGCAAAAAAAGAAAAAGTAGATTTAGTTATTTTATGTGGTGATTTGACTTATAGGGATAATTCTACTGACAATCTAATGAAACCTTTTGTAGAAAGAAATGAAAAAGTTTTATTGATACCTGGAAATCATGAAGGAGTTGCAACTGCAGATTTTTTGGCCGATTTTTATGATGTTAAAAATATCCATGGTTATTCTGTAAAATATAAAGATGTGGGAATATTTGGTGCTGGTGGTGCAAATATAGGTGAAAATCAATTAAGCGAAAAAGAATTATATGACTTATTAAAAAAAGGATTTGATAAAATAGAATATCTGAAAAAAAGAGTTATGGTAACTCATGTACATCCAAGTGAAACTAAGATGGAAAAATTCACTCAATTTTTTCCTGGCAGTAAAGGTGTAAGGCAAGCAGTTGAAAAGCTTCAACCAAACTTTTTGTTATGTAGTCATGTTCATGAAGCAGAAGGTATTGAAGAGAAAATAGGGCTAACAAAAGTTATAAATGTAGGAAGAAAAGGAAAAATTATCGAGTTATGATTTTCTCTTCAACATTTTGTTCAAATGAATTCTCACAAAACATAAAAGAGAAAATAGGGTTAACAAAAGTTATAAATGTAGGAAGAAAAGGAAAAATTATTGAATTTTAGTCATCTAATAATTCTTTAATGTTGAACGTTCCTGATTTAGTAACACTTTCTATTTCTGGCTCTGTCCTATCATACTCAGTTACAGGAGGTACACTTTCTTCAGGGGGAGATTCCGTAGAACTGGAAGAATCTCCAAACATATTAAACATACCAGGATTTTTTTCAATAGTGTTAGATTCTAAAGGCATAGAAGAAGATAACAGACTTTCAAGTAATTTTATTGCTTTTTTTATTTCTTCTTGACTATCTGTTTTTGTATCTATTGTTATTTTCATGTTAGTATTGATACTTTTAGATTATAAAAACTTTTCTAGTTAGCCCAATAATATAGTTTTACTATAACTGGATTATAAGTAGTTAGATTAGATGCGATAAAAATTGAATCAACAAAAATATGTTTCTTGGGTAAATTAAAAACAGAACCTATGGAGAGAGTATAATTATATCTATTTGGAAAATTAGGGTTAGTTTCAATAAATATAGAATTTAAACAATTTAAATCATTAATCAATGCACAATTTCTAAACATAGAATTTTGCTCAAGATTTTTTAACACAGAAGTTTTCTGAAAATCTAATCCAGAAGGATAAAATTGAGTGCTAATTATGGCTATAAATACAAAAGTAAGTATAAATGCCAAAAAGGATTCTAATGTGCGTATATTTGCTTTTTTTACCATGTTTTTATAATCAAATTTAATTTAGTTTTTCCAGATAATTTATCTAACATCCATTGTGTGGTTTCTTTTGAATATATGTTTGTTACAGGTGGCACAGGCCCCTTATTAAATAATGTTGTTGTAGAATTAGATAATTCAATTGAAAAATCTTTATCTTTAGGATAATTATAATCAGATTTCAAAGTTTTATAATCTGATTGATTTAATATTAAAAGTTTTTCTAAAGAAATCCCTTCTTCACCCTCAAACATTCCAAATTTTGCAGAATAAGGAACTATAAAATCTTCACGATCATCCAAATCCTCATGAAATATTAAGTTGTAGAAAGTATTTGATGAAAAAGGAATTTCTACAGTTAGTTGAAGGTTAGAACTATTCGTATGGTGTAATATGATTTCAGATTCTTCTCCAAGAATTAAAGTTAGAACACTATTTGAAGAATAAAGACTCAAAATATCTCCAGAATACTCAAAAGTTTCATTTTGAGAATAATTAAAAACACCCATATAGAGATTATCAGTGAAATAATTAGAATATTTGAACAAATCAAAAGACAACTCAAAAATATAATTCCCTTCAACATTCAAGTCAATATAATTATACACTTTTTGATTTTTAGCAAAAATATAAGATGTATGATTTATTGCTTGATTAATCACTTTATATATTGAAGTAATGGGTGTGCTTGTAAATGAATTTGTTGTAACATCTAAAGAAACACTATTTAAATTGTAAGAAACACCATTAATTTTTTGAGTAGGATAGTCTGCTTTGTAAAACATAGAATTATAGAAATATGCTTTGAAACCAGTTGTTGAACTAAATTCAGAATTAGGTTCAAGATCATTCATCACAAAAGGTAGAGAATAAGATTCATCAGAATCAACAATCCAAAAAGTATTTTCTTCTTCAGATAAATTATCTAAAAAAATAAGATTTCCCCTATCCAAAATCCAGTATTTTCCATCTAAATAGAAATTTTCAATATCAAAAGGAAATTCAACAATCAATGGCTCATTAATTAAAGTGGTATTAGAAGTTATTATCATTGGAGCTTTGTAAACACTCCAAGAGATATCTTCTAATAGTCGATCTTCAACTAATGGAATAAGATTAGTTAATTCTGCCCTTTCAGAAACAGGAGTCACAAATACAAAAAACCAAGCTATGTAAAGAAGAAACACTGCTAAGCTTATTGCCCAATCAACTTGAGATATCCCTCTTTTGTTCATATAAAGCTTCAAGAAACAATAGTTTTTAATAATTTCTATATGAATTACCAATTAATAATTAATTTCTTTACAGAGTTATGCCAATTATCAACACTTTGTAAAATTTTTGATTTTATTTCTTGTTTATTTTTTACTATATAAAAAAAGACATAACCCCCATTTTCGAGATTGGTTTGAATTCTTTTTACTAAATCTTTTTGAGTTAATAATTTCATTGCTTTTTGGATAGTGCTCCTATCTAAAGAGAGTTTCTCCGATATTTCTTTTATATCCAGTTCCCTCTTTGAATTTATTAGAAATAATAAAAGATTATACTCTGTTTTATTCAAATCAAAACTACATTTAATTATCTCTGCAAATTCTATATGTTTACAAGCAAATGAAACTGCCATTATGTATGTCCCCTATGTTTCATAGCAGAAGCAACCCTTGATACTGCAGAAATATAGGTTGCAGTTCTCATATCTATTTTATATTTTTGTTGAATTTTATATATTTGATTAAAAGAATCAGCCATTATCTTTTTTAATTTACCCAGAACTTCTTCCTCAGTCCAATAATAGTTCATTAAATTTTGCACCCACTCAAAATAACTTACAACTACACCGCCAGCATTTGCAAGAATGTCTGGTATAACCAAAACTTTATCCTTGAAAAGCATTTCATCTGCTTCAGGTGTTGTTGGACCATTAGCGAGTTCTAAAATTATTTTTGCTTGTATTTTAGAAGCATTTTCTTTAGTTATTTGGTTTTCTAATGCTGCAGGAACAAGCACAGCTGTTTTCAATTCCAATATATCTTCATTAGTTATATTTTTTGTATCCTGAAAGTTTTTTACAGAACCTGTTTTCTTTTTGTGACTAAACACTTTTTCTGGATCTAATCCCATTTCTGAATAAATTCCACCTTTAGAATCTGAGACTGCAACAATTTTATAACCTTGTTCATAAAGAATCTTTGCTGCAAAATAACCAGCATTCCCATAACCCTGTATAGCTACAGTTGTATCTTTCTTTTCAATTCCTAGTTTTTTCATTGCTTCGTTTAGAGTATAAACTCCGCCTTGCGCTGTAGAAAATCCTCTTCCTTGTGAACCCCCAACTTCTATTGGTTTTCCAGTTATAACTGCAGGATTATGAAACCCCTCTAACCTAGAAAATTCATCCATCATCCAAGCCATTATTTTTGGATTGGTATAAACATCTGGGGCAGGTATATCTTTACTTGGCCCAATGATTGGTTTTATTGCTTCAATATAATTTCTACTTAATTTTTCTAATTCTTTTTCTGACAATTCATGAGAGTTAACTATCACACCACCTTTTCCACCACCATAAGGGATATTAACAGCCGCACATTTCCAAGTCATCCACATTGAAAGAGCCATAACTTCTTCTTTACTTACATCTGGATGAAATCTAATTCCGCCTTTTGTTGGTCCTCTTGAATTGTTGTGTTGTGAACGAAAACCTTTGAAAACTTTTATTGTTCCATCGTCCATTTTTACAGGAATATTCACTTCCAATATTCTTTGTGGCTGTTTTAAAATTTCATAAATATTTTTATCTAATTTCATTAAATCTGCTGCTTTTTTTAATTGTACTTGTGCATTTTCAAATGGATTCATTTTTTTATCCCCCTAACATAATTAAATACAGAAGTTGCTGCGATAGAACCTTCTGATGCCGCAGTTATCATTTGTCTTAAATTATTTGAATTAGTTGTTATATCTCCTGCTGCGAAAACTCCATTAACATTTGTTGATTGATTTTCAGCAGTTTCTATGAATTTTGCAGAAGTTAATTTTATTCCCAATGGATCTGTCAATGCAGTTACTGGGACAGTACCTATTTCTATAAATAACCCATCTAATTCCAAATCATTTCCAGTATCCAATATTGCTTTTTTCAATACATCATCGCCTTTTACTTTAGTTACATTAGTGTTATTTATAATTTCGATTTTTTTGTTTTTCTTTATCTCTGAAACCAAAGCAGGCTTTGCTCTTAATTCTTCTTTTCTATAAATTATGTAAACTTTTTTTGCGTATTGTGCTATTAATTCTGCAGCGATTACTGCACTATCATTCCCACCAACAATTCCAACAATTTTATCTTTAAAGAAAGGGCCATCACAAGTTGCACAATAACTAACCCCTTTTCCAAGAAATTCTTCTTCTCCAGGGATGTTTAATTTTCTTTTCTTTGTCCCAGATGCAATTATAATCGTTGGCGCTTGATATTTTTTTGATCCTGTTTTAACTATAAATTCCTTTTTTTCTTTTTCTACTTTTAATACAGTATCATTAACTATTTCTGCACCTAATTTTATGGCATGGGCGTTTATTTTTTCCATTATTTCAAATCCGGATGCAGATTCAAAACCTGGATAATTCTCTACCTTATGTGCCTCAGTTATCAATCCAAAATCTTGTCCAATAACAAGAGTTTTAAGATTATATCTAACAGTATAGATTGCAGCAGTAAGTCCTGCTGGACCAGAACCAATTATAATTGTATCATATTTTTCCATTTTAATTACACCTTTACTTTTATATTAAATTTCTTTAACAGTTTTGAAAAAAAACCTTCTCGTTTTTCTTCTTCTAATACCCTTAACCCCAAAGACGCTTCGACAGCTTTTATTAAACTGCTTTTTGGTGGTGTGCCTTGCAAGCCTATCTTTTGTGGATGGCTAGGGCCAGATACCAACACAGTTGGTACAGTCATTATGCCATATTTCTGCGCTCTTTTTTGCCCTTGAGCTGTGACTGTGCTACTTTCAATCACTCTAATATCATCTCTTTCTTTAGCCAATTCTTTTGCCAATTTCACTGCTGAAGGGCAGTGTGGACAAGTAGGGCTTGTAAACACTTCTATTGTTGCCGGCATTTTCTTATAAATTATCAATTATTGCGTCTATCTTTTGCTTCATAACTTCCTTTGGCGCAAATCCTGTGATTCTGTCGACTATCTCTCCTTTGTTGAACACTACTAATGAAGGGATTCCAGAAATTCCAAATTTTGATGATAATTCTGGATTTTCTTCTGTATTGACTTTTGTGAACTTGAGTCTTTCTCCATAAAATTTTGAGAGTTCTTCAAATATTGGGGCAAGCATTTTACATGGCATGCACCATTCTGCCCAAAAATCTACTATCACAGGTGTTTTTGCATTATTTACTTCTTCTTCAAAGTTTTTTGGTGTTAATTCAATCATTTTATTTTTTCCTCCAATTATACTTTACTAATATTATTATTAAACGGATGTGATTAAGTTATTCACAACTCCTTTAAATACTTGTTGGTGTTGTGAGTAATAGTGCAAGAATAAATCACATATTGAACATAAAATATAAATAGTGATTAAGTTTGGGTAAGTGTATGGTAAAAAGAGGGTTGATGAATAAAAAATCCCAGATAACATCTTTTATTATAATAGGCATACTTATGCTTTTTATTTTTTCTGCTGCAGTTTACTTAAGAGTAAAAGTAATTGACAAAAGCATAGAAGGGAAAGGAGTAGAAGTGATTACTCAAGATCCAGTAGAGGATTTAAATCAAACTGAACCTGTGGAGGATTTTGAAATTCAATTAGGTAATGGTCCTGGAGTGCAAGAATACCCTACACAAGAAGCACAAGAACATCCAGAACAAGGGATACAAGAAGACATAAACCAAGAAACACAAGAAGACTTAACACTAGAAAATACTTCTTTTTGTTTTGATTCTGATAATGGAATATATGAGTCTGTTTTAGGGTTTCTTGATACAGAAAATTCAAGTGAACTATATGATCATTGCGAAGATGAAACAACATTAGTTGAATATTATTGTGAAAATGAAACAAGCAATGAGTATTTAGTGGAATGCGTCAACGGATGCCTAAGTGGCGTTTGTATGTGTGTAAATGATATTGATTGTGTCTCAGGCTTTTTTTGTGAAGAAGGAGAATGTAAACCCAACTGTATTGATTCTGATTTTGGAATAAATTATTATGTAAAAGGGGACGTTTTTGCGAGGGTGAATGAAACAAATAATTATTCTGCTCAAGATTACTGTTATAATAACACAGATTTATTGAAAGAACAATATTGTCATTATGGAAATATAAATCAGAGATCGCATAATTGTACTTATGGTTGTGAAAATGGTACTTGTATAAGTTGTGAAGATAGTGATGGGGGGAGAAAATATTATGTCAAAGGAATTTCATCAATAGGAAATAACTTAACAAACGATCATTGTTTGAATAATAATACTTTAATGGAAACATATTGCGGAGTGGGAGGTTTACTGGAAGAAGAGTATGGGTGTACTAATGGATGCGAAAACGGATCATGTATAACCTGTGCAAGCATAAGTGAGAATGAAGATATATATGCTGGACTGTCAACACCTGAATCAGAGATAACTGTAAGATTATGGGATAATGCAGCAGAAGATGGGGATGTTGTAGATGTAGTATTCAATGACATATTTATAGATATCAATTACAGTTTAACTAATGTTGGAAAAACATATAATCTAATACTGCAAGAAGGAATAAACAAATTTACAGCAGTTGATGTTGAAACACCAGAGGGGAGAATGTCATTGCCAGGTGGAAGAGTGCTAACAGCAGCTGCAGAGATAATAGGGATTGGGGGTCAATTACCATCTTTTAGGATGGATGAAACAGGTCAAAGAAGAAGTCTAATTATATATTCTAACCAGAATGTAACTACTGAGACAATAACTGGAGGTGACCCCTTAGAAATGCTTTGTGAAATTATTGCATTGGCTGAAGAAGAGACTAATCAGACAGAAGATGAAAATGAGGAAGGGGTTGTATGTACTGATTCAGATGTTGATGAGGGACATTTAGATGGGTTTAATCCAGAAGTCTTTGGATATTTTAGTGGCACACCATTAATAATAGATTATTGTATGGATTCTGAGTATCTAAATGAATTTTTTTGTGATGAAGAAGGACATATTGATTATCATGATGAAGTTTTCTGTCCAAATGGATGCGAGAACGGGAAATGTTTACCTGTAGAATAGGAGAGATTCAAAACAAATTCTGATAATTAAGAAATACTTGGTTTGCTAATTCTTTTTCTGTTATACCTTTTATCTCTGCCAATGTTTTTATTGAATAAATTATATTTGAAGGTTCATTTCTTTCTTGTTTTTTTGGTCCCAAATAAGGGCAATCTGTTTCTGTAAGGATCTTTGAAAGTGGGACTAGTTTCGCTAATTCCTGAAAATGTGTGCTTCTTACTATGGAAGTGGGGATCGAAAAATAATAACCTTGTTTTATTGCTTCATGAATTTGTTTTTTAGCGCCACCAAAAGAATGTAGAATCACTTTTAACTTATATTTTTTCAAAATTTCTAAAGAATCATCTACAGCACTTCTTGTATGAATAAAAACAGGTTTATTTAGTTTTTCTGCTAATTTTAAAAGTTCATTGAAAGCCTTTTTTTGTTTTTCATGCTCTTTTGTTTGTTTGTGCCAATGATAATCAAGCCCTATTTCTCCAATTGCAATAATCTTTTGTTTATTTTTCTCTATAAATTTGAGCTCTTTTGTAATTTGCTCTATTGTTAGTTTAACACAATCTGTTGGGTGAAGTCCTAAAGCAGGTTTTATAATATTATATTTTTTTGCCAGAATTAAAGTTTCTTTATTAGTTTGGGGACTTGTACCAGCATTGATAATTACTTTAATCCCAACATCATCTGCATTTTTTACAACCACATCTATATCTGTTTGAAACGATTTATCATTAAGGTGTGCGTGTGCGTCTATTAGTAACATGTTAGTTGATGATTGTTCTGATTATATAATTGTTTTGACTCTTTTTTAGAAAAATTTATAAAGATTAGTACTATTTTAATATTAAATAAATAATTATAGTGGATTTATTTAAGTTTAATAAAATAATAATAAAATAATTATTTAGTACTAATATACACGAGAAAACAAAATGAGAATTGTTGTGAGCAACAACCAATATAGAATAACTTTGCCAAAGGATTTAGTAGAAGAAAAAGGATGGAAAGCTGGAACTAAACTTCGTTTTGTTGAAGATTTAGAAGGAAATGTACATTTGAAAGAAATAAAAAATAATAAAAAATAATTAATAACGCTATAATGAGGGGTGAAAAAATGTTAGATATTTATGTAAGTAAATGGAAAATAGTGTTAGTTATGATTATAGGGTTGTTATTGCTTGGAGGAATTAGCTATTTTTTCATAAATTATTTCTTTGGTGTAAGTGTTGATGTTGCTGAATTGAATTATAAAGTAGATTTTGTTGAAGGAGAACATTTGACTGAATGTAGTGTTTTAAATTTAACTAACACTACTTATTATCTTGATAGTGATGTTGTCAGCAAAGGGAGTTGTTTTGTTGTTGAAGCAGATAATGTTGTGCTGAATTGTTTAGGGCATAAGATTGATGATATCCATAGATCAAATAATAGTGTAGGTATTCTATCTGAAAAAGACTTCACCACTGTAAAAAATTGTATTGTAAATGGTTTTGATATTGGTTTACATTTTAAAAGTAATAAAGGTGGTGAAATACTAGATTCATTATTTGAGTGGAATAGGGAAGGGATTTATTTATGGATATCTAATGAAAATATTATTAAAAATAATTTTATCAACAATAATAAAGATTTTGGAATTCATTTAAGACTTGCTGATGGAAATAATATCGAAGGGAATTATTTGAAAGGAGATGGTTATGGGATTTATTTATCTAGCTCAAATGAAAATAACATTATTCTTAATGAGGGCTATGAAAATAATTGGTATGGTGTATATTTGTTTAAATCCCTTGATAATTTTTTGAGTAGAAATAAATTCTGTTCAAACGCCCATACAGATATTAGGGTTGATAAGGGAGAAATTTTAAATGGGGAAAGTAATAGTTGTGGAAGTGTTTCTCATTTTAATGATATTGATGTTGTGGGGTGTAGTTCAATTTGTTAAATTGGAAAAATAGTTTTTGGATATTTGTATTTATAGTGTTAGTGAGTGTTGTTTCTGCTATAGAGATACCTTGGCCTAGTAATGTTCCTTCTGGAGCATCATTCCATCAGACTCTTTATACTGATGAGATAAAACCAGCTAACGGTACTGTGATTAATATTGCGGGAGTTATATATGGAAATGGTTCTGGGATTTATGGGTTAGATCTTGGAACTGTTTTTGGCGACGCAATAAATTATGAGGGAAATACTGTTTTAATAGAAAATCTAAATGTAAGCGGAAATATAACTGTTAATAACACACTTCGTGTTTTGAGCACTATTTATTCTCCAAGTATTATTTCTGAGTATATCACTTCTGATAATATTTCTAGCACATTTATCAATACAACTAATTTAATTAGTGAGGAATTGAGCACCACTAATCTTTATAGCACCCATGTTACTACAAATTCTATTTATGGTGGTGAATACTGTGATGCAACAGGTACCAATTGTACAACTATTGAGCAATTAATAGTTGGTGGAGCAGTTGATGATATTTGGGTTGATACAACAGGAGATACTATGACTGGAGCATTAAGGATTAATCAAAATGCAGGAGCATTAAATCTTAGGGGAACAAATCATGTTTATATTCAATTTTACCCAGATAATGATACAAGAAGAGCTTGGATAGGTTATGGAAGTTCTGGCAGTGAGATTTTAACCATTCATAATAACTATAGTGCTGGAACTGTAAGAATTAATAGTGGGCTTGATGTTGTTGGTGGTGCTGAAATTGGTGGGGATTTGAATGTTAGCGGAGATATTGAATGTACTGAGTGTATTGATTCTGTAGATATTGCTACAGGTGCTGTTGGAACAAATGAAGTTGCAGACAATAGTCTGACTGCAAGTGATTTGGCTGCAAATAGTGTTGGTGCAAGTGAAATTGCTGCTAATGCTGTTGGAACAATTGAAATTGCTGCTAATGCTGTTGGAACAAGTGAAATTGCCGCAAATGCTGTAACTAATGCTAAAATTCATTCTATGAATTGGAATAAATTAGGGGATTATCCTGATGATTGTAGTAGTGGTCAAGTTATGCAAGGTGTTGGAGATACTTTAACTTGTGTTGAGGATGAGAGTGGCCTTACTGAAGCAGAAGCTGATAATTTATATGTTAATGTTGGTGGGGACACAATGACTGGTGATTTAACTGTTGAAGGAAATATTTATTTATCAAAAAGTATGGACCAAATTAGATTTACAAGCGGAACTGATGATTGGTGGTGGATGTCAAAAGCTGCACCTACAAGTAATTTAGCGTTTGCTGTTTATTCCCCTACAAGCGATGGAGGGAGCCACAGTGGATTCAAATTTAGAGTGAAAGAGAATGGGGATGCTATTGTTAGTGGAGATTTGACTGTTAGTGGAGATATTGGATGTACTGGGTGTATTGATTCTGTAGATATTGCTACAGATGCTGTTGGAACAGATGAGATTGCAGACAATAGTCTGACTGCAAGTGATTTGGCTGCAAATAGTGTTGGTGCAAGTGAAGTTGCAGACAATAGTCTGACTGCAAGTGATTTGGCTGCAAATAGTGTTGGTGCAAGTGAAATTGCTTCGGGTGCTGTTGGTGCAAGTGAAATTGCTTCGGGTGCTGTTGGAACAA
>JADHVD010000014.1 GCA_016784165.1 Candidatus Woesearchaeota archaeon
TAAACTAAACTAAACTAAAAAGTTTAATTTTTATTACCCAATAAGACTACGCTAACACTTCGTCTTAAAGGGATAATAAAAATTAAATTAAATTAAACTAAACTAAACTAAAAAGTTTAATTTTTATTACCCAATAAGACTACGCTAACACTTCGTCTTAAAGGGATAATAAAAATTAAATTAAATTAAACTAAACTAAACTAAAAAGTTTAATTTTTATTACCACTTTAGAATAGAAAAGATTAAATATGATTTATCTTTAAGATCATTTAGTATGAAAAAAGATTATTTTTGGGTGGTAGGCTTTTTATTTCTTAATTTAGTTGGGATGGTATCTTTAGTTTTTTCTTTAAAAAAGAGTTTTTATCTGGAATTATTCTTTTTTGAATTATTTGTGATATTTGCAATTGTAGTTTCTGTCGGAGTGTATAAACAAAAGAAGTGGGGATGGCCTTTAGGTTTTATTTTTTTTATACTGTTTGGGTTTAACTTATTATTTGTTGCTAGTTTGATTTCAATGAGTTGGTTGTTATTTTTGCTTGCTTTATTATGTTTATTTGAAATAGTGTTTTCTTTTATGAGTATGAGTGTTAAATATGAATCTGAAGATATTCCAGATTATGAGGAGCATAGGAGAGATTCTTTTTATACTGAAAAAGAGATGAGGGATATAGAAAAAGAATTTGGAATAGAGCCACAATTGTATAAAAGAAAAGATGTCGAAGAATCAGAATATAAAATGAAAAAGGTTGTAAAAAAATCTAAACTAAAATCTAAAGCAAAACCTAAAGCAAAACCTAAAAAAAAGGGATTTGTTGCTAGTAAGAATTCAACTGTTTATCATGTTAAGAGCTGTGCTTTTGCTAAAAGAATAAAGGCAAAAGATAAAGTTGTTTTTAATTCTAAAATTTCTGCAAGTAGAAAGAAGTATAAAGCACATAGTTGTGTTAATTAGGTATTATTTCTTTTTTAGATAATATATCATGAGATATATTGCTCCAAGAGTTATACATATATCTGCTATGTTAAATATTGGCCAAACCCTAAAATCAAGAAAATCTATTATATGGTTTCTGAAAATTCTATCTATTAGATTGGAAAATGCTCCAGCTAAAATTAAAGTGATTGCTAATTGAGCGTTTTTTGATTTTGGTAGATATTCATAAAAGTAGAGAACTCCCCCAATTATCATAATTGTTAAGAAAATTAAAAGGGTGTTTGTGTTTTTTAATAATCCAAAGCCAACACCAGTATTTGTTGTAAGAGTTAGATAAAAAAAGTTTTTTATTACTGCGATTGGTTGGTGGAATGTTAAGTTAGATATTGCTAAATATTTAACTAATTGGTCTATCAAGATTAATAAAACTCCAATGAGAATTAAATTCAATTGTTTTTTTGATCTTTTTTTTACCATCCTTTATCTTTTTTATGTGAAGATTCTATATAATTTTCTATTTTTGCAAGTCTTAGATTTATGTTTTCCATACTTGATTTTATTGTGTCTAATTTAGATGAAATTAATTCAATACTACCTTTAGGTATTTCTGGCGCTGGTTGAGCTCCTGCATGTTTTCCTGGAAGGTTTCCTGGGTCTTGCATTGGAGGACTTAAAGTTGATTCTAATGGTTTACTCAAGTCTTGACTGTTAAATTCTGGTAGATCGTGTGTTTGTGCCTGTTGTTGTAAAGGGTCTTGACTCAAAGGATCTTTTAATGGATCTCCCAATCCTAAATCATCTTTTGGTGCTGTTCCTAAGTCAGAAAGACTTGAGTCTGATAATGGATCTGATAATCCTTCCTCTTTTTTCCAAAACATTACTTTATCCATAATTCCCATTGTTAATCACCTTTTTTAAATATTTTATTTAATACAAATTTAATAAATCCTATAAAACCTTTTTCTTTTTTTGTTTCTTGTGCTTGAGTTGTTTCTGTTTCTTGTTCGGTTGTTGTTTCTGTTGTTGTGGTTGTTTCTGTTTCTTGTTCTCCTTCTTCTTCTGTTCCTGGAAGAGTTATATTAATAATTGCTTTTTCTGAATAAGCAGTTATTACTTTATTGAAGTAAGTGTAAGTTAATTGTGCTTCTGGTAACTCAATATAATTATAAATTGGATCTATTGTATAAAGAATTTTTCTTTTTTTATTTGAGTCTAAAGCAAAACTCCATTTTTTTGAGCCATCTTTTAGTGCAATATTTGCAGAAGTATCTCCCCTATTTTCTACATCTAAGGTTATGAGAATTGTTCCTTGAGTGTATTCTGCTGTTTTTGTTATGAAGAATAATGGTCCTTGAATGTAACTTTCATCGATTCTTAAAGTGCCAGTATTTGAAGAAACTTGATATTCATTTCCTTGATAATCTTTGAACTGAAGAATTGTTTCGTTTATGTAAAGTGTTCCATTATATTTAGGCCTAATTTGTTCTATTGCATTGAGAATTATTTTTTCTCCAGATCCTAGTGGGCTGGGTATTTGAAATTCTGTTAGCCCTATTCTATCTAGATTTGTTTGTTTTGGAAATATTAGTACTAGGTCTTTTATTGTTTCTGATTCCCCATTGTAAATTTCATAATTTATATTTATTAATTCACTTGTGTACATTGTTGAATCATCAACTGTTTTTTTGATTGTTGGTGTGAGTGTTTTTTCTTCTGTTGTGCTTGTTGTTGATGTTACTGTAAAAGAACTTTGTTTATTGTAGGTGTAATTGATATTATCTTCATAAGTTGCAGTAGTATTTATGTAATAAGTTGTTGTTTCTGCTGTTTCTGGAACTGTTAGTTGATATGAATAAACATCTCTTGTAGTTCCTTCTTCCATATTTATTGTTCTTGTGCTTTTTGTGTTTGGAATTAATAGTGGAGAGCTTAGATTGTCATAGATAAAAACATCTTCTAAATCAATTATTCTGTTATTTTTTAAGGATATTTTTATTGTTATTGTATCTCCAGGTTCAGGAGTTGTGTCGCTGATAGTTTGGGTGATATCAAGAGAAGGAACTGGTTGAATTTTCATGGTTCTTGTGTAAAGATTATTGAATTGTTCTCTGTAAGGTGTTTCGTAATATGTTTCTATGTTGAAAGGATAGTTAGTTGTTGATTCTACAAAGGGTGCTGTTATTGTGAATTCACTTATCTTGATGTTGTCTGAGCTGTTTAATGTGCTAAAATAATTTCCTTGTTCATTTGTTAGGTTTGTGTCAAAGTTTATATCAACATACTTTAAATTCATATCAGTGTAATTGTTTTTTAAATAAACTGTTACTTTTTTCTCTCTTCCTGACTCCAATGCTTGGTTATCTTGGATGTTGGTGGTTATTTTAATTCCTTGATCTTTTATTTCAAAATCAATTTTTTCTTCGATGTTATATCTTATATCTTCTTTTTCATATTCTCCTTCTATGAAAATATATGCTTTTCCGCTTAGTTTTCCCTTTAGATCAAATGTTAATTCATCATAAGAATCTTTATCTAATTCTCCTGTTAGCTGAAATGTATTTGTAGTCATCTCAGAGATTGTGTTTGGGTGAGTATCTTCCACAATTAAGGAATTAGGGATATTGATCAGTAAATAGTTTATTGTTAGTTTTTGGTCGTCTAGGTTTGTTAGGTTTATGGTTAGTGTTGCTGTGTCATCTATGTAGAATTCATTGTTTGTGTCTACATCATCTTCATCAAATTCTGTTTCAATATTTAGTAAGTGGTCTATTGTGATGTGAATTGTGCCTGATGTTTTGTTCTTTTGTTCTTTTGCATCAAAGTATGTTAGACTTGCTTTTGAAGTTTGGTCTAATTCTTTTTTTGCTTTTATTTCATAAGTTATAGTTTCTGTATCTCCTTGGTCTATATCTTCATTGAAGAGAATTGTATTTGCTGAAGCCTGACAATTACTTGTGCTGATTATTTCTACTTCATCTGGAAGGGTATCTTGATATAACAGTTCTGTTGCATCATTGTGTCCTGTGTTTTCTAAGGTTACTGTTATAGTGGTTTCATCTCCAATATAAAGTTCAGTTTCTTCGATAGTTCTAGTCATGGAGATGTCTGACGTTTCTGAATATATTTGGATTTTTACCTTGTATTCGGAAGTGTACATATCATACTCATTTTCTGTGTAACAGGCTCGAATATATGATTCTTCAATACAGTCTCCTTCATAGATGATTGCATTGTAAGTTCCAAATTGTAGATAGATTTTATCAGGGTCTGAGCTTGTAAAAAATATTGAATAGGGGGTATCTTGAAGGATAAAAGTGTCTCCACTGTAATGCCATTTATCATGAATTTTTGTAGAAGCAGCACTAACTTGAGATGTTAATAATATTATTGTTGCAGTTATGAGTATTGCTTTAGTTAAGTTGTTCATTTTACATTATTTATTTTTTCAGATACAAAATCTAGTAAATAGTTTGGAATTATTTTAATAAATTTGAAGGTAATGGTTTCTGGATAAATTATTATATTATCATTACGATATTCTGTTAGTACAATCATTGGATCTTCTTGAGTTATTTGTGCTGTTAGTAAGATGAAAATTAATGCTTTTAGTTGGGCATCGTCTTTTATATTTAATTGGGATTTGAAATTTTCTACGAATTCTTCTTTTTGTGCTTCAAATTGTTCTTCTATCTGAGGCCATAATTCTTCAGAATATTCTTCTAATTGCTTTGCCTTTGCTTTTTCTAAAAATCTATTAGTTAGTTGTTCTATGGGGTTGTTAGATTCTAATAAATCCATAAGATAATCTTTTGTGAATTCCATGTCTGTGAATTCAATTGTTGAAATATCTTGAAAAATGGCGGAGTTTAGTATTATTAATTTGTAGCTGTTTCTTAACATGTCTTGAGATTGCTGACTTTGATAACTTTGAATTTGTAGGGTTGTTAAGAATTTTGCATTATTTTGGAGTTCTTGAGTATCTGTAATTTTAAATCCTGCAACATAATTGTTGTTGTGTTCGAGTAGAAATGTTTTTTCTTCTGTAGGAAAATTATCTTTTAGTTCCATTGCATCTAAGTAAATCATAAATCCTAGAATTAATTCAATTATTAAGAAAATCCCTACAGTAAATCCAATTGCTTTACCTATGCTTTTAGTTATGAGATATAATAGAACTGCAATTACTATGAATATGACTGTTGAGATTATTAAAATATCCATCATTCACCTCTTAGAATTTATAATTAGTTTGGAATTATTTAAAGCTTATGTTTTTTTGTATTTTTATTTGTTTGATTGAACAAATTGATTTTCAGGTTTTTTGATATTCACGATATCAATATGGGCTTTGTTGAGTTTTTCTTTTAACATTTAATTTTTATCACTCAATAACACTTCGTCTTAAAGGGATAATAAAAATTAAACTAAACTAAACTAAAAAGTTTAATTTTTATTACCCAATAAGACTTACGTCTTAAAGGGATAATAAAAATCAAACTAAAAAGTTTAATTTTTATTACCCAATAAGACTACGCGAACACTTCGTCTTAAAGGGATAATAAAAATTAAATTAAATTAAATTAAATTAAACTAAACTAAAAAGTTTAATTTTTATTACCCAATAGTAGAAAAAGAAGTAAAACTTTATATATCCAACTCTTTTTTGTAGTTGTATGGGACTTGAATTAATTTTATCAGATGCTAAGATAAAGAAAAAAACACTTAATCTTAGTTTTAGGGATAAAAATAATGGGGAGAATTATTCTGATGTTTATTTTGCTTGGAATCACGCTTTTGTGGTTTGGCCTAGGATAAAGAGTAATAAACGGGATGATCAGGGTGTGATTGATGGATATCTAAATAGGCTTGAGAAACACCTTAATGAACACGAAGTTTTTGGGAATTATAAACTAAAAAAATTTACTAGGGCGTTTCCACTTTTGCAGGTGAAGGTTCCTATTACTAAAAAAGAGAGATTGATTGATGAGTTGGCGGTTGTGGGTATTAATACAGAAGAAAGAAATATTATCAAAGGTGTTGAGATCCCCTCACATTATCTCGATTATGTGAGGTGGAGTTTTGGAGAATTAGGAGATATTGTTGAAGTCGATGAAAGAGTTATTTCTGCACTTAAAGAAAAGAAGGGTATTGAGAATAAAATCTATGAAATGTATAAAGGGATTGATGGGTTATTAAGTGATAAATCTAGTGGGCAAATTACAAGACATAAAAATAAATTACATAAGATTTTTGAGAGGTATGATGGCACTAATTATGATGAGCTGAAAAAAGAGTTAAGTGGAAATATTTTTACTAATAGGGTGGGTAATTTTTGGGGTGTTAGGAAGGAGATTTCTGACTCTGTTTTTGAATTGGATAAAAAGTTAAAAGAGGTTGGGGATAATTGTAAAATAAGATTTTATGATAGAAATGAGAAGTTGAAAAATAATTCTAATAATTATGGGTTGGATATGTATTTTGATTCTAATGAACTTGTTAAATTTTCTCGAAAAATGAGTGCTGATGATTGGCGTAATCAGAAGTGGCTGTTTTTAGATATTGAGAAACCTAGGTTTGATTCTCCAGATGAAGAAGTTTCTTGGGTTAGTTTTGTTTATTATTGTGGTAAGGTGTTGAAAAAAGAAACACACACTCTTCGTGGTGTGGGTGTCGAGGAAGTGGATGGTTATAAGATATTTGAATATGATTCAGTTGATGAATTGGTTCTGGGGCTTAATAGTTCTGTTAATGGAGAAAATCCTTTTGTGGTGTCTGCTTACAAAGCTTCTTTTGATCTACCTGAACTTAGGGAAGCATCTTCTCAGAAATTTAGTGTGGGTGTTGGAGATGAACATCCAAGATATGTTGTTTCTGTTCCTTTTTTTGAGAGGATGGGCCTTCGTGGAAGGGTTGTTTTTGATATGTTTAGCTTAGCAAGATTGATGAATCAAAATCTTCCAAATCGTAAATTGGAGTTGGTTTCTAAGCATGTTTTGGGTGATTCTGCTTTTGGGAAGTCTATAAATTATGAACAGCAAAGAGAGTTGGAAGAGATTGCTATTGATGGTGTTGTTGAAAGTAGGAGAGACGATGTTTTGGGAATGATTGAAGAACACGCTGGAAAAAAAGTTTTTGAGATGGGTGTTAATGAATTGAAGAGACATGCTGCGCAAAAGATTGCAGAATATGTTGGTGGGGATACAGATATTTTACCTAAACTTTTGTTTGAAAGTGATTGGGGTAAAAATGGGTTGGAATCTTTGTGTCTTTTTTCAGATATTTTTGGTACTGGAATAGAAAGATTAACTACTTTTAATGCTATTAATGATTTGCAGAAAAGACTTTATTTTGAAAATGTTGGAATCTTTGAAGATTTTGTTTACACACGATGGAAGGATGTGATAAAGCAAGAACAGAGTGCGATACAGTATTTTAAAAATATTAAAAATAAGATGATTGTTGGTGGAAAAAATAAAGGATTACATAAAGATGTTTGTCAGGTTTATATCCCTCCCTCTTTGGATTCTTTGGAATTGCTTGGGATACGGAAAGAGGTTAAGGATGAGATGGATAAGTTTCCCACAACTGCTGAAAATATACAACAGAAATATTTTTTTGGAAACATGCTTAGCTCTTTAATGAGAGAGTTCAATATTGATTATGCTATTTATGATAAAAAAAGAAAAGCGCTTGAGGATAGTAAACACTTACTTTTGATTACTGATAAGGATTTTAAGGATATTTATAGGGGTTTGAGGTGGACTATGGGGCAAAATTCTGATTGGGCTTTGAGACACTTGGAAAAGGGCACAATTCGTTTTAAAACTTTTGAGAAATATGTAAATATGGATGGAAAGGCTGCTCTTTTTGTTGCTAATAAAGGTGTTGAGATGGAAGATTTTTTTGATGCTGTAAAAAGGCGTGCTTCTGGGAGAAAACCAAAAAAAGTAGTTGAGTTTAATAAGGCTTATTCGAGATTTACTGGAAAACATGTGTGTTCTCCTGAAACTTTTTGGAGTAAAGTAGAAGATCATTATCAGAATGTGAATAAATTTCTTGTTGATAATGGGTTGGAAGTGGTTCATAAAAGTGGGAATTATTTTTATGTGATTGGAGAAGTGGAAAATTTGAAAAAAGATGATTCCCCTATAATTCCTATTGATAATTTAGATGCTGTTTATGTTGCAGACCATATTTATTACAAAGAACATGGATATTATAAAGGGATTTCTGTTAAAGATGGTCCTTCTGATAATTTGTCTGTGTATGAAATGAGATTGTTTAAAGGATTTATTGATAATGTGTTGAATGAAGGAGGTTCAAAAGCAATGGAGGAATTTAAAGTTGGGCTGTGTGAATTGAATGAGGGTTTGCCTGTTAAGGAAATGATTTACTACACAAAGTCCAGTGATACTTATTCTGCTTTTGTGGATGGTGAGAAAAAGAAGTTTAATAGTGTTGATGAGATTATTTCTGCTGGTGTTGATTTTGAGATGTATAAAAACAAAGTGCTGAGAAAAGCAGAAATCTTGATTAAACCTTTAGTTGGTATAAAGGGTGCTAAAGAAGTATTGTATAAATCTGATCAATTGAGTTTGTTTTAAAAGATTTAGTGGATTAAATTTTCAAATAATGGGTGAAGTATATTTAGAATAAAGTTAATTGTTCGCCTATTTCTGTTTTAGGTTCTTGACTTGTTGTTGTTGTTGTTGTTTTTTCTTCAAAAGAGTTGTAAGAGCTATCGTATCTTGAGAGCATTTTTGCTATTTGTGATGCATAAGCAGGAACTATTTTTCCTTTTTTAGGATAAACATTTTGGAAACTCAGAATGTTTAATTTATAATTATCTCCTCCTCTTGCTCTTTTTCTTTTTTGATAATTACATTCAAAGACGTATTCATTTACTCCTTCTTGGAGTTCTTTTTTTAATTTTTCTACTGCTGTTTGAGGAATTTGGTTAAGTCTTTCTTCCAGATTTTGTTTGTTAAAAGGGTTTAATTTGTTGTGTTTTTTGGTTAATCCTTCTGATATATTTTTATGTTTGTTTAACCAAGGAAAACCAATTTTATATGCTTCTTTAAATATATTGTAAATATTGTTTGAATTAATTGCTTCTTGAAATGCAGGAGTATTTTGTTCTCTGTTTTTCCAAGAAGATGCTGCGAATGCGATTGCTTCGTTTAAATCTAAGTGTGGATAGAATTCATTTAAGGGTGTTTCATATAAACCATTATAGATAGAGCTTAGTAACCCTTGATTACCCCCAGTTAATTCGATCATTAATTGTTTGTTTGGTTTTGGCCTTTCCATAGTCAATAAAGGTTATTAGCAGTATATAAATCTTTCTATTTTTTGTTACTTTTAGGTAACAACTTATTTAACTTTTTTTTGAAAAGGGCCCAGAAAGGATCAAAATAGATTATTAAGAAGAATAACCCCATAAACCATATAACAACATCATAAGTTATTCTGTGCCAATAGTCGCATATGAGGGTTGGGCTTGAGCATGTTAGAAGTAATCCAACTTCGTCTATGATTAATCCTAGTCCTACGCCTGTTAATCCTGCTGCAATTCTGTGTATGCTTTTTTTATCACTCACTAAAGCTAACCAGTTTGAGATAAATAATAATGCGATTCCATAATAGAAATGATGGATGTGATAGTGTTTTATGAATAAATGTAATTCTGGGAAAATCATTACTACTACTCTTGATAATGTGAAAGAAAGCAAGAAAAAGATGAATATTATGAATGGCGTTACTTTTTTTCTTTTTATTATGTCTTCATGTAATAAAGATTTGAGATCTCTTAACTTCATTCTATTAAAATACCATTAATTGTTCCTTCTTGTCCTGGCCTATTTGTGATTTTTGCAGGACCTTTATCTGTTTCAATTATGGTTCCTTTTGTAAGAATATTTCGTCTAACAAAATGTCTATTAGCTGGGCTATCTTTTACTGTTAGAATTTTAGCTTTAATTTGTTTGTTTTTGCTTAGTAAATTGATTGTGTCTGCGTGTAAAAGTGATGTTTTTTGGTTTCCACCTTTAGTTCTTTTTGATTTTAATTGAGTTTTTCCAACTTTAGTGTTGGTTGGAGCTTTTCCAATCTCATATTTTCTTTTTTTTCTATAATCTGTGTATCTTCCACCAGATACTTTTCTTTTTGGTCTTGTTTGTGTTATTGCCATTTAATTGTTGAAGTTTTGGACTATTTAAAAACTTTTCCATAAAATTTGGTTTTATAGAATTTTAAATATTTTTATTAACATTGAAAATCATAAAATTTATTGTTTAGTGGGTGTTTTTAATAGTAAGCTTTATATATTGATTGTATCTATCTCACTTTATTCATTTTAAATGGGGGTTTATAATATGGAAATGTCAAGACCATTGGATACATTGAATCAAGCAAGAAACAAAAGAGTTATTGCTGAATTGAAAAACGGTAAACAGTTTGTTGGAGTGCTAAAAGCATTTGATATTCATATCAATACAGTGTTAGATGACGCCGAAGAGATGGTGGATGGAGAATCAAAAAGAAAGTTAGGAACTGTATTTTTAAGAGGAGATACTATTATCTTAATAACATTAGCTGATTAAAATGACAAAAGGAACACCTTCTATGGGGAAAAAGTCTGGAAAGAAGAATATGATAGTTTGTAGAAGGTGTGGTGAAAGAACTTATAATCTGCGTAAAAAAAGATGTAGTAAATGTGGCTATGGCAGAAGTGCTAAATTGAGAAGTTATAGCTGGCAAAAGAAGTGAATTGTAGAAAGATTTTTATATAGTATTCATTGTTTTCTTAAATAATGTTTTTGAATGGTTTAGAAGATGTTTAATTTTTTCTAAGCTTTACTTAAAAATTATGTTTTTCGCAGGGGAAGAAGACTCCTTGTGGTCGTCTTCAACCCACCATAAAAATCAAAACGTGGGGCAATCAGAATTTTTAGAATTCTGCAAGCCCCACTCAAAAACTTTGTGTTTTTTCGCGGGGATGCCGGAGTGGTCAAACGGGGCAGGCTTAGGACCTGTTAGCTTAGTGCTTACCGGGGTTCGAATCCTCGTCCCCGCATTTTTTTAACATAAAAAATAGACTTTTTTAATTCTTTAATTCTTAAATTATTAATTCTAAACCCTATATTTTTATTAAAATGTATTATGTTGTTTATATTTCCCAAAATTCTAAAACATTGAGAAAAACTTCTACTTCCATCTTTTTGTATGCTTTCAAAATGGGGTTTATCAATTTTACTACAATTTACATTAAAATCTTCAGTAAATTTTTTTATTTGGGATAAAAATTCACGAAGATTTTTTTGATATTTTTCAATTTTGGCCATCCTAAATGTAGCTTCTTGAATAAACTTTTTCCTTTTAATTTTAATGGTTGATAATTCGTCGTCAAATAAACCTTGTAAAAAATATTTTTTATTATTTTTTGAACATATTATCCAATTAGGGACTAAAAATTTAATTTTAGTTTTGTTACCTTTTGGAGCACCAAGAGAATATAAGAATCTTCCAAATAAACTATCATTTACTTGGAGCATATGGCTATGTCCTCTTGCTTTTTTTGATCTGATAGTCATGCTTTTTGACTTAATTGAATAATTTTGAATTATTAATTTTTTTAATGAACGTAAATCTTTAAAATCGCCAATGAACCTGCAAGTAAATGATTTATCTAAATTTCCATCACCCATTATTTTACTTAGAAAATATGCAGATTCTTGAGTTAAATTTGAATTTTGTTTAAGTGGAAGCCACCTTCTAGAAATTAAAGAAATATATTTTTTCTTAGGAATTTTAGTTTTATAAGTATTTAAGATATCTTCAAAATTTAAAATTATGTTTTGTTTATTCATATAACCATATTATTGGGAATAAATAAAATAATTATTTTAAATTTTAAATATCTTACGGGTATAAATGTCCAGTGAAAATTTTTATAAGATTAAGATTTGAAAATTTTTCTTTTAGAATTCTATGCTTGAATAATTTGGTAATCTATTAAATCTCCTTTTTCAGTTAATAAATAATCTTCTGGTATCTTGCCGTATTTAGAATGAAGATATCCATTGAGCCCCATTACTATTAATTCAGGTGGTTTTCCATCCCAATCTATTGCTAATTCATTTGCTTTTTTGTGGTAGATGATTCTTCCCTTAGGTATGATATATTTGTCTTTGATCTTGACTGTGTTGAAACTTTTTTTATCTGATAATTTGTAAAAAAAGAATTCTTTTATATTGTCAAATTCTTGATGTTCTATTATATATAGCTTATGTTGGTTTATAATGTCTGCCAGTTCTTCAAATGCTTTGTTTTCCATGTAGATTTTATTATCCGATAGGTTTATTAATATCTGTATAAATTGATTTATGAAACCAAGAATAATTGATAAATTAAAATGAAATCTGCTATATTTGATCTTGATGGTACTTTAGTTAATTCTGAACCTTTGCATTTTAAGACTTTTAATAGACTTTTTTCTAAGTTTGGGATTGAGATTGCGTTGAAGGACTGGCACCTTTATACTGGGACTGGTTCTAGGAATATTATTTCTAAAGTGTTTAAAGCTAATGGGATTAAAGAAGATGTTGAGAAGTTTGTAAGTGTTAGGAATAGGTATTTTCATGAAGAGCTGAAAAAAGGAAATCTTAAATTGATTAAAGGGGTTAATCGGTTTTTTAGGATGTTGAAGAAAAGAGGGGTTGAGTGTATTATTGCTTCTAGTGGGCAGTATAGTAATGTTAAGATGGAGTTGAAAGCTGTTGGGTTAGATGGTGAACGGTTTATCTGTTCTAGGGAAGTTAAGGAGCTGAAACCCAACCCTGAGATTTTTCTGCTTGCTGCTAAAAAACTTGGTAGAGATCCTTTTGAATGTGTTGTTTTTGAGGACGCTAAAGCAGGTGTAGAAGCAGCTAAAAGAGCAGGCATGTACTGTGTTGCTGTAGGTACTGATAAGAAAGAGCTTAGTGGGGCTGATTTAGTGATTAAGGACTTTTCTGAGTTGAAAGCTGGTGATGTTGAAGAGATATTTAGGGTTTAATGTATATAATCAAATTCTGCAATAGTTCTTTTTGGGAGACTTCCTTTTTTAGTTGTTATTGATTCTTCTCCTGGTATAGATAGTGTTTTTCTTATTAACAATCTTCTTATTGCGTCTCTGATCAGATCTGATTTGGTTGTGTAGTGACTTTTCTTTAAAGCTCTGTTTATGTCTTTAACCATTGAGTCTGGAAGTCTTACTTGGATGATTTTCATTGTGTTGTACTACAAGCGTAATACACTAGTACTACTTAAATCTTTCGTTTTGGGTATTTGGTGAGATTTTAAGAATTATCATAAGGGGATTGAAAAAAGTAAAATAAGATTAATACGAATTATTTGTTTTTTGTTAACCAATAATTGTTATAATTTGTTTTTTGTTAATTAAAAATCAAATTTAGATGTATCACATTCACTCATTTGATAGAACGCCCAAAAAATTACTCTGTGGTTTTTTCTCGAAAAGAAAAAATTCTCAGGGACGTCTTACAAACTTTCGCTTCGCTCACCCCCATTTAACAAGGATTCCCGACGTTATATCTAATTTTATTAAGCCCTCAAAAAACAAAATATTTATATACTATGGCAGATTATAGTTTACTATGACTTCAACAACTATTCAAATTAGTCAAGATTTACAACAAGAACTAAACAAGATGAAACTTTTTTCTAGAGAGACCTATGAAGAAGTAATTTGGAGTGTCATTGAAGATACTAAAGAACTATCTGAACAAACAAAAATAGATATTATCAAATCAAGAAAAGAAATTTCAGAAGGTAAATTTATTACTTTATCCAACCTAAAGAAAAAACATAATATCCAATAGGTCTCTAAATGTACGAAATAATTTTAGCAAAAAATGTTGAAAAGTATTTAGACAAACTTAACTCTGAAGATAGAGGAAGGATTATTAATTCGTTAGAAAAATTAAGAATTAGACCTGAACATTTTTTAGTAAGACTTGTCGGAGAAAAAAGTTATAAATTTCGAGTAGAAGATTATAGATTAATAGTTGATTTGAACAAAAATCAATTATCAGTTCTTGTTATAAAAATAGGTCATAGAAGAAATATTTACAAATAACGGGCTTAAAATAAAACTTGATTCTTTCTAGCATTTAAAAGAACATATAATACATCAACAATTATATCACGACCATCTCCTGGTTGTAAAAGTCCTAAGGATAGACAGATTTTTTTAACCAATTCTCTAGGTTCAAGATCATAAGGTTTTTCATACCTTCTAAGAGTGATCTCTGCTAATGGAATATCACGTGAAACTTCCTGATATATGTGATTTAATAGAATTAAAGATTGTTTAAAGGTTTTGAAAAAGAGATTAAGATAACAGTTTTTTTATTCATAAGAACAATCAGGAGATTAATTATAAAAAACTTATCAAAATATTAAAATATTTTATCTTTTACAGTATTTATTTCATTGAACTTTTCTTTTCTATAATGTTCTATTTTATCCCAATCACTATCTCCCATAAAAGCATCATAAACCGGTTTCATATCTGAGAAAAAATTAGTTTGAATCTTTGAATCTAAACTACTAAAATTAGTTGGTATATGTTCTAACATAAAAAAAGAAAAAGCTATAGCATCCTTTTGATCAATAATACTTGCTAAACAACCTACTTTGTCTTTATACCTTACAGTATTAGCAAGGATCTCATTAATAGATTGATATAAAGCAATAGATTCTTGTTTTTGAGCATTCCTTTGAAAGTTTCTCAAAACCCTGGAAGGTAAAATCCCAGTTTTATCCACGATTTCATGACCAATTTCATGATAAAGCACTTGAAATGTTTTTGAATCTGTTATTTTTAATAAATCTTTAGGATTAGAAAGATTATTATTTTTTATATCTTTAAGAACCCCCAAATATTGATTACTAAAAAGATTAGAATCAAATTGGTTATTTAATAAATGTACAAGATTATATTTTATTGCATCTTTCCTAATATATATTTCTCCAGGTTTTCTGCATGCATCTAAACTAAAACTATGGTATAAATCTCTTTGAATCTCATTTTCTAGTAAAAAGATTTTAAGACCTTCTAAATCCATTTTTTCAGCGATCTTAGAAAAAATCATAGTTTCAAATCCATAAGGGGAAAACATACCAGAATAATAATATTCAGATTCCCCTAATTCTTTGCTTATGTTCTTTGATTCAAAAATCGGGTCTAAATATTTGTTAGTTATTTTAATATGTGCAAGATCTTCAGAAGCTAAACCAATTAAATCTTCTTGTTTTTTTTCATACCATTCAGTTATTTTTTCAGACTCATTTTTGATAACTTGTAAAAAATTATTTACTGAAATTTGATTCTCAAAGATGAATAAATCTATTAATTCTTTTTCCATCATCTGAGGATTATTATTTTGAATTAGAAAATTAAGATATTTAGCAGTAGTTATATCACTATTTTTCTTAAATTGTTTTAAAACTTCTTTCATTTTAATTTCATTTATTAATCATTTTTTCCAATAATTCAGAAGATAAATCATCAACACCAACATTGTCTAAGACATAATCCCTGAGAAACTTGTTATAAGTGTTAAAAGTTTTTGATCCTGTATTTCCATTTGTCATTATTTCTTCCCCTCGATCATCTTTTTATCTTTAAAATGGATTTCTTTTGCATTCTTTTTAACAACTACTTTTTCTCCTAATTGAGATTCCAATTTTTCTTTAGCAATTTTTGCTACAGAACCGCCCTTTTTAGCAATACCCTTACTTTCAGTAAATGTTTTAGGATCTTTTTTCTCAGATAATTCTTTTGTAGAAACTTCTGCAAGCATATTAAGAACCAATTCAAGATTAGTCATATTATCTCTTAAGTTCTCTTTTTTCAGTCCCTTAAACTGCTTATAATCTTTAATTGTCTTTCCAGACCAGGCTTTAGTTATATCATTTGTTAAAATTGCAAAATCTTTTTTCTTATCAATTCCAACACGATTCCATTCATCAGTTAACTCCTTACGAACCTCAATTGTTTTCAATCGTTGATTTATCCAATCTTTAGAATATCCTTTTTGTAAATATGTCTTCATAGCCCTATCAATTGTTAGTTCTGGATCAGACATTTCATCTATTCTCTCATTACCTACTTTTGCAAGCCACATCTTAAATGGTTCTGCTTTCTTAGAAGGTATTGATTGAATTAAACGAAGTAATTGTTCAGTATCTGCAACATCTGTATTGTAAAATTTGCCATCTGATGATTCTAGTTTCAGTTGACTACAATTTGTAGCCAACTGGCTTCCCTCAGCTTTTAAACGAGTTTTAAGTACACTCCAGTATTTTCTAGGATTAGGACTTTCAGTAAGAATAGCAATAATGTCTATTATAGAAAAATACCATTTCTCTTTATCAGGATCCCATTTAACACGGACTTTTTTATCTTCGAATAATTTTATTGCATTATTCATCTTGAATCTCCTTTTTCTTAGATAGTGATAATCTGTAACTTACTTCTTTATTTGTTAAATTTATAATTTCCTCATCAATATGCTTTCTTATTGCTTCCAAAAATAACATCAACTTTTACTTTATCTATATATTGTAATTTGAACTTATATCTACATTGTTTAAATGTACTGATTCTTGAATGGCTGTAGCAGGTCATTTTTCCTGATTCAATAGCTTCTCCATACACTTCTCAAATTGTCTAGAGACTATCCAACCTTCTTTCTTACAATACTCCCTAAATCTGTCATAAAGTTCAATATTTACCTTTAAAGTGATGTTTTTTGTTGTCATTTCACCCCACCAAATAGTAAATATCTACACATATTAATAAATGTTGCTAAAAAAACCTTTCTTTAACTAGATAAGCCTTCGCTTTGATGAAAAGAACCTTTCTTTAATGTATGTTCTTTAAGGCTCTTATGAGTTAGAATGAACAATTGCTTTTTCAAGGTTTGATGTGGGATCATTAAGATTATTAAAAAGATTGAGTTGATATATATTATAGGTGTTTTATTTGGTTTTTTTCTCTAAAATGTGGTATTTTAGCGATTCTGATACTTCTTAATTTAGCAGTAATAACACGTTTAAATGTGGAAATTTGATGGTTTCAGGGGTTCTGGGTGTTTTGGAGTGTTTTTGTTGGGTGTTTTTTACGAAAGCTTTATAAAGTGAAATTGAGTTTCGGGGTTTAAGCAAACAATATGAGCTGATATTGTCGGAAGGGACGCTTTCCGTGATTGTGGTTTCAAAAAACCTTAGGGTTTTCTTGAAACAAAAAAATGGAGATGAGTTAATCTCCTCTTAAAACTTGCCAAAAGGGTAAGTTTTATAAAACGTATTCTATTGTTTGCGACAGGAAGAAGATTTAATAATTTTCTTCGAGTAAAAACAAATAAAAGATCTTAAGATCTTAGTTTGTGGCAAAAATATAGCCAAAAAACAAACAAATACACATGGAGGTGTGTAACAAATGAATTTAAAAAAAGTCATAAGAAAAGTGGCTGCAGTTGGAGCAGGAATGACTATGGTTGGCGCAACCCTTATGGGTGCATTAGCAGCTAACTTGAACGAATACCCAGCTCCTTTCGTAGCAGACGGCGCATTTGATGCTGTTCTGGTAGTAGGAGACAACGCAGCACCTGTAGATATTATAGGAGTGACTGATGTAGCAATGGCATTACAATATGGTATGACTACAACAGAAGCAGTGGCATCTGAAAGTTCAACAACTACTGTTAGTGATGGAAAAGTTGAAGATGACCTTACATTAGGTTATAATCCATTTTCAGCTGCTCAAACATATAATGATGGCGATATAACTGTTTTGAAAGATGACAAAGTAAGATATGAGAGTGCAGATGTCAACTATAAAGAAATAATTGGATTTGCAGCAGATACTTTTATAGCAGAAACAGGAGAAGCAGATGAAGACTTTGGAACAGATGTTTATCTAACTGCGAATGCAGATGAGATTTACTATAGATGGCAACCAGATTCACCTTTAGATGCTAACTTTACAGCAGATACAGATTTGGATATAAGTTTCTTAGGAATGGATTTTCAAATAACTGGTGTAGGTACTAATGAAGTAACTCTAGCTTCTGCTAATGAAGTTTGGATGAACAAAGGAGAATCAATGACTGTAACTGTTTCTGGTGAAGAATACACTATT
>JADHVD010000005.1 GCA_016784165.1 Candidatus Woesearchaeota archaeon
TAGCGTAGTCTTATTGGGTAATAAAAATTAAACTTTTTAGTTTAGTTTAGTTTAATTTAATTTAATTTTTATTATCCCTTTAAGACGAAGTGTTAGCGTAGTCTTATTGAGTAATAAAAATTAAACTTTTTAGTTTAGTTTAGTTTAATTTAATTTAATTTTTATTATCCCTTTAAGACGAAACATAGTGAGTCTTATAATCTAACTCCTATTTAGAATTCATTAAAGTCTGAAAGTTTGTCTAAATGCCCGTTCTTCTTTAACCAAACAACTTGATTTGGTCTATACTTGTAAATAATATCTCCTTTCTTATCGCCACCAAGTTCCCATGGTTCAATAATAATAATATTACCTGCCCTTACCCACAATCTTCTTTTTAATCTTCCAGGTATCCTACAAATACGAGTTTTACCATCTAAGCATTTTACTTTAGCTCTAGAACCACCAACTCTTTCTTCAAGAATTCCTAAAACTTCTTTACCCCTTGGTAATTTAACTCTAAAAACTTCTTCATCTGGATTATAAGTTGGTTTTTTATACATCTACAATACAAGATAAATGCTCTATTTATAAAAGTTACCTAGAATTATCTTTTTTTCTCAGCAATAAATTCATAAGGCCAATCAGAATATTTGACCCCATAAACCTCTACTTCATTAATTCCTTTCTCATTAATTTTAGCTTTAATATCATAAGTGCACATACACTTACACATTTCACCTTTATTACTTTCATAAATTCTCAAAATATCTCCATCAACCCTATAATTTAAAGAAATATTTGCACAACAAACATACTCTATTGATTGATCTAATAAAATCAAATCCCCATCAAAAATTATATCAATTTTATCTAACCCTTTTTCACGCGTTTCATCACAATCACCAATAGAATAAACCATCTTTTCAAAAGAAGTAGGATATTTATCACTGACTTCGCTACTGCAACCAGAAATAAATGACACTAAAACAAAAATACTACAGATTAACAGATATTTATTCATTTTAAACCTTCAAACTAACTATTTTACTCATACCGTGTTCATTCATACTAACACCATAAAGATTATCAGCTTCTGAAATAACAGAATCATTGTGAGAAATCATCACATACTGGGCTTTAGAAGAATACTGCCTAATCAATCCAGCCAATTTTTCTGAGTTATGTTTATCAAGCGCAGCATCAACCTCATCTAAAACATAGAAACTTGCAGGATCATATTCTTGAATTGCAAAAATAAAAGCAAGTGCAGTCAATGTTTTCTCACCACCACTCAAACTCCTAATATCTAAAAATTTACTTCCCGTAATCTTTGCCTTAATATTCATTCCACCATCAAATGGATTCTTTTTATTTTCTAATTCCAAATAAACTTTACTCCCTTTAGAAGAAATTCTTGTAAACACCTCTTGGAATCTTTCAGTAAGTGCCTCGAATGTTTCCATAAATAATTCTGTTTTTTTTACTTCAATCTCTTCCATCATTCCCAAAATCTCTTTTTTCTCCTCAACAAGTTTACCTTTTTTATCTATTAACTCGTTATAACGTTTTTCAACAGCCTCATAAATTTCAAGTGCTTTCATATTTACAGAACCAATATTCTGTCGCATCCGCTCAAACTCCCTAATCTCTTTTCTTAATTCATCAAGAGATTTTTTAACTAATTTAATTCCTTTATATTGAGAAAATTCTTCTTCCAAACCGGCAAATTCTGCTTTATATTTAGCACCATCTAAAGAAATCATATTAACTTTTTGTTCAATAGTTCTACTTTTATCTTCAAAAGAATACATTTTATTTTCAAATTTATTAACATCATCACTCAATTTAGTTCTTTTATCAAATAATGCCCTAAATTTAGAATAAAGTTGTTTTCCTGTTTCTTCTTTCTCTCCCAATTCTTTTTGTTGGATTTTTATCTTATCTTGAAGAGTTCTAATCTGTTCCTTAAAATCAATCGACTCTTTTTCATGTTGTTTTATAATTTTATTAGTACTCCCTTTTTCCCTCTCAACCAGTTCAGAAACTTGAGATTCATTATTATTCAAATTAGTTTCAACTTTAATAATTTCTTCACGAATAGTGTGTCTAGTTTGTTCAAAACTATTCAATTCAGCTAATAAAGTAGGATTTTTAACTTCACTCATTTTATCCCTTAATTGTTGTTTCAAAGTTTTCAATTCAAGTAATTTTTTATTAGAATCAGATATCTTCAATTGTACATTTGTAAGCAATTTACCGACATCCTTCAATTCTTTTTCTAATTCTCCTTTAGAATCTTTAGTAGCATCGAGATCATCTGAACCAAGATGTAGGCTTTTTTCACTTTTGATTATATCTCCTTCAAGTTCAGCTTTCTTTTCCCTTAACTCTTGTATAGATGTTTCATTCTCAAGCCGATTCTTTTCAAGCACATTAATTATATCCTGTAATTCAGACGATTTACTATTTAATTCAGTTAAACTTTTACTCAATTCTTTTTCCCTAAACCCAAGAGCTTTATCCCTTCTTCTAAATCCGCCTTGCATTGCCCCACTAATTTCAATCAAATCACCATCAATAGTAACCATTCTTACAGAACCAATACCTATATTCCTTGCAGTTGCAATATCTTCAACAACAAGAGTGTTACCAAAAACATAAGAAAATGCTTTCTTAAACTTAGGATCAAAAGAAATCAACTCAAGTGCAAAACCATACACGCCACTTTTTCCTTTAAACCCACTTATATTTTTACTCTCCCTCAATTTATTCAAAGGTAAAAAAGTTGCGACCCCCAACTTATTCTGTTTAAGATATTTAATACACTCTGAAGCAACGAGCTCATCTTCAACAACAATACTTTTTATCCTACCACCTGCAGCAATTTCTAAAGCAATTGCATATTTTGAATTAACCTCCCCTAATTCAGAAATCACTCCATGTACTCCTTTAAATCTTGAACGATTCTTAATTATATTATTTACGGCAACATTTCCAAGGGATCTTTCCCTTATACCCGCACTTCTAGCAGATACTTTAGACAACTCTTCTTTTACAGTAAGCAGTTTATTCCTTGCATTGCTCAATTGAGCAGCAAAAGCAGAATCTTCATCTAAAGAAGTATTAAGTTCAAGTGTTGTTTTTTTAAAATCTTCTCTTTTAAATTCAAGCCCTTTTATTTGATCTTTATGTTCAGTTCTAATTTGTGCAACTTTTTCAACCTTTTCATTAATAGTACTAATTTGAATTCCAATAACATCTTTATTCCTAAATAATTCATGTTCTTTTTGTCTTAATTGTTGAGATTCAAATTGATATTTTTCTATTTGTTTATCTATTTCTTCCATCTCTTTTTCTATTTTTTCAGATTCTTCCCCAAGCTTATGTTTTTCCTTAAATGTTTTAATTTTATCCAATACACTTTTTTCTTCATTTTGTAATCTTTCTTTTTTTGTTTTCAAATCACCCACTTCTTTATCAATGCCACTCATTTTATCATCTAAATCAGAAAGATTTTTCAAAAGTTGATTTTTCCTTGTTTCTATTCTACTAACTTCATTTTCACAAGAACCAACCCTAGTTTTATTTGTTGCAATATTGACACGTAAATCTTCAATAGATTTATTTAATTTAGTGAGATTACTATCTCCTTTTTTTTCAACAGTTTGAGTTATTTCATTAATCTCTGATTTATTTTTTTTAATAATATCCCTAATCTTATTTATCTCTCCATTAAATTTCTCAAGTTCCTTTGAATGACTTCTTTTTCTTTTTTCAAGGGAATCTATTTTTTCTTGTTTCCCATTCATTTGTATTTTAAGAAAACTTGCACGATTTTGATTAATTTTATTATCACATTCTCTGAATTTTTCAGCTTGTTTTTTTTCTTTTCTTAATTCTTTAAGATAAGTCCCTCTTTCTTTCAAAACAATATCTGCTTCGCCCAATTTACCATCAACCTTATCTAATTCATTCATTGCTTTATGTTTTTTCTCTTCATATGAAGAAATTCCGGCTATTTCCCCAATAACTTCTCTCCTTTCATTGGGAGACATCTCCACGAATCGAGTAATATCACCTTGTAGAATTATATTATATCCATCTGGATTTATTTTAGCCAAAGCAAGCATATCAATAATCTGTTGCCTGGTTCTTCTTTGATCATTTATTTTATAAGTAGACATCCCCCTATGATTTATCAATCTAGTTATCTTAACTTCCTCATCACCAGTTGGAAATTCTTTTTCAGAATTATCAAAAACCATACTTACTTCTGCATTTTTAGAAGGATCTTTCTTTTTTCCACCGTTATAGATTAAATTAGAAGCTTTTTCAGCCCTAAGTGCTTTAGCAGATCTTTTACCTAATACAAAACAAAGTGCATCTAACACATTAGATTTACCACTCCCGTTAGGACCTAGAACAACATTAAAATCCTGATCAAACACTAATTCAGTTCTCTTTGCAAAGGATTTAAATCCATGCATCACCATGCTTTTTATCTTAGTCAATCTCTACTCACCTTTTTTTTAAAAATTCCTCTAAAAAGTATAATTTTAAAGACAGTTAATGTTTATAAACTTTTCTGGTTTGTTTTATAGGATAAAAAATTAAAATTCTCCTAAACCTTTTTGAGAAGATTTTACTGCCACATTTTTATAAGAAGCCCAACTTTTTCTGAAAAAATCATATTTATCATAATTCTTTTTCAAAAAATCTCTAGTTCTTTCATCAGAAGGGTAACCAGAACCAAATTCAACATTATATTTTTTCTTTAACTTATCTATTTCTTCATCTCTAATCACTTTAGCAATAATAGAAGCAGCACCAACAACAAAATATTTACTATCTGCTTTAAATTCTGCTTTTATTTCTGCATCTTTTTTCACTAATCTTTCTTTAATATATCCGGCATATGCTTCCCTATTGTTACTTGGACAATCTAAGATAATCCTATCTGGTTTAAAATGATTTATTATCTCTATAGATTTATCTGCTTCAAGCCAATTTAAATTAGTATTTTCAGAAAATAAAGTATTATCTATTTCTTTAGGTGGAACAATTATAACTTTGTATTCAATTTCTTTTTTCAATAATTCAAAAACTTCTTTTCTTTTAGCTACACTAAGTAATTTAGAATCTCTTGCACCCAACAATTTCAATTTAAACTGTTCTTTATCATCAACCATAACTCCGCAAAGCACCATAGGACCTATAACAGGACCTCTACCAGCTTCATCTATCGCAACTAATTTAACCATAATAAAACAAAAAGAGGATGAGTTTAAATAATTTACTTTAGTTCTTCTTTATTTTGCTTTCTTTCCATTTAATATATTTCCAAATATACCTCAATATCGTTAAAGGGATAAACAATATCAACAAGAGAGGGAATAATATATCAAATCTGCCGTATAAAATCAAAACAATATAAGCAAGTGTAAATATCAAAAAAATAGAAAGTGCGATAAGCTTTGTAAAAAATAAGAATATATTTTTGATTTTTTTAATCATATAGTACCTCTTTAAACCTTTCAACACAAGTAAAATATATAAACCTTACTGAATAATCACTTCATTATGATATGTTTAGGTATTGAAACAACTGCCCACACGTTTGGGATTGGTATTGTAACAGACAAAAAGAAGGTATTAGCCAACATCAAAGATAGTTACACCACTAAAAAAGGCGGAATGATTCCAGTAAAAGCAGGAGAACATCATGTTGAAGTTTGTGACAAAGTACTCGCTCAAGCATTAGAAAAAGCAAACATAAAACTAAAAGATGTTGACCTAATTTCATTTTCTCAAGGTCCTGGCATGGGACACTGCTTAAGAATAGGGGCTTTTTTCGCACGTTCTTTAGCACTAAAACTAAAAAAACCATTAATCGGAATCAATCATTGTATAGCACACTTAAGTATTGGAACAATGCTCACACAAGCAAAAGACCCTGTACTACTTTATGTTTCAGGAGCAAACACCCAAGTTATAGCTTACGAAGGAAAAAAATACAGAATTTTCGGAGAAACTCTCGATATTGGAATAGGAAACTTCTTAGACAGTTTCGCAAGATACTTGGAATTAGGATTTCCTGGCGGACCAAAATTATCACAACTAGCAGAAAAAGGGGAAAAAATGATTGAACTGCCTTACACAGTAAAAGGAATGGATGTAAGTTTTGGGGGGTTATTAACAAACCTTAAACAAAAACATCAACAAGGAATAAAAAAAGAAGACCTTGCTTACTCACTCCAAGAAACTGCTTTTGCAATGCTTTTAGAAGTAGCAGAAAGAGCACTTGCTCACTGCAATAAAAAAGAACTCCTTTTAGGTGGAGGGGTTGCATGTAACACAAGATTACAAGAAATGGCAAAAGAAATGTGCAAAGCAAGAGGGGCAAAATGTTTTACAGTTGCAAATGAATTTAATGTTGATAATGGCGCAATGATTGCTTGGCAAGGAATTCTACAATACAGCTCAGGCCAGGAAACTAAAATAAAAGACAGTAATATCTTACCTTATGAAAGAACAGATCAAGTAAAAGTAACATGGATCTAACCGAAAAAATTCCGACTAAAGAACCAAAAACATATAAACTCAAAATAAACTAATTCTAATATGGAACATCTAAAAGAAAAAATAAAACCATACTTCCGAGAAGGTGGACATGGTTTGGACCATATAGAAAGAGTATACAATCTAGCTATAAGGATAGCAGAACAAGAAAAAGCAGATATGGATATAGTAAAAGCATCTGCACTACTTCATGATATAGCAAGAAAAAAACAATCTGAAACAGGATTATGTCATGCAGAACAAGGATCAAAAATGGCTCCAGAAATCTTAGAAAAAATCAAATTCCCAAAAGAAAAAATTCCTGCAGTTGTACATTGTATAGAAGTTCATAGAGTAAGCAAAAAACTAAAAGCAGAAACCAAAGAAGCACAAATAATTCAAGATGCTGATAGATTAGATGCAATAGGTGCAGTCGCTATATCAAGAGTATTAATACATAATACAACACATAATACCTCTATATATAATCCACATATTAAACCAAAAGAAGAATATGACGGCTCAACAACAACTGCAATAAATCACTTTTATGAAAAAATACTAAAATTAAAACCAGAAAGTTTTCACACAGAATTAGCTCAAGAGATAGCAAAAGAAAGGTATAATTTTACAAAAGAATTTGTTGAACGATTCATAAAAGAATGGCACGGAAAAAATTAAAATGAGTTTAGAAAAAAAGATAAAACTAGAAGGAGAAATAGTGGTGCTAAGAAAATTAGAATACTCAGATGCTGAATTCATTTACAAACATATAAATCACAAAGATATTGTTAGGTACACAATGAATATTCCTTGGCCTTACACTCCAGAACATGCGGTTCAGTTCATAAAGAAATCAAAACAAGGATACAAAAAAGGCAAGGAATTAAATTTAGGAATCACATTAAAAGAAGATAATCAAGTTATAGGAATTATGAGTTTTAACAAAATAGACTTAAAAAATAAAAACGCAGAAGTAGGTTATTGGCTGGGAAAAAAATATTGGCGTAAGGGAATAGCAAAAGAAGCACTAATTCTAATCTTAGATTATGCCTTCAAAGAACTAAAACTAGAAAGGATCAGTTCAAGAACATTTCATTCAAACAAAGCATCTTATGGACTTCTTCTCAGAATGGGATTCAAACAAGAAGGAATCGCAAGAAAAGATATATTTCAAAACAATAAGTGGTATGATCATTTAATGTTTGGACTTCTAAAAGAAGAATTAAAATAATTATTTCTTCTCGAAATTTTCATATTCTTTCAGCAAATCATTTAATTTATCTTTACCAATATCTTGGTAAATACCATATATTTTTCCAACATGTGAAAATTTATTCTTTGTATCATACTTCCAACAAATTGCCTCATGAACTTTTTTGATATGAATAACAATATCATAAAATTGTTTCCAATTATTAATCTCAAATATTCTAGAGTTATCAAAAAGAGACCTATTTTGATGTTTATTCTCTGGTTGCCTGTAGTAGATTAAATGGACTGGTAAATGTTTTATTGATTCTAATTTCTTAAGATCGTCATCTATATGGATTCGTGGCTTTAACTTATGAACAAAATGATCTTTTGATTTATTCCTCGTATTATGTAAATATTTTATAATGTGTCCAAATTTATGCCTAATAAATTTCTTTGCATAAGGAAAATCATGATCATTCCTAGAAGTTATAACAACAAACCTAAAACCCTCTTTATGAAGGTTGTGTAATGTCTCCTTGCAATGTGGAGGAATTTCATATTCCATGATATGATCCTCATTTAATGGATCCATTAAACTGCGATAATTTATATCTAGCTTCCCAATCTTCTGCATAAGTTTATCAAAACCGTCTTTTTTGGTCTGATGCAGCTCAAGATCCACCCCAAACCATTCCTTTGCATATTTCAGCTTAACATTTAAGCCATGAGCTATAACTCCATCAAAATCCAAACTAACAATAAGATTCTTAGCTACGTATTTTGGTCGATTAAATCCAAACATTAAGTAAATAAAATACATTAAAGATATATACTTTTCTAATTTTTTATGATTTTAGATATCTCTTTAGCAAATCCATTTTCCTCACAATTATAAAAAGAAATATCTTTTTTTTCCCTTACAAACTTGATTATTTTAATATTATCAAATTCAGAATCATCTAATTTATCTGTCTGCTCAACCATACATTCATATTGATCAATAGAATCTAAAACTTTATCTTTAAAATCAGGATTTTTCTTTCTTTCATCTAAATAATTATTTATCACTTCTTTACTGTTAAAAATCGTCCATAAAACATATAACTCATAGTCATTTTTCTCTGCAATATCATAAACCCAATTCCTTCTGTATTGCTTATGAAAAGTTGCATCCAAGATAATAATATCCTTATCAGAACTTTCAACTAAATCGCAAAGTTTTCTATAAGAATCATCTTTTTCTCTTCTTGTCTCCTCATTAGTTTCATCAATAGATTTTTTTGTAAACTTAATATGTTCATCCACCTTAAATCTTGTTGAAACTGATTTGATTATTTCACAATCAATATTCTTTTTAGAAAAAGAATCTTTCAATTTCTTAGCTACAGTTGATTTCCCACTTAAAGGAAAACCATAAAGCATTATTAATTTTCTCATTAGAGATAAAAAGATTTAAAGATATAAAAAATTATTCAAAAATTAAAGCAAAAAGAAGCTTTGAATCATGTGAAGAATCTATAAAATGGATTATATCAGAAAATTTAGTTCAGAATTGTTCTAAAAGAAGAATTTACACCTTGATTAGTGTTTAATCATATAACCTAAAGCACTCAAAATATACAAAACAGGAACAACATTTAATGAGAAATAATAAAACGCGTTTGTTTTAGCTAACACACCTAAAATAATTAACACAAACATAATTAACAAACTTACTGTTATCTGAATAGTGCCTAGAACCTCTTTAATTGCATATTTTTCTTTTTTAACTAAATAACCTACAGCACTTAAAATAAATAAAAAAGGAATCGCAAACAAAGTTAATCCAATATGGGTTGCAATCACCCCGACATAATTTCCATAAACCTGTAACAAAATCAACCCAAGTGAAATACTAATTACCAACTGAATTGTTCCAATCATCACTTTGATATGTTTCTTCCTTTCGTGAACTATATAGCCTATAGCATTCAATAAAAACAAGGCGAGTGTAAAATAGAATATCACAAACAAGTAAATTTTTTCATAATAATCCCAACCACTAAACTTATGATACAATAAATAGAATCCTATTAACACAAAGAAAGTTATACAAATTTGAACAATTGCTAAGGTTTTTTTCAAGTGTTTCATTGTTGTTCTTTTTACTCAAACTCTTTTACTTAAATGAAATTTTTATTTCAGTTTTGCAGGAGAATTCATTTTTTATCAAATTCATCACTACATTTATCTGAACAAAATCTATACAATTCACCATCAACAACTTTTTCTATAATTAACTCACTCCTTTGAAGCATTTTACCACATTTTCTACATTTAGCTTGCTGACCATCATTATCAGCACCTTCCATAAATGCAGCTTCCCAAGGACTTATCTCGTCTTCTTCAACAAGTTTATCCCTCCCTTCACTAGAATAAACCTCTTCATCAGCCCCTTCATCAAAATTAGATTGTTCTTCTTCTGGAATTAGTTCTTTATCATTAACCATTAATATCACCTACTCTTAAAATAACCTAAAATGTTTATAAGCTTTTCTTTTTTATTATTTATCATTCAATTTCTCAATAAATTTATCTAATTCTTTCATAAATCTTTCTGTAGTTTTCAATACGTGTTCTGGTTGAGTTTTCAAAATTCTAGCAGTCTCCCCTAAAATATCTCCTTTTTTTCCCTCTCTAACAACCAATTCAAGGTCTTTTACATCTATTTCTTTTCTTTTTTTAATTGCTTTTTTTGCTTTTTTCCATTTAACAAATAGCTCTTCTGCCCTAGCAGGAATCTCTTCAACCCCAACACCCAATAATTTTGACAACCCATCCAATATTTCTTTCTCACTTTCTCCTTGTATCTCAGCAGCTTCTCCGGCAGTAAAAGTGATTCTACAAACACCATCTTGAATTTTGGTACTTTTTAAAATCTTAATTTTTCCAACTTCAGAAGTATCATGTAAATGAGTTCCACCACAGGCTTCAACATCCACCCCTTTAATATCTATTATTCTAATTTTGTTTCCAGGAACTGCACCACCTTGATAAATACTCAAACCGTATCTCTTTTCAGCCATATCTCTACTCAAAAAAGAAGAATTAATAGGTAATGCCCTATCAATAATAATATTTGCTTCATCTCCTATTTTCTTAAGTTCTTCATCAGAAATACTTTCATAATGAGTAACATCTAAATGTGCTTTATCTAATGTTTTTTTAGCTCCTGCTTGAAAAATATGATTTCCTAAAACTTTTTTTGCAGCTGCATTCACAATATGGGTCGCAGTATGATGTTGAGTTAATTGTTTTCTATTTCCAAAATTAATCTCAGCAATAACCTCTCCTCCAACCCTTAAAAGAGGTTTACTTTCCATAACATGTACAATTATATTCCCTTGCTTAAACACATCAATAACTTTTTTACCATTAATATTTCCAATATCATGCAATTGCCCACCAGAAGTTGGATAAAAATAAGTTCTATCTAACACAACCTTATCATCAATAATTTTCAATACTTTTGCTCCAAATTTAATTTTACGATAATCTTCAAAATAAAGCGCTTCTGTTTCTGATAATCCTCCTAATTCCAATTTCTCTTCACGCACTGTTGCATGAACTTGTTTTTTTCGCTCATGTAATTCAGAAACTCTAGAATAAAAATTCTCAGGAATTATGATTTGCTTACCTAATTTAGCTGCTTCAACCCTTATCATCTCTGGCTGGATTCCTTGGCTATCATAAAGTTCGAGGAGTTTTCTTTCATCAATATCTTTCTTAACAATAACCGCAGTTATTTGTTTAGCTTTCTCTTTAGACGCAATATATTTTCTCTTTTCCACATTAAGTATCTTCGAAACATTACCTAAATTATTACTCAATTCAGGAAACAAGGGTTCGAGATATTCAGCATGCCACTTACATATTTCAGCAAGCTCAAGATTCCACCCATATCTATCAATAAAAGAAAGTGCCCTTCTCAACACTGTTCGTAGATTATATCCTCCACCAACATTGCCTGGTAAAGCTCCATCAGATAACGCAACTAACAATGCCCTTGAATGTTCTGCAACAGAATAAAGCGCAGCTAAAGGAAGTATGTTATTTCTCAATTCATCTACTTTCATTCCAACTTTCTCAGCAACAAAATCCCATGCTTTTTCAATATCTTCGACTTCATCAATATTCAAATAAGAAGCATAAGGTAAAAATTTAGCCATCAATTTTTCATCAACCCTCACACCTGTAAGTTGATGTAATTTTTTCATCACAGTTGGAAATGTAGATTCATAACTAGTAGAAGTACCGTGAGTAAACCAAGCATTTCTTTCGTGCCCCATCCCCATATCCAACACTTTTAATTTTAACTCTTTAGATCCAGAAGAAGTTTGTTCATACATCATATAAACTTGATTTCCTAATTCCATTCCTCTGCTAAAAAATTCCATACAAGGACCAAAATTTCCTCCGCCAGCCCATGCATCTTCATGGAAAATTATTTCATCATCTTCCACACCCAATCCTTTATTCAGCCATAATTTAATATCAGAAAAATATTTATCTTTATCCCATTCTTCTGGAGGCATAAAGGCATGCTGTCCTATCATCACAAATCCCACATAATGTTGTCCAGTTATCCCTACATTATCTATATCATTAAAACGAAGACTAAACTGTGGTACAACTAAGGGGTTAGCTGGTGGTTTTACCTCTCCAGAAACAACATAAGGTTGAAAATCATAAATACTTGCTTGTACAAAATCAGTATCATCTCTCCATCGAGCAACAACAGGATATCTCTTTATTGGTGTATAACCCAATTTAGAAAACAATTTTGCAAATTCAGTCCAAACACCGACATAATCTAATTTTTTCTTAGCAGGACTATCTCCAATAAATCTAAATCCTCCAGAACATACAGCATCTCCGCAAACATCTCGGGGTTTAGTACTCCAAAAATATATCCCACACTTCTTACATTTAGCACGATTAAATCCTGCTTTTTTTAAAACACTAACTGCAAAATATTTTTCAGGATTCTTAGAAACTTCTTTCTTAAATTCCTTTTTTACTTGCTTATCTGTTTTCATTTTTTAATGAAAATAGTTAAAGAATTTTTTTTGATTCTTTTACGTTTTCATAACTCCATTAAGAATTATGCCTAAAACATATAAAAAACTTACTATAAATCACTCAACAATCACTATTCCATTTTCGCCAACATCAAAAGTAACTGCCCCCCTAGCATGATCCGTACCCCTCATTTTAAGCACTTCAATTTTTCTTTCACGACCTTCTCCAAGAATTCCTTTACGAGCATAATAAAGCAAAATAATCCCATCAACCTCAAACTCCATAAAACTAGCAGTTTTATGTTCTTCTTCACCTTCAGAAGCATGTTGAAATGTAAAAATAGTTGTACAATTCCATTTATCTATTAAATCAAATAAAGCCAAAACATTTTCTCTCTTTTTTAATTCATCTGAACCCAATAAAGTAAAAGCTGTTATTGAATCAATAACCAATCTAGTGGGATTTATTTGTCTCATAAAACTATCTAAAGTTCCACCACCTTCAGATAATATTCCGGTAATTTGTTCAGGAGTATAATGGATATAAAAAAATTTTTTCTCACTTTCTAATTTTTCCAAATCCCAACCAAACAATTTCATATCTTCATAAAGATCTTCTTTATTTTCTTCAAAAGAAAAATAAACAGCAGATTTTCCATCTTCAATTGCTTTCATTAAAAACTGTATTCCAAAAATAGTTTTACCTGTTCCTGGCCCACCTTCAACTAAAACATTAGAACCTTTTTTGAATCCTCCACCTATCAACTCATCAAACCCATTTATTCCGCTAACAATTCGTTCTCCAACACCTACAACGTGTTTAATCCTATCAACATTAACAGATTCATGAGACTTTGATTTCTTTATATCTTTATGATCTTTTAAAAAATCTCCAAGAACATCTACTCCTTCTTTTTCAACTCCCTCTTTTTCAACCATGGTATTTAAGTTATCCAAATAAGTATAAAAATCTTACTATAAAACACTAAAAAGACATTAACCCACCAAATGCATTGGTAATAATAAATCTGACTATGAAAAATAATCCCAAAGACAATGCAACTAAGATAGGTATATAATTTAAACCTTCCCTTCCTTTTCCTTTAGATATTGCCCCTAACACAAAAGAACCTAAAATAGATGAAGTTATTAAAGAAACCACTATAAACAAAATAACAAAATCGGGAGATATTGCAACTCCTGTAATTTGAATAGGTAAACTCGCTTGACTTGCTATATCTCCAGTCATAGAACCTACACTTCCAAGATTCTTAACTAACACTTGAATTAAAAAAGATGAAAACCCAAATAATATTGGAGAACCAAATGCAATTGCTGAAAATATAAATATAACATACATCAAAATGTTTGAATTAACTTTATTTCTTACAAGTTTTTGTTGTTTTAAATTATCTGCAGTCTGATCAAGTAAACTAGAAAATTCTCCACCAGACCTTAATCCTAAAACAATAAGATCAACAGTTTTACCTAATACCTCTGATTTAACTCTTCTTGCTAATTTTTTTAAAGCATGTTCCATATCAGTACCAGCAGTAATTTCTTTTCCAATTCTATTTATTTCTTCATTTAATATTCCAAATTCAGGTCTTGCAGAAACTAAAAATGCTTTATCTGGAGTTAAACCAGCCCTTAGATTACTAGCCATTAATTGTAAAGCATCTGGTAATACATCTTCAACAAATTTAGCTTTTCTCTCTGCAGCCAAAGTTATTAAAGTATGTACTAAAAATTCAATCACTATAAAAGAAGCAACAAACATTAAAAATAATGAAACATCATAAATTCTTGCAAGTTGGAGTGCAATAATTAAAGAAACAGCAAGACCGCTAAAAATAATAAAACCTAATACATATTCCTTTTTTACCTTCAAATCAAAATAAGATAATAACCTCAAATAGTTTTTTCTTATTTTCCCTGGATAAAGTTTTGATATTGCTCCATAATCCATTTTAATACCTTTAATCCACCAATAAATTAGGCCTTTTTGCTTTTATCATTCCTAAAAACATAAATTGCACAAATACTCCAAACCCATATAATCCCCAAAACAAACTTTTAATCCCTGCTTCAGATAAAGACATAAAAGACGCCATTACAATCAATAAAGTCAATCCAAGAGAGGGCAAAATAATTGCGATTACCATATAAAACATACTCAAAGGACTCAACTGAGAACCATATCTTTCAATCTGTCCAATCTGTTCTGCAGATAAATGTACTGTTATTTCTTTTACTGTTTCACACAAATCAGATCCTGTTTTCATCCTATTAGTTAATTGCCAAATAACCCTCCTAAAGTAAGGTGATGGATTTTCAAAAGCAACAATATCTAAAGCATCTATAGCTGGTTTTCCAGCATTGACGTCTCTAACAACTTTTAAAAATTCTTTAGACACTTCACCATACCCTCCCAAAGAAAGTTGAGCCAACACATTAAATAAAGGAACCCCCGACTTTAATTGCACTAATGCATTTTGCATTGCAGGAAGTAAATTTTTTTCTAAATTCATTACTCTCCTATTTATTATAATCTTGGGGTAAGCAAATTGTTGAAAACTAATAAAAATTACAAGAAATAAAGAAGCTATAAATGATTTTAAAAATGGGTTAACTGCATCTGTTGAAGAGATTACTAAATTTAAAAAAATAAGAAAAAAAGCGAATAGAAAAGTGTTAGAAAGAAAACACATTGAAAGATATTCTGCAGAACTTATATGGAATCTTGCTTGTTTAAGGGTCACTGCCAAATAAGGAAAAACTTTTTCTAAGGGTTTAGTTATAAAAAGCACATGTTTAGCCTGCTTTCTTAATATTTTTGCAGGAAAAAATGAAAAAGGTATATTAAAATTCATTATTCACCCATTTATTTACTGATTTTATTTACCGATTTTATTTATCTATTTTATTTAGCTATTTATTTTATTTTAAAATTTGATCTGGATGTAAATTTTTATTAACAATATTTATTACTTCTTCTTTATTAAGGTAATACTCACTCATAAATTTTCCAATACTATGTACATCCCTAATATTATTATTTAACAACCAATTCAATATAGTTTCTTTTTGTTTTAATTTCAAAGAAATTTCACCCTGATTCAAACCAGTATGCCTACTCAATTCTTCAAACAATCTAGAGCTCTTTAAGCTAGATTCAATTTTATCTGTATTTGGATTCCACCTATAAATTATATTAGGTTTAACAGCCATTCCTTCTTTTGTTTCAGTTCTAATAAACTCCCCTAATTGATACACCCTCCTTATACTTCTTCTTCTTTCTCTATACATCACTACACAAAGATTAACTGTAGGAAGTAAATTAGCAGGAATCTCTATTGGTGGATAAACTAATCTTTGTATTGTTTCTGCAACGCTTTCTGCATGAACAGTACTATATACACTATGTCCTGTATGCATTGCTTCAAAAAGAACTTGTGCTTCTTCTTTTTTTCTCATTTCTCCAAGTACAATTCTATCTGGTCTCATTCTTAAAGAATTTATCAATAAATTAAGCATGGTTACTTCTCCCCTACCTTCTGTATTTGGAAGTCTTGTTACTAAAGGAACCCAATGTAAATATTTTGGAAGTTGTAATTCTCTTGTATCTTCAATAGAAATAATTCTATGATTGGGCGGTATAAACGGCATACAAACATTAAGCATAGCTGTTTTTCCACTTCCAGTACCCCCAGAAATAAGTACATTCATTTCAAATTCCATCATTAACCAAATTAAAGCAAAAACTTCAACACTGCAAGTTTTATTTTTAATAAAATCCATACAAGTCCAAGGATCTCTTGCAAACATTCTAATTGTAATTGAATTCCCTTTATTTGAAATGGGATAAAGAACAGCATTAGCTCTATCTCCAGTAACTAAATGTGCATCTAATAATGGATTTAAAGTTGTTATTTGTCTTCCAATTCTTCTTGCAATTGTATTTGCATAATTTTGTACATTTTCTTCTGTACCTAAAAAAATATCAGTTTCAAGCCATCCAAATTGTTTATGATAAACCCTCAAAGGTTCTTTTGCAGAATTAACAACAATTTCTTCAAGATTAGGGTCTGAAAGTAAAAACTCCACTTTTCCAAGACCAATTGTTTCATGAAGTAAAGTTCCTATCAAAAGATGTTTTGTTTCTAAATCTATCTGAGGTAATTTTTTAGCAATAAATTCATCTGCACTAACTCTAAATTTTTCTTTTATTCTAAAAACGGCATTAGGATCAAGAATCTCTGCACTACTTATCTCAACATCAGCAACCAATTCTTCTCTAACCTTAACCAACAAAGCCTTTGTTGCTACACTAAGTTCTTTAGTAACCAATTCATACATATCTACTCTTCCTTTATCTGAAGTTACTCTAACACCTATCTCAATATTATCCACAGTTAGTTTATATTGTTTTAATATTTTCATTTTTTTCTAACTTAATTTCTTTAGTATTGGCCCAATAAAAAATGAATAATTAATTTTAATCAAACCATTTTCTTCCAAAATTGTTGCCCATTCATCTGCCTTTTTTCTATCAATTTTAAATTTTGATTGTACTGCTTTAAGGGTTATTTTTCCTTTTTCTTGTATCAACTCATACAATTCATCAATCTCTGTTTTATAATGCCTTTTAATTTCTGAAACATCTGCTTTTTGAGCAAAATAAGGCTTAAGCCTATTATAAATTTGACTTAAATTTTGATAATACTGTGACACTTCTTGCTCATTTAATACAGGAAGTATTTCATAATATAAATTAGTGTAAAGGTTATAGAGTTTCTTTGCTTCTTCAATCTGGTTAATACCAATCAATCTTATTATTTCAACAGAAGCATCATAAAACTCCCTCTTTTTTTTGTCTAACTCTACACCCTCAACCATACAAAGATTTGTTTTGATTACAAATTTAAATAAATATGTAACAATTCTAAAATAGTAACAGATTCACCTTAATCTAACACCCCCTATTTTCTTCACACCATAACCAGGAAGTGCAACATTTATTAAATCTGTCTCTCTGGGTGTTTCTACTGTAATTGTTTCATTTAAATCTTTTAAATTAATATTTACAAAAACTTCATTATCAAGATTACTAAGATCTAAAATAGTAAGGTTAGCTCCAGCACCAAAAGTAATATTCACAAATTCATTACTAAAATTAAGTTGAAAATGACTAATATCATCTGGATCTAAATACATATTTCCACACCCTGTTATGTTAACACTAAAACTACCGCTATGAGTATTATTAACAGGACATCCATCAGGATCTACGTTAAAACTAACTTCATAACCTTCCAAAATTGAATAATTAGATGGATAAACCCCAATTACATTTTCACCAAAACCATTTGGATGAGTATAAACAACTTCATGTGGATAAACAACTAAAGGTAAAGTGTTATTCATTTCAGTAATATTCAAACTAACACCACCAAAATTAGATTCAACAAAACTTTTAAATGAAGTTAAATTACCTTCAAAATTAGTATAGTCAATATTAGACAACCCTTCTTTAAACACAACTTGATCCTCAATTTGATTAACAATAACATAATCATCCCCAAGAGTTCCAAATAAAATCTCTCTGATTCCATTATCAACAGAATCATAAAGATTATGCATAGTATCTAAACTAGACATTTCAATAAATCTCTCTTCAGATTCCATAGTGTTATAAAATAACAATATGGCTAATGTCAAAAGCACAGATGCCATTAACACCAATCCTGCTGTAAATAATATACCCTTTCTATTCATCTTTCTATTTATCAGATTATCCATCTTTCAATTCATCTTATTAGTCATTTTACTCTTCCTGCCCATATCCAAAATCTTGCAACCCCAAATCCTAAATTACCCATAACAATAACTCTCTGTCCAGTTCCAATAAATCTGTCATCAGGTATTTCTCTAAAAGTATCTGTTTCAAAACTACTTCCATTTTCTAAAGTTAAATTTATCTTCACCTCATAATGGTTTGGAATTAATGAATAAATCTCCCCCTGTACTTCAGATTCATTCATATTTTCAAAAACTCCAGTATTATCAAATAAAGCCAAAATATCATTTCCTGTACGCACTAATTGCAATTCAGGTAAAACATCATCTCTTGAACTGATTGCATAATTAGTTGCAACAATAATTATAATAATAACAATAGTAAGAGCAATAATTGAATCAGTTGTAATCATTACAGCTTTTTTCCCCATATTGCTTATTCCCATAATGAAACCTCTAAAATACACCTACGATTATCTCCTTCATCACATTGAACATATCTTCTCACGCTTGTTGTACGTTCTGCATTAAATAAAATAGGATTAGGACCAGATTCGTGGATACGCATATCTTTATCAAACAACCTAAAATAGAGATGGTATCCTTCAATATTCAACAACTCTCTTGATGCATTATAATTATTAGTCATATTAACAAACTCTTGCACTTTATTAGAATCTAATTGCCTGTCAAAACTCACTAAACCAACTGTTTCAATAAGGTTATTAATATCACCCATATTGCCTTCCCAATTAATATTTTCCCATTCACTCGGACTCCCAGAAGTATGAATTAATATATCACTTACATGATAGGTTTTCAACCACATATCTTTTTGAGTAACTTTTTGATTTAACTCAAAATGATATTTATTCCACATTATTGCAATCATTGAAACAAGAAGAATGAAGATAGATAAAGCTATAAAAAAATCAATTATTACTGCTTGCGCGCTTTTATTAAATTTAAATCTATATTTCATCATACACACTTCTGTTATGTAAACTGATAACAACAAAACCTCCAATATTCTCAAATTTTAATATTCTTTTATCGGCAGAAAAATGAAAATTAAACCAACTTAAATTTCTCTCTTGACTGGAATTAGACACACTTCTTATTGGATAAGTGCAATAAACAGGCCCTTTACCCGGCTCACCAACAAATAAATTCCTTGAAATTGGTTGAACAGTTACATTATATTTAATATGTCCGACCCCCACAGAAAAATAAGCAATAGTACCAACTCCACTTGCATAAATTTCTGTTATTAAAGAAGAAAATTGCAAACAAAAATCTTTTTTATTTAATATATCAGTAGTTTTAGTAACTTGGTCTTTTTTATTAAAAACATCATATAACACAAAAGTAGATAACAATAAAATCACACCTATCACGAACAAAAATTCAATAGCAATTTGTGCTTTATTAGATTTCATCATCTTGAAGTTATATTAATTACCCCTGTTTCTGTTTTTTCAATAAATAACTTATGCAAATTCTTTTTCTGCCCACCACTAAACGGAATTTCTCCAGTAACATTACCCTTAGTCATCGCAAATATATCCACCACCCTTCCTTCATGACTCATATTAATAACTATCTCGCTCCCAGTAGAAGAGGGAAATTGCACAAAACTTACACTACTAACCGCTGAAGGAAAAAACACGTAAACAATCCTTTTAGAACCTGGACTTAAAGAATAAACAGTATCTGCAACTTTAGATATTTTATTAACAGCGCTCACAGCCTGCTTCATTTGAAGATCAGGAGGAATTGTAGTCATAAAATAATAAACAATAAACATCAGAAATATCAATAGTGTACCAAAAATAATAAAATATTCAACACTAACTTGTGCTCTACGTTTTTTATTTAATATCATCATAACAAAAGAATTATCTAGGAGGTATTAAACAGCAAACCTTCACAGGATAATCATCCCAGTCTCCATCACAATCTGAAATATGTGAATTAGTTAAATAATTCTCACCCCCATCATTATCACTATAATGAGTATTATCTATCGTAGCTAAACAATAATAATCTTGCCCAAATTCTGCACAATATTGCACACTTTCATTAGTATATTCACAATTAAGTTCTACATCTTTATTTGTATAAAGTTTAGCTTCAACAGTATAATTAATATAGTCTTTTTCAGCAACATGTGCATTTGTGAGATTATCTAATCTAAACATTGTAGTATTATGTGTAGCCCAACCATTATTTTCTTCCCAAACCATTTGATCCCCCTTAACAGTATCTATACAACAAATACTATAATTAGCAAGAATAACTTTATCCCCCATGCCATTATAATCAGTTTCGTTATAAATAGAGGCATGCGTACTATGTCCTGGCTCATGTAAAAACAACACAGGATTTCTACCATCAGTACAATTAACTGTTGGTAAAACAACACAATATGGATCTCCAATCAATACAACACCAGTCTCTAACACTCTCATTTTAATCTTATGAACTCCAGAGTCAATTGGAATAACACCTGTAACATACCCTTTAGTCACCATAATTATATCTTTACTTCCTTCAGGAGTATCGACAGCAAATACAATTTCCCTTCCATAAATATTTACATCAGTAACCCCTTTAGGGACATCAATATACAAATGTTTTTGATTTCCAGGCCCTAAAGAATAAAGAGAATCTGCTGATTTTGTAATGCCACTAATTAAATTATTAGCATCATTAATTCTTGCTTTAACAATATATTTATTTACCTCTTTGTAAACAAAAGGACTTAATACAATTAATATAACCCCCATTATAACCATATATTCTACAGCTATTTGTCCCCTTTTATTCATTTTGTTCATTATCTTAATCTATACTGGTAACTTTGTTTTTATAGTTTCTTATTCTCTCTAGAGTAGTAATAAACCAAATATGTTTATCTCAAAAAACCATTAAATTTATATACCCCTAAAAGATAAATTACATAAACTATTTATTTTATATCAAATGAGGTGATTATTTTGAATAAAAACAAAAAAGCACAAGCTGCCATGGAGTTCTTAATGACTTATGGTTGGGCTATATTAGTTGTTCTAATCGCAATTTCAGCATTAGCTTATTTTGGAGTGTTAAACCCAAGTAGATTTTTGCCAGAAAGTTGTACATTAGTGCCTGGTATGAGTTGTATAGATTTTAAAGCAGATGGTGCAACCAACACAACAACAATAGTTATCCAAAACGGAATGGGACAAGATTTAAACGTTTTTAAAATTAATATGAGTGGTTATAGTTGTATTATAAATGATACATTAGGAACATTTAACGACGCAGATAAACAAACCTTTACAATGGGTTGTACAGGTTTATGGGATAAAAGTGGGCAAAGACTAAAAGAAGATATTATAATCTCTTTTAATTCTACAGCTGGAATTACCCACACAGAAACAGGTCAGTTAATAACTAAAATTGAATAAAGGAGGAAATAAATAAAAATGAATAAAAACAAAAAAGCACAAGCCGCTATGGAATTTTTAATGACTTATGGTTGGGCTATATTAGTTGTTCTAATCGCAATTTCAGCATTAGCTTATTTTGGAGTGTTAAACCCAAGTAGATTTTTGCCAGAAAGTTGTACATTAGTGCCTGGTCTAAGTTGTGTAGATTTCAAAGTTAGCGATAATGATATAACTTTAGTTATACAAAACGGTATGGGAACAGATTTAGCGGATTTTTCAGTAACTATAGCTGATGATGATCAATGTAAACATATAGGGAACTGGACATGTGATGGGACTAATTGTTCTTTTCCATCATTTCTATTAAAAGACTCTGAAGATGTACTTCTTTTCTGTAATAACACCCGGCATGGACTTGCAAGTGAAGCTAGATATAAAAAAGACATATCTATTTCATACAAAAAAGGAAGTGATGGATTAACACATACAGATTTAGGTCAATTGATAACTAAAGTAGAATAAGCTTAACAGCTTATTTTTTTCTTTTTTTTAATTTTATATTACTTTTTCTAAAAAACAAACAAAAAGTTTTTATATAAGTATCTCTACAATCTGAAATAGATATCAAAAAGAGGCGTAATGAAAACACAAAAAAAAGGTCAGGCAGCCATGGAATTCTTAATGAGTTATGGCTGGGCATTACTTGTAGTTCTTATTGTTATTGCATCATTAGTTTATTTTGGTATGCTAAATCCTTCTAGATTTTTACCTGATTCATGTACAATACAAGGTTTTAATTGTGATTTTGTTATAGATACAGATGAGTTACAAGTAGAATTAACAAACAGTTTAGGTGAAGACATAACTGTCACAAAAATTGAGTGTAATGGCACTAATAGTACACCTACACATATGATCATAGGGGAAAAACAATTATTTACAATAAACTATTCACCAGATTTAGTAGTTGGACAAAGATTTAAACATCCACTAAAAGTAACATATAGTGTATCTGGAAGCCAACTCACCCATACAAAAAGAGGAGAAATAGTTGGCAAAGTAGAATAATAATAATAATAATAATAATAATAATAATAAATCACTCTTTTTTCTTATGTTCTTCTTCTTTCTGTAATTTCTTTGCGTACTTGTGAGCATAATGTATTGGTTCTGGAAGTTTGTGTGGATATTTTAAGCACTTTTTAACAATCTCAACAGCACTCTTTAAACAAATCTTATGTCCTAGTGAAACATAGATAGGTCTAGAATGTTCTCTACTAATCACTTTAACTCCAACTTGTTTTGTACCTATCACTATTTTTTCACCCATTATACTGCCATAACTCAATATTTTAGCAACACCAATAGTTGGAACATCTAACATCAACCCTACTTGAGACGCAGCCCCAAACAACCTTGGATGTAATATTCCATTAAAATCACACAATAAAATATCTGGCTTCTTTTCCAACTTATTGAAAGCTTCAACAATTGCAGGCCCTTCCCTATAACCTAAAAATCCAGCAACATAAGGCACAACAGCTTTAACAACTGCATGAACAGTCTCAACAACCTCTAAAGTGTCATAATCCATCACCACCACGCAAGAAATAACATTATTACCAATAAAAGTCTGATCACACCCACCAATTAATTTCAGCTCGCTAAATTCATCTTTTAAAACCACTTTCTTAGCAAGCTTAATTTGCTCTTTTTTCAGCTTTTCAACATCCATTTTAAAATAGCACAGATTTAACATAGATTAATCAATTTTACCTTATAAAATTTGCGTTAAAAACAACGCAATAAAAATATAAGAAAAAGAGAGAAAAAGGCTCCTCGAGATTCTTGAGGGGGTGGTGGAGAGAAGAAAGTCAGCGAGGAGCCGATATCTTCTACTATTTCCTAATAAACAGAACTAGTATATAAATGTTGTGTTTTAGTATACAAAAAGGTATACTAAACTACTACTTTACCCTCTAAAATCAAAATGATTCTATTTTATCAACATCAGAAAAAAAATCTATCTTTTTTACTTTTCTTTATTTTCTGTTTTACTCAACCAATAATCTAACATTTTAGAATCTTCTTCAGAGTCTATATCCAAAGATGTTGCAACACTATCTACTTCTATAAGCCTAAATCTAGTTCCTAAAAACTCAGAAGCTTTTTTATTAACATCAAAAACAGTTAAAGTTTTCTTAAAATATTTTACCACTTCTGGAAATGCATCTTTTGCGGTATAAAATAAATTTATTGGATCTTTTAATTTTCTTAAAGAATAAATCAAATCAATATTTTCAATACTTTTAATCTCTTCTGGATTTGCGTATGCCATATTTGATAATCTAAATCCTCTTCTATGAAATTCTTCCTTACCCGAATCTTGGGCTTTTACATCAAAAACATCATCAATCATCCAAAAATAGGGTCTATTAAATATTTTAGATTTTCCTTGCATATTTTCTTTACCAATGATTGCATAAAAGGCATCATAATCTTTCATAAAAGGGGTGCATTGATCAACAAAAGAATCATAATCTTCAGGCGATGCCTTGGGGATATCACAAGGCAAAAATAACGCACATTCTCCATTTTTTTGTGCTTTAGAATTTTTATAACCTTCAATTCCATTTTTAACTAAACTACCTACTTGTTGAATATATTTTACAGGCATACCATAATCTTTATCCCCTAATATTGCCTCTAATCTTTCTTTTTCCCCTATAACAACTAAATCATCAATAGACTCTGCTTTTGCAATATTCTCAATAACTGCACTAACCATTGGAACTTTTTGAATTTCATTACCCACCCTAATTTTAATTTGCTTTAAAGGTTTATATTTTCCCCAAAAATAAGTTTCTCCATAAATTTTCTGATAATACCATCTAGCTAATTTAGTTTTTGGTGTATCTTTTACAGGTCCTCCTGCTAAAATAATCGCACTAACCATATACCTTAAAAAACACCCGTCCAGTATAAAAACTTTTGCTTTATTACCATCACACAGGGAGAACAAATCAAAAAGAAACCAAAAAAATTCAAATATCCATCAACCAAAGAAATTCTTTACTTTGTCAACATATTCTTTACTAACTTTAACATCCCAATCATCTGGAAAACACCTAAGATAATGATTCCAAGCATATCTCTCATCTAAAAACACAATAATTCCTTTATCTTTTTCAGATCTAATACATCTTCCAGCATTTTGTAACACTTTAGTTATAGCAGGCAAAACATAACCATAATCCCATCCTTTGTCAAATCTTTCATCATAATATTTAATTAACTCTTTAGTCTCTAAATCAGGCGGTTGTAAAGGAATACCCACAACTATAACGCCTTTCAAAAGATCTCCCGGTAAATCTATGCCCTCACCAAATGAACCTGCAGTAATCCCCAAAAACACCATCCCTTTTTCCTTATGTTTCTTAAATTGCTCCAATAATTCTTTTTTCTCTTCTTTATTGGCTCCTTTTTTCTCAACAATAATCTTCCTATCACACAATTCATTAAAATAATGATAAACAGAATGCATCAACCCGTAACTAGGAAAAAATATGATTGAATTTCCAGGAATATTATTAACAATTTCAGCCCCTATTCTTCCAATTTCTTTAAATTGCTCTTCACTTCTTGCAGAATATTTAGTAGTAGTTTTAGGTACAATCAAATTAAGCCGATTCTTTTCAGGAAATGGATTCCCATATATTTTCTCAACAGAGTTCTCAGGAAAACCTAACACATCTTTATACAAAGATGTGGGAGTCAAAGTACCACTCATAATTATCAAAGAATAAACCTCTTCAAACACATCAGAAGTCACCAAAGAAGGATCTAGACAACGATAACTCAAAGTTATAAGGGGTGCAGTTTTATACTGTTTTTTTGACAATATTCTTGCATAACCCAAATCTAATCCTAGCCACCCATCCAAGAAACTTGCAACAGCACCAATATAACTCTGTCTTTTTTCTTTTCTAATGTCATCGCCTATAGTATCTAATTGCTCAATCAATAAATCATACTCTTTTATTTCTCCAATTTTTTGAACAAAATCGACTTTATTAACCAAAATTTCGCCACCAAAATCTAATCCCTCTGCAAACCCAACCAACACCTCGTTTATCTTCTGCAATAATTCTCTAGCTTCTTTAAATCCATTTTCTCTAGCTTCTTTAATTGCCCTATTCATAGTAAAATTAGATAACTTAAGAGTCAACAAATCTCTAACCCTGTCAGGCAAATTGTGTCCTTCATCAACAATCACTATCAAATCTTCTAATTCCTTGCCTATCTTATTCAAAAAAGTTGTACGAATAGATGAATTAAACAAATAAAAATAATCAGCAACAATCACTTTTGCTTTACTACACAAAGCCAATGCAATCTCATAAGGGCAGAGTTTCTCACTCACGCATTCTTTAACCAACTCTTCTGAATGTGAAGGGTACATAAATCCCAATTCATTTACAATTTTTTTAGCTTTAACTGTTAAATTTCTTTTTTCAATAGTATTAGAATAAAACTCACATTTACCTTCTTCCCTTTGTAATTTACAAAACTCTCTAAATTCATGAGCTGGAAATTTATCTATTCCTTGAACACCACACATCCATTTTTTTCCAATAATGTCTGCGACAACAAATTCCTTTCCATTCTTTTTTTGATTATATGAAAAAAATTCTTTTAATTTTTTTGTACGGCTTGAGGAATTTTCTAAATTCTTCTTAATATCTTTCAAAGTATCCATTGCAACAACATGTTGAGTATGCCTTGAAGTGAGAAACACTACAGTCTTATTTTTTTTTAATGCATAAAATAAAGCTGGACCTAGCACAGAAATAGTTTTTCCAATACCTGTTGGAGCATGCATCAATACTCTTTTCCCTTTTTCAATTGACTTACCCACATCATCCAACATCTCTTTTTGAATAGGCCTTATTGTGGAATAAGGAAACAAAATTTCACTTGGTTCCATACTTAATTAAAAAAACAACCACTTAATAAATCTTATGGAGTCAATCTTGAAATATTTTCACAAAAAAGTATATTCTACAACCTATATAATGAAAAATAGCAATATTTAAATAACTTTAAACAACCCTATAATTTAAAACATATATCAGATTAGATACTGGGGGTTTTAATGAATAATAAAAAAATTTTCAATGTATTTTTTAGGGAAAAACCAGCAATGATGTTGGTAACTTTAAAAAACTCAAAAGATGGCACTTATGCGTCTTCTTTAGCTAAGAAAATAGATTGCACTTATTCTCATGTTGTTAAAATCCTTCAAGAAATGGAAAGAGCTGGACTGGTTAATTTCAACAAACAAGGAAGATTAAAAGTATTAACTTTAACCAAAAAAGGCGAAAAAATAGCAGAATATATTGATAACATTAAAAGCACTTTATAAAAATATTTAAAATCTAATTTTTAATTTTTTAACTTAACTTTCAACAATTTTTTCTTCAATAGAATATTTAGTTAACACTTGTTTTGCAATATCCACAAACTTATCTTCATATTCTGTTGCAAATAATGCTCCAGCAGCATGTTTATGTCCACCTGCTTCTCCATCAACTTCCTCAGCAATCTTCTGTATAATCACACGCAAATCAACTTCTTCAGCAATATTACGCCCAGCAACCCTCATTGAAGCTTTTGTATTATCATCAAGCATTTGAGCCATAGAAAGAATATAATGCCCATCTTCAAATTCATTTGATTTTGATAATATACTAGCCATTGTACCGGCAACACTTGCAAGAATATTATCTTTAGCATTTATAATTGTAAATTTATTCCCATTAAAAATATTATTAGAATTTTTATTTGAATGATACCAATCTAAAGATATAGCTATTTCTCTTCTATAATTTTTCATACTTTTCATAGCTGATTCTTTTGATTTTTTATCACCTAAACAAACTCCAATTCCCAAAGAAGCACGCTCCAATCGTCCACACGCATTCAATAAAGTTGAAAATTCTTTCACATCTTTCAAAGGGGAACCTTCTTTTTCTTCAACTAAAAGATATGAATTAGAAAAAATATCCTCTGGATCTTCTTCTTTTGATCTTTTCATGATTATTCCTGCACGCAATCTTTCCATTTGCTCTTTATTTAAATCTCTTATCTTAACTCTTTCTACCCTTTTATCATCAATCCCTACAACGTGTTTTAAGAATAGAATTGCGCCGCCCATAGAACCACTAATATCTGGAATATAGGGGTTATCTGTATATTGAAGAATTCTGAACAAAGGGCGTGTTTGTTTCCCAAAAAATTTAAGTCCATTTTCTATAACTTCAAGTTTTTTAGCTTTAACAGCATCATCTAATATCTCTAAATTCAAACTAGAAAAACCATTTTCATCCTGAATATCCCCAATAGCCCCAATTATTCCAAGATGTGCTAAGACCTTATTTTTACTATTAAGTTTCCTAGAAAAAAAGTAAGCAACTCCAGCTCCAGAAATTTCTGTTCCACCTTCAATCCCAAAAAGATTTGGATTAATATGTGTAACATTTTGCGCAATAGCTTTCTCTGGCTTATGGTGATCTAAAATTAAAATAGATTTATCTTTTAATATACTACCCATTGAAGAAATTTTACCAGAACCTAAATCAGTAAAAATAAAATGTTTATATTCTTCCCTAGAATATTCATGTAGATTTTCATCTCCCAATTGTCTAATGATGGAGATAGAATAGCGCCGATTTTCATTATCTAAAGCGTTTAACATAACCGCACAAGCACTAATACCATCTGCATCTAAGTGGGAGATTACACGTATAACTTCTTTTTTATCTATACGCTTAAACCACTTCACTGCTTCTTCAAAACTTTGCTTAAATTTAGCATATTTATCCATATGATTACTCTGCAATTACTCTGCAATTAATTTAAATCTGTTTTCATCATATTTCCAATCTTTAGATAATACACCAGTTCTCTTGTAGTATTTGATAAGTCTATTAATTTTTGAATCTGTAAGTTGTGATCCTCTCTTAGCAGTCATATCTTGTCTATTTTCTCCAAAATGTTTTTTTAGATTAACAGACCTTTTAATTAAATTAAGTAAATCTTCTGGAAGTTCACCCAATAGATCATATTCTTTCAAAATTTGAGAAACTCCTTTTCCAATAATATCTTTTACACTAGGAATTCCATAAGAATCTCTTAAAATAAGTCCTATTTTAGATGATTTATTTCCATCTTTAGCTAACTTTAAAATTAAAAGCTCAACTTCTTTAGATTTATATCTTACCCAATCTTTTTTTTCTCGAGTACTTGGTCTAGTACTTCCACTTTTTCCTTTATCCCTTGAATGCATTCTTGCCATTTTTTATGAACCTCGTGTTTTTAAGGGTAAATAAAAAACCTGAAAACGAGTATTAACAAGTATTCTGGTTTTAAACCCTTAACTATTTTTTAATCAAGATATGTGAGAAAGAATTATTATCTTATCTCCAGCATGAAAAAGCCCATTTGAACCGTTTCATCTCTCAATACCCTTATAAAAAAATCAAACCCTTTTAAACCTTTCGGATTATCAAAAATATATCATAACTCTAGAATAGAAAACATTAAATAATATAATCACTCCAAAAATAAATGGGGAGGTGAATAATAATAAAAGTAGTAGTAAAACTATTAATAATAAAAGGGTAAAATTAATGACTAAAAAGAGAAATTATAAACAAATTCAATTGTACACTTTATTTGATACTCTATCTCACTATATTTACAATCAAGATGAATTGGGAACTATTGTTGGTTATAGCGTCTTAGATGGATTATTTAAATTCAAATCACAATCTGGTTCTAAACAAGAGAGAAAATTTCAAGAAATAAAATCAGTTTACAATAGTTTAGATTATGTAATAACTTCTTGTAAGGATAGTACTAGCTATATTGCACTCTGTAAATTTCAATCAAATTTAGATCCCATAATCCAAAAATATATTTCTGGGGAAAGAACTAAATTAAGTGAGAGTTATCTGCTTAAAAAAGTTTTAAGGGAAGAGATTTATCCTAAGAGAAAAAATCATGTAGACATTCTCAGAAGAGATGGATTAAAACTTTACAAAGGTATAATCGAAAGAGGTGCATTAATGGGTAATCATAATATTTTAACTAAAGACTACAATAATATTGAAGAGGCTTTTAATTTAAAATGACCAAGAATACAGAGTATCATGAAATTTTTGTTCCATTTAAAGATGTATATAAATTAGGTGGGGCTGAAATTTTTAAACAATTTGAACGTAATAAAAAAAACCAAAAAAATTTAGTAGTTATACCCATAGATTTTATTGATTCTTTAGATAATCCTCAAGAAAATTATATGGGTGGAGCTGAAGATGTTCTTAAATTCTTAAAAAAAACAAATAAAGAAAAAATTAGATCTACAAATGGAATCACCACCTATAAAGTTTTACAAGGATTAGATATTGCAATTATTGATGACAACACACAAAAAAATTGTCCAGAAGTCTACTATTATGACGATAATAACGGAGTTTCGATGAGTAAATTAGAAGAAAAAATTACCTCTCAATGGAACATTAAAGAGAAACCTATATTTATAACAAACAATGCTAAAACCCACATTAAATTAGGGGGGTATGGGATACATATTGAAGATCCTTATTTTTTACAAGTAAATGAAGATATTGTTAATGAGGGAATAATCATTGGAAATGAAGAATTGCAATCTGAACTTTACTCTCAGGAAGGGTTAATATCTCTAGAAAACGCAATGGACATTCTTGAAAGAGATCTATTTGTTAATCAGTTCATCCGTTTTATGGGACACAAGGATTATGAATACGCAAAAGTTTCTGCAGACTTCATCAAAAATAGTTCTGGGGAAATCATAGATAAAAAAAATGGACTTGTAGAATTATTATCCCCTCAAGAACACAGCAAAAAACTCAGAATCGGAAATCATTACATGAATGAAATATTGGGCATTCAACCCAGAGATATGGAACAATATCTTGCATTTCAGTACGGACTTCTAAATCCAGATGTATCCCTATTCGTACTATGTGGTTCTCAAGGTTCTGGTAAAACTTTATTGAGTTATGTCGCTGCAATAGATCAAGTGTTATGGTATGAAAAATCTATAAGAAAACTAAGGAACACAGGTGAAATAGGAAAAGGAGGAGTTTTCAAGCAAATGATACTCTTAAAACCTAATGAAATAATGGGTGGAAAACGTAGAGATGTTGGATTTTTACCTGGCTCTTTGTATGAAAAACTAAAACCCCATTTAGCACCTTATATTGATGCCCATAGAGAATCTTCCCTTAATGATTTATTTCCTTTTGAAGAAATGCTTAAACATCCTAAATTTACTAATGATTTCGGTGCACCAAGAGAAGATTGCATAAATAACATAAAAATCAATCAATATGGCCGCCTCCCATCAAATATAGAAATGATTGAAATGACTTATTCTGGTTATATGAGGGGCAGATCTTTCCGAGATTCCCTCGTCCTAATCGATGAAGCTCAAAATTTAACACCTTATGAAGTCAAAACAATCATTCAAAGACTTGGGGAAGGTTGCAAAGGAATTATAATGGGAGATCCAGCTCAAGTTGACAATCCTTTCTGTTCTAGAGAAATCAATGGATTAACTCATGCTATTCAACATTATATCCATAGAGATTATTCGGCATTGGTCAATCTAACACGAAACTACCGTTCACAAATGTCTAAAGATGCTACTTCTTGGAAAGCTTTTAGCACTTAATTAAAAAAATCTTAATTAAAAAGAAACAAAAAAGTAGCCCCGCTCGGATTTGAACCGAGGTCCCGGGACATTTCCGAAAGGATAATTTCTCACCCATTTCTCCAAAATCCCGGATGATTGGCCGCTACACTACGGGGCTATCTTATACACGATTAAGAATTAAAATGTAATATTTAAAACTATTGTTTCCAGAACTCTAAAGCTTCTTCTTCCATAAAATGTAGTTTTCCAGGAATAATTAAACATTGAGGAAATTTAGTAAATTCAGCAGAAATAATCTCTTTTATCTTGCCAAACCTAATCTCTGGTGCATCTGAACCTATCCCAGCACAACCGACTACACTTAATTCACTATCCAACCCTTTCTCCACTAAAAATTCTAAAGCAGTATTTATAGTCATAAATTTATCTTGTTCTGGCCTTAAATCCAATAAAACCAAACTGTGCAAACCATTCTTTTGATTCTCCAGCACAACCTCAACAGGCGCTCTCACATCTTTGTTCTCAAAAGGTATTGAGGTAACCTTACCGTATTTATACAACTCAAGTCCTACAACGCCCACTGCACTCAAAATAGAAGCATTGTGAATGATTTTAACTTTAATTCCATCCTTTTTAGCTCTCATCATCAGCTCAATATGGGTTGTAGCGCCAAAAACATCTCCAATCACTAAAAAAGCAACATTCTTAGTCTTAGCATCTTTTAGTATAGTCTCATCAGCCTTCTGTTCAACTAATTCACGATCAGCCAAAATAATCTTTTGCCCATAAAACTCTTCCAATTTTTCAACAGAACAAGCTAATTTAGAGGTATAACTCTCTAAATAAACAACATCAGCACCCTTAACAACTTCCAAGCCTTTAACACTAATGTCTTTCTCGTCATTCAGCCCAATTCCTATAAAATATAACATAAATCCAAGAAAACATGGTTTTCTTTATAAAATTAACTAGAAAGAAAAAAAAGAAGAAAAAAGAAAGAAATTAATAAAATAGAAATAAGAGAAAAAGAAAAAAAGGGAAAGGAAAAAAAATCACCTCTTTCTTCCCCTATAATTCACCTCGAATTTCCCTATAAACAAAACCATAAAAATAAAAAAAGAAATCCCCCGAGGGGGATAATAAATGCCTTCATCAATTTAGCGTTGGGGGTGGTAAAAAAATGAAGGCAAGAAAGGCCTCACCTAATCATTGGTGATCATCTATCCATGATTTCTATACCTAATTCTTCATTCATCAAGGCAGCTGTTTCAGCAGCTTGAGTCTTAGCGTCCATTTTACCAAGAATCCAAGGGGATTTCACACCTGTAATAATTGTCATTACAGTTACTTTTCCCTTCATATTTTCATCAATTCTTGCTCCCCAAATGACATTTGCGTCTTCATCTAGGCTTTCAGTCACTAATTCTCCAATTTCGCTGATTTCATCCAAAGTTAAATCTGGTCCACCGCATACATGGATTAATGCGCCACTAGCTCCCTTATAACTTATATCTAATAAGGGGTTTGTTAATGCGCCTTTTACGGCTTCTTCAACTTTGTTAGTAGTATCTGATGCACCTACACCAATAGCTGCAACACCACCATCTTTCATAATTGCCCTTACATCTGCATAATCTAAATTAACTAAACTTGGTACAGCAATAGTTTCAACAATCCCTTTAATCATAGTTGAAATTAGTTCGTTTGCTACTGCAAATGCTTGTTGTATTGGTAAATTACCTGCTATTTCAACAAGTCTATTGTTATCAATAACAATAACTGTATCTGCAACTTGCCTTAGTTGTTGTAAACCAAATTCAGCTTTATCTACTCTAGCTCTTTCAACTTTGAAAGGCATTGTAACTGTTCCAATAACTATTGAATTAGTATCTCTAGCAACACCTGCTACAACTGGTGCAGCACCTGTTCCAGTTCCTCCACCCATTCCTGCACATACAAATACCATATCAGATCCTTTCAAAGAATCTTTAATTTCTTGCATACTTTCCTGAGCTGCGTCAGTACCTTTAGCTGGATAACCGCCAGCTCCAAGACCTCGAGTGCTTTCTCTACCAATTAAATATTTTCTATCTGCCTCAGAAACATCTAAATGTTGTTGATCTGTATTACATGCAATAATTTCTGCTCCCTTGATTCCCTTCTTATATAACCAAGAAACCATATTATTACCTGCTCCACCAACTCCTATAACTTTAATATTTGCTTGATGCACCTTAATCCCTTCAAATTGTTTACTGTCTGTGTTATCAACTGCGTTTTGTATTATTTCCTCCATTTTTCGTGTTTGAACCCCCTTTTGGTGTGTTTTTTTTATTTTTTGTGAGCATACAATTAATATACTCCATTATATATTTAGGAATATGAATATCCCCCTTACATAATATTTATATTAGAGTAATGATACTCCAACTATTAAGAACAAGTGTGTTACTTGCTACCAACAAGTAATTCAAACCAAGACCAAGCTTGTTTCACGGAAATAAGACTGATTAACTCTTCATTTCCACCAGAACGTTAAAAGATGTGAGTTTTCTACCAAAAAACTCGGTTTTATTTATTTCTTATTAGTAGCTAAACTAATATATAAATGTTTTTATTCTATAGAATATATATTAAAAAAGATATTAACCAAAAAAATCCATTTTTATCGACGATAAAGACTCTTTTTCACTTTAGGAAATAGCTCCATTCCTTTCATCTGTTCAAACTGATCTCTCCCTAAAGATAATATAGAAACAATAAAATTATGTTTCTCTTTTATTTCTGCACATAATCTTTTTACCCCACCAGCATCAATATTTTCACCAATAAGCAACACACTTGCACGCTTTTCAGTTTCCTTGCCATGTAAGATTATCTCGTCTATAAAATCCATATTTTTAGCTGAATTAACAAACTCCTCAAGCGCTCTTTTCTTTTCTTTCAATATCCCTTCTAAAAACAAAGTATTATCATTATCAGCTAATTTATACAACTTAAACTTCTTGATCATAACCTGTTCAACCACCTTTAACTCAACCAATCTTTTAACTATTCTAAAAGTAGTAGCCACAGGAACATCAACATCCTTAGAAATTTCCCTCAAATAAAACTCTTCATCTTTATCGTCGAGAAATAACCTTAATATCTTCAAAGATTTAGTATCAAATAAATTCCCCAACAAGTTTTCATCATGCATAATCCAACCAACACATAACTGATATATATAGTTTTCCATTTTTGAAACAGTGTTCCATTTTTGAAAACATCAGACAATACACAAATCAATCACAGCAAAAGAAAACAATTAAAAACTAAAATAAATTCACAATGTTCCTTATTCAATTATTTATTTATTCAAACAAATCAAATATCTTTTTGGATGATGTTTGACACTTAAAGGTAGTAACAAAATAGAAACATTTATATAGAGGAAAATCAATTATGAAAGATATAACATCTAAAGGTATTCAAATGAATAAAAAATATTTACATACTTTGGAAGATCAGATAGTAAAAGATGTTTACTCTGCCATTTCCAAATGTCAAAAAGATAACCAATATTTTTGTGGAGGTATGAGTACTCAGTTTTTTCTACCAGAACATCTCCATAGAACCAGCTCAGATATAGATACAAATGGGGTTCAAAAATTATCTCTTGGAGAATTCCAAAGATCAATTATACCTGGTTTAGAAGAATTATTAAGCAAAGGATATAAACAAAGCACTAAAAAGAAAAGAGCAACTTATGACATCCAATTAGAAAATGAAAACAGTATTATAATTCTTCAATACCCTAGAAAAAGTACAAGTTCTTATCCTTGGCTTCAAAAAGTTACAGAAAAAGAAAATTCAAATGCTCAAACAGTGAATTTTGAAGGAAATAAATTAAGAATAACACCTACGGAAGATTTAATTTTGCACAAATTATTAAGATCTAAACGTTTCGTTGAAGGATATAATTTAAAAAATCCAAAAAGCACTAAATTAGTGAGCTTACAAAATTCAATAAACGATTTAAAAAGAGATTATACAATAAATCAATTTAATCTAGATCCACAAGAATCTCAAAGAGCTATTGCAAAAATAAGATTATATGCAGATATATTTGATATCATGGCTCTTTCAAGATATAAGGGATTAGATAAAAATTATTTCTTAGAAAGTATGCAAGACTACAATAGATTAAAGAAAGATAAAGGAAAAATTATAGATTATTTAGAAACATTATCCCCAAACGTATTCAAATAAGAATAAAAGTAAATTTTAATCATCTTTGACTATGATATAATTCTTTAACAAGCTCAAGTGTGCTAGCTTCATTAATCGGCTTATCTTCCCTTATTTGAATCATCCTTGGGAATCTTAGCGCATATCCGCTATTATAAGTAGGACTTTTTTGAATTTCTTCATAATTAACTTCAACAACTAAAGTCGGCTTAATCACCACTTTTGTGCCTTTTTCGGCAGTTATCAAAGGTTTCAATAATTTAGTTAATTGATCAAATGTAGCCCCAACACCTTCAGTTTCCAATTCTTTAATACCTGTACCAACTTTCCCTATCCCATATAGATTTCCTTCTTCGTCTACACAAGCAATCTCAAAACTACTCAACCACCCTTTTCTTTTACCTTTCCCCCATTCAGCACCAATAATCACTAAATCTAATGTTTCCATCACTGGTTTAACTTTAACACCATAACCCACCCTAGAACCCGGTTTATATGGTGCATCTAATTTTTTAACCATTATTCCTTCTTCACCTGCATCAAGAGATTCACTGTAAAACTTTTCAGCCTCTTCGACGCTTTCAGTAATTAATTGTTTTGCAAGCACAACTTTATATGGTTCTTCTTTAACAGCCTTAACAAGTACTGCTCTCCTTTTACTAAATGGTTCTTTCAACAAATTTTTTCCATTATAAAAAACAATATCAAAAGTATTCAGTTCAACAGGAAGTTCATCACACATTTTTTCAATATCATATTTTCTTTTTATTCTTTGAGAAATACCTTGAAAGGGGAGATAAGTTTTAGTTTTCTTATCATATCCAACAACTTCTGCATCTATTATAAAAGAATCTCCTTTAACATTTTTCTTAACAACTTTAACAATATCAGGAAATTGAGTTGTAACATCATCTAATCTTCTTGTAAATATCTTAATTCCTGATTTAAATTTGTGTATTTGAATCCTAAATCCATCATATTTATACTCAATCGCAGCAGGAATCCCTACAGTTTCAAAAGCATCTGTAATTCCTTTAGATTTTTGATAAAGCATTACTTTTATTGGCTTTCCAGCTTCCATTTCAACATCAAGTAACCCGTCAATCCCTTTTTTCCTAGCAATTACTGCAACTTCAGAAAAATCATTTTTCATATCATAAGCTGACTGCACAATCTCAATAAGGTAATTATAACATCCTCTTGCTAACACATCTGTTTCACAAACAATAAAATCATATTTTTGAATATCTTTCAGATCTTTTAAACTCGTAACTTCCAAAACCTTATTTCCTTTATCTAATCTATTAATCTCGTTTGAAAATTTATTATCAATAGATTCCCCACATTCAACACATTTATCGGCATTAGGGATAAATTTTCCACATTTTTGACACTTAAAAAATATTCCAGCTATAGGGGGGAAACAACTCCACACAATAGCGTCCCTTATTGTACCTTCACCAACACCCACACGCAGATCCTCAAGTACTGTTCTCACAATATATCTTGCTTCATCAGGACTTGCACTACTCAACAAACCAGAAATAATCTTCACTTTTTGGTCTACAGCGCCTTTTCCAGTTACAGTGGTTAATTTTCTTAAATCTTTGAACACTTTTTCAACATCAAGAGATTGAGAAAACAAAGTTACTTGCTTTTTTTCAGAAATAAAATTCTTAGCGCATTCACCCAAATCACCTGTTTGCCCCCAACCCTCTTCAATTTTCTTTACACTTATTCCTGTAGCAACATTGATCGCTTTAAGCACCAACCTAGAAGCAACTCCTATCTCTTGTTTATCCCATGCAGGATATAATTCCCCTCTTAACAACAATAAAGCCATACTCAATTCATCAAGAGGTATTTTCTTAATCAATTTAGAAACAAAATATGTTTTCTCTAGTCTTTTAGTTGTACCACTAATTTTTTCATACACTTCAACAAGCTCTTTGTATAACATAATTATCAATAAATATAAATATTAGTAGATATTTAAAACTTTTGAAGAAAACCTTAAGGATGATTTTAAGAGTTTTTTAAACTTTGAAAAAAGGTTTAAGCTTAAAGAATTACAAAAGAGTGTGAACAAAGTGGACATCCTAGAATGCATAAAAGGTAGACGTTCTATTAGAAGATATCTTGATCTAGAAATACCAAAAGAAAAAATAGGTATAATTATTGAAGCAGGAGCAATGGCACCCTCTTCTGGAAACTTACAAAATTGGAGATTTATTATAGTAAAAGATAAAGAAACCAGAAAACAATTAGCAAACGCATGTTTACAACAAGATTGGATGGCAACAGCACCAGTACATATAGTTATTTGTGGAATAGATGAAGTAGCTAGACAATTTTATGGTATAAGGGGCGAAAGACTTTACACTATTCAAAATTGTGCAGCTGCAATGCAAAACATGTTATTAACAGCACATGATTTAGAACTAGGAGCTTGTTGGGTTGGCGCTTTTGATGAAAACATGGTGAGAAAGGCAGTTTCAATTCCAGAAAACGCAAGACCTCAAGCAATAATCACCCTAGGAATTCCAAATGAAATAGTTCCAGAACCAAAAAAAACAGACCTTACCCATTTAGCATTCATCGAAAAATATAACAATAAAGTTGAAGATATTGAATCTGTGATGGGTTTTTATGGTGCAGCAATGCAACAGAGATTACAAAAAGGAAAAGAAGCATTAGACAAAACAGGAGCCCATTTAGGAAAACATGGAAAAAGAATTTTAGAAAAAATAAAAGAAAAAATCAATAAAAGATAAATTTATCCTCTATTTATTTACATTTATTCTAAATATTTATAAACTCATTCTTGATTTTAAGCACAATGAAAGAATTTTACAAAGAAATTATCAATATAATAAAAGAAAAAAACCTTAACAAAGAACAAATAACAAAACTAAAACTTAAATTATGTTCTAAATATAAACTAAAAAAAATTCCAACAGATATAGAGATTCTACTTAATACAAAACCAAAAGACATTTCAAAATTAAAACAACTACAAACAAAACCAGTTAGAACTATTAGTGGAGTAGCAATTATTGCAATAATGACTAAACCCTTCAAATGCCCTCATGGTAAATGTATAATGTGTCCTGGAGGTCCTGATTCTTTTTTTGGAGATATTCCTCAAAGCTATACAGGAAAAGAACCAGCAACAATGAGGGGAATAAGGAATCACTTCGATCCTTACCTACAAGTTATGAATCGGCTTGAACAATACGCTGTTCTCGGCCATAATTTTGAAAAAATAGAGCTAATAGTGATGGGTGGCACTTTCCCAAGCTTTCCAAAAAAATACAAAGAAGATTTCATTCTTTACTCTTTCAAAGCTATGAATGATTTTTCAAAACTCTTTTTCAAAAACAATAAATTAGATATTCTAAAATTCAAAAAATTCTTTGAACTTCCACATGATATCAATGACGAAGAAAGAAAGAAAAGAATTCATAAAAAACTTTTAGCACTAAAAACTAAGAAAACCACAACAATAGAAAAAGAGCAAAAAATAAACGAAAACTCAGATGTAAAGTGTGTTGGATTAACAATAGAAACACGGCCAGATTATGCAACTTTAGAACACGCAAATGAACTATTAAGATTCGGCTGTACTAGAATTGAATTGGGAGTTCAAACAACCTCCAACAAAACATTAAACTTCATCAAAAGAGGACACACCATAGAAGATTCAATAAAGGCAACAACCACATTAAAAGAGCTAGGATTCAAAATCAATTACCACATGATGCCTGGATTACCTTTTTCAAACAAAAAAACAGACCTAAAAATCCTAAACTCTTTATTCACTAATCAAAATTTTCAGCCAGATATGTTGAAATTATATCCTTGTATGGTGCTCCCAGGAACAGAACTCTATAAACTCTGGAAACAAAAAAAATTCAAACCAATAACCACCAAACAAGCAGCAGAAATGCTCATTGAATTCAAAAAAAATGTTCCACCTTATGTGAGAATCATGCGAGTACAAAGAGACATTCCAACTTACGCAACATCAGCGGGCGTTTCTCAAACAAATTTAAGACAATCTATGCATCAATTAATGGAAAAAAAACAGATAAAATGTAATTGTATCCGTTGTAGAGAACCAAAAAAAGAAAACCTATTCAAACCAACCACAATAATCAGAATTTACAAAGCATCCAATGGTACAGAATTTTTTATATCTTCTGAAGACACAAAAAAGAATAAATTACTAGGATTCTGCAGATTAAGACTTCCAGCAAGTTCACTAAGAAAAGAGATTACAAAAGATTCTGCTTTAATCAGAGAACTCCATATTTATGGTGCAGCAACAGGAATTGGAAAATCAGGAAAAGTTCAACATAAAGGTTTAGGAAAATCATTATTAAAAAAAGCAGAACAGATTGCAAAACAAAACAACAAAAACAAAATAGTGGTTATCAGTGGAGTAGGTGTAAGGAATTATTACAAAAAACTCGGCTACAAAAAACAAGGACCTTATATGGTTAAAAAATTAAGTTTGTGAGTAAAATTTAAATACTCCACTTAAAATAATAAATTAAAGAGGTGAAATATACATTAAACCTCTCTAATTCTAAGAGAGAATATTAAAATGACATTAGACCAACTTATCAACAGAAAAGAAGCAGGAAAAATCCTAGATGTTAATGGAAGAACTATACCTAGATATGCTCAAAAATGTCTTCTCACTAAAATAAAACAAGGATATAAACACCTATATTCCAAAAAAGAAGTAGAACAATTAAAACATAAGTTTGAAATAAAAAATGCCTTAAATGATTACATAAGGGAGATTTATGTTTTAAGAAAAAGTAAGATTAAACCATCGAGAATAATAAAGGAATTTAACATAAAAAACACCCTTCCAGATTTAAACATTAGCAATAGTTCAAAAATAGAACAAGCCTTAGAAGTATATAACTGCAGTAGAGAATCATATCTTAATAAATTTAACATACACAAACGGGATTGCCCAAACATACTCTTAGTTAGAGAAACAATGGCTCGATTAAAAATCAAAGATCCTCATGTGATTTACGACTTAATTGAAAATGGGAGTTTAGAACCAAGAATCACTCTTTTTAATGGAAAAGCACACCATTTCATTAGTATGGATTCATTAAATGATTTTTTGGGAAAATATTCTAACAAATTTCTTTATCGTTCCCACACAGCTTCAGAAAAAATAGGAAAAAGTATTGAAGAAATAGACAGAATCGCTCACCATTATAATATTGGTTTCAAAATAAAAGACACAAAACAGGGAAATTATCTTTTTTCAGGTAGGGATATAAGAAAACTCAAAAGTCTAAATTACCACAATAACTACAAGAAAAACATTTAAGATTGAATAATCTTCAAAAGTTCTTTTTTCTTTTCAACCATCAATTTAGAATTTTTTGCTTCTAAGTTTTGCAAAGTTTTCCAAGTAAAACCTTGAAGAAAAACATTTAAGAACGTATAATTTTTAATAACTCTTCTTTTTTCTCTTTCAAAAGAATTAATGTTTTTGCTTCTAAATTCAATCTAAGCAATGGCTCTGTATTACTCGGCCTTACATTAAACCACCAATCATCAAAATCAACCCTTACACCATCAAGCCAAGAAACCCTTCCTTTTTTATAACTCTCAGCCAACTCTTTCATCTTAGCTTCTTTATCTCCCACTTCTGAATTTATTTCCCCAGAATTAAAATATTTTTTCAAAGGCCTGATTAATTCAGAAAAAGGAATATTTTTAGCACTCAAAAGATTCATAACCCAAATAGCTGTAATTATCCCAGAATCTGTAAAAAAGTTATCCTTAAAATAAAAATGACCTGATAATTCTCCTGCAAAAACAGCACTGTCTTCTCTCATTTTTTGTTTGATAAAAGAATGACCCACACGACATCTTAAACTCCTGCCACCAAACTTTTCAATCATTTCAGGAACAATCCAAGAACTTCTCAAATCATAAAGCACTAAAGAATTTGATTTATGTTTTAAAATCTCTTCTGAAATCAAAGCAGTAATAAAATCAGAAGGCACTAATTCTCCTTCATTATCTATAAAGAAAACCCTATCAGCATCACCATCAAAAGCAATTCCAAGCTCAGCTTTTTCAGCAATCACTCTTTTTTTCAACACTTCTAAAACCCCTTTCTTCATAGGATTAGCATCATGATTGGGAAATGTGCCATCAATTTCAAAATAAAGTGGAACAACATCAACCAACAATTCTTTTTGTATCAAAGAAAAATCCTGAGCACCCATTCCATTAGCACAATCAACAACCACTTTCAATTCTTTTATACCTTTAACAAAAGATAACAAATGTTTTTTGTATTCTTCTTTAACATCTTTTTCAGTCACTTTTCCAATTTTCGTAACTTTCTTAAATTCCTCTTTATCCACCTTATCTTTTATCTCCATTATTCCTGTATCGCCAGAAATAGGTATTGCTTCTTCACGAGTAAACTTCACTCCATTGTATTCTTTAGGATTATGGGATGCAGTAATCATAGCCATACCATCAGCACCCAAATGTGCACTTGCAAAATAAGCCATAGGAGTAGAAGTCAAACCAAAATTAATCACATTTTTTCCTTGAAGTGTAACTCCTTTAACAAAAGCATCAAAAAGCTTTGGTCCAGAAACCCTCATATCATAACCAACAGCAATATTTTTCCCTTTAATAAAATCAGCAAACGCTCTGCCTATTTTCTCCATTATTTTTTCATTTAATTCTTTAGGATAAACACCCCTTATATCATAAGCTTTGAAAATTCCCATTTTAGACCAAATCCTTCCATTCTTTTATAGCTTTATCATATCTCTCAATATTTCCAGTGTCAAACCACTGTCCAGAAAAAGGATATCCATACAACTTACCTTGTTCTGCTAATTTTGGAAAAATATCTTTTTCTAACATAGTAAAACCATCTGGAATCATATCAATCACTTCTGGTTCAACAATATAAAATCCAGAATTGATAAGTTTAGATGGTGCATCTTCTTTTTTAGGTTTCTCAACAAACTCAAGTATTCTCGAACCAGACAATCTTGCAACCCCATATTGGCTTGGATCTTCAACAGTAGTCAAAGCAATAGTAACTAAAGCATTATTTTCTTTATGTACTTTGTACATCTCTTCAATATCTATATCTTTCAACTCATCACCATTTGAAACAATAAATGTATCTTTTAACATTTCTTTTGCTAATTTTATTGGTCCTGCAGTTCCCAAAGGTTCTTTCTCTTCAACATATTTTACTTTCATCCCAAATTTAGAACCATCTCCAAAATAATCAATTATTTTTTCCCTCAAATAACCTACAGCCATCACAGTTTCATTAACATCATATTTTTTGAATAAATCAAACAAGTGTTCTGTTAAAGTTTTTCCATGAATTGGTAATAATGCTTTAGGAATCTCATAAGTTAAGGGTCTTAACCTTGTTCCAGTTCCACCAACCAAAATTATTGCTTTTTTAGGAATATGTGCTTTTAACGCTTTAGAGATTAACAATTCCACAGCGTGACTTCTGTTTTTAATATTAAATCCATCTACTTTTTTATCAACTAATTTAAGAATTCCTTGATCAAGTGTTAGTGTTACTCTTTCTTTCACGGTTTGATATAAATAATATAAATAATATATAAATCTTTTGTTTTTGCAAAAAAAGTATGATACTAAATAAATACTTTTTTTAGACGAGAAAATTCTAAAAACCGCAAAGTTTCCGAAAGGTTTATATACAAAGTAATACTTTATATGATGATATCATACTTTAGTTTGGGGGGGTAATATAATGCAAAAGGAAAAAGTAAAAGTTGTAGAAATTAAAGCAATAAAAGACTACCTTAAACTAAACACTAAAAAATTAAGTTTTGTTGAATTTCTGAAAAAATGGAAATCCAAGAAGAAATAGAAAAAGATCTATTAGAAAAACCAAATGAAAGTGATGACTTTTATGGTCACATTGAAGAGAATCTTAATGATGACGAAATAAGTCCAGAAGAAGCTGGTTTCATGATGGGTTTTAATGAGGAATAGAAATTTAAGAAATCAAAGATAAATTTTCTTTGGTTATCCCTTTAGAAGTATCCACCAATAATATCTTATGTCCATTTTCTTTTGCCTCTTCGAAACAAACATTAAATATTTCTGCTTCAATATTATCTTTTATTTTTTGCAAAGAATATTTTCTTTTTTTTAATCTTTTTTTCAACACATCAATTTCACATTTAGTAACAACACAAAGATCTATATACTTTTTAGGAAGATAATGGCTCATATGGGAATCAATAATTAATTCTTCTTTAGAAAATTTAATTAATTCGATCAAAAATTTATTTAATTTTTCCACATCAACAATATTGCACTCCATCTCTTTATCATAACTTTCAGCAAGTTTATTTCTCTTAACAACATCATTTACATCAATATATTTAAAACCCAAAAACTTCGAAAGTTTTTTAGCCAAAGTAGTTTTCCCAGAACCTACAGAACCAGTAACAATTATAGTTTTCATTATTTTGTATTATTAAACAGCTTTCTTAACTATATAATGTGTCAATGTTAAAATTATCAAGCCTACAACAATTCCTGAAAAATTAGAAAAGGCAGGGTAATCAGGGAACCAATACTGATTCATTATATTATAAACTCCCCTCCAAACTAGAATAATTCCTATAAACACAGTCAAAGAAGCAAACATCTGATTTATGTGTCCCAACTCTCTAAACTTACTAAAGAAATACTCTTCTTGTTTTTTTAAACCCCTTTTGAGTTTTCCAAATCCAAAAACCATAATATATAAAGAACTATTTAGATATATAAAAGTTATGTTTTAACACACCAAATCGCTATATTTTTATACTAGACTAATTTCAATAACTTTGATGCGTAAGTCATTAAGGTTGCCTAAGCCAAGAAAAATGGCCGGCAATGCTTCACTAATAAAAAGAGGTATTGCATTTATCATAGATTTATTAATCCTAAATCTGATAGTCATCTATCCATTCAAAAAATACCTTTCTAATTTAATTCCAGAGTTTATCTCATTTGAAGAATCCTATAATTATGTACTAAATAATCCAGAGATAAGTTACAGCATCTATTCAATAAGCATTGCAATAGCAATACTCACAATAGCATATTTCTCAATTCTTGAATTAAAATTAGGGCAAACAATAGGTAAAAAAATACTAAAACTAAAAGTGATTTCAACAACAAAAGAACAAAAAGTTTGGCAATACATAATAAGAAGTTTATTCCTTATCCCCCTCTTCCCTTTCATGTTATTATGGCTATTAGATCCAATATATTTATTTTTCAATAAACAAGGCCAAAGATTCACAGAATCCTTAAGCAAAACAAAAGTTATCCAAGAATTTACTTGGGGGTATACTCAATGAAAGAAAAAACACAAAAAAATAAAGATCAAAGTTGGAAATTCATATTCAAAACATTAATTATGTTATTTATATTAAGTTGGATTCTTGCAGGAATTCTTCCTGCTTTATTTTATGAATCATCAGAAATTGGAAACATTGCAGTAATTCCAATAAAAGGTGTAATAACATCAGAATCTGGCTCAACATTAGGACAAAGCAATGTAGCTGCAACAGAACTAATAAAACTAATAAAAAAAGCAGATGAGTCGCCAGGAATACAAGCTATTTTATTTGATATAAATTCACCAGGCGGTTCAGCAGTAGCCTCAAGTAACATAGCAGAAGCCATAAAAAAAGTAAATAAAACCACTATTTCAGTAATCACAGAAGTTGGAGCCTCCGGAGCTTATTGGGCTGCAACAGCAACAGATAAAATATTCGCTAACAAGATGTCAATAACTGGTTCAATTGGAGTAATTGGTTCTTACTTAGAGTTCGCAAACTTTCTTCAAAATTATAACATCACTTATCAAAGACTTACTGCAGGAAAATACAAAGACTTAGGAAGTCCATTAAAAGAATTAGAATATGATGAGAAATTAATACTTCAATCAATAATGGATAAAATTCACAATTACTTTATAGAAGATGTAGCACTAAATAGAAACCTATCAAAAGAAAAAGTAGAAGAACTAGCAAATGGATTATTTTATCTGGGAGAAGATGCAAAGGAATATGGTTTAATTGATTTCATAGGATCAAAAGAAGATGCAGTAACTTACATTGAAAAAGAATTAAACATAACAGCAAAACTAGCAGAATATAAAAAAGAAAAAACATTCATAGAAATATTAAGTCAAGCAATAAGTGAAAAATTCTTTTATGTTGGAAAGGGTATAAGTGAAGGTTTCTTAAGTAAAGAAAAACTACAAATTCTAACTTAAATCTTCAATATTGATTAATGGTTTCCTAAATTTATCTGCATCATCAATTATTCTAGGACAAGCAGTATTCACAAACATCTCAACAAAAGGAAAATCTTCTAAACTTCCAAAATCAATTGTGTCAAACATCAAAAAATAAAAATTCTTATCAGGATATTTATTCCTAAGCCCCAAAGCAGATTTAAGAAACTGTTGTCCTGGTTTAACACTCACTAAAACCCCTATTTCTTTGCTAGTCAAAAATTTAAGTCTAGCACCTTTAATCCTCTTTTTAACCCAATCAACCATTTCATCTTCTAATTCTTTATATTTTTTAGAAAAAGGATTATACACAAAAACCTGTTTTTCGTTTTTCAATTTAAGCGCAATAGGATGAAATCCGCCATCCCCAATATAAAGAAAACAATCAACGCCATCCACTTTATCAACACTACACCCTAATATTTGACCACAATATTTAGCATGCCTTCCTTTTACAACCACTACTTTTTTTCCAGCATCCATCAACTGTTTTTTCACATCATCAAGACTATTCAAAAATTGTACAGTACTAAATAAAGCAACCCTCTGAGGTAATTTACTAATCAATTCTTCAGGAATTTTATTTTGCCCTTTAACTCTTGCTTCAATAAATATCTTTTTCATACAAACAGATAATTTTTTCATATTTATATTACTTGTGATTAGAGTTTCCAAGTTATTCAACTGTTCAACTAAACAATTACGTAACATTTAAATACTATTACCACTTCCCAAAATTTATGCCAAGCAGAGATGAGGTGCTCTCAAAAGCGATTTCTTCTAGTTCTAGACGTACTATTCTTAGACTCTTGTGTAAACACCCCCACACTGTTACAAATATAGCAAAAGCCATGGAAATTTCTACGTCGCTTGCTTCAAAACATCTCACTCTCTTGGATTATTTTGGCATAATAACCTCAGAAGTGAAATTCCCAAAAAAATATTATTCTATCAAACTCAAAAGCATAAAAACACTCCTTAATGTTTATGATGGAATTTTGGAGGAAATGAAATGAAAGATCAAATAACCCAATTTCAAATCGCATTAATTGAATTAAATAGGCATATTTCCTACAAAAAAACAGATCAAGCAATCTCATCTTATAACAAATTAAACGAGATGTATCAAAATATCCTTAACTCAGATTCAACAGAAGAAGAAAAACATTATGTTTATTATATTTTAACAAGCGCCCACAACAATTTAACAACAACTAAAACTAATTTTCACCTAAAGATTCCAGAAATAGTAATATCTTCTTTTTTTATATTCTCTGCAATTATACTTCATCTTTTAAACCCCACAATCACTGGAATGCTTATCGCAAAACAACAACCAGTAATGGCAAGCGGAGTATTATTCATACCCTTAGTATTAATTATAATTCCCATAGCAATTATAATCAGAAATATTATCAAAAAATGAAGTACTATCAAAAAACAAAAAAAGAGGTGCTCAATCTACTTGACAGCTCAGAAAAAGGTCTAAGCCAAATAGAAGTAGAACAAAGAATAAGGGAAAATGGATTGAATGAGTTAAAAGAAACAAAAAAAATAAATCCCCTTAAGATTTTCTTAGCTCAATTTGAGAGTTTCATAGTATATATTCTGATAATTGCAGTAATTGTTTCTATTTTTATAGGTTATCATGAATATAGCACAAATGGAGGAAATTTACTTCTTCATATGGCTGAAGCAATCGCCATATTTTCAATATTAATAATCAACGCAATAATTGGATTTATACAAGAATACAGAGCAGAAAAATCTATAGATGCACTTAAAAAATTAGCAACTCCAAAAGCCAAAGTAATACGAAATCAAAAAACAATAGAAATTGATTCCAAATTTCTTGTGCCGGGAGATATAATAATAATCCAGGAAGGTGATAAAATACCTGCAGACGCAAGAATCATTTATTCAAAAAATCTAGAAATACAAGAATCTTCCCTTACAGGAGAATCAAATTCAACAAGTAAATCTTCTTCAACAATCAATAAAGATATCCCGCTAGCAGATCAAAAAAATATGTTATTTTCAAGTACGATTGCAGTCAGGGGTTATGCAAAAGCTATTGTTGTAAAAACAGGCATGGAAACGCAAATTGGGAAAATAGCAGAACTAATCCAAGAAACAAAAGAAGAATTAACCCCTTTGCAACTAAAATTAAAAAAATTAGGCAAACTTCTTGGAATAGCCACCATAATAATTTGTGTAGTTGTATTTCTAACAGGAATCTTAAAAGGTGGAACTAGTTACGAAAACATCAGCACCATTTTTTTAATAGCAATAAGTTTAGCAGTCGCAGCGATTCCAGAAGGACTTCCAGCAGTTGTTACAATTTCTTTAGCATTGGGAGTAAAAAGAATGCTTAAAAAAAATGTATTAATGAGAAGTCTACCCAGTGTAGAAACATTAGGAGCAACAACAGTAATCTGTTCAGATAAAACAGGTACATTAACAAGAAATGAGATGACTGTAAGAAAAGTATATGTAGATAAAACAGAAATAAATGTAAAAGGAGAGGGTTATTCTAAAATAGGGGAATTTCTTAAAAAAACAATTAATCTCCCATTACTTCTAAAAATAGGTGCATTATGTAATGATTCTGCAATCCAAAAAAACAAAGCAATTGGAGATCCAACAGAATCTGCATTAATAATCAGTGCTTCAAAATTAGGTTTAGAAAAAGAATTTCTTGAAAAAACATCTCCAAGAATAGATGAAATTCCTTTTAGTTCTGAAAGAAAATTAATGAGTACAATTCATCAAACAAAAAAAGGAAAATATATCTACACTAAAGGCGCTCCTGATGTGCTACTCAATATCTGTTCTCACATAAAGATAAAAAATAAAATAAAAAAATTAACTGAAAAAGATAAACAAGAAATTTTAGAAAAAAATAATCAATTCGCAAATAATGCATTGAGAGTATTAGGTTTTGCTTACAAAAAAACAGATAACCTAAAAGAAAAAAATCTTATTTTTATAGGATTACAAGCAATGCAAGATCCTCCAAGACAAGGGGTAAAACAAGATATTGCAAAATGTAAAAAAGCAGGAATCAAAGTAATAATGATAACTGGTGATCATCAACTTACAGCAGAAGCAATAGCAAGAGAAATTGGCCTTACAGGGAAAAGCATAACTGGCGAAGAAATAGAAAAAAACATACACAACATAGAAGATATTTCTATTTGTGCAAGAGTTAATCCAAGCCATAAAATGAAAATAATAACTGCACTAAAAAAAGCAGGCCACATTGTAGCAATGACTGGAGATGGTGTGAATGATGCTCCTGCACTAAAAAAAGCAGATATAGGCATCTCTATGGGTATCAAAGGAACAGATGTAGCTAAAGAAGCTTCTGACCTTATACTAACAGATGACCGTTTCGGCTCAATTGTAAATGCAATAAAAGAAGGAAGGGGAATTTATATCAACATAAAGAAATTTGTAAACTACCTTCTTTCAAGCAATCTGGGAGAAATTCTTATTATTTTCATTGCAAGCTTACTAGGTTGGCCGTTACCACTTTTAGCTCTCCAAATACTTTGGATAAATCTAATAACTGACGGTCTACCAGCCTTAGCGTTAGGAATAGACCCCATAAGTAAAGGAATAATGTCTTTAAAACCAAGAGATCCAAAAGAACATATTGTAAGTAAAAATATGTCATTAAAAATAATATTTATGGGTATTCTTATTTGTATCGCAACATTAACATTATTCAAGCAATATCTTCCAGACTTAGAAAAAGCAAGAACAATCGCATTTACAAGTCTTGTGGTGTTTGAATTAGTAAGAGTATACATGGTAAGATCACAATATAAATTAAGTGTATTTTCAAATAAATATCTTATCGGAGCAGTAACAATTTCAATTTTACTACAAATTATTGTAGTCTACAGCCCACTAAATATAATTTTCCAAACAACCCCCTTAAGTATGTTTGAATGGCTCTACATTGCCCTTACAGCAGTAATAATGTTTATTATAGGTACAATTACAATACCTCTAATCAAAAAAATAACTCATCAAACAGATTAAAATACCTAATAAAAAATAAAAGATAAGAAATAAAGGATAAGAAATAAAGGATAAGAAGGAAAAAGAGAAAATGACAGAATTAAAAAAAGTATTAAGCTTTAAAGTGATTTTATTAATCACAATTAACTCTATAATAGGTTCAGGTCTTTTCTTTTTACCAGCAATTGGAGCAAGATACGCAGGACCAGCATCAATTTTAGCCTGGATAATAGTTGCAATTATAACTATCTATACAGCAACATGTTTTGCAGAATTAGTTTCAATGTATCCTAAAGCAGGAGGCATCTATGAGTTTAGTAAACATGCTTATGGAAGATTCTTTTCTTTTCTCGTTGGTTGGATTGCTTGGTTAGTTGGAAACATAACAACAGCAATGCTCATTGTAGGTGCAATTCAATATCTATTACCTTATAATGCACCCATATTTGTAATAAGTAAAATAATCATTTCATTATTATGGGTTGTAATTTTTAATGTGATGGCTTATCGCGGAATGAAAACTTCTGCATTCATGTTAGTCACTTTTGCAATAATCACTATTGGAATTATTTTTATGTTAATGATCCCAACAATACCTCATTTAAATTTTTCAAACTTAAGTCCTTTTTTCATACATAATTCACTTTTCAAAAATCTTTCTGCTATATTTATAGCTGTATTTTTTACATCTCAAGCATTCTTTGGATTAGAAAGTGTATGTTTTTTAGCAGAAGAAACAAAAAAACCAGAAAAAGTACTTCCAAGAGCATTATTAATAGGTGTAACAATAATAGCTGGATTAATTATCTTACTTGTTGTAACGAGTTTAAGTACCTTACATTGGAAAGCATTTAGCTTAAGTGCAGCACCTTTTGCAGATTTAGCACAATTATTAATGGGTAATTGGGGAAGAGATATACTAACAATAGGAACTTATCTTGTAATAATTGGAGCAGCAGCTGGGTGGGTTGTAACAGGGCCAAGATTAATTCTTGCATTAACAAGAGATAAATTATTTCTACCCCAATTTAAAGATATTCACAAAAAATATCACACACCACATAAAGCAATAATATTCCAATCAATTGCAACAAGCATGTTTATTTTAATGAGTTTTTCTGGAAAAGGGTATGAAACACTTTTAGAAATGTTGATCCCTTTGGTTCTAATAATAATGAGTGCAGCAATTTTTGCTGTTCCAGTATTAAGAAATAAAAAACCAAACAAAAAAAGACCTTTCAAAGCACCTTTTGGTTATGTTGGCCCAATCATTATTCTTTTATTTAATATATTTCTGGTATTCTTATGGCTTACACATGAAGCTGGAGCTTTTTATTTATTAAAAGTAGGATTTTCTTTCATCCTTGTAGGAATTCCAATTTATTTATTAATATCATTATATTATGATCCAAAAATGTTGAGAAAAGTAGATGACATGTTTGCATATTTTTATCTCTTAACTGAAAATATTTCAATCCCTTTAAAAGTAAGAAAAGAGATAATTAGGCTTATAGGAAATATTAAAGGAAAAACAGTTCTTGAATTTGGGTGTTCTGTTGGAACAATGACTATGCATTTAGCAGAAGAAGTTGGACCAAAAGGAAAAATTTATGCAGTAGATATTTCATTACATGATTTAAATATAACTAAAAAAAGAATAAAACAAAAAGGCCATAAACATATTAAATTGCTACACGATCCACTACATAGCACAAGAGTACATCCCAAAGTGCCTGTAATTGATATCATAGTATCAGTAGGGATGTTGGGTTATGTCCAACACCCAACAAAAGTGTTAAAAGAAATGAATCAAAGATTAAAGATTGGTGACAAAATTTGTTTTGTAGATTATGATAACTTTTTTGGATTGATTCCAAATAAAAGATGGTTAACAAGCAATGAACACATTCAAACTCATTTTAAAGAGGCAGGGTTTAAAATCAAAATAGTAAGAAAACAATCTTTATTTTGGCAGTATCTTTATATTTATGGAAAAAAGAAAGAAGAGGTAAACTAATGAAACAAATGAACAAAAGAGCCCAAGCAGCCATGGAATTCTTAATGACTTATGGATGGGCAATCCTAGTTGTTTTAATAGCAATTGGAGCATTAGCTTACTTTGGAGTATTAAACCCTAACAAGTTTTTACCACAAAGCTGTACCCTAAGCCCCGGATTAAGTTGTATAGACTTCGCAGTTTATTCTGACGGAGTTGTGATAAAGATAGCTAACGGTATGGGGTCAGATCTTAATAGTTTAGAAGTAGGTGTTGAAAATTGTATGACTGCCTCTATGGGGATAAATTATATTGGTAATCTTCCTAATGGGAAAGGAGATACTTACATGATGTTTTGCCAATTAACAGCAGGATCCAGATTTAAAGAAGATATTTTTATAAATTACATAAAAGATGACGGATCATTAGTCCATGAAAAAGTGGGAACAATAATTGCAAAGGTTGAAAATATGCCAAAAGCAGCAGAATATGTTTGTAAAAATGCACACGACGCAGATAATGCTAACTCACTAGATGTATTTTGTGGAGCATTAAACAATACATACAATGGAAACCCGGATTTTTTAACAGAATTCTGTGAGCCATTTAATTATTGCACATGAGGTATTAAAAAATGACAAGAAAGATAAAAAAATCTTTAAGTTGTACAAAAAATTTAGGTACAATAAAAAGTAAATTATTAATGATTATGTTTGTAATGATAATAGCCACACCAATTGTTTTTGGAGGCACTATCGGTGCAAATGATTTAGCAGAATATCAAGCAAAATGTGGATTAGAATACGTTTACAGACAGGAAAATTCAGTTTTTAATGATGGAGGTAATTCATCATCAGCCCTAAATAACCTTATGAATGCAACACCAGGTAATAACCACACTGTAAGTGACGAAACAGTTTACAATCAAATGAAGTATGTGGTAGATAGGTTCCGGAATCCTTATTCATCATCCGATTGTAATGATACTTGTGACAGCTTAGGATACAAATGTGACCATCAAACAATATGTGGCGTATCAGAAAACTGTGGAATATGTAATCCAGGATGGACTTGTAACGAAGGAACATGTGAAGAAGAACAACAACCAGAATGTACAAACGGAATAGATGACGATAATGATGAAAAAACTGATAGGCAGGATGCATCATGCGCTTGCGGAGGACCAAGAGAAATAGGGGGATGTGGACAAGGAAGTCATTGCAATAACCCAGAGGACTGTTACAGTGGATTATTAACTTGCCTCGATCGTAAATGTGTTTATCTACCCTAGTTATTTTAGATATCGCTCCAACTAATCCACTACATAGCACAAGAGTGCATCCCAAAGTGCCTGTAATTGATATCCTGGTACCAGTAGAACTGTTAGGCTATATCCAACACCCAACAAAAGTATTAAAAGAAATCAAGAATTGGAATTGCTCAAACCAATTGGAGAACAATTGAATGCAAAAAAGAAAAAAGAGGTAAACTAATGAAACAAATGAACAAAAGAGCCCAAGCAGCCATGGAATTTCTTATGACTTATGGATGGGCAATATTGGTTGTGATCATAACAATAACTGCATTAGGTTATTTCGGAGTGGTTAACCCAGGAAAATTCTTACCCAAAACATGTACTTTTGTACCTGGATTAGCATGTAATGGTTTTGTGGTTGATGAATATTTCACCACACTTGTATTACAGAACAGTTTCGGAAAAGACATCACAATCACTAAAATCAATATCACAGGAACAAAATTAACTGGACTCTACCAAGGAGAAAGAGAAGTAAAAAACGGAAAAGAAACAAGATTCAGTATAAAACATCCTCCAAAAAAGGTTAATCAAAAAGCAAAAGCAGAGGTTCATATAACTTACCAAACAAAAGACTTACTAAACCACACTATAATTGGAGATATAAGTTCTTCTGTAGATAAATTTACAGCAAGCAATGTTTTAGGAAGCAATGCAGACAATCTATCAGCTTACTGGTATTTCGGCAAAGGCGAAGGTAATCAAACAATAGATTTAAGCGGAAACGAAAACACTGGAAGTTGTGGAATGATGGGTGGAAACTGTCCAACTTGGACATCTAATAATAAATTTGGTAATGCATTAAACTTTAGTTTAAGTCTAATCAAAGTTCCCCATGATCAAAGTATTTATTTTGATAATACTAGCCAATACACTTGGGAAATCTGGTTTCTTGGAGGAGGTACTGGACCCATAATATCCAAAGGAGATCCATATTACATTCAATTAAATATTAATCAAATTGGATTTCAATATAATGGGGAATCTTGGTATGAAGATGTTCTCTTAACACAAGATAAATGGCACCACTTAACAATAACATACAACAATGGCCATGTTGAATTATTTGTAAATGGAGAATATGATAACGGCACAAATATAGTCACAATAAACGATGATTCATCTGATTTAGGTATTGCATCAAATTTCCAAGGAACCATAGACTCAATATTAATCTACAACAAAGCATTTACAGCAGAAGAAGTAAAAGCACGTTATGAAACAACAAAATAAATCTTATTGCTTTCAATAACAACTTTTTTATAATCTAATCTATTTCAAACTAAGATGGATGAACAAGAAGAAATGCAAGAAAAACTGAAAAATATGTCTCCAGAGGAATTAAGAAAATTCCAAAAAGAGCAGTGCATCTTCTGCCACATTATCAGCGGAAAAGTTCAATCTAAAAAAATCTATGAAGATGAAAAATGTTTGGCTATTTTAGATATTAATCCAGCTAATCCAGGACATATACTTCTTTTACCTAAAGAACATTACGCAATAATGCCTCAAATTCCAGACGACATTTTAGGACACATGTCTATGCTCACAAAAGCACTTTCTTCTGCTTGTCTTAAAGCATTTAAAGCTTCAGGAACAAATATATTTATCGCAAACGGCATCGTCGCAGGACAAAAAGCTCAGCACTTTATGATTCACATTATACCAAGAATGGAAAAAGACAACTTAAATTTCACTCTCTCAGAAAATAGCACAAATGAAACTGATCGAATCCAACTAAAACAAATTCTAACAAAGAAAATTAATGAAATATTTGGGCTAAAACCAGAAAAAGAAGAAGAACCACAAGCAAAACAAGAAACAATTCAACCATCCACTAAAGAAGAACAAAAAAAAGAGACTAACTTAGATAAAATCTCAGAAAAAATACAATCACCTAAACCAAAAAAGAAGTCAAAAAAAAGTTTAGAGAAAAAGAAAGAAATCAAAAAAAAGAGCCCTAAAAAAACAAAAAAAACCAAAAGAGCAAATCTAGACGATATAGCTAAACTATTTACCTAAAATGGCCTGTAAAATATGTGATAAAATAAAAAAAGGAAGTAAATTAAAAATTTACGAAGATGAAAAAGTAATCGCCTTCATAGAAGAAAAACCAGCTGTATTGGGTCAAATAACATTATTACCAAAAGAACACTTCCCTATTTTAGAACAAGTGCCTGATTTCATAGCAAACCACCTTATTGTAATAGCAAACAAACTTTCAAGCGCTTTATTTGACTCATTAAATATTCAAGGAACTAATATTCTTATCAATAATGGGGTAACAGCAGGACAAAAACAGTCTCATTTCAGTATAAACATTATACCTAGAAATGAAAACGATAACATCAACTTAGAATGGAAACCAAAACAATTAGATGAAGAAGAAATGTCAACAATAGAGCTAAAACTAAAAGAACACACTGCGCACATCGGCGCTTTTGAAAAAGAAAAAAAACAAAAACCCATACCAGAAACAAAAAAAGAAGTTATTCAAGATGAAGAAAACTATTTAGTTAAACAACTAAGAAGAATTCCTTAACTATCTACTTTTCACAATCAAAACAATTCATCAAACTTTTCTTTTGCTTTGTTCTCTTTCCAATACACACTATGACTTGCTCTTTTCTCAAACAAAGAAATAGCCATATTAATCAAATCAGTTTGAAAATTCTTTAACCCTTTTTCCTTCATAATCCCTTTAGCGTCATCCACACATTCTTTCATCAGAGAAATATTTTCAACCCTACAATAACCTTCTTGTTCTTTCTCTTCTTTTTCAGTTAATTTAACTTCTTCCCAAACAGGATAGTTACTTCCTTCAATTGTCCTTGGAAAACTTTTACTAAATCCCATATAAACCCTAGAATGAACTCAAATTTATATATGTTTCCTAGAAAAAACTGAAAAATCTACAATAAATATACTTCTACAACTTCTCTTCTTTATCATCCTTAGGAATAGCAGTAGGGGAAGCCCCTCCGTGCCATGTAATTCTCGGACGAACCCTCATAGGATACATTTTCTCATTACTATCATCAAAAATAACTCCTGCACCCTTAACACGAGGTAAATTATCTAATTCACCAGTCAAACCAGTTCTCATATAACTCTGCATCAACATTCCCAAAGCATCAACATCAATTTTAGCCGTGATTCTATGACTTAACACAATATCGCTCTGAGTCATCACATCAGTATGGATTTTTCCTGGCTGTTGTGTAGCTAATATCAAAGATATTCCTGGTTGCCTACCTTCCCTCATTATAGTAACCAAAGCATCAGTAGATGCAACAGTTCCTGTTCTAGGTAAAAACTCGTGCGCTTCATCAATAACTAACCACACCAAAGGCATCTCTTGTTTTTTAACTGCCTTTTCAGTAAAATATTCCATAGAACTCTTTAAATCGTTCATCTCTTCCTTTTTCCTAAAATTCATCCTTTCAATAAATAAATGCTGAGAAACAATTCCCACAATCAGTGCTTTAACATCCCATCCACCAGGCATAGTAGCATAACAACTAACATCTAAAATAGTTGTCTGTCCCCCTTTAGCAAGATCCTGAAAATTAGTTCCTTTATCTGTAAAAACACCCCAACCTTTAGCCATCAAAAACATACTCTCAACAGCTTGTTTAGTTTTACTATCTGCTTTTGTATCTTTATCAATTTCAGCAATAATATCATCAATACTATATTTGCCTTTTTTCTCCTTTAACCCTAATACAATTCTCGCAATAAGCACTCCAATAGTACTATATTTTTCTTGTTTAAATGCAAGACACCAATCATCCTGATCAATCATAGAAGCCTCTAATGAAAATGGAAAATCAGTAGGAATCCCTTTCTTTTTATATTCTTCATAATGTTTATAAGGTGTATAAATTACCACTGGCATTGACTTTGGCTCAAGTCCCCAAGGTTCTAATAAATCAGCTTCATGCCTATTAGGGTATTTCATAGTCCAATAAATACCCATTGTATCTAACAAAATAATGCTCAAATTATTCTTTATCTCTGGCTCAAGCATTTCAAACCCTTCAGCTATTACACCCATGGTATAAGACTTTCCTCCACCACGCTTACCACAAATAAAAACAACATGTGCTCCAGCAACATCTAAATACATTTCCCCAGACATAGAAGTGGTTTGGCCCATCTTAACAAAATGTTTACCAATCAAAATAGTCCCTTTTTTACCATATTTTTCCCTATCTCTCGCTAGTCTACCTATTATAATCTCTTGCATAATCCAAGTAAAACAAGTAAAAGCATATAAATGTTTATTAAAACTACTGAGTAATTAATACAAAAACCGAAATCTTTATTTACTACTAGTTTTTCTACTCTTAAGGGGATTATAATTATTAACATTAAAGAGAGGTAGCTATTTAAACAAGGTGATCAATATGAATGAAAATAAATTAAATGATTATGAAGAAATGATGAAAAATGGGGAAGATTTTGAAGAAGAGGTTTATGTAGAAAAAGAATCTACTCCAGAAGAAGAAAAAATTTCTGAAGAAATAAATAAGATGGGAAGTATCAAAAGTGGTGCAGATATTAAAGAAGAAGAACAAGATATCCAGGATTCTGTTGAACAAAGTCCAGAAGAAGAAGAAGAAATATCTCAAGATAATTCAATAGAAGACAAATATGAAGAAGAAGAACCAGAAATAGAAATACGAGAAACTGAAGAAGAACTTGAAATTAAACCAATAATAAAAGAAGAAAAAACAGAAATCAAAAAAGAAATCACAGAAGAAAAAAATAAACCAGTTGTAAAAAATGAAAGAAAACCAAAAATAGTTGCTAAAAAAAGTGTAACAAAGAAAAAAGTAACACATAAAAAGAAAAAAGCAATAAAAACAACTGCTAAAAAAGTTCACAAAGTAAGAAAAAACAAAACTTCTTTTTGGCCAATTACATTTTCAATAATTGGTATAATTTTAATAGTTTTAGCAATAATTTTTGTGAACAGAAGTTTTCCAATTACACCTAAGGTAACAGGAACTGTTACAATTGTAAATGGTGAAGAAATTACTGCTAGCGACCTAGACAAAGAATATGAATTCTTTTTCTTAATTGGTGGATTACCTGAAGAATACAAAGAACAGATAACTAAAGAACTTTTCTTAAACAGCACATTAATACCAGAAATATTAATACTGCAAGAAGCAACTAAAAACAACATTGAAGTAACTGAGGAGGAAGTTGATTCTTTTGTTCAAAGTTCAATCGCTCAATCAGGTGGTACAATAGAAGCATTTGAGGCTACTATTGCAGAATTGGGATTAACTTTAGACAATATAAAAGAATACTTCAAAAAACAGCTTGTAAGCTTTAAATTGCTTAACATGACTATCTTAAAAGATATTAAAATAACAGACGCTGAAGTTGAAGCCGCATATAATGAAAATAAAGATTTATTTGAGGCACAAAATCAGACTTTAGAAGACATTAAAGCAGATTTAACCCAAGCTTTATTGATCCAAAAACAAAGAACAGCAGCTCAATTATATATGGAACAACTACGTGCTAATGCAGATATCCAAATAGTTGAAAGTGAAACAGATTTATCATTAGAACCAACTACGCAAATAATTGAACCAAGCACAACCACTGAAGAAACAACAACAACAACAACAACAACAACAACTGAAGAAGAAACAACTACAGAACTTGTTGATATAACAACATTTAATCCAACAGGAGATGAATTGTGTACAGAAAATGGAAAACCAATAGTGCAATTGTTTTCAACAACCACTTGCCCTCATTGTGTATGGATAAAAGACACATTTGATGAAGTTGTAGCTGAATACGCATCTGCCGGAAAAATAGCTGCATATCATTGGGAACTTGATATTGGAGATAACACATTAACCACAGAAAGAGAATCAAGTGTTCCAAATTCACAAGTACAAACATTCCAAAAATATAATCCTCAAGGATATGTACCTGTATTTGTAATTGGCTGTAAATATTCAAGGATTGGTAATGGATATGAATCTCGAGGAGATTTAGTAGCTGAAGAAGCAGAATTCAGAGCAGTTATTGAAGCAGTGCTTGGATAAGCACTATTTATTTGTTTTATAAACTTTGAAGACATTAAGTCTTCTTATTTTTCTTTTTTATTTATTGAAACCTTTAAGAATTTTTTAAATTCTTAAAGGTTTTACTATAGATGTAGAGTTTCGTTTTTTTACGAAATTCCACAGTCTTTATTTTTTTAATATTAATAAACAATAATCTATTTATGAATTTTTAAGAAAGATTTATAAAATCAAAAATCATCTTATGACAAACGCTAGAAGAATATTAGTTATCTTCGTTATTGCAATTCTATTTACTGTTTTTGTTAATGTTAGTATTGAAGCAATCTATCCTTCACCAGAAAATGAAGATTATTGTATAGAAGAAAGAAAGCATCCACATATCCCTGCTCAAGCAGAAACAGAAAAATTCTCTTGTCCTGAATTAATTATTCCAGAGGAACTAGAATCCTCTTGCCAAGAACAACAAGGAGAAATTGACTATAAATATGACAATAAAGACTGTCCAATAACAGCTTATTGTGAAACTTGCCACAAGGCATTAGACAATGCACAAGAAAAATACAACCTCATTGTTTTCCTAGTTTCAGCAGTACTTGGTTTAATTGCCTTAATAGTTGGGCTAAATCTTCCAGTAAAAAAAAATCCAATCCATGAATGGGTTGGCTCTGGTTTCCTTTTAGGTGGACTAATAACTGTTTTCACTGGAACTGTAAGATACTTTGGGGACATGGGAAGATACATAAGACCCATTATTATATTTCTAGAACTAGTGCTTGTTATCTATCTCGCTTACAAAAAATTAGGAAAAGTGAAAAAGAAATAAACAATTGCACCAAAAACATTTTATATAATTAAAACAAAATAAATAAATTATGCATTTTACATTAAAAAAACTCAGCTACACTTTAGTTTTGATATTTGTATTATTCGAAGCAGTTGCTTTATTCTTCATAGATGTTTTTAACATAAACACCCAAACAACAACAGCACTAATTCCAAAATTCTTTGGGGGTTTACTCACCGGATTCTTTACAGCGTTTATTGCAATAACTCTGCTCAATCTAATACTAAAAATAATAAATAGAATAAAAATAAAATCAAAAACAAACCAAAAAACAAAATTAAAATTCAAAAAAATAAATCCTTTAGCCCCTTCAATATTCAATGCATTATTTCTGGCAATACTTTTTGTGATTGAATCATTACTCTCACCAATAAAACACACTAACTTAATTTTAGGAAACGCAATTGTGGGAACAATCACAACCCCATTATCTATTTACATAATCTTAACACTCTACAACAAACAAGACAAACTCAAAGCACATATTTACACCACAAAAAAACAAACCATAAAAAATATCAACGCAGAAAACACAGCCATTTTCGCAGCAATATATGAAGTAATAGCACTCCCAATAATGGCCTTACTAATGACAACTAAAACACCTTACATAATCATTGGAGCTATAGCTGGACTAACTTCAATCATAACAATAACACTCTACAACAAACTTCCAAAAAAGAGAAAAATTAAGTTTATTTTTTAGATTTCTTCATAACCAAATCATGTGCTACAAACCCAACAGCTACTAAAACAACTAAAGCAAAGATAATCTTGAAGTTTATATTACCCAACAGAAATAAACTACTTACAACTCCAAATACAGGAAGTATTGGAAATTTTCCAATATTAAGTGGAACCTTAAACCTCCTTTTCATATTAGGCATTTTATATCTCAAAACTATTAAAGATAAATTAATTAAAATAAAAGTCAAAAAAACAGCAGTGTTAGTTAAATTAGCAACAAGTTCTATATCGCCTACAAAAACCATAATCATAGCAAGAATCATAACAGAAAAAACAGCAATAACAGGTGTTTTAGTATAACCACTTACATGAGCAAAAACTTTTGGTAGATCTTTTCTTTCAGCTATCCCATAAATCATTCTAGATGTAGCCACTAAAGATATCAAAATAGTATTGGTTGTAGAAAACAATGCAATAATACCTAAGATAATAAAACCATTATTACCTAAAGCTACAGCAGCAACATCTGCCAATGGAGCACTTGAATTAGCAAGAGCTTCCCAACCAACCATACTTACAGCAGAAATAGCAACCAACACATACAAGATTGTAGTAATAATCATTGATAAAATTAAAGCACGAGGTATTGTCTTATGGGGGTTTTTAGTCTCTTCAGATAATTTAACAATACTTTCAAAACCCAAAAATGCAAAAAATATCAATGCAGCCCCGTTAAAAACTCCCTTCATCCCATGAGGCATAACAAGATAGTCTACTTTTCCAAAATATTTCAACCCCAAAACTACAATTAATACCAATCCAAGAACTTCTGCTAAAGTGAAAAAAATATTTAACCCTGATGTCTCTTTAATCCCCCACAAATTTACTAAAGACATCAAAAATATGATTCCCAACGCAGAAAACAAAACAGGAAATCCTGTTAAAGAATATAAATAATTCGCAAAACCCATCCCAACCGCAGTAGCAGTTATAATACCAGTTATAATTATTAACCAACCCACCATAAAAGCAATTCTTCTCCCAAACGCCTTCTCGGCATAAATATATTCTCCAGAATCCTTTGAAAACATAGAAGAAAGTTCAGCATAACTTAAACCAGTAAACATAGCAACTATCGCTGCAATAAGAAATGAAAGCCAAACAGCTCCACCACCATAGCCAGTAGCAATACCTAATAATGCATAAATTCCTGCTCCGACTATTATTCCAACTCCAAATAATGTGGTTTCGAATAAACCCAGCTCCCTCTTTAATTTATTTTTTGCCATTTAATCATTTCACTGGAGCTTTAGTCATTGAAATTATGGAAGCTATAAACATAATTACAAATACCACTGAAAGCGCAAATCCCCAAGTAACAGAAAAATCAGCAATATAAATCGCAGAAACAAGAAGACCTACAACGCTTGCAATCATAAAACTTCCCTTTAAAGGAACATATTTAACCATTAACATCACCTCTAATTTATTCAATTGTTTGATAGGTATTTAAACTTTTTTATAAAATACATAATAAATAATATAATCAAATCAATGTAATCCAGTGCTTCCAAAACCGCCGTGAGCTCTTGAGGTGTCTTCGTGTTCATCAACTTCTTCAAATTCGGCAGTCTCTACTTTTTGTATCAACATTTGAGCTATTCTCATTCCTTTTTTAACAGAAAAATTCTCATTTCCAAGATTTATCATAACAACCTTAACTTCCCCCCTATAACCAGAATCAATAACGCCGGCCAAACAATGAAGAGAATGTTTAACAGCCAACCCACTTCTATCCCATATCAACCCAACATGTCCTTCCGGAATTGCAAATTTAAGTCCTGTAGGCACAAGCACTTTTTCTCCTGCTTCAATTTCCATATCTATTGAAGCCCTCAAATCAAATGCAGCATCGCCTTTATGAGCATACTTCACCATCTCTAATTCTTTATCCATTCGCACTACTTTTGTTTTCATTTTAATATTTCACCAGCATTTTTAGAACTCTAATTAAATTTCACAAAATTCAATTTATGAACTTGTTTTCTTGCTTTCTCTAGTTTTTTCTCAAAATCTTTCATGAATTCAGTCATCTTATCTACAGCAATCTGTTTAATTTCTCCAGAGGTCATTTTTCCAGATTTATAATCTTTGTAAATTTTATCCAGCTCTTTATCATCTTCAACTAAGTGTTGTTTCAATAACTCAAATACCATACATTTCTCAACTTCAGCACCTAATTTACGATGTTCCTCTAAAGTATCTCTTCCTCCTGTTACTGCCCTCATTATTTTTTTCTTTACAGAATTAATATCTTCAGGTATTGTAATACAAGACTCTGGATGAGATTTAGACATTTTAATTTTTCCCCTAAGAGAAGGAGTATATTTATGATAAAGGGAACTAGGCAAAAAGTACTTTTCTTTTTTCATCCTATTAACAACATCCCTTGACAATCTTATATGTGGCTCTTGATCAACTCCAACAGGAATTATTCCAGGCATTCTTTCTTTAAATTGGGGATAAAGCACATCGCCAATCTGAGTTACAGCACCCATTATTCTTCCAGGGTCTGCACTACCATAAACTGCATTAAATTCATTCAAAGTTATTTTTTGTGCAGCTTGATAAGCAAAATGGATCACATCTTTATTTTCTGACTGAAAATAGAATATAGTTTTCTTAGGATCTAATCCTAACGCAATATAAGCAGGAATATGAAAATTCATAGCTCTTTTTCTCCCTTCTTCAAGTGAAACCCCTCGAGCAGCTTGTGCTTCTAAATCAGCAACCAAAATAATTGTTATCGCACCATGTTCTTGAAAATACTTCAAATTCTCAACAACCATTTTATTCCCTAAATGAATTTGATTATTAGTAGGCATTATTCCACTTAAAGCGTAAAAAGGTTTTTTCTCTTTAATACATTTAGATATAATTTGTAAATCCCTTCCAGCAAAAACAACCTTTCTCCTCATCAACTTATTTGGCTCTGGAAATAGTTCTAACTTAAACTCTTCTAATCCAAAATCTTTGATTACTTTGGAATAATCCTCTACCAATTCACTCCCATAAGGGTCAATTATCTTTACCATAACATCACAACACTCAAACGAGTTTTATAAAACTTTCTTTTTAAGGTTATATTGAAAAAGATAAAAGATTCTTGGATTTAACTATAAGACAGGTAAAAGATATTAGCTAATTTCTTTTTACATTCAAAATCACAGATTATATAAATAATAAAAACCTTCAAAATACTATAATGGCAAAATTCAAACAAAAATGCATAAGATGTAGAAAGAATTACGTATTAATCAGTTGGAAACAAAAATTTCCAGTATGTTATGACTGTCAAAAAAAGGAACTTGAAGGTGAGATAAAAGATCCTAAAATGAAAAAGTTCTTTAAAATTCCAGAAGAATTATACAAACAAAATCTATTTCTCAGATCTATAAAAATCAACTATCTTCGTTATGGAAAACTCAGTGAAAAACAAATTGAAGCTTTCAAAAAAGCAGTAAAAGATATTAAGGAAAGAAATAAAAAAGAAAAGGAAAATTTAAAGGAGGAATAAAATGTGTATGAAAAAATTAATAAAAAGATTTAGAAAATTGCCAACACCACTTTTGATTATGTTAGTAAATGGAAAAGCAATTATTTCTTTAGGAATTGGAGTGTTATTAGCAACTTACCTAATTAATTGGGTTTGGGGAATAATAATCTTAGGAGTAATTTTAATGATTCCTGGTGGAAATAAAGTTTTAACAGGAAAATAAATTTTTTATTTTCCTTTTATTTTTCTTCAACTATTTTAATACAATCAACAGGACAGCTGTCTACAGCATCTTGATTACAACCAATTTCATCAAATTCTGTTTCTATCTCTTTTGCTTTATCGCCTTCCATAACCCAATTATCACAGACAGCAGCGCAAGCACCGCACCCTATACATTCTTCAATATCATGAACTATTTTATATTTAGCCATATTGATTACCTCATTTCTTTCCTTCAACAGCTTTATTCATCTTATCTAACATCTCTTTAACTTTCTCATCATTTAATCCGTGAGCTTTTGCCCCTTCTTCTACGCTTTCCCAAGCAGCAACATGGCACCCTATACAATGCAAACCATATTCAGCCATAATCTCTGCACTTTCAGGATGTTTAGTAATTACTTCTCCCAAAGTCATATCTTTTGTTATTTTAGCTGTTTTTGTTTTTGTCATGTTTCATCAACCCATTAAAGGGTATATAAAATTTACGTTTTAGATTTCTCTTTATAGTCTTTAATCGCTGCATGCAATGCTTCTATTGCTAAAATAGAACAATGCACTTTTATTGGTGGAAGTCCTTCAAGAATATCTACCACATTATCTTTTGTTAGTTTTTCAATAACATTCACTTCTTTTCCCTTTACTAATTCTGTAACAGCAGAACTAGTAGCTATCGCAGCAACACATCCAAATGTTTTAAACTTAACATCTTTAATCAATTCTTTCCCTTCTTTTTTCTCAACTTTAATGTAAAGCCACATCACATCTCCACATCTGGGATTCCCTACTTTTCCAATTCCATCAGCATCCTTCATCTCACCTACATTTCGCGGATTATTGAAGTGCTCCATTACTTTTTTTGAATACATTTTAAAATAAACTTACCCTCCTTTATTTTTTAATTCTATTTCAACTGCTTTTATTCCAAATTTTTTTATTTTTCACAAGAGACTTAACTAACAAAACTGGGTTTCTCCCATAAAAATCTAACTCAATGAATTTTTTCATTTCAATTTTTTCTGATTCCGAATTCTTTTCACGACTCCAATAGCCCCTAATGCTGCACTTCCAATCAATGCAGTCCCCAAAACTGTTCCGGCATTGTACTCGAAAACGTCTGGCAAAGGACCTGCATGATTTCTATAAATTTCCAATCCTAAATACGATAATGCCGTCGCTGTCTGAATTCCTGTTTTAATCTTTCCAAACCTATTAGCCCTAATTGCGGATTTTCTTTCTTTATCAGTTTTACAATTTTCTGGATAAACAACTGCATTATAGCCTTCCTCAAATTGCTTAGTTATACCACCACGAGATTTTTGCGAAATATAATCTACAATAAAATTCGCCCCCATGGTTATCGGCAGAAAATAATTTCCAATTACTATTTCATTAACAGCCACATAACCCCCAATTATACCATTCTTAACCTTGTCAACTAGAGGATCTAATTTAGCACCTTCAATCGTTTGCATCTCCCACCTTCTAGCAACATAACCATCAACAGCATCGAGAAGATAACCTCCTCCAATCATTCCAATTCCCACTAAATCAGTATACTTGCTCTGCATCAACCCAATCCCTACAGCACTCAACACAACTGAACTAGCAGTAATTCGATTAGGGTGGCATGCTTGTTTCACTCTGTCTACAAGTTTATTTTCCATTTTCAATTTCTCACCAATTCTCCCAAAGCCATATCTTTTATTATTTTAGCTGTTTTTGTTTTTGTTGTTTTGTTTTGCAATCTGTTCTGCTTTTTTTAATAATGATTTTCCTTTTCTCAAACTAACATTACTTTTTTTGAATACATTTTAAAGTGGACTTATCCTCCTTGATTTTTTGATTATGTCTGGCAAAACCTTGAGAATGTATTCAATCTCTTCTTCTGTTGTAAATTTACTTAAAGTCATTCTTATAGATCCGTGTGCATCTTCATGTTTCATCCCCATTGCAATCAAAACATGGCTTGGTTCAAGTGAAGCAGAAGCACATGCAGAACCAGTTGAGGTTGCAACTCCTTTCATACTCAAATAAGTGCTTATAGTTTCACCTTCCAAACCTAAGTAAGAAAAATTAACATTATTACACAACCTATTCTCTCTCGGACCATTTAATTTCACTCTTTCTATACTATCAAAAACCCCTTCAATCAATTTATCTCTCAATTCAGTAACATGTTTAACATTAGAATCTTTCATCTGTTTAACTGCTTCAGCAAAACCAATAGCCCCAGCAACATTTTCAGTTCCAGGACGTAAATTAAACTCGTGCTTTCCACCATACATTAATTTCTTAATCTTAACACCTGTCCGAACATACAATGCACCAACCCCCTTTGGCCCATGAATTTTATGAGATGAAAAAGAAGCCATATCAATATTCATTTTTTTAACATTAATATCTACTTTAGTAAAACTTTGAACTGTATCGGTATGGAATAAAACTCCTTTTTCTCTACATATTTTTCCAATTTCTTCAATAGGCTCTATTACACCAGTTTCATTATTGGCATGCATTATTGTAACCAAAGCAGTTTTATCAGTAATCGCACTTTCAACATCTTTAGGATCTACAAATCCACCTTCATCAACAGAAAGATAAGTTACATCAAAACCCCTTTTCTCTAATTCCTGACAAGTATTAAGTATAGCAGGGTGTTCAATAGCTGAAGTGATTATATGATTTTTATTCTTATTAGCATAAGCAGCACCAATTACTGCCATATTATCGGATTCTGTCCCACCAGAAGTAAAAATTATCTCTCCAGCACTAGCATTAATTTTTTTAGCAATAATTGTTCTTGCTTTTTCTAATCCTTCTAAAGCGTCTCTTCCAAAATCATGCAAAGAAGAAGCGTTCCCATACTTCTCAGTAAAATAAGGTTCCATTGCTTTCAACACTTTTCCATCAACTTTTGTTGAAGCACCATTATCAACATATACTTTCATCTTTTATCTCCTTTTATTGTTTTATTTTAATCCACATAATGCACAATTCTCAGGAACTTCATCATATTCCTTATGAATCCTACACAAAACATCCTCTTTATATGCTAATTTCAACAATCCTTGTATCTCTGTAACAAAATGAGATTTCTCATCAACAGCCTTTTTGACAGAAAGTTCAACTGCTTTTGATAATTCACAGCCAAGTTGAACATCTTTAGCCCTCTTACTGTTTACATATTGCGAAACTGCTGATTCAGTTATCCCCATCAAAGAAGCAGTTTTCCTCTGGCTCAATCCATGCTTTTTAATCATACATCGAGCAAACTTTCTTCTTATTGCAGGCAATAAATACCACACCTCAATCTCTTGCGGTTGAATCATAAAACTTCACGATAGTTAAGTATTTTATAAATGTTACTATTTTTCTTTAGAAATCCAAAGGACTTTTAATTCTTTTAAGGTTCTTATTTGAAACATGTGTGTAAATCATAGTTGTGTCTGTACTTACATGACCTAATAGGTTGCTTATGTATCTTATATCCGTTCCATTTTCGAGTAAATGTGTTGCAAAAGAATGTCTTAATGTGTGGGGCGTTACTTTTTTCTTGATCCCTGCTTTTTTAGATGCATTGGCAATTACTTTTTGGATAGAAGTTGATGTGTATTTTTTGTTTCGATTAGAAATAAATACAATTCCCTCTTGACTTAAAGTCAAAACTTTCAGATCTTTTTTCACTTTAGGTGAAAGTATAGTTACTCTGTCTTTTCTTCCTTTTGCAGATTTGATGTGGATTAAGTTCCTCTCAAAATCAATATCTTTCCATTTAATGTTTATCAGTTCTGATAATCTTAGACCTGCAGAGTAAAGTAATTTTATAATTAAACGATGTGTAAAATTAGTTGTTGAAATGATCATATTTTTTATCTCTTTTTTTGAAAGCACAACTGGCAATTTTTTATCTCTTTTAAAATTTGGAATCTTAGAGATATCTTTCAACCCAATTATTTTAAAATAAAACTTTATTGCAAAACCTGCAGTACGAACAGTAGAAGCACTCAAACCTTTATCAGCAAGCCTAAGTATGAACTGTTTAAACCCTAACCCAGACCTCAAGAACTCACCCACAAAATAAGTATAAGAAGAAACAGTCTTCCGAGAGTACCCACGAACCCTACACTCATCAATCAATAACTTTTTCCAGTTATCCACACAGTACCCTCCCTTCACCATATCAAAATCAATAAACCCTTAATTAATAAACTTTTACTACGCATTTCCGCAAGATTTTCAACTTAACTTGCATTAAATCGATGTTTAATGCAAGTTAAGCGACATTTTTATTTTTGCCTAACTAAAGTGCCATTTTAAAAATGATTTAATCTTATCAAAGAGGTTGTTTTTTCCCAAAGATCAAGAAAGAATTTTTCTTCAAAGAATTATGATCCTGATGAGGTAGAAAATTTGAACTTTGACCTTATTGATACAATTTTTGCAAGAGTTACTGAAAAATTAGGTTTAGATATTTCTGAT
>JADHVD010000006.1 GCA_016784165.1 Candidatus Woesearchaeota archaeon
AGATAAAGAAACACCATCAGAATCTGTTGGATTAAAATGATCCACTTCAAAACTTTTATCAGATAGCTCTTCATTCAATGGCTCAACATACCCTCCATGCTCTCCTGCTTTCTTAAGCCCGTCTATTAACACTTTTTCCATACATTCGTGAACAAAATTATGCACTGGCCTAAGGTCTGCAGGTGTTTTTTCTATTACTTCGCCAGTACTCAATTCAGTTTCAGTAACCTTAGATTTCAACACAAGAAATCCTACAACTAATCCCAAGATAACTAATCCTAATAAAATAAATACAGTTATTTGACCTCTTTTACTACTCAACATTTTTTCAATTATATTTCTTTTCAACTTTTCCAATAATCCTTAACAAATAATATTTCTGGAAAGCCAGATAAAAAAATAACAACAATAAAAATGCAACATACCCTAAAATAGGATTTATCCCAAAAAACAACCCTAAAACTATAGCAGACAATATTATGGCAACAAAAGATAATAAAAATGGAGCTATAAAATTCCTAAATTTCATTGCAAAACTAAATGTTTTCTTAAACAATTTCTTAAAACTGATTTTATAATCCAGCACAAGCAAAGGATAAAACACAAAAAAAGTAAGATAAAAATAAAACAGCATTAATATTTGTAAAATAATAATCCCACTGATTCCACCCAAAGCTGTAGCAATTAAAAAAATAACGAAAAACCAAATAAACAACCAAAGAAATGACTTCTTAAAAAAACTAAAAACAAATTTCTTTTTCAATTCCCCATATTTAACAAAACTCCATGAAACCCCCTTCATAATTGAAAATATAAGGTTCGCAAACAGTAAACAAACTACAAAAAATGACAGAAGCATAACAACTAATTTAATAATTACCTCTTTATTTGAAAAAATAAAGGATTTTATAATTTCGGAATTTTCTGGAGATGCAACATTTATATCTTTAAATTGTTCAAGCTGACTTACTAAATTTTTCATCGCAGAATTAGAATTAACATAATGACCAATATATGCACTAGAAATAAGTAAAGGCACAATCATGATAAGTATTGTTAATATATCTAATATTAACACCCAATGAATCTTCTTACAGCTTTTCCAACTCTTAAAAAAATCCGTTTTCTTGAATTTTGAATGTTTTTCGTGTTTATTATTCTTCATTTTTCACCACCGGAACAGTATAGCTTCCGCTTGCATGTCCCCAATAATCAATCTGTGCTTCTGTATAAACTCCTTTTTCATATTCTATAAACTCATAACCTGCTTTCCCACCATTAGGCTTTGAAATCATTTCTCCAGTTACATTTGTAGATATCCCAGGACCCAATAAAAATACTTGGAAAGTAATATTCCCATCCATTGGCTCTATATAATAAGACACCTCATATAAACTAACATTATACAGCTCTGTTTCTTGCGCATTTAATGTAAAAGTAAAATCATAAACATAACTACTATCTCCAGAGTCTGGACTAGACTGAATTTCGGGAACATCTACTCCACGAGAACAAACATCGACTTCCCAATCCTCCACATCATACCAATTTGTCTTTGGAGTTCCTGAATGAGGAATTAATTGCCAAGCAAATATTGTTCCTGCAAGTAAAAAAATTAATAAAATCATACATCCTCCAAAAATAATTTTTTTAATTTTCATTTTTATTATTTTAATTGAATTAATTAATCTTTATATATCTAACTCTAATGCTTCCTCAGCTTCAGAACTTCCTGAATCATCACTTCCATCATCATCAATTTCATAATCTAATCCTTCACAGGGATTATTATATCCATATACTATTGTATTATAAGCATCCCAATCCCAATAATCTCCAAAACCATCTATTTCTACCAACATTATAGCTGCACCGCTTAGTTCACACCCAATAATAAGTGAATTATCTATTATATTTGGAATTGGAACAACACTTGGAGCAGTATTTTCTGGATAAAGAAGAGGCTTACAAGTAAAACTCCAAGCAATGCCTGCAGCAAGAAGTGCAAGACTTTGCAACAGTTGCCCCATTAATTGGGTTAAAAACAAACCAATCCATTCCCATATACCCTCTGACAATCCATAAACAGTCCAGGCAGCACCATCTACATAAAGGCATTGTTCCTGGGTTTTTTTTTCATCACACATTGCAGAAGGATACCCTTTTTCAACACTCCCTTCTAAACACCTTAACTGTCTGCAATTAATAGCTTTCTCTTTTCTCAAATTATAAATATAACCTGGAATGCATAAACAAGAACTTGCAGTGTGTATACTCCTATAAGGGTCCCAATCATAAAAAATAGTGCCAACATACTTGTTACCAAATAAATCATTTCTCGGATCTCTATCAGTGCTCCACCCCCAAGGAATATCACTTGAAACAGTATGGGTTCCAGAACCAATATTTGAAACCACACTAGCAACATTATTAAGATCACATAATTTACATGAATGCAACATCACTATTGTTTTAAATAATATACGCCACAAACTTCCAATATTAGCTATACCAAGTGGCCAAACAAATCTCTCAATCCCTAAGAAAATATAATGTAATACGTTTCCAACTGGCATCCACACTGCATTTGCAGCAGAAGTAGGTTCACAAGGAACCACAGGAATTGCACAAACCCCATAAAGTATCCAAGCCACACCATATATCACTGGAAGAAGTGTAGCAGCAGTAATAGCAACCTTAACTAAAGTAGTTGTAATAACAGTTATAACTCTAAAAATATTATTCACTGTATTCAAAGTAGATATACTACTATTCAATTCAGTCAATCTTTCCTTAACGCCATAAATCTTATCCTCCATTGCATCTGTTACATCACCAAAAGAAGTGTCATATAATGTAAATGGAACTTCAAATTCCTCAATTTCTGGATTAAGATAAACAGTGTTACCTGACCTTAACTTAATACTAAAAGAGCAATTAATAGAAATCTCTTCAATATCTGAAGTATTATCATCTTGATCTAATCTCAAGCTTAAAGTAGGATTTGTACTCCTTTCTCCAAGCACATCAATCACCTCAGCACCAACACAAGAAGTTTCAAAATTCAATATATCTGTAAGACCACTTGCAACTAATCTTGGAAACACAAACACAGGATAATTATACTTACTCAACCCTTTTCTGCTCACAATAGAAGGAACTGCTTCTGGAGGATCTTCTAACAAATCAAAAAAGTTAGGCTCAACAGTAACATTATCAAGCAAACAAACCTCAAGCTCAATCACATCTTCAATAGTGTTATTCGAACCATCAGTTAAAATAAAACCAACATCTCCATCAAAATGGCCAGAGATGATTTCCCCTACAACAGCAGTACATTCCCATTCATCTCCACTTTCTTCTCCTTCTTCATCACTAATCAAACTACAACTTCCATCAACATTTTCAGCTCCAGTACTTATATCAGAAACATCAACACTAAGTTCCAATCCAGGACTCGCTTCAATAACTCCCACCTCAAAAGTAATCATATCAGCAGTTGTTGGACAATAACCACTACTACTTGTATAATTTGTACTAACAATTTCAGGAAAAGTAGTATCAGCATAAACCACTATCCCTAATTTTCCAAAAGCATTTCCACTATCATCTTCACCAATCAATTTAAGCTGTTTATGCCCTTCTCCATTTGTGGTTTCAATATCATACCAATAACAATTCCAAGTTGCTCCAGCACCAGTACAATTATCAGCTTTTACATTACTACGCCCATTAATCTCACTCAAATCAAGATAAACCTTACTTAGATTTAATCCCACTCCACTTTCAGTAATCAAAGCATTATAAGTCGTCTTTTTACCTACATACATAACCCCATCATGACTAAGTCCAGTAGTCAAACTACTCAATTCAGGAGGAGAATCATCCACAAAAACAGTATATGGAAAAACAGCCTCATCAAAATTACCAGAGTCATCATAAGCCCTACTTTTTATCTGAGCATTTGTAGTTTCCCCGACATTAATAAAAGCATTCCAGTTACACCTATACCTTTCATACCCAATCTGCTGGCAAGAACCAGAAACCAAACTAATATAATTTGAATTAATATCTAACAAATCAGCATTCACTGAATCAACATCTCCATCAACTAAAAAATTAATAACAACAGGTGTGCTTTCTCCCTTCTTAACATAATAAACAGGCTCATCACCAATCTGAGTAACAATCTCAAAAGAACTTTCAACAATACTAGGTGCTTCTGAATCCACCTTAACCTGTAAATATTTAGCATCAGAAGGATTATCAAACCGGTCATAAACCTTCAAATAATACATAACCTTCGTAGCTCCTTCTGCAATATGTTGTCCAGGCACAACAGTAAGATTACTGAAATAAGAACAACCAACCACCTCATTCAAAGGCAAAGTATCTATAACATTATTTTCAGTCCCAACAGATAACTCAACCCTTCCAAAACCACTGCATCCTTGAGCTGCAACATCAGAAATATCAAAATTCAACCTCACTTCCTGATCCAAACCAACATTATTAAAATTAGAAGTAAAAGTATTAACAATAGGTTTAATATCATCAACAATGATATCTGTAATCATTGTGCTCGCAGCAGTGCCTTGCCCATTAGGGTTGTCATACGAACGAATATAATAAGTATAAAGCCCACCAGTCAAAGTATCAATTTCAAGAGTTTTAACACAATTATATCCAAAGTCAGCATCAACACAAGAAGTAAATTGTTGTTTAAATCCCCCACTAAAACTCTCAAGATAAACATATTCAGCTCCAACTGGTTCTCCACCAACAACTGCTTCAAATCTGGTGCTATCAATAGATTTTCTGTATCTCTCAACACCGCTTCCACCATAAGTCTTAGCACTCATAACATTAGCAGCAGCAAAAACATTAGCAGAATAAAATGGTAAAGTTAGAATTAAACAAATCATAAAAATAGCTATTGTTTTCAAATGATTCATATTATTCATTTATTGTTTACCTATCTTTTACCTAGTCTTTACTTATTTTTTACCTACCCTTTACCTACTCTTCACCTAATCTTTACATACTCTGTACATACTCTTTAATTATTTTTTAATTAACTATTTTTTTCAAATCTTATTCACTTATGTCTTTTACCTTCAACAAGTTTAATAAATTCTGGAATTAACTTAGTGTATCTTGTATAAATTTCTACAGGTTCTGAACTTGCTTTAATGATTATTCTCAATCTACCTATTGCGCTGAGTAAAAATTTAGCCAAATAAACAATTCCCATAACAGCAAATGCAATAGCAAATAAATACATCAATTCCTTAAGTCCGAACATTTTAATGAACATATTATCTCTTGCTTTTGTAAAAAAGAAAGTAAACGCAAATCCAAAAGCAGAAACAATAAGTTTAACCCATTTAAACTTTGCAGTATATTCAACAAATTCCACATCTTTATATTTAAACGCCATAACTGTTCGTGGAAATTTTCTTTTTATCAACACTCTTCTGTCTGTAATCAATATATCATAAAGTCCAATCTTAAAATTATACTCTTTAATCACTTTTTCTCCTTGAAGAAGATATTCCTTATATTTAGAATCCAACTTTTGATTTTTCTCTTTTTTCATCCATTCCACCCCATTTACTTAAAACCAAATAAAAAAACAAACCAAAATCATCAATCAATTAACCAAATCACTCAATGAACCCTAGCGCCATCTTTCATATCTTTAACAAAAACTGGCCCTTTATTTGTTTTTAACTCATTACCACAATAAATAATTTTCCCTTTCTTAACAACCATCTTCACTTTAGCAAAATCATCAATAGTGATCTGTGAAAAACTATCTTTATCACCACATTCATCACAACTCTCACCAACAAAAACCCTTTCACCAACTTCACTATCGCCAACCTCAAGCAATCTACAAACCTTATCTGTTTCAGCAGCTAACAGCATCCCATTACTTTCAACCCCACGAAGTTTAGCTGGTTTGAGATTAGTAACAACAATTATTTTCCTACCAACAAGCTCATCAACACTATAGTCATTTTTAATTCCTGCACAAATCTGCCTTTTCCCACCACCAATTTTACCGCCAGTATCTATCTGTATAACATACAATTTATCAGCATCTGGATGATCTTCAACTTTTAATATTTTAGAAACACGCAATTCAAGTTTAGAAAACTCATCTAAACTATCAATTTTTTTATCGCCACTAAATTGCTCACGAAGCTCATTTAATCTATCATCATTAATTCTTTCAAATAATGCTTCTGCTTTACCAACTTTATGTCCTTCCTTAACACTTAACTCACCCAATTCATCAAAACTCTTTACCCTAACCTTAAGTTGTTTCTCAATACCTTCAGCAGTTTCAGGAAGATATGGTTTTAACAATAACGCCAAATCCTTTACAAAATTAACCAACACAAATAAAGAAGTGTCTGCCTTCTCTTTATCAAGTTTAAAATTCTTCCATGGCGCACTCTCCTGAAAATACTGGTTCCCAAGTTTAGATGTATTCATTATCTCTCGTAAAGCATCTTTAATTTTCACTGCACCCAATAATCCAAGCACTTCACTTTCCTTTTTCGCAACATCAGCAAAGAATTTCTTCTCCCTTTTACCTAATTTCCCAGCAGGAACTTTTCCGCCATAAAAACTATTCAAAAACTTAAGCACCCTATTAACAAGATTACCAACATTAGCAACTAATTCGTGATTTATTTTACTCTGAAAATCTGCCCAAGAAAATTCAGTATCAGATTTCTCAGGACGATTCACCATTATATAATATCTCCATACATCTGCTTTAATCCCTGTATTTTTAGCATCATCACCAAAAACACCACTATGTCTACTCTTACTAAATTGCCCCCCTTCATAATTCAAATATTCATTAGAAGAAATGTGATCCAACAAAGTATAATCATCTTTTGCCCCAATCAAAAAAGACGGAAACAAAATAGTATGGAAAGGAATATTATCTTTTCCCATAAACTGCACCAACTTAACATCTTTAGGAGCATGCCACCATTTTCTCCAATCCTTCTTATTTTTTTTAGTTATAGAAATATATCCAATAGGTGCATCAAACCAGGAATAAAACACCTTGCCTTCAAAACCCTCTAATGGAACAGGAACTCCCCATTTTAAATCACGAGTTATACATCTCGGCTTTAGCCCTTCTTTTAACCAAGCTTCAGTCATTGTCTTTGCATTAACAGTCCATTTTCCCTTAACAGACTGCTTTTTAATCCAAGAACCTAACTTAGACTCAATCTTTGGCAAATCCATAAACAAATGTTTTGACTCTCTTTCTTCAGGTGAAGTTCCACAAACTTCACATTTAGCATCAATAAGGTCCAATGCATCAAGTAATTTACCACAATGTTCGCACTGATCCCCTTTAGCATTTTCATAACCGCAATGAGGACATTCTCCAGTCACAAATCTGTCAGACAAAAATTTATCACACTTTGGACAATAGGTCTGCTTAACAATATCCTCAAAAACAAAACCATTCTTATTCAATTTATTAAAAATATCAATAGTAACCTCAAAATTCTCTTTATCAGAAGTTCTTCCAAATGCATCAGGACTGCATAAAAACCAATCATAAATTTCCTTCTGCAGTTTAAAATATTTATCAACCAACTGTCTCGGAGTCACCCCTTCAGCAAGCGCTTTAACTTCAGCAGTTGTGCCGTGCTCATCAGTACCCAACACATAAATAGCCTCTTGCCCATCTAACTTCAAAAACCTAGTATAAACATCAGCACTAATCACGCATACCAAAGTACCTAAATGAGGCACATTATTCACATAAGGTAATGCACTAGTTACAAGAGTTCTTTTATTATTTTTCTTATTTATCTGTTTATTAACTTCCTTACTTTTACCCTTTCCAATAGATCTCTTAGTTTTCTTAACAGCCATAATCTAATTTAAATTGGATTATAGTTTATAAATATTACTCAAAAAAAGCAAAATAACCTTAACCACTCTTTCCAACTAATCTAGATTACAAAAATTTGGTTGGAATCCACATTTAAGCATCAAAGAATCAATAATTAAAACTATTAATTATCTTAAAAATAATGAATAGGTTATCGATGAAAACTATTTTAGAAAAAAGAATTAATTTTTATGTTTCCGTTTTTTACTAAGTGGGTTTTACACCCAGTAGATTTTCCTGCAATTATATCTTTTTATTTAATAATCTCTTCTATTGGAGTAATAATTTGTTTAAATTCTTCTACTTTAACTGGTTCAATCTGATTAACACTACTCTTCTTCCTAGATGTTTTTACCCCATTTAAAACACCTTCCCTAAGCTCATTTTTTAATTCCCTGTCTCTTGATAACATTGACCTTATTTTCTTAAATATCCCATCTCTAGTTGTTACTTCATCTTTACTAAGAATTAGATTAATTAATTGAGCTTATATTTAACTGCTTTATTTTTTTAATCAAAATATCAACAGTCTCTTCTTCTAAAGTAATGGTTGTTTCAAAGAAGTTGTTACTCTCATCAAATTCAAAAATAGAGTTTTCAGGGTCTACCTCAAAAAAGACTTTGTAATCTCCAAAGGTAGAATATTCATGTGTTAGAGAAAAATTGTAGGATTCCCAAGGCATAATAGTTTCAGATATTGAACCACCTTCACCCTCACCATCTCCATAATTAATATGGTAGGTAAAATCATCCACCCAGATAGTACCACCAAGAGCACTTACCTCAATATTGAAAGTGACCAAATTAGGATTTTCAAAACTCTGCTCAAAAGATAATAATGCTGGAGTCAAATCAGGAGTTCCATTAATGAAGTAAGACTCTAAACCTATATTATTAGTCTCATTAAACTCATCAATTAAATTGTTAGGGTCTAATTCAAAGTAGAAAGTGTAATCACCAGCAAAATCATACACGTATGAAACTAAAATAGTAGTCTCTTCTCCAGGTTCAAGCCCCCTTCCACTAAATGAATCTCTAATTAAATTTCTGCCCCCATAATTAAAATTATAAGCATAATAATAATCGCTCTCTTCTAATCCAATATTCTTAAAAGTGACCTCAACAGTTGTTTCATTTCCTGCATCTGAAAGAAAAGAACTAATGTTTGTAACGATTAAATCTGGCATAGAAACATTAAAATAAATATTTTCACAATTAGTATTTCCAGAAGTATCATTCACACAAGCATAAAAGTAATTATATCCTAAATTAAAATCTTCATAAACTGGATCCTCATAATAAACTGTATTTCCACTATGATTATACCAAATTGTATCAACTTCTACATTATCAGATGCAGAAAGATTAACAAGGATTTGAGCAGTTTCATAAGTTAATCCATCTAATGGGCTATGAATCAAGATTTCAGGATCATTATAGTCTTCCACCATAAAGTTAGCAACATCACAAACTATTTGTCCAAGTGAATCATTAACACATGCAGTCAAAGAATAATTTCCAATTTCAAATTCTAAAAATATTGGTTCTTCATAAATAACTGCTGATTCATCATTGATGTCATACCAAACAGTATCGGTTCCTAAATTATCCCAGGCAGAGATATTTAATAATATCTCTATTGAGCTTTGATCTGAAACATTGTAATAATGAGTGTACCATTCAGAGCCGTAAGGGCTTTGTATTGTTATATTGGGGGGATTATTGTTTATATCAAATCTTGTTAATCCACATTCTTCATTACCTGCAGTATCATTTGCACATACTTGCATATGATAGCCATAATCAGAACCAAATCCAGGATACCAATTCCAACCGTAATCTAAACCATCAACATCAACATAAATTGATCCAGTGTATGTAATATTCATGTTATTATAATTATAAAAAATAGTATCAATTCCAAAGTCACTATCAGCTGAAAAATTAAGCAGTATCTGTGAAACCTCATTAAACTCAGTTCCGTTAGCTGGGCTATGGATTGTTACAACTGGCTCAGTCGCATTAACAGTAAAGAAAACAGAAGCACTATCAGAGAGGCCAGAATTATCACTCATATTAACATATAAAGAATAATTCCCGTTAGGTAGGGTAACATCAACTGGTCCTATATAGGTTTCATTTTCAAAAACAAATTCATAAGGCCAATATTGTTGTTGAATCCCATACCAAACCCTATCAACACCAAAATTATCCCAAGCAGAAAGATTAATCAAAACTTCTGGAGTATCAAATACTTCACCGTGTTCAGGACTGATTATAGTAACATTTGGCCTTGTTACATCAGCATAAAATTCAACATATTTATAACCTATAAAACCAAAAGTATTATTTGCCCAAACATTTAATTTATATGTTTTTACATCACCATAAATAGGCCAGCCATACCATTCCCAACTCCAAGGAATATCTGAAACATTAACATAAACAGGACCTTCATAATACTCAATACCATTAGTAGTATTATACCAAATTTTATCAATATCTCCAGAAACAGATATATTAATTAAAAACATATCTGGACCAACTTCTGTTGCATTATCTGGACTGATAATTGTAATACTAAAAGCTCCAATAGGATGATAATCAACATCATTACCATCTCCAGGTATATTATAAACATAAGGGTGGCCAGAATTATCTTCAAAATCACTCCAGTAATTACCCACATCACTTAAGTTCCAATTATTATTATGTGAATAATAATATTGGTAAGCATTTGCTGAATTATTCTCCCCATTATCAATAAACTGATTATTCCAGATAGTATTATAATCATTGTAATAATTTAAATAAATTCCATAATCACCATTATTCTCCACAATATTGCCAAATATACTGTTGTTATCATTGTGCCAATCTAAATAAATTCCATAATCACCATTATTCTCCACAATATTGCCAAATATACTGTTGTTATAATTGTAATCATATAAATAAATTCCAGTATTATTATTATCATTTAAGGTGTTGTTATATATGTTATTGAAAGAACTGGAATAACCTAAATTAATTCCCTCATAATTATTTGTAAAAATATTATTATTTAAAGTGTTATATGAAGATATATCTAATGAAGTCCCATTCTCAAAACCAGAAATATTACAATTCTGAATAGTTGTTCCATTGAATTGATTAATATAAATTCCCATTCCATACGAATCATAATCACCTTCAATCGAATGACTATCACAATCAAGAGTTATATCATTTGCACCTATAATTAAACCATTACCAGAACAATTCAAAAGATCTTCTGTTAGTGTTGTATCTTCTGTTATTGTATCTCCACAATCTAGAACAGCATCAATATTAAATGTGATATAAGCACTATTAGTATTACCAGAAGTATCATTCACACTAACATATAAAGAATATCCATATAGTCCTCCATCTGGTAAAGTAACATTAACAGGTACTGCATAAGTTTCATTAACTATAATCCATTCGTAAGGTTCATAATAATCACTACCCCCCATATATTGTTGGATAGAATACTTAACCCTATCAACACCAAAATTATCCCAAGCAGAAAGATTAATCAAAACTTCTGGAATATCAAATACTTCACCGTGTTCAGGACTGATTATAGTAACATTTGGCCTTGTTACATCAGCATAAAATTCAACATATTCATAATCTATAAAACCAAAAGTATTATTTGCCCAAACATTTAATTTATATGTTTTTACATCATCATAAATAGGCCAGCCATACCATTCCCAGCTCCAAGGAATATCTGAAACATTAACATAAACAGGACTTTCATAATACTCAATACCATTAGTAGTATTATACCAAATTGTATCAACATCTCCAGAAACAGATATATTAATTAAAAACACATCTGGACCAACTTCTATTGCATTATCTGGACTGATAATTGTAATACTAAAAACCCCCTCGACAGGATGATAATCTACACCACCCCCATCTCCAGGAATGTAATATGTTTGATTTTGATAACCAGAATTATCTTCAAAATCACTCCAGTAATTACCCACATCACTTAAGTTCCAATTATTATTGTATGAATCATATTCTTCACGAGCATTATCTTCTTCATTATCAATAAACTGATTATTCCATATGGTATTTTCAGAACTATTAGCATGCACATAAATTCCATGTTCTGCATTATCATCTAATAGATTATTTGAAATAAAATTATTAGAAGAAAAAGTAAAAATGATCCCAGATTCATTATTATTTGTTATTAAATTATTGAAGACAGAATTATAATCAGAATAAGATTCTAACGCAACCCCATCATCAAAATTATTCTCTACACTATTTCCAGAGATTATATTAAATTTAGAATCAAATAACTGGATCCCATGATTTTCATTATAACTCACAATGTTATTAAAAATAGAATTATAATTAGAATCCTCTTCTAAACCAATTCCATCATCACCATTACCATTTACAAGGTTATAAGAAATCTCGCTATTTGTGACCTTAGAGAATTCAATTGCCTTATCATCAGCATAATTTAAATTATTCCCAGAAATGAATACATTATTAGAAAAACTAATCTCAAGGATATTTCCGTCCATATATTGAAGGTTATTATCTAATAATTGGATATTCTCACTATCATCAACTTCTATAGCTGTTCTTGCGTTAGAAATATTACAATTTTTAATTGTTATGTTTTCACTATCATAAACTCCTATTGCTTCATCTCCTACAACAGAATAACCATCACAATCAAGAATTATATCATTTAAATCTTCAATAAGTAAACCATGTCCATCAAACTCCCATTCACAATCACTTTGTTCATTACACTCATTTGAATTAGTATACCCACATTCATTTTCTGTATAATAATCTCCATAACAATCTTCCCATTCATAGTCCCAGTTACATCCATTTGCGCTGAAACACTCTTCATCAGAAGAATCAAAATCCCAACAATCTTTTTGCTCACACTCCCCATCACAATTCAAAAGATCTTCTATTAGTGTTGTACTCTCATATATTGTATCTCCACAAGATAAACCTTCATCAATAGAAGTTTCAGATATTTCCAAATCCCATGTAATTGCTTCAATCGGAAAATCCAATTCAAGCCTACCATAATCATAATCTAAATTGTTTTCTGGGTCTTCTATTATCACCCCATAATCAGTCATAACATCCTCGTCGTCTCTACCTATCTCTTCTCCAGAAAGTATAAGATCGCCCCATTCTACTCCATTATCCTCAATCCAGTCTATATTCCAAACAAGGTCACCAGCATATTCACCATTAGGTGCTGTTGCATCGCCAATATTTTGGAAAGTTACATTAGTGATAGAAGTTCCATTATCACCAAAATACACTTGTTTATAATCATCATCAACTTTTATTCTTAATCCTAAAGGATCATAAGATGAATTAAGACTATTTCCATTAATATCTTCTAAACCAACTGCATGCATATCCTTTGCAATTAATATCATCTCATATTCATCTGTTTCCCAAATAAAATTATCTTCTCCAGATTCAAAAACGATAGCAATATCACCATCAAATATTTCTTCACCCTCTTCGTTCCGAAAATTAACGTAATCATCAATTTCTACAGTTACTGATTCATGTTCATAATTATTTATTCTCTTAAATTGAATTTGTAAATAATCATTTGGAAAATTGATAACATCGCCCAAAGATAATGCTGGTAATTCCCAATCTTCATCTAGATCTCCTTCTAGTTCATCTCTATCTTGATTATATTTTACTCCAATATGAGTTAATGTGTTATTGTAATAATCTGATTCAATATCCCAAACCCATTCAGCTTCATCATCGTCATAACCATAGCCAAACTGCTCTAATGCATTCTCATCATGTACAGTATAGATTTCGCCTTCATATCTAATTGTAAGTGAATCATCCCCCATAGCTTCAATAATTGATAGATCATTTCCCATAAACTCAATTTCTAATTCTTCAGATTCATTCAAAGGGATAACAACATCAGCAATCCACCTATAATGCAATCCTGCATCTTCATCAACTGTAACATAAACATCAGTCTCATACTCATCATTAGATTCTCCAGTCAATCCAATTAAGGCCTCTTGCCCAATAAACACTTGTTCCTCAAAATCATAATCCACACCAGAATAAAAAAGAGTATCATCTTTTAATATTGGAATATCATGATTATCATAAATCAAATTAGAATAAAAAGGAGTTGTACCTATAACCAATTCATCTTCTTCAACACCATAAACACCAAAAGCTAAACTAGAGAAGAGTATCAATATGACTAAACTAAATAATTTTTTCATTATATGCTATTATACCTCTGTAATATAACTATAACCACCCCAATGAAATACAATATACCTTATTTATAAATCTTACTATTCTTTATTACTTCTTAGTAATCAATAGATTAGACAAGGAAGATATTAATTCCCCTCTATAAAGATATATGTTTCCAAACTATAAATAATTTATGTTTCACTTACACATATCATTCAATTTCTCAATAATCCAAACCATTCCAAGAATATCTAACCCACAATATTTCAATAATGCTTCCTTAACCACTCTTTCCAACTAATCTAAATTCAATATTGTCACCTGGCTGGATGATATATTCACCAACACCCACTCTACCAATTTCACCATCAACATAATAAGCCCAATAAAAATCATCTCCACCACATATGTTATCAATACAATTGACAAGCACCATGTACTGCAATTCTTCCATTTGTATAACATGTAACTCAAGTAAGATATCAAGTGGAGTTCTACCTGACTCAATCAATTCAATGGTAGTGCCACCTACACTCCTAATAATCAAAAAAGTATCATCCTCAACAGATGCATTATCTACAACCCCATTTAGCACATAACCAATAAAAGTAAGTACAGCGATAAATACCACCAAAAACAAAAGAATTCTCATTTCTTTCAATCTAGAGGCATCAAACCTTTTTTTCAAAAATTTTTTACTTTTTTTCAGAATTTTTTTCATTGTTTTCACTTCTTTTTTTTAGGTTCTTTCATTTTCTTTGTGATTGCTAATTTCTCACCACAACCACCACAAACAAAAACAATAGATTTGACCCCTTGAAATGTTTTTCTAATATAAGGAACATCTGCTTCACCTTCATGTTCACATTTAGGACAAACATATTTAATCTCCATATTTAAAGATTCTTCATGTTCTTTTTTATCCTCAACAAAACCACATTCAGGACAAACATATTCTTTAGCTCTTATTTTCACTTTGCCCTTCTCAACAGGTTTTCCCATTTTAACTTTTCCGCATTTAGGACATTGTTTCTTATACACCCAAGCTTTAGCTTTTCCTAGCTCCCCTAAAGTTCTATTACTAAAATATAAACATTGATCCATGCTTTCTGGTTCCACTAATCCCATTAATCATCGCCCCCATTATCTTCATTTACATTATTATCTTCTGTATTATTATCTGTATCATTAACATCAGGTAACCAATTTTTCTGAGTAGCATAACCAACAACATCTTTAGTATTGCCACCAACACCTTTTACCCAATTAAAAAATTCTTTAGCAAACGTAATCTTTTCCTCTTTTGTTTCTAGATCTGTATCTAAAGAATTCTTAATCATATAGCCTCCGACTACTAAAAATACAACAATAAAAAATAATATTTTTTTCATTTTTTCTTTTTAATTCTTCTCCAACCTTTTAATCTCAATACTAATTGCCTCATCTTTAACACGTATATACCGAGGACATAAAGTGTATTGATAATCATGTTTATTGCAATATTTAAGTATTTTTTGTTTTTCTTCTTCACAACAATACTTCACAACAACATTAATTCCCTTGTCACCCCTATGAATAACATTAAAACCTTTCAAATCTTTCTTAACTTTTTTATTTTTATCATAAAGCCATTTCAATCTCTTTTTAGCCCCTTTAAGTTTTTCTAATAATATTTCAGAATTATTTTCATCAAAATCATAACCCTCAAAACCCTTAATCAATGAAAACAACCTCTCATCGTTAGTACCAATAAAACCACCATAACCTGCATCAACAACTTTCCATCTTCCAAAACTACCTATAAATATATCAGCAACTCGCTTAAACCTACCACCTATAGAACAAATATCTAAAATAACAAAATTTTTACCTTTGCAAACCTTATATATCTTCTTAACTTGTTGCTCTGCAAAATAGCCAGCTAAATTTTGATACAATAAACACCCAGATTTCTCTTTCAAATTTTTAGAATCAATCAACCCATATTCAGTTTTAACTCGCTCCAATCCAAAACCAACTTTCTTAGGAAACTGTAAATAAGTTAACCACCCTCCTTGATCAGGAATTAAAACATTTTCAAAACCCTTCTGTTTCGCAACACTTAAAGCAATAAAAATAGCACTATTCCCTCTATCAACAAGACGCACATATTTACAACCAATCAATTTCTTGATTTTTTTTTCAATCTCCTCAACAACTTCCACATCAACCATAACAAAAAAACATCAAAGCAAGTATAAATATCTTTGCAAAAACAAAATTATCAAAATTAAAATACCTAACAAAAAAATATATAACCCAAAACATAAATTAGAATCACATAAATATTTATATATAAGTTCTACACTCATTTATTTGGGTGGTAAGTAGAATCGGCTAACCAACTAGAGGTATAAGTAACGAATAGATTACAAAAAGAGGAATAAAAATGACAAAAATTTCTAAAATAAAAAAAAGAGATGGGAGCATAGCCCCATTTGATCCAGAGAAAATAGCAAACGCAATATTCAAAGCAGCAGAATCAGTTGGCGGAACAAATAAAACGCTTTCTAAAAGATTAACAGAAGAAATCACCTTAATACTAGAAGAAAAATTTAGTAACGAAATTCCTGAGGTAGAAACTATTCAAGATATTGTTGAAAACACATTAATCAATAAAGGACATGTAAAAACCGCAAAGTCTTACATCATTTATAGGCATGAACATAAATCTATAAGGGATGAAAAAAAAGCAGTTCTTGGAAAAATAAGCCCTTCTAAAAAATTAAATGTAAATGCTCTTACAGTATTAAAAGAAAGATATTTGTTAAAAAATATGAAAGGAGAATTAATAGAATCTCCTGAAGATTTATTTGAAAGAATAGCAAAGGACATATCTAAATCAGATAAAAAATACAATAAAAAAGCAGATTTAAAGAAAATTGCACAAGAATTTTATGATATGATGGCAAACCTTGATTTTTTGCCAAACTCACCTACATTAATGAATGCCGGAACAGACATTCAACAATTAGCAGCGTGTTTTGTACTTCCTATTGAAGACAGCATGGAAGGAATTTTTGGTACATTAAGAGATGCTGCTATAATCCATAAAAGTGGTGGAGGAACAGGATTCTCTTTCTCTAGATTAAGAGCTAAAAGTTCAATTGTAAAATCCACTAAAGGTGTAGCCTCTGGACCAGTTTCATTCCTAACAGTATACAACGCAGCAACTGAAGTTATCAAACAAGGAGGAAAGAGAAGAGGCGCAAACATGGGTATATTAAAAATTGACCACCCAGACATTTTAGAATTCATAAATTGCAAAGAAAAAAATGAATCAATAACTAACTTCAATATTTCAGTAGGATTAACAGAAGATTTCATGAAAGCAGTTGAAAACGATGAAGAATATGATCTAATAAACCCTGCAGACGGTTTATGTGTACAAAAATTAAATGCTCAAACAGTATTCAATTTGTTAGTTAGTTCTGCTTGGCGTAATGGAGATCCAGGAATTGTGTTTTTAGATAGAATAAATAAAGATAATCCAACACCAGTAGTAGGAGAAATTGAATCAACTAACCCTTGTCTTGCACCAGATACTTTAATTTCAACAAATAATGGACTTGAAAAAATTAAAGAACTTTACAAAAAATATAAAGATAAAGAAATTATAATTCTTACAGACGATAGAACAATAACTAAAAAAATAAAACATAACCAAAGAGAATATTACCAAAATGGAGTTGCATTAAGAAAAGCAAAAATATTCAAAACAGGAATAAAAAATATTCTCGAAATAGAATTAAAAAATGGACAAACATTAAAAGTCACACCAGACCATAAAATTCTAAGTACAAAAGGATGGAAAGAAGCAAAAAAACTAAAACAAGGAGAAGAAGTCCTTATTCAATCAGGAAAAGGATTTTATCCAGATTCAGATAAAATTGGAGAAGAATTAGGGTTATTTATGGGGTGGCTATCAGGAGACGGATGGCTTACTTCTGATAAAAAAAGTATTGGAATGGTATTTGCATCTAATGAAGAATATATCATGAAAAAGATGCAAAAAATTGCAGAAAAAAACAAAGCAGGAAAAGGAATATTCAATAAAAGAGAAAACAAAACTCTTCAATTACTTTTTAAAAGAAAGAAATTTGTAGAATTAATAAGCTCACTTGATATACAACCTAAAAGGGCGCATAAAAAAAGAGTACCAAAAACAATATTTACTTCATCAGAAAAAACAGTTACTGCGTATCTCAATGGATTATTCTGTTCAGATGGAACTATTAATTTTATAGATCAAGCACATAGAGATATAAGATTAAGCTCTACGTCTAAAGAATTATTAAAAGATACCCAACTTCTACTTCTAAATTTAGGAATATTCTCTAATATTTATGAAAGAACAAAAAAGAATCAAGCAAATTTTAGTTATACAACAATAAAAGGAGAAAAAAGAATATATAATAGTAAACCCTACTTTGAATTAATCATAAATGGAAATAATATATGTAAATTTAAAAGTGCCATAGGAGATTTGATTCATAAAGAAAAAAATAAAAAAATAAACAAAATTAATAGGTGTTCGAGAAAGAATACAAAATTCATAAGCAAAATAAAAAGTATAAACAAAGATAAAAAAACAGAAGTATATGACATTTCAGAAAAAATAACAAATTCTTTAATTGCAAATGGAATCGTTGTTCACAATTGTGGAGAGCAACCACTTCTCCCGTATGAAGCATGTAATCTTGGTTCAATTAATCTTGGAAACTTTATCCAAAACCAAAAAATTGACTGGAAAAGATTAAAGAAAATAATTCATAAATCAATTCATTTTTTAGATAATGTAATAGATAGAAGCAAATACCCCCTTCCTGAAATCACAAAAATGGTCAACGCAAATAGAAAAGTGGGATTGGGAGTTATGGGTTGGGCAGATATGTTAATGCAATTAGGAATAGCTTACAATAGTGAAGAAGGAATAAAATTAGCAGAAGAAGTAATGAAATTCGTAAAAGACGAGTCTGATAAAGCATCAACCATTCTAGCAAAAGAAAGAGGAGTATTTCCAAATTGGAACGATAGTATATACAACAAAGAGAGCAGATACTTTCAAGGAACCCATATAAAATTAAGAAACGCAACAAGAACCACAATTGCACCAACAGGAACTATTGGTATGATTGCTGATGCATCTGGTGGAGTAGAACCCTTATTTGCTTTAAGTTATGTAAAAAGAGTCATGGATGGAAAAGAACTATTTTACATTGATAAAAACTTCAAAAAAGCATTGCAAGAACACAAAATATTTTCAAAAAGTTTAATGGAAAAAGTAATCAATCAAGGCTCAATCCAACATATCGATGAAATACCAGAAGAATTAAAGAAAACTTTTGTGGTTGCGCATGATATCTCTCCTGAATATCACCTAAAAATGCAGGCAGCATTCCAAAAATACACAGATAACGCAGTATCTAAAACAGTTAATTTTTCAAATGACTCAACAATGGAAAATGTTGAAGAAACATATCTGCTTGCATATAAACTGGGATGTAAAGGTGTAACTATCTATAGAGATGGGAGTAAAGATCAACAAGTGTTAAATCTTAATATCAATATTGAAAAAGAAAAAGAGGAAAAAAAGGAGAAAGAAAATAAAGAGAGAGAACAAAAAGAGAAAGAACAAAAAGAAGAGGATAAAGATATTTGTCCTGAATGTGGTAGTAAATTAATCTTTCAAGAGGGTTGTTGTAAATGTTCTTCTTGTAGTTATTCTGTTTGTAACGGATAAATAACTAAACCTCCTTAAACCTTAGTAAACCCTACTAAACAAAAACCAAAATGAAAAAAAAACTCGGATTGGTGCATGTATACACAGGAAATGGTAAAGGCAAAACCTCAATGTCTTTAGGGATAGCGCTAAGAGCTGCAGGATACAATCTTAATGTGCATATGATTCAATTTCTAAAAAGTGGAGACACAGGAGAATTATTTGCTGTAGAAAATTATCTTCCAAATATGAAAATTGCTCAATTTGGAAAAGAAGCATTGATAGATCAACAAACACATATTCACGAATTTAGAAAGGAATCTACAAAAAAGAACAATAATGGCAATTATAAATTTTTACCTGATGAAGAAGAAGCAGAATCTGTAAGACGAGCTTTTGAGTATGCCCATAAAATTGCAACCAGTGGGGATCATGATGTTCTTATTCTTGATGAAATCAATTGTGCTGTAGAAAAAGGATTAATAAATATAGAGGAAATGTTAAACTTAATGAAAATAAAATCAGAAAATACGGAACTCATTTTAACAGGAAGAGGAGCGCCTAAAGAATTAATAGAAGCAGCAGATTATGTCACAGAAATGGGAGAGGTAAAACACCCCTATAATAAAAAGATATTAGCAAGAGAAGGTATTGATTACTGAAATGAATTCTCCAAATTATTACAACCAGATTTCTCAAGGTTATGAAGAACTTCATAAAGAAGAACAAATCAAAAAACTCCACTTCATAAAAGACCTTCTTGAAAAGTTAGGCATCAAGATTAAACAAACAGACACACTGCTTGATGTTGGATGTGGCACTGGATTGACAACCCAATTCTGGAAATACACTAACTGTAATAAGACAGGAATAGATCCTGCAATAAAACTAATAGAAAAAGCAAAAGAAAAAGACAAAAACAAAGAAATCAAATATATTTTAGCAACTGCAGAGAATCTCCCATTCAAAGACAAAAATTTTGATATAACAATAAGCATAACAGCCATCCAAAACTTTCATGATATAGAAAAAGGATTGAATGAAATTAAAAGAGTTTCAAAAAACCTAATCATCCTCAGCTTTCTAAAAAAATCTAAAAAGAAAGAAAAAATACTAAACCTAATAAAAAGTAAGTTCAACATAAAAGAGATTGCTGAAGAAGAAAAAGATATAATAATTATAGCTTACAAAATCTAAAACCAAAATCTTTATTAATTCTAACTCTATTTAATTATTAAAAAAGAGAATGAAAAAATTAAATCTAAAAAACAATCTACTTTTCTTAATTCTAAAAAGAGTTTATAATTCAGCAAATCCGGCTGAATTTGAAAAACTCACCCATAAATCAATAGCAAAAGCATTCAAACACACATTATTTATCCTTTTCGTTTGTTTTATCATAATGTCTATTCTGGCTTTACCAAAAATAATCTCAATCAGCTCAGATATCCAAAATAAATTTTCACATTTCGATAAACTAACACTCTCTATTGAAGCAGAAATGAACTCCCCATTGATATTTACAGAAAAAAACCCTCAAATAATAATAGATACAAATAATCAATTAAACATGAGCAAAGAAAAACTCATCATCACAAAAGAGCATATTTATTACAAACCATATAACACGCTCAAAAAGATAAACACTTCAGAATTCAAAAACTTATTAGAAAATAAAGAAAAAGCGTCCAACCTTTTAACATTTTTAATAATTCTTGCTTTACCTTCAATATTAATCACAAGCTATCTTTTATACGCAATAAAATATCTTTTTATTGCAATAGTTTTTACATTAATAGGATTCATAATAGCAAGACTAAAAATCAACCCAATAAAATTTAAACAAATACTAAAAGTATCTCTTTATTCAACAACTTCAATGATTCTAATTGAAGTGATTAGTGTACCATTCAGCACAACATATTTATTTCCTTTTGCTCAATTAATGGGAATGAATTTTTACATTTCAACAATGCTTCTTTATCTAATAACATTTATTGCTGCTTTTTGGTTTGAAAGTAAAAAAGCATAAAATATAAAATATGAAAATGAGAATCTCTGAAATAGCAAATCCAAGACAAACAGTGTTAATCACAACAGGACACGACCATAAAAAACCTTCTGGTAGAATAGAACAAAAAGATAACATAATTACAATTGACTGGCATACTCCTTTGAGTTTTGAACCAATGCTTTATGGAATTGTAATTGGAAAAAACAGATTTTCCCTAGAATTAATACGACGTTCAGGTGTTTTCGCAGTAAATTTCATGCCTTACTCAAAAGAAAAAGAAGTACTCTACTGTGGAAGAAATTCTGGCCAATTTAAAGATAAATTCAAAGAAACTGGATTAACAAAAGAAGAATGCAGAACAATAGACTGTTATAGAATCAAAGAATCATCAGCATATCTTGAATGTGAAATTATCAACGAAATAGAAACAGGAGACCACATAATGTTTATAGGAAAAGTAGTAAACTTTAAAAAGAACAGCGACACTAAAAGATTATTCCATACACATGGGGATGATTTTACAACAACATTGAAATAATAAACAAAAATTAAGATAGATAGGTGAAGAAATATGACAGACCAAGAAAAAATAAATGAACTCGCTGAAACATTAAAATCAAGAGGATTAGCTGCATCAATGGCAGATGCTATTGAAAAAGCACAAAATATAATTGGCGGCATCAAGCCAAAAAAAGAAGAACCGAAAGTTGAAGTTAAAGAAAGTGTAGAAGTTAAAGAAAATTTAGTTGATGAAACTCAAACAACACAAAAAAATGTTTCGGAAGACATCAAAGAAATTGAAAAAGAGGAAGCTGAATTAGAAACTAAAAAAGATCCTGCTCAAGAAACATTAAATTCTCAACAAAATTCTACTGAATATGATATCACAAAAGAACAAGGAACTCTAAATGAAGTAATGGAAACTAAAAAGGAAGAAGAACCAACTATAGAAATCCATGAAAATCAAGAAGACTCAAATTTCCTTAACTCTGAAGAAGAAAATTCAATAGAAAAAAATCCAGAAACTGCACAAGAATCACATGAATCAATTTTAGATGAACCAACTGCATTAGGCTCAGAACATCAATCAGATGATTTAGATATTCCCGCTGAACAAAATGTACAATCATCAGAACCCCCAATGCAGGACAAAGGAGAAACATTAGATATTGATGATATCCCACCAGCATCAGAGGAACTAAGTTTCATAAAAACAATTGAAGAAGAGGCAGAAGAAAACTTAAACGAAAAAAAAGAATCAAAACCAAATTTAACAGAAGGGTTAATGGAAACAGAACCTTCTCTTGATACAGAAAAACCAAATGAAGAACCAACTATAAATTCTGCTCCAAAACCACAAGAAACACCGACGCAAGAAACTCAAACAACAGAAACAACATCACAATCTGCCCAGGAAGCAAAACCAGATATACCTAAGAAAAAAACTGAATTAACAGAAGAAGAAAAAAAGATGACTAATTTATCCAATATATTCAATTACGGAAAAAGATAAATTAAAATTTAACAAAAAATAGTAAATTAGAGGTGAAAATGCTTAACTACATAGATTTAAAATATATTCCAAATAGAAAAGATCTTGTTTGTGAGTTTTATGTTGAACCTAACAGGATTTCTTTAGAAAAAGCAGCAGAAAATATAGCTATGGAAAGTTCCATTGGCACTTGGACAACTATTTCTACAATGAATAAAGAAGTAGCAACTAAATTAAAACCAAGTGTTTTCTCAATAGACAAAACAACTAAAACAATCAAAATAGCATACCCTCAAGATTTATTTGAACAAGGAAATATGCCTCAAATTCTCTCAAGCATTGCTGGAAACATATATGGCATGAAAATAATAAAAAATCTAAGACTACAAGACATCAGTTTCCCAAAAGATATTATTGATAGTTTTAAAGGTCCAGAATTTGGTATTAAAGGTATAAGAAAACTGCTAAAAGTAAAACAAAGACCTTTAGTTGGAACAATAGTAAAACCAAAACTAGGACTTCATGAAAAACAACATGCAAAAGTTGCTTACGAATCTTGGATGGGTGGATTAGATATTGTTAAAGATGATGAAAATCTAACCTCTATGAGTTTCAATAATTTTTATGAAAGAATAAAACAAACATTAAAACTAAGAGATGTGGCTGAAATTGAAACAGGTGAGAAAAAAATATATATGCCTAATGTTACAGCAGAAACAAACGAAATGCTCAAAAGGGCTAAATTCGTAAAAAAGAATGGGGGAGAATATGTTATGATTGATATTCTCACAGCAGGATTTGGCGCACTCCAAACATTAAGGCAAGCAAACCTTGGGTTAGTGATTCACGCTCATAGAGCAGGACACGCAGCAATAACAAGGTATCACAAACACGGAATCTCTATGCTTGCTATAGCTAAAATAGCAAGACTAATCGGTGTTGATCAACTTCATATTGGAACAGCAGTTGGAAAAATGGAAGGCGCTGCAAAAGAAGTAAGAATGATAGAAGAAGAAATTGAAGAGAGATTCATTGATAAAAAAACCAAACAACACGTTCTTGAACAAGATTGGAGATATATCAAACCAGTATTTGCTGTCTGTAGCGGAGGATTGCATCCAGGACATACAGAGCCATTAATTAAAATAATGGGAAAGAATATCATCGCTCAATATGGTGGAGGGTGTCACGGGCATCCAGATGGTACAAGAGCAGGAGCAAAAGCAATAAGGCAATCAGTTTCAGCAGTAATGAAAAAGAAAAGTCTAAAAGAATATTCTAAAACTCATCCAGAATTAGCTAAAGCAATCAAGAAATGGGGATATTTTAAGAGAAAATAATTATTTATCTTTTAATTTTCTTTTTCTTTTCAAAAGTTTTGATATAATTTTTTTTAATATTATGTGTACGTGTCTATTGCTACAATAACACTCATCCGAATATCTTCCGAAAAACACTCAAAAACTTTATTAACTCTCTAAATTTTAACCCTCTCATGAAATTAATTATAATAAGGCATGGGCAGACAGCTGAAAATAAAAAAAAGATAACTCAAGGTCATTTAGATACATCTCTTTCTAATGAAGGCAAAGAGCAAATAAAAAAGATAGCCAACAGATTAAAACATGAAAAAATTGATTTTGCTTATTCTAGTGATTTAAGAAGGGCAAAACACACAGCAGAAGCAATATTAAAATTCCACCCAGAAACACAACTTATTCTCACAGAAGAATTAAGAGAACAAAAAAAAGGGATTTATGAAGGCAAACACGGAAATATTTTACATGAAAATATCATGAAAACAAGAAAACCTTATGATCAATTTAAACCTCAAAATGGAGAATCTATGTTAGAAGTAAAAAAAAGAACAATAAAACTTTATAATGAATTAATTGATAAACATCTTGGAAAAACTATATTAATTGTCACACATGGTGGGCCAGTAAGATGTCTGCTGATGACCTTACATAAAGAACCAGAAGAGAATTATAAAAAATACATTCATGGAAACACTTCTATGACAATTTTAGAAATCAGTGATGATAGAAAACATAATGTAAGGGTGTTTAACTGTAATAAACATTTAGAAGATTAATTCTAAAATAAAAATAATAAAAGAAAAAGAAAAAATAAACCTTATTTCTAAGGTCTTGGTTTCGGAGTGAATATCTTCACAAGTACGAAGATTATAATCACTAACAACACTAAATTAACTAACGCCAAAGTAACTGCATAACCAATAGAATCTGAAAAACCTTCAGATGATGTTGGTATATCAGATGTTACAGCTCCAGTTGGAGTTGGTGCTGGGGGTGTTGTAGGGGTTGTTGGTGTTGTAGGAGTTATGGTAACACAATCTTCAACAACTAAATTAACAACATTATAATCTGTCATGTCATTGTCATCATATTCATCTTCATCATAATATGTTTTGATGGTTATTCCATAAGTTCCTGCTGCAAAGCTATCACTTAATGAAATAGGTATTGTTTCTGAATATGTTTCTGGTTCATCCAAATTAATATCTTTCTTTAAGAAAGAAATTCCTAATTCTGAACTTTCAACAGATAACACGACATCATTTTCGTCTCTTTCACCTGTGTTTGTGATATCAATCATCAAAGATGTAGATCTAACACATTTAAGAATACTTAATCCTAAATCTGCATCAGACACAGCAACATCATGAGTTGCTTTTTCAACATCTAATATAATTGTCCATTCATCAGTATATTCTTCACCGTCTTCGTCTTCTCCCTCAACTTCAATATCTAAATCATAACTTGCGCTGTCTAATTCCCATGGAATATCAAAACTAAAAGATGCTTCTTCAGTATCTCCATCATTGATATCTCCAATATCATATTCAGCTTCTAAGTCATCTCCATCATCAATATCTATTATTGTTACAGTAACAACAACATCTTCCATATCTAAGTCATCTTTATTTTTAACAGTAACATCTAAAGTAAGAGTCTTTCCAGGACTTATTGAATTAAGTTCATCACCACTACCTAGGTTATTCTCTTCATTACTATCAACTTCATCAATAACTAACAATTCAAGTGGAGCTTCTGTAACAGTTATAGTTACAGCAACAGTATCACTAATTCCTTCATTAGTACTTACAGTTATTGTTCCTGAATAAGTTCCAACAGATAAATCAGTTATGTTTGCAGTAACAGTTACACTTTGTGAAGCACCTGCTACTAAAGCATCTGTTGCGCTAAAACTTACTTTTCCATTGCTTGAATCACTTGAAGCATAAATTAAAGCTATTCCGCTTAAATCTAATGTTCCATTGTTTGTTAAAGTCAAAGTTGCAGTTTTAGTAGTGTCTTCATCATTTCCACTAATACTTAAGGTATCAGCAACAGCTAGACCATAAACACCAGTTGTCAATTCAACTGATAAAGGCAATTCAACTGTGTTTCCTGCATTATCAACTACAACTATTTCTCCTTCATAAGTACCTTCAACAGGTTCTCCTTCCAGAGTAATAATTACATCAACTTCTTGTGATCCATCCCATTCCAATTCAAATGCACTTGGGCTAAATGAAACATTACTAATACTATATTCACCATCATTTGTCAGGTCAGTTGCTGTTATACTAGTAACATTCACCAACATATTACCTGAAGCACTAACAACAAAAGTAGTTGTGCCTGTTGAACCTGCAATTGGATTAACAATTAATGCCTTAGAAGGTTCTGTTGCTTCAAAACCAACATAAGTTGGATTGACAGTAAACTCAACATTAGCAGTTCCTGCTGTGATATTGTAAGTTCCATTTGCAATTGGAGGTACAACAAAAGTTATACTCAATACTCCATTTGCATCAGTAGTTGTTGAATTAACAATTGTTCCATCTAACTTAACATCTACATTTGATCCTGGGCTAAATCCAGTTCCAGTAACAGTGATTTCAGCACCAATATCTCCAGAATTAGAAGATACACTTATCTCTGGATTATCAAAAGTTAATGTTTCTGAAGTTCCTGTAATACCATTAATATCTGTAGCATTGATCGTAAAAAATTGTGCTACACTTGAAATAACAGTGATTGTATCAACACCACTTTCTGTCCCAGTAAACACATAAGGTGCTGTAGGATTCCATGTTAGATTATCTGCAGAAGTTGCGGTTGTTGTGATTGTATAATCACCAATATAATCTAAAACAGTATTATTATACTCGTCCTGTGCAGTAACAGTGATTGTTTCTGAATCTCCAACAGTTGAATATCCACTATGAGTAACAGCGAAATGATGCATTCCTGCTGCAGAAATCACTAATGCAGTAGAAGTATCACCATCTAAAAATGCGTTATTTGCAGTTATTGTAATACTTTCTGCTTTTGTGTTAGTTAATTGGATGGTTCCATTCCCATCTCCATTAAATTCATATTTCCATACACCTGGACCATTCCAAGCAGATCCTTCTGACCATGTAACAGTATTAAAATCATCTGCAGTAGTAGTCAATAAAGCATAACCATCATAATTAGCAACATTTCCATATTGGTCTTTTGCTAATAGATTAATAGCTACATTTTCTCCTGCAACCCCTTCTCCACCATGCTCAACCAATAATTCTACTGCATCGGCAGGATTAACAGTAATGTTTGTAACATTATCTGTGCCTGTTCCATTATAAACAGTAAGATTAAATGTTTCAGCAACATTGCCTGAAAGACTTAAATTAACAACACCACCATCGCTAGTAGCATTAAATGTATAATTATCATCTCCAAGTATTCCATCTCCATTAACAATATTCCATGTTAACGCAGAATCTGTAGTAGTATTCCAAAATACACTACCCATGTAATTATCATCGTCCATATTTATGGAAATATTAAGAATCTCTCCTGCAGTAAAGCTTCCTGTATGTGTTACAGTAAATGCACTTACAAAAGGTATAACTAGTAGAACAAAAAATAACATTAAAAATTTTTTCATCTTATTTTACCCCCAAACTTTTTAAGTTAAATATTAAAGAGAATCTTATTCTCTACAAGTTTATAAACTATTATCACTCAATAGTCGCAAATAGTATTTAAATATTGTTATATTCCAACATATATCCTCTACAATATAGTTTTTACTGGGTAGTAAAGAATAAAAAACAAGTAAGAATCTAATCACTATAAATCTTTTGATGAATAATTTTTTCAAATAATCTTCCTCAATTCCGAATAAGCAACCACTGCAGTAGGCCTTATCCTTGTCAAAGGATTTAACATCAACCTATAATTGAGTCTTTCAGTTTCCTTATTAAACACCACTCCTTTTTTCTCAGAAAAATCTTTCATTAACTTTTCAATATCAAAAATTTTCTCAAAATAATCCCCATAAACTTTCTGAGATTTATCAATAAGATCAAAAAGTAATTCTCCCTCTCTCTTATGATTTTTAATTTTATCCATCAACACATCAACAGTTTTTTTAGTATTATAAGTACAGACCCGGTTATTCCATTTTTTCCCATGTTTTATATATCTCTGAAAAGTATATTTCATTTCAGCCTCATCTAAACTATCTCTATAAAACCTATTATCTCCATGTTGTTTATTCTGCAACACCCTTGTAAAAGGGTAGTTATTTCCAATACCTATAAAATAAGGGGTGATACTAATAGCCCCATTTCTCCTATCTTTCAACATTAAAAATTTAAAATGCATTTTTTCTTTGTCTCCAAAACTAGTAAACTTTTTTTTATCAATTATTCCTTCTTTAGTATAATCCAACAACAATAATTCATCCTCACTCATCCATTTCATCAAAGAATATTTAGCCGGAGCAATAGCACTTATTTTTTCTAACTTATTAAATTTAAACTCATTAAGATGAAGTCTTTTCAATGGGTCCTCAATCTCTTTCTCAAAATCCTCCATCATCACCTCAGCACCATAATGTTTTTCAAAAAAACCAACATCTATTTTTTTAATAAAATCATAGCCCTTTTCATTCAAAACATTCTCAAAATTAGGATGTATTTTTTTAATTACTTTTACCTCTTTGTTCACAGCCACAGCAGGAGAAAGCACAAACAAAAAATTCTCTCTGAATTTATAGAAAGTATAATCACAATTAGGCTTTTGTTCTATATTATCGCCAGAATTAGTTATATAATTAGCAACTTTTTCAATACCTTCACTTGTATGAATATAATTTAAAGCACTAAAATGATGGCTTTTCTTAGCTTTTTCAATCTCTCTTCCCTGTTTTTCTTCACTCAAAAGATAAAAACTATCTGCATTATTATACAATCTCTCGATAGCATTTTCAAGGTCAGACTCATGTGTATCAAATATTGGTTCCATTATCTACTAAAAAGTGACAACACTTTAAAAAACTTGTGTATTACTGAGATATACAAGAAACAATTACCTTTTTTTGATTTTATGATCACAAAAAGAACATTTCCAGAACTCAAATACATCTTCTTTAAAAGAAAAAGGAAGCAATTCTCCTTCATTACATTTTGGACATTTTGGAAAAAATGACATTTTATAATTTAGATTGGTTACTCTTTAATAAACATTGTGGTTTTAAAAACTAAACTAATTAAATATCTATTTTATGAAAACTTTTAAATAAACCCAAACAAACTAAAAAACAATGGAAAAAATATACTTTGAAACCTATGGTTGCTCACTAAACCTAGCAGATACTGAAACAATGCAAGGCATCTTAGTCAAAGACAAATTCCAAATAACCAAAGATATAAACAACGCAGATCTAATAATCATAAACACCTGCACTGTAAAATCTCCAACAGATTCTGCTTTTTTAAAAAAAATAAAAGAACTACCAAAAAAACCAACAATTATAGCAGGATGTATCCCACAATCACAACCAACACTCAAAGCACTAGAAGGATATTCATTAATAGGCACATATCAATTAGCCCACATATCTGAAGTAGTTGAAGAAACATTACAAGGAAACACAGTGGTTCTCATTGCAGAATCATCAGAAGAAAAAGAAAATCCTCGACTAGCACTACCAAGAATAAACCATAAAAACATAATCGAAATAATCCCAATAAATTCTGGCTGTTTAGGTCACTGCACTTATTGTTTAACAAAAAAAGCAAGAGGAGAACTCCTTTCATACCACCCAGACTTAATAATAAAAAGAGTGATTCAAGCATCAAAAAAAAATGTAAAAGAAATCTGGCTAACTTCACAAGATACAGGTGCTTATGGTTTAGACATCAAAACAAACCTGCCAAGACTATTAAAAGACTTGATCAAAATTCCAGGAACTCATAGAATAAGATTAGGAATGGCAAACCCAGACCACATCAAGAAATACCTTCCAGAATTAATAGAAATATTCAACTCACCAAAAATGTTTAAGTTCATCCACATCCCAGTTCAGTCAGGAAACAATGAAGTGTTAAAAAAGATGGGCCGAAAATACAAAATAGAAGATTTCAAACATATAATTCAGGAATTTAAAAAAGCACACCCGAATATAACTTTAGCAACAGACATAATATGTGGATTTCCTGGAGAAACAGATATTCAATTCCAAGATTCAATAAAATTAGTAGAAGAACTAAAACCAGATGTATTAAACATTTCAAAATTCTGGAAAAGGCCAAACACCCCAGCAGCAAAATTAAAACAAACCCATGGAATAAAAATTAAAGAGCGTTCAGGAAAACTAACAAGAACATTTCATTGGAATGCGTTTCAAAACAACAAAAAATGGAAAGACTGGAAAGGCAATATAATTATAGATGAAAAAGGAAAAAACAACACATCTATAGGAAGAAATCAACACTACAAACAAATTATAGTAGACGGAAATTACCAACTAGGCCAAGAGGTAAAAATAAAAATAATAAAAACAACTATTCACGATTTAAGAGCAATAGAAATAAGATAATTATTTAATTCTAACAGTTTCTAAATCTTGTGGTGCAACGGTTTCTATTCTATTTGCTTTATGTAAAGATGAAGCTAAATCAAGAGTTTTAGAACTCTCCCCGTGATTCACAATAACTTTTCGTGGTCTTGGGTTACACCGATACACAAAATTCATCAATTCCCTTCTACCACTATGTCCTGTTAATCCATCAATAGTATGAACTTCCATATTAAGTTGATAAGTATTTTGTTTTTGACCAGTCATAAGTGAAAATTCTTGAACTCCTCTTTGAATTTTTCTACCCAATGAACCTTCTCCCTGATAACTAACAAAAATCATTGAATTTTTAGGATTAGAAGATAAATTTTTCAAATACTCTACACTTGGCCCACCAACAAGCATACCAGATGTTGCCATAATTACACAAGCACCTTCATCTTCAATAACTTTTTGTCTTTCTTTTTTACTTCCAACTTGTTTAAAGTTTTCTCTCAAAAAAGGATTTTGATCTTTATGGAATATTAATTTTCTAACAGAATTATTCAAAAATTCAGGATAAGCTGTATGAATAGCAGTTATATCCCAAACCATTCCATCAATATAAACAGGAACATCTTTTTTAATTGCTCCTTTAGTAATTAAATCATCAATAATCAATAAAACTTCTTGTGCCCTTCCAGAACCAAGTACTGGTATTAATACTTTTGAGTTTCTATTAAGCGTTTCAGTTATGATATTACCAATCATATCTTCACATTCTTTTCTTGAAGGCAATATATCATTTTTACTTCCATAAGTAGATTCAATCATTAATGTTTCAAGTCTAGGAAATTCTGTAACTGCTGGTTCTAATAATTTAGTTCTACCAAATTTCATATCTCCAGTATATAATAAATTATGTAATCCATTACCTACATTCATATGTATCATTGCACTACCTAAAATATGGCCTGCATTATACAAAGTAATTCTAATATCTGGTGTAACATCAGTAACTGCACCATATTCAAGACAAATAGTATGTTTAACCATTTGTTCAACTTCTTTAGAAGTAAATATTGGCTCTTTCCCTTCAGACCTCATAATTTTAACATAATCTAACAACAATAAAGCAGAAACATCTCTTGTTGGAGCTGTACAATAAACAGGTCCTTTATACCCATATTTAAATAAATAAGGAATAAATCCACAATGATCGATGTGTGAATGACTTAAAAGAACAGCATCTAGTTCATCTATCTTAAATTCTGGCGCTTCTAAATGTGGATAGGCATATTTATCAGATGCTACATTCACACCACAATCTAACAATATCCTAGATTCAGGTGTTTGCAAAAATAAACAACTCCTTCCAACTTCTCTTCCACCACCAAGATAAGTCAACCTTATCCATTCTTCTTTTTTAGCTCTTATCCAACCATCATACACTCTATGACCTACTTTATCTAAAAATTTTCTTCTTGATTCTGAATTTTGATACAAAACTGCACGAATTCCTTCTATTAATTTACACCTTATTGCTGGTTTTCTTCTTACGTGTGGAATCCATAAAGTTTCATTTTTTATTTCCCTAAGAAGGCTACCTTGTTTTCCAATAGCCAAACCTGGCTTTTCAACTTCAATTATAACTCTACTTCTTTTTGGATCAAAAATAATATTATCTATTCCAGTTTCTTCTGGTAATAATTCTTTTATCTTTTTCTTTACTAATTCAACATCCATACAAATTGCAGGATCAGGTCTTAACTCTATTCTTTTCTTAAATTTATGTACTATTTCCCTTATCATACCATTATTATTAAAGAAAAAATCTTGGTCTTTTGTATAAAGCACTATGTTAGCACCCTCAAAACTAACTTCTGAGATTTTCCCATCTGGTATCTCTTTCAATATTTCATCAGTTATTTTAGACATTTTTTATCCCTTTATCAATCTTTTAAAAATGTATAAAACTTCGAGACTTTTTTTAAGTCTTGTTGTTTTAGACATTTTTATTAACCCTTTATCAATCTTTTTTATTAACTCCTTATCTTGTTATTTATTTTATCTTATTATATTTTTAAAATTAAATTAAGAATATTGTAATTAATATTCATTTCATAAAAATCATTTAACCTATTAAAATAATTTGCCCAACATAAACATTTAAACACTTATTGTTGAATCTATTTCTTTTTCAAAAACAGTCTTTACGCCCTCTTGAGTAACTGCCACTATATCTATTCCGTTTCCAGATGCAGTATCTCTTTGCATTGAAGCGTTAATTGATTTAACAACTAATTTAATTCCTTCTTCAATAGTCATGTCTTTTTTATATAAAGTTTCTAAAACTCCATAAACCATAACACTTCCAGAACCAGAAGAAACATAATCATCAACTAAAGTTATTGTTCCATCTGCAAAAATATCATACAAATAATAACTATGATTATCTTTTCCAGCCATCAAAAAATGACTTATTCCAGGTACCATACTTGGTTTTCTAAGATTATTATAGACCATTCTTGCCATAAGATTAGCTGCTTCTTTCACAGTACATTCTCTGCCAATTCTTATTCTTTTCAATCTCAGTTCTGCTTGTGCTAACTTAATCATTAATTGAGCATCTGAAGCAGTTCCAGCCATAGTGACTGAAATATTACTAGTTAAAGGTAATACTTTCTTAGTTTTCTTATTAGCAACTAATTGACCACCAAGAGTTGTTCTTCTATCAGCCCCAAGTACAATTCCATCTTTACAAACAATACCTAAAGTAGTTGTACCTGTTTTCATTAAATTTTGTCCGTCATTCATTTTATTTTTTAGAACTCTTTCTCAGAATACCATCTTTAATATAAAGGGGGAATATATAAATCTTTCGGAAAACTCCCCCATCATATTCAGAGTTCCATCTTTTTAATAAATCCAAATATAATTAATACAACCACTAAAAGCAGTAATAAAACCAAGCTAAATACAATCAAAAAAGGAGTCATGTTTTCAAACTCAATTTCTTCACTTTCAGTTATTTCTGCATTTCCAGAAACTGGTTGAACAATCACATTAGCTGCAATATTAGCCATATCTAAATGCTGTTGAACAAGTAAATCAATCCCTTCAACTACAGCACTTTCACAACTAACATTAAGATAAACAACCTCTTGTTCAGTGTCACTACCATAATCTGCTTTAACAGTGATTGGAAAAATTCCCCCAACTAAAGCTTCAACATAATAACTCTTCTCAAACATATTATCTTCATTTTTATAGTTACTGTCTAATTCAATATTTTCAAAAACACTGAATCCCAACTCATCACTATACAACAAAAGAGAAACATCTTCATCTTTTTTCCCAATATTCACTAATTCAACATCTAATTTAGCTGTATCACCACATTCAACCATACTATCAATATCGCTAAAAAGCAAAAGCTCATGGGTTTGTTTATCTAATTCAACCTCAAACTCAAGATTTTGTTCATAATTCACCCCAAAATCATCTTCTCCATTTAATTCAATACTCAATTCATAATTTTTCTCTTTCAATTGTAAAGGAATCTCAAACTCAATCTCAATTTCTTCTTCTTTATCTGCAGAAATAGAAAGCTCTTCAACCTCTAATTCAATATCACCTCCATTATCAATATCTCTAAGCACAACTCTCAACTCGACATTTTCCATCTCAACATCAGTATCTTTATCAAACAAATTCTTAATATCAAATTTCAGTTTCACAATAGAACCAGGTCTAACGTCTTTAATCGTACCCCCAGTTTCATCTACATTTTTATCTTTATGTCCATCAACATATGCTTTTAAATTATCTATCTTTAACATTACTGGAATCGTCGTCCCATCCCCATAACTCAAAACCAATAAATCACCATCATTTACTTCATAACTGCTTAATCCAACCATAGAATATTCTAATTCACCATTATCTGCAGTATAAAACGCCCAATACTCCCCATCATATTCACATCCACCACCAACAGCAGCTTCAGTTCCAACACCACCTATTTTACACAACATATATCCCCAACCAGGGTATTCATTCCAAAAAGCACTAAACCCGCTTTTTTCTAATAATTCATACCCACTAGACCCTTCATCAACATCCAAGCATTCACTTTCTATCTTATCTGGAAATTCTACAACCACGCAAACTTCTGCTGCAACCCCTAACCCAACTAAAACTAAAATCATCATCACCCAAATTATCTGTTTCATTCTTTTTCCCCCTCGCCAATTTTACTTTTAATTTCATAAATATTTTCACTTTCAGTTTTATTTTTATTTTTATTTTTCAAAATCTTGATCATATCTTTACACATTTTTTTTTCATTAAATCCTCCTTTTTCTTCAACAAAAGTTTTAGCTTTTCCTAAACCTAAAGAAAAAATAACATTAGAAACCAAATGTACTAATGTAAAAGGTAAAGCTGTAAAAAATATCGCAAATATACTAAAAGGCATAAACATCAAAGTGCCAAAATTGACAATGATTTCATAAGCGAGTGTTGCTATTCCTGCAACAATCATAATCTCAAACCATTTAGCTTTCTTCCTCAAATATCCCCCAAAAAAGCCAGCCACCCCAAAACCTAATGCCTGAAAAATTGTCCAAGGACCTTGACCTCCAAACATAAAAAAGTTAGAAACATATAAAGCACCTGCCCCAGTCAAAAATCCTTTTTTCTTTCCAAATAACCACCCAGCCAATATTGCAAAAAAAGTAATTGGTTCAGCACTTGGTACTGATTGCATGGGAATTCTCAACAACGCCCCACCAAACATCAACCCAATCAAAACAAGATACTCCTTCATCTTAAGTAAATCTAACTGTTTTAATAAAAGATGTAAAGCTAACCTCTCTTTACCTTTCAATTTTGTAGATACTTTATTCTCTTTCTTTAATTTCTCTTTCTCTTTTTGGACAACTTTTTGTTTCATTTTAAGCCATATCATACAATAACGCCAAATAAGCTTTATTAAAAATCTTAAACCAATCAAACCGCTCTTTAACATCAGGAGACATTTGAAAAAGTTCTGATCTCGATAACATATCATTAAATTTTTTAGTTTGTATCACTTCATCAACCTCTTCATAAGATATGGATTCCTGAATTTCTATTTCTTTTTCTTGTTTTCTTTCTTCATTAACAGATTCATAAGAAAGATAAGGATTTTCTTTTGCTTCACCACCCAAATAAGAAAACAATTCAGAATAATCTATTTGTTTATCAATTAAATTAGTAGAATAATCAAATTTTATTTTACCCTCATCTGATTGAGTAGAATCATCATCCTCAATTTTAGCATCAATGGTTTCTTTTTTATTTTCCCCTTTTCGCTCTAGTTCAATTGCCTGAAGCACTTCCACCAAAAGAGTATTTTCTTTCTTTATCAAAATATCACCCAATCACCGCCTTGAGAAAGAATAAATTCCCTTGCTCGAGGTTTTATGTCCATAAGTTTTCCGACTCTAACGGTTGCGGCACAGTCAAGGGTTTTCACCTTAGTTTCCTTAATAGATAAAATATAAAAAAACAGAATAAATATATAAAACTTTCCAACCAGAATTAAGTGGTAAAAAACAAACCTTAATAACTCTTAGCAAAATAAAGCAAATGTTTTCCTTCTTTTCCGCAGTAGACACACTTACCTAATTTTTTTGGTTGAGAAAAAGGAATATTCAAAGTTTTAGCGCCACCAGTCTCAAATTTGATGTTCTCTTCACAACCAACTTTTCCACACCAATTAGCTTTAACAAATTTCCCACTTTTAATAGCTTTCTTAAATTCAGCAAAACTTTTAACCTCAACAATATTACTCTTTAAAAACTTTTTAGCTTTTTCAAACATATTTTTTTGTATATCATCCAAAACACTTTTGATTTTCTTATCAAGCCCACTAAACTTAACAATTTCTTTTTCACCAGTATCTCTTCGAGCAAGCATAACACTTCCTTTCTCCAAATCCCTTGGGCCTAATTCCAATCTAACAGGAATCCCTTTCAATTCCCATTCATTAAATTTCCAACCAGGGCTATAATCATCTCTTTCATCTAAAATCACACCATATTTCTCAAGTTTTTTCTTTAACTCTTTTGCTTTTTTCAAAACTTTAGCTTTAGTATCTTTAAACAATATAGGTACAATTACCACTTTATTTGGTGCCATTTTTGGAGGAATCACTAATCCTTTATCATCTCCATGGATTGCATACATTATTCCAAGACTTCTAGTAGTTATTCCCCAAGAATTCTGCCAAACATACTTCTTTTTCATATCTTTATCAACAAAACTAATCCCAAACACTTTAGCAAAATTTTGTCCAAGTGCATGGGAAGTTGCACCCTGAATAGCTTTTCCATCTGGAAACATCATTTCAACACTCACAGTATAATCAGCACCTGCAAATTTCTCTTTATCTGATTTTGTTCCTTTCAAAACTGGGACAGCGAGTAATTCCTCAAAAACCTTAGCATATAAGTCTAAAATCTTAAACACTTCTTTATCTGCGCCTTCTTTATCTGCATGTGCTGTGTGCCCTTCCTGCCACAAAAACTCTCTTGTTCTTATGAAAGGCATAGGATGTTTAAACTCCCACCTCACAACATTGCACCATTGATTTATCAAAAGAGGTAAATCTTGATAACTCCTAATCCATTTTTTATAACTATCATACATAATTGTTTCAGAAGTAGGTCTAATCGCTAATCTTTCTTTTAATTTAGAATTTCCAGTGTGAGTAACCCAAGCAACTTCTGGAGTAAAACCTTCAACATGATCTTGTTCTTTTTTCAGTAAATTTTCAGGAATCAATAAAGGAAAATATGCATTTTTAACCCCTAATTTTTTAATCTCTTTATCAAAAAACTGTTGTATCTTTTCCCACATCTCATAAGCCAAAGGCCTAATTACCATACAACCAGAAACGCCAGTATACTCTATCAATTCTGCTTTCTGGATAACTTGAGTATACCATTCAGAAAAATCATCCGATTTATTAACAGTTATACCTGCCTCCTGTTTACCTTTCTTTGCCATGTTTTAACCAAACTTTATTCACTATTTAAATATTTCTCTTAAACTCAATAAGTTACACAAATAAAAAATAAATGAAAACAAATAAAATAAAATTATTCCAGTCCTTTCAATACTTTGTCTAATGCAACAAATAGATTGTCTTCTTCTACTTTGCTAGTTTTTGCCTTGCCACCAACAGTTAATTCTGCTGTTATTTTTTTGCCATCCAAAACAACACTTATCTTTTCAAAGTCTTTATTGCCATCAGAAAACTTTCTGGTATAACTACCAACAATTTTTTTCACTACAACCATTGTTCCAAAATCCACTGCCTTAAACCCAGAAAGCTCGATTCCACCACCTAATGTTACTGTATCTCCACCACTATTTTTAGTTTCTTTAACTTCAGTTTCTTTAACTTCAGCTTCTTTAACTTCAGTTTCTTTAACTTCAGCTTCTTTAACTTCAGCTTCTTTAACTTCAGCTTCTTTAACTTCAGTTTCTTTAACTTCAGTTTCTTTAACTTCGGCTTCTTTCACTTCTTCTTCCTTATTCACTGTAAAACACCCCCATACAATTATATTAAGGAATATAATAGAAATTATTTATCAGGACCTAATATATATTTTTTCATTCTTTCTACAAAATCTCGTGCATCTAATAAATATTTATCATAATGTTTTCCTTCAATACTTCTTATTTCTTTATGACCTATTTTTTTTGCCAATTCATAAAAATTTTTCATGGTTTTAACATATTTTTTCTCAAGCAAACCTTTTTTCACTAATTTCTCATCAAGTAAGTCTGCAACATGTGAAGGGGAAGGTGGAATTTCGCCCAATTTCATTAAAGCAGAATGTGCACTATCAATAACAGCCCAATATAAATCAAGAGTTGCCTGCACTAAATGCCATCTAGAATTATGCAAAGTTCTAGGAGCTCTAGCAAAATAGACCCAAACAGATTCAGGACTTGGCCTTATTCTACCTTGCACAAGTAAACTCTGTAAAGGTTCAAAAAATCCAGAATCAAGCAAAACCAATCCATCTCTTAATATATTCACCCCAACAGGATCTCCTGCACGTACATATTCCCAAAAACTAGTAAACTTAAGTGTTGTAACATGTATCTTATCAGAAGTATCTGCAATTATCTTTTCAACAATAATTCTATATGCTTCAACAACATCTGCAGAAAGTACCATAGAAACATCATCAACAATCAATAAGATATCAATATCTCCTTCTTTCTTTTTTTCTCGCCTTGCACTACTACCAAAAAGCACAATCGCTTTCAAAAAAGAACCAAATTCTTTATATGTTTTTTTAGCAAAACTATATGCTAACTCCATATCTTGTTTATGATAATCTCCTTTTGCAGGACTATCTTTTTGTTCTATATTAAATTTCATTTATGCCTTCTAAATCCTTTTTTGTTTTGTGATTTATTAAATTTTATAACCATTGGTTGATAGTTAATCCAAATTAACTCAAATTAATCCAAATCATTCCAAAGGAACTTGAGTCCATAAGGTCCAATCATTACTAGGTGAATAAGCACCAAACACATAATAAGGAGGTCTATCTTTTCCAAAATAACTCTGATGAACATCTGAAAATCTTGTTGGAGCTCCAGGGCTTACAGGTCCACTAGCACCATAGATTGAACTTCCAAAATGTTCCCAAGTTTTTGTTAATTGTCTAGCAGGCCCTTCTCCAAATGCTTCTGAAACCATACTTGCATCAAGCCCTTTTTCTTTCAAATACTCCAGCGCAGTTTTAATAGGCATTATTCCTTGACCTGCAGGAATATGTGAATCCCCCATCCCCATTGTATCTACAACATGAACGTGTCCAATTATATCTGCCTTTTCTAAATTTTTAATCTGATCCATATACCATCCCTCGAATCGTTTAAATCTATCATCCCTAGTTTCTCCAGTCCTAGGTTCAAAATATTTCCACCACAACCCTAAATGAGCAGTATCGAGAGTTGCTCTAATATGCTCCTTAGCTTCTTTTTGTGCCTTTTTCTCGTTCCACCCACGATAATGAGGATTATTTACCATAACTGGTTTTCCTTCCACATTCAATTTACCGCTTGGATCTTCTATTTGTTTATGTGTTAATGTTTTAACCATTTCTTTTCTTGCATTATGTACTAACTCAATCAATTCTTCTGGGTGTGTTCCATAACCCATTTCAGGAAATAAATTTTCAGGAGCAATAAAAACAGGCCTATCTGTATTCCTAGCATTACTTTGTTCCATTGCAGTTATTCCTGCTTCAGCATAAGATTTCATACTTTGTTTTTTAGCATATCTATCAACAGGCATAGCATATTTACCCATTAATGCAGAAGTTTCTGCTTGTTGTTCCTGAGATACAGAAGCTTCGTGTGCAGATTCAATTTCATGTCTTGTTTTTTTTATTTGATCAGCTAAAATTTCTGGTATGGGTTTGTATTCCGAAGGTAAAAGTCCTCCAAAAGTGGATGAACTCTCTTTCATTATTTTCCATTTATCTTCTTCGGGGAGTGATTCATCTAATTTATCATAAAATTCTTTTGCTTTTTTCAACTTCTCCAAATTTTTCTTTGAATCCTCAAAACCTCTTGCATATTGCAAAGCCCAACCTTTAGAATGCCCAACATTAGATTCAATTTGCGCATGTAAAAACGCTTCTTCAGTAGTTAATATTTCATCCTCATTAAGGGACCTACCTAACTTTTTCTCTTTTAATTTATTTCTTTCTTCAGCTTCTTTTTCAAAATCAGCCCAACTCATCTCTCTTACTTTAAATCTACCTGATCCAGAATCAAAAACAGGGACTCTTTTTTCAATTCCTACAACTTCATTTTCATAATTAACATATTCCCCTTTATCGTTTTTCATCCATTCTGGTCTATGCACTATCTGATTTTTTCTAACTTGATCAACCACTTTTCCAGTTCTACTATCTACAATAGGAATAATAGCCCTTTCTGCTTCTTCTAAATATCCTTTAAATAAATATTCTCCAGAATCATCTTTAGCCCATTTTTGTTCAGAAATTGGTCTAGCAAATTCACCTGTATGTACAACTACTGCACCACCACCTGCAGCTTCTGCAGCAAATTGTATTGCTTTTTTTACTTCATCTAATTCTCTTTTTCGCGTATCATCATCAAAACCCCTTTCAGGACCAGTATAACCAGAAAGATTTCCTATTTGAGTGGGCGTATGAGTAGAAACAACTTTAATATCATTAGCTCGCTGTAACTCACGCAATTCTTCTCTTGCTTCTTTCCCATAAGCTTCAGCACCAACACCTTTATCACTCCCCTCCATCTGAGTAGAAAGTTCAACTGATCTGGCACCACTTCTTATCGCAGCCTGTATAGTATCTCTAAATGAACCCCCAACCCTACTTCCTTCAGAAACAGTTTGACCCATATCAGCAACACCAATTATTGGTTGCTCTAAATCATCAGCTCCACTACTTCCAAAATATTCTCTATCCATTGGAGTTGTATATTCATTAAATTTCATCTTCCGCCCCTTATATAATTCAAGATTCCTTTAGAAGCATCCATAACATCACTTATCTCTTCACTAGCAGTTTTATAAGTTCCAGATTTAATATCATTTGATTTATACTGCATAGCATAATTAATATCATTAAGTTGATCTTGTTGCTCAGAGGTAATATTTCCAGATTCTTTCACTTGATTATAAACATCCTTTACCCTATTATATAAATCACCAACTGCTTCCTTACTTAATTTATGTTGATATTGTCTATGTTTCTCAAGTTCTCCTTCACTTAATTGTTTTTTTTCACGCTCAACAACACTTTCTAAATTTCCTTCTTCCCCTTCAAAAAGTTTAGTTATATCAACTTGTTTAGGTTTTGGTGTTTCTATCTCATCTCTAAGTTCTTCTTCTTTCTTTATCTGGCTAACAGATTCTTCAATCAATTTATGAGCTTCTTCAATTTCTTTTTTCTTATTTTCTTCAAACTTTCTTAATCTATCAATCCTTTCTTCAGGAGACAATTTTTTAATATCTTCTAAATCATCCGCGCCTTTTTCTTCTTTAGCCATAATAATTACCAAGCAAGCATTTTATGTGCCTTCTTAAAATTCTTATAAATATTCCATGTAGAAACTCTGGCAGCTCCAACTGCAGAAGCCATTTCACCACTTAATTTGTATTGACTTTTGGCATTTTTATCTTTTTTCTTCTTTTTATTTTTATCATCATCTTTCCTACCTGGTTCCATCCCAATCAAACTACCAAAAAGTTCCCCAAACCCACTAACAACAGCAACAAAAGGATTATCTAATTTAGGTTTTTTAGATTTATTTTTCTTTTGCTGTTCAGGGGGGAGTAAATTTTCTTCGCCTGCTTCTATCAAATAATTTCTCAACTCATCACCCAAAGATTCCATCGCAGCCTTTACAGAAGAATCTATTTCACCAATTAATTCTAAATTCTCGTCTTCCCTCATTTTAAGGTAATTTGCTATATCTTGATCTGTCCAAGCATAAGCTCTAAAATTAATAATTAATTTACCAACATGTATTGGCCCTTTATGGTGGTATTCTTGTTGATGATAATCCATTTTAGGAGCAGTCCTAAACCAAAAATGTACCAAAGTGATTGAATTATAATCAGAACCTGGCTTAGGTTTTCTTTTTGCTAAATATTCAACTTCAACAATACTCCCTTCAAAAGCAGAAACTAAATTAGGGTTTCTTTCAATATCTTTTTGATTCAATCTCATCCTTTTTATATTCAAAAGATAAGGTTTAACCCAATTCATATACATATGAATAATACTCCAATGTTGTCTAAGAAATTTAATTGTAAAAGTTCGCCTATTATTTAATTCTTTATGAGTGTGTTTTTTCCAAGTCAAAAAAGTTTTTAATTTCCTCATTAATACTTCTTTTACTTTTTTGTTAAAGTCTAATTTTTCAACAACCTCTTCTACTTGATTTGAATCAATAGGTTTCACCCCAAAAAACAAATCAGGCAAGGTTGCAAACTGTAACTCACGAGCCATCCCATAAACAGATGCAGGATTCTTAGCTCCACCTTCAACAAGATCAATCCAATATCCTTTCAAGGCAATTTCAGAAGCCAAATCTCTTTCATCAGTACTTTTATTATACATATCAAGCCTTTCATCAATCACTCTTAATTCTCTAACTAACTGAAATAATTCCTTAACCATTTTACCAACAGTTGCCATAAACTGACTTACTTTATCCTGTTGTAACCCTAATCTAGATTGGGCAGACCCAAAAAAAGCAGATTGTTCAGAAGCAGAAAATAAATCAGTTACTTTAATCACTTCTGGGTGTCCACCTACAGGTCCGTGTTGTAAAAATTGCATAATCCAAAAATAACTTTCTTCAACAGAATTATTAAATTTCTCATAAAGCAATTTATAATGACTTAAAGGATTAGGGTAACCCGTTTTTTCTATAGAACCAACTACTTCTTCAAATTTCTCCTCCTTCTCAACAAAATAATCTTCTACTTTTACCATCTTTTATTACAATCCATAATTCAAATATTTAAATTATTTTCTATTTAATTTATTTATTTTTATGATTTTTTATAAATAGTGAGCATAAATCCCACAAGTTCTATTATTTGGGCACCAGTTTTAAGTGCGATATCTTCAGCAACTTCTTTTTTATTTTTACCTTCCATAAAAGATTTAACTAATTTTATTTTAACAAGTTCTTTTTTATTTAATTGAAGTTCAATTTCTTTAAACACTTCTTCATTAAATCCATTTTTACCTATCCAAACCATTGGTTTCAACAGTTTTGATTTACTCTTCAATTCTTTAATGGTGTTTTGGGTGTTCATGTCCTATCCTCTTTCGCTTTTTTAATTCTTCAATATGTTTTAATTTTGCAACAATTAATTTATTCATGTTTTTAGCACTCTCCTCAAGCAATACAGAAACATATTCTCCGCCCAAAAAATGGGGTAAAATAACATAATCAGCACCAGTATCATAAAGTTCCAATGCGTTATCTATTTCTTCTGTTGTAACAAAAATTAATGCATCTTTATTTTGTTCTTTAACCCTTTGAATCAACATAATATTATAAGGTTGTGTTGATACTGTAGAAACAACAATATCTACACTTTTAAAATTCAATCTACTAATAGTTTCTAAATCACCAATATCTCCATACAAACATGGTTGTTTCTTTTTAATAAAACTCTTAATAACTTCTGGATTATAATCAAGAACAAGCACATTTTCTTTTATTTTATTTAATGATTTTATAATACTATAACCAATCCTATTGACCCCTACAAGTACAACATCATATTTCATTTCTTTTGGAAGATATTCTAATTTTTTCTTATCTGATTTTATAAAATCAAATACCTTTAATACTTTAGACATTCCTGTGTAAATTTGATTATCGTAATTAATAAAATAAGAAGCAGAAGTCATTGTTATCACTGCTAACATAACACCTATTGAAAACAGATCTTGAGATATATGCCCCAAAATTAAACCTTGGGATAATATTATCAAAGAGAACTCACTTATTTGGGCAAGGGAAAGTGAAGCAAAAAATGATGTGCTTTTCATATATCCAAAAAGACTACAGATCAACATAATTACAATTGGCTTAAACACAACTATGAACAAAAAGAAAATTATCAGAGGTTTTAATATCCCCACACTTGGTTCAAGAAAAAATTCCATACCTAATGAAACAAAAAATAAAGTAGCAAAAAAATCTCTAATAGATTTTACTCTTCCAACAATCGCAATATTATAAGGTAAATTAGCTAAAGTTATCCCAGCAATAAATGCGCCAATTGCTATTGAGAATCCCAGAGAAGCCAATAACAATGAAAAAAAGAAGCATACAGCCAATGAAACTAAAAATAACACTTCATTGGATTTAGCAGCAAAGGTGAATATTTTTGGAAAAATGAATTTACTCAAAAACACCGAAACAACCAGAACAGAGATTATTTTAAACAGCGCAAATAAAAGCATTCCTACTGAAAAAGTATTGAATGTAGCCAACATGGATAACACAAACACGGCTATCACGTCCTGCATTAATAAAATACCTATCACAATTCTTCCATGAAGAGTATTTAATTCTTTATTGTCCACAAGCAGTTTAACAACTACAACAGTGCTACTAAAGGCTAATATTAATCCAACATAAATCGCTTCAATATGTAAAAAACCCATTCTCAAAGCAAAAATAGAACCAATCGTAAAAAGAATCAACACTTGCAAACTTCCACCAAGAGTTGCAATCATCCCTATATCTTTTAATTTTTTTAAATTTAATTCAAGACCTACAACAAATAGTAAAAAAGCAATTCCTATCTCTGCAAGAATCTTAATAATACTTGGATCACTAACGAATATTCCACTTATATCAACCGCAAACCAAGATAAAAAAAGAGAAATCAATCCTACCTTCTCAGCAAGCATCAATCCAAAAGGACCAACCACAAATCCAGCAAAGATATAAAATGGGATCTTTGGTTGATTAAGTTTTTTAGCAATAAACCCCAAAATAGCAGCTACAATAAATATTACCCCCATATTTAAGAATATATTTTCCATCATCTTGGTGTAACCTCTACATTAATTGTATCTATAGCAGTGTTATCAAACACATCTGTAACAGTCAAAGTGGCAACTTTTGAGCCGTGTTGAATATATGTAAAATGAACTATTTCCCCTTCATCTTCTTTATCCCTTATATCTCCAAACTCCCAATGCCAACTAATTATTCTTCCCATTGAATTAGATCCATCAAAAGCAACATCATTCCCAACCATCTCGGTTCTATCACCACCTGCATTAGCAATTAATTGATAAGGGGTTATCCCTACACTTGTTGTGGTTTTTCCTTCAAGTCCATCAACATCTGTAACAATTAATTCAACTTCATATTCATTAATATCACTATATATATGTTCAGTAGTTGATGATTCTGTAGTCTTGTTATTTCCATCACCAAAATTCCAGAAATACTGAGCAATTTCATCATCAATATCATGTGAACCAGAAGCATTAAAGAAAACCGGCATATATTGCATTCCTTCTTCAGCTAACAATTGAGCTATAGGTCTTATTCTACATCCTTTTGGACAATCACAAGTGACTAAATACTGTTTATTCACAGCAATTGGCAATAAAAGGGTAGCATGTCCTCTCCCCATCATCAACACATTCAATACTTTATTTTGCACATCAAAACAAACATGTGGTTTACAGTTATAATCACCTAAAAGATTTACATTTCCAACATTAAAAGAATTATAAAAATTATCATCTTCATCGAATAAAAACATATTATTATCTGTAGTTTCAAGACTATCAACAATTAAGGGATAATCCTCAAAAGAACCAGCACTCAAAATCTCTTCTCTTTTAGAAACATCCATAAAACAAACACGTGTAACAAAATTTGGCATAGTATATGATTCTTCAACAACAGAACCAATATGAATTGCTTGTGCCTCTATATCTTTTTTAATGTTCTCTTGAAACAATATTATTTGGTGTTCGATATTTTTCTTACCAAAACCACTTATAGCTTTAAACGCAAATAATAACATAAATCCAATAATTACTGCAACAAGAAGATACACAAAGATTTGTGACTGTATCTGTGCTTTTTTTAACCCCTTTTTCATATTGATAAAGAATAAAGTCAGGGGATATATAAAATTTACTCAAAAATTCTAATAATTATCTCAAATTTTCCTTAATCTCTTTAACACAACAGGAATCTCATCAATAAAATCACTTGCAATAAAACCATATCCTGATTTTTTCAATAGTTTTTCACCAACAACACCATTAAGGTATGCTGCAGCACAAGCAGAATCAATAAGATTGTTTCCTTGAGCCAAAAAACCAGCACATAATCCTGCCAAAACATCGCCTGTTCCCCCAACAGTCATTCCAGCATTGCCAGCATTATTGTATTCTATCTCTTTTTTAGAAATTATCACATCTATCTTTCCTTTTATTAAAAGAATATTATTTTTAACAAACCCTGCAAGATCTTCATCCCTCTCTATTTTGATTTTACTATTTTTTAACAACTTAATAAGTTCAGCCCGATGAGGTGTGAAAACTGAATTCACAACTTTATTCATATCAACAGCCTTAATAGCATCGGCATCTATCACTTTTGGTTTTTTTATTTTTTCAACGAGTAACTTAACAAAAGAAAATGTCTCTTTTTCGCGACCCAATCCAGGACCTATCAACACAACATCAAACTCTCTTGAAAGTTCAATAATTTCTTTCGCATGTTTAGATTCAAAATAATCACATTTAATTTTCTTAGTAATTAAATCAGAATTAACACTATTTATCGCCCAAGCAACTTTTTCTGGTGCCGTAACAGTAACTATATCAACACCTGTCCTAAGTACAGCCAATGCAGCACTTGCAGATAATTCCGCAGCACCGACATAATCTTTACTACCTGCAACAACCAAAACTTTTCCAGAATCTCCTTTACGCGCATCTTTTTTTCTTATTTTAACAACTTTTTCAAAAATATCTTTTTTGATATACATAATCTCTAATTAAGAAAAACTAATATATAAGCATTTGCACATTACTTATATGAATCACAAAATAAATCCAACAACATCAATATTATCAATCTTAATAATCTGTCTTCCAATAATTATTATTATCTCAAGCGCTAATTCTATAATCTTTAGTGATTCAACTTATATCACAATAAAAGAAACAGAATTCAAAGAAGAAACAACAAACAATATCTTAAACTATTTCAAAAACAACCAAGAACTCTTAACCCAACCAGAATTTACTCAAAGAGAATTCACCCAAAAAGAATTCGCCCATATGGCTGATGTAAAAAAAGTAATCAAAAATATGAACTCTTTCCTCTTAATCAATATAATTCTCAGCACCCTATTACTCTTACATATCTCAACAAAACTAAATAATAAGGAATTTAAAAAATTCCTTTCCAAATACCTTAAAACAGGAGGCATAATCACTTTAATTATCATCTCAACATTATTTATTTTAACATTAAATTTTGACTTCACTTTTAATTTATTTCATTCACTATTATTTCAACCAGGAACATGGATTTTTCCAGAAAACAGTATATTAATTCAATTATTTCCCATAACTTTCTTTCAGCAAACTGCAATAGCTATTTTCAATAGAATCTTTATATCTGCAATGTTATTATTAATTGTTGGATTCTCTCTAAAAAAGCTAAAATAATAAATATGTGTTGTAATGTATAGAAAAGTTTTTATAGAGGTTGCTATTATTAAATAGCAACATATTATATTTACTATATAATGGGGGTATTAGAAGAATGAACAAAAAAAGATTAATGGGTGTTTTAATTATTCTATTAGCTTTAATGCTGAATGGTTGCGTAAAACAACCTTATGAACCTTCTGGACTAATTACAATGCCAGAAGAATTAGTTTCTCAGGTGGAAAACATTCCTGTAGAAACACAAGAATTAGATGCAATAATTCAAATTGAAGAAGAAATAATTAGTTTAGAAAATGAAACAATTGTATTAGGAGATAACACTTTAATAGAGACTGAAGAAGAAGAAGAAGAAGAAGAAACTGAAGAATTAACTCAAATAAAAGTTGAAGATATTGCACAATCACTTCCAGCAGGAGTATTCAAAAAAATTACTGTAAAGGAAAAAGAAATTGTAACTCTTAATGTTAATGCTCAAGATCCAGATGGAAATCAACTGATGTATTTATTCAGTACTCCATTAAGTGAAGAAGGAGAATGGCAAACCAAGAGGGGAGATGTTGGTGAATATATTGTTAACATCACTGTTTCTGACGGAGAACTAGAAACAATGGCTAAAGTATTGGTTGTTGTAGAATCTATCAATAAAGAACCTATAATGGAAAAGATAGAAAATATCGCAGTAAAAGAAGGCGATAAAATAGTTCTTGAACCAAAAGCAACTGATGGAAATGATGATACTATAGTATTCTCATTCTCAGGACTTATGGATTCAGAAGAATATGAAGTTAGTTACAATGATGTTGTATGTGAAGAAGAAGTATTCAACTGCTTAAAAATATTCACAACAACTATAACTGCATCTGATGGATTTTCAGAAGTAGTTCAAAATGTGGGAATAACAGTAACTAACACAAACAGAGCTCCATCACTTAGTGCATTAGAAGATATCACTATTGATGAAGAAGAACTTGTTGAAATTGAAGCATCTGCAACAGATTCAGATGGTGATGAAATAACATTTTCATTCACAGCTCCACTAGATGATCAAGGAAAATTACAAAGCAAGAGAGGAGATGTTGGTGAATACATAATCTATGTTACTGCATCTGATGGTGATTTAAGCACTTCAGAAAAATTAACATTGACTATTAACAGTATCAACGAAGCTCCAATCTTAACAGTAATGGGTGATTTAGTAATTGATGAAACAGATACAATAACATTAAGTCCAACAGCAACTGATGCAAATAATGACACTGTAGCATTCACCTTTTCAGGATGGATGAATTCAAATACATTTGAAACAGGATACGATGACTCTGGAGAACACACAGTAACAATCACTGCAATGGACCAATATGGTGGAATCGATACAATGGATTTAACTATCACAGTTAATAATGTAAATAGACCACCAGTGATAGTGGATGTTTCATAAACAACATAAATTTTTTTTATTTTTTTATTATTTTATTATTTTAAGTTAAGTTGGGGGTAAATAAAAAATGAAGTTAATAAAGTTATTATTAGTAGGATTAATTTTAATTCTAATAGTTAATTCTATCAAAGCAAATAATATCTCAAATAATCAAACAACCCCTACAGAAACAAATTCTATAAATGTTATAACCGCAGATGAAACAGAATTAATTACAATTAATGTAAATGCAAGTGATCCTGATAAAGAAGATACCCTCAAATATTTCTTTTCAACACCATTTAATGAAAATGGCACTTGGACACCTGGTTATGAAGATGCTGGAGAATATCTAATAGATGTTACAGTAACAGATGGAGAATATTCTGATCACAGTCAAATAAAAATAATTGTTCTTGAAAAAGATAGACCGCCAATAATTGTAACAACAGGAGAACAAATTTTAAATGAAAATCAAGAATTAATTTTACCTATTGAAGCATTTGATTTAGATAGGGATAATGTAACACTAACTGCAATTGAACTGCCCGAAAACGCATTATTTGTAAACAACACAATCTATTGGCAACCTGGATATGATACTGTGAGCAAAAGTTGGTTAAGAAAAATATTAGCAAAACTCCATTTAGATATCTTAAAAAATAACAGAGAATTCACTGCAACAATAAATGCAAAAGGAAAAGAACTTGACACAAATGAGATAATCCCTATAAAAGTGGTAGATTTAAACAGGCCACCAAAAATTCAACCTATTGAAAACATCACCCTAAAAGAAGGAGAAACCTTATACTTTGCTCCAAACTCTTCTGACCCAGATAGTGATTCAATAAGTTATTATTTTTCTGGTTGGGTTTCTCAAAACAATTATGAAACAGGATATGATGATGAAGGAATACATCTAGTCACAATCACTGCATCTGACGGATTTTTATCAGACTCAACAACTGCAACAATAATAGTTGAAAACACAAACAGACCACCAGTATTAGATAAATTGAAATCCTACAAAATTGATGAGGGTGAAGATGTTACATTTGATATTTCTGGTTTTGATAAAGACGCAGATGAATTAAGTTTTCATGTAGCGCCATTACCAGAAGGATCTATTTTTGATGGAAAAACTTTTTCGTGGACGCCTAATTTTGATGCCGTAAGTACAGAAGAAGAAGAAAAAGAATTCAATCTCAATATCACTACATTTGATGGAAAAAACAGTGACACAAAACAAACAACCATTAAAGTAAAGAACGCCAATCGAGCTCCAGAAATAATCAATAGCACACCTTCAACAAATGAATTTGAAGTTTATGTTGGTGGGGCAGTTGTATTTGAAGTTGATACAACAGATGCTGATAATGATAACTTAACATACACTTGGGATTTTGGATTATTTAGCGCTTATACTGGTTCAACAGTACATAAAAGAGTGTTCCAAAGAGCAGGAAACAAAAAAGTGATTTTTCAAGCAAATGATGGGGAAAATATTATTGAAAAAGTTTGGAATTTCAAAGTGATCAAACCTCAAACACCAACAACTCAGAATCAGGAAACCCCTCAAACAACAACACCCCCAACAACTACAACACAAGAACCAACAACAACACAAGCACCACAAGTAGAATACATAAGCTTCACAATTTAATTAATTTAATTTATTTGTTTCTTATTTTTATCATAAAATATATAAACAACTAAATTAATCCCTATTTAAAATGGAGGTGCTACTAACTATTGCGGTTTGTTTAACTATTTCTTTTGCCCTATCAGAATTAGCTCACAGCATGCATTATCCAAGAGTGCTTGGCCAGATTGCAGCAGGGATTATTGTGAGTATTCCTTTTATAAAATCATCAATCTTATTACCTGGTTCTACAACAGCAATTGCTTTTCTTGCAGAATTAGGTATTGTTTTCCTAATATTATTAGTAGGCATGGAAATAGATTACAAACGACTAAAAAAAGCTTCAAAAGAAGGTATCTTAGTAGCAATCTTTGGAGCGATCGTTCCATTTGGTTTAGGATATCTAACAATGAAACTTTTAGGTTATGACACTATCGCTGCAGTAGTGTTAGGTGCAGCATTATCTATCACAGCACCCGGAACAAGTATTCGTCTTTTAATGGAGCTCAAAAAACTCAAAACAAGAATGGGAGAAATACTCATAGAAGCAGCAATAATAGATGACTTACTTGCAGCAGTATTCTTAAGTTTATTATTAGTTATAGTACATTCAAACTCAGCAATTGGAATCGCAATGTTCCCAATAAGGATAATTATTTTCATATTAATTGCAATAGTATTATTCAAACTAATTCCAAAATTAGTAACCTCTATCCAAAAAGAAAAATCAGAAATAGGTGATTTCACAACAAGCATAATTCTTGCATTATTCATCGCTGTGATAGCACAAGTGTTTGGTCTTGGATTAGTTATAGGTGCATTTATCGCAGGATTAATTCTTCAAATATCTATGAGAAAAGATAAAAAAGAAGAACGAAAAATTGTAAATGACTTAAAAGTAATTAGTTTTGGTTTTATTGTGCCTTTTTTCTTTATTCACCTTGGACTTAACCTAGATCTTGCTTCAATAATCTCTAATTGGCATATTTTTGTGCTTATTATGATAATGGCTATCTGTGGAAAATTAATTGGTGCCATGATACTCAAATTATTCTCCAAATTAAGTTTAAAACAAACAGCACTAATCGGGTGGGGAATGAACAGCAGGGGTGCAGTAGAACTAGTTATCGCAGAAGTAGCAAGACTCAATGGATTAATCCCTATAGAAATCTACTCAATAATTATCGCAATGGCATTAATAACCACTTTCATATTTCCTTTTGTACTTGAACGAACATTAAAGAAAAGCCCTCATATAATGGAATAAAATGTATATTGAACTATTATTTCTCATTTTTGGATTAATTTTTGTGTGGTTAAGTGCAACTATTACAGTAGATGCAGCAAAAAAAATTGCATATGCTTTCAATATAAGTGAAGCAATTATTGGCCTCACAATATTATCTATTGGGACTTCTCTGCCAGAAATATTCACTCATATCATATCAAGCATAAATATCTTAAACGGGATTGAAAGTAGTGGGATTGCAGTAGGTACAAATATTGGTTCTAACATAATTCAAATAACTTTAATTTTGGGTGTGATTGCATTATTAACAAAAGTACACACAGATAAAAAAATATTAAAATTAGATTACCCAATAATGCTGGGAGCAATACTATTATTATTTCTTTTTTCATTAAACCAAACAATTGGTAGGTTTGAAGGATTTCTACTAACCTTTGGATATATCTGGTTTTTAATTTGGCTTGTCAAAAAAGAAAATGTGATCGAAAGAAATCCTAAAAAGCATAAATTACATTATTTTCTTAATCTCACTATCGGGTTAGCTACATTATTATTTGCTGCAAAACTAGTTGTAGATAATGCCATATCTTTATCGACTATTTGGGGCGTTTCAGAATCTTTAATAGGTGTATTAATGATTGGTGCAGCAACAGCACTTCCAGAACTCACTACTGCATTAATTGCAATACTAAAAGGCTCAACAAAGATGTCTCTTGGCACTTTAATTGGTAGCAACATCACCAACCCTATGCTCGCATTGGGAATCGGTGCTATGATATCTGGTTATACGATTGATAGCACAATCCTTTGGTACGACATTCCCTTTTGGTTCTTTATATCCATTTTAGCCATGTTATTCTTTAAAGAAAAAATGGGGTTAAATAAAAAAGAAGCCATAATATTAATTTTATCTTATATTGTTTATGCAATAATAAGATTAAAATTCTTTGCACATATTTAGACATCAATTAATCACTAATACCCTTAATCTAAGAAAACTTATTCAAATCTAATTGTTTCTGTTTGGATTCAAGATCCTATTTTTTCTTTTCTTTTTGTTCTCCCAAAACAGGAACTCCGTATTCCCCATCATAACCAGGCATAATCACTATCTCTCCATTTCTATTTTTTATAATAGCGTCTGCCAATTCTTCTGAAACAATTTTAATCAATTCATTTTTTTCAACATTCAAAAGCACATTATACTCAGAATCAAAAGCCTCAATTAATTTATTATATATTGGCCAAACTTTTGTCGAAGCAACTGGACTACCAATCAAAGCAGAAATAATTTCTGATAAAGGAATTAATGTTTTAAATTCTTGAGCACCCTTTGATTTAAACCCTTCTGGCCTATCTGCCAATTCTTCTACTCTATGAAGCACCCCAATAGTTAACATTTTTCCACATTTAGGACATATATCTTTATTTTTAATTGAATCAGAAGGGCTCATGCAAACATCACATTTACGATGCCCATCATAATGATATTTCCCATAACTAGGGTCAACTTCAATTGTAGTCACTTTTTTATTTTTTAGTGCACTTATAAAATCCTTATAGATCAATTTATCCAGTTCTACAATATTGGCCTCTCTCCCTATTCTCCATGGCCAAAAACTATGCAAATCAGAATTACTCACTAGAGTATATTTATCAAGAGCACTGAGTCTCCAATTCATTGCGGGATCACTGCTCAGCCCAGTTTCCAATGCAAAAATATGTTTAGATTGATCTTTAAAACACTCTTCCACAGAATCAAATCCTGATTTACTTCCAAAAAGACTAAACCATGGAGTCCAAATATGGGCTGGTATAACTTCTATCTCTTTTGATATCTCTTTCAATTCTCTTACAAATTCATCGCAAGGAATTTTAAATATGGGTCTTCCATCATAATCTACCCTTCCGTGTTTTTTTAGATATTCAGTTATCTGTTCAACAACCTCAAAATTTGGTGCTAAAACAATATTATGAATTCTTCTTCCTTTTCCATCTTGAGTATAAATTAAAGAAATCTCTGTCTGAAGAATAAAAGGAAAACCTGTTTTAGTTTTCAAAATTCCAGAACCATCTTCATTCAGCCCCTGTTTCAGCTCTTCAATCCACTCTGGGTGTGTAAAATCTCCTGTACCTAACAATCCTACACCTTTAATTCTTGCATATTTCTCTAAGTTTTGTATATTTAATTGTTTAGATGTAGCCCTACTAAATCTTCCGTGTATATGGATGTCTGCAATTATTTTCATATAACATTAAAAAACTCTCAACTATAAAAAATTTATGAGAAAATTGTAAATAACTCAAGATAAAATATTTATTATTTATTCAAAATAACAAATTATTTAAACTCTTTTACTTTAAATTAATATATATGTCACGAAGAACCCAAATAATACCTAGAGCCCCTGTAGGGAGAATTATGGTTAAAGCAGGTGCACAAAGAGTAAGTGCAGATGCTATGAACACCTTAGCTGAAATTCTAACAGATATTGGTGAAGAAGTATCAGAAAGAGCTATAAAAATAGCAAAACATTCTGGAAGAAAAACAGTAAAAGGCAGTGATATTAAATTAGCTTTCAAATAATTATTTCTTTTTAAGATTTAATAGTATAGGTTTTCTTAAATGCCTAAGCCATAACAACCCAATTCTAATCATTTCTTTGTTAAAATTTTCACTCAATTTATAGGTTTTTTTATAAAGGTCATAATCTACTAAACCCATTGACTTTAAAGGAGTAAGAATTCTATCATAAAATTGTCTTTTATTATAACTCAACTTGACTGTTTTTGCTTGGATACCAACAACTTCGCCACTTACAACATATTTACCTTCATGAAGTTGTGTAGCAAACATAGACATCTCAGTTTTAGTAATCTCTCCTTCATTCTCTTTAATATAATCGACTAGAAGTCTAGCCACTAAGCTCTGTTGTTCTGTAGCAAATAGAGTAGTGAATATATCTTCAGATAAATTAAATCGATCAAACAACATTACCATTTTAGTGTTTACTTTAAGCGCCTACTATACCAAAATCCACACTATTATATAAAATTATCTCTAAAAACTTAATTTTACAGCAATATTTATAAAACAAAAACAATTATTAGTGATTCTGAGGTGAGGAGTGAATAGGTTGAATTCCAAACTAGAACAGATAATCAAGAAAACAGGCAAATTCTTATATGATCAATATCCTAAAGTAGCAGGGGTAGGAATTGGGGCAGGGATGTATTCTTTAATTAAACCAATTTATTTGGTTAGTCCAACAAAAATTACAACTATTTTTTCACAAGAAGCCATAACAATTGGCGCCACAATTTTTGGATACTTAGGATATGAATTTATTCAATCAAAAAAAGATAAAAAAGAAGTTCTAGAAAAAGATTCAAAAAAAAATCTAGAAAATTTAATCGAGCCAGAAATTAAGAAAAAAGAAAAAAGTTTTTCCAATATCTTAAAAAAAATATATGATTGGCCACTTAAACACCCTAAAACTACTGCTATAGTTTTAGCCTTAAAAACATTTGATCCTCCTTTAAAATATTTTGAAATAGAAAAAACTGCAATAAAAATGGCCCATAATTTTTGGAAAAGGGGTGATGACTTTAATGAAATTATTGATGTTTTTACACAACTTCAACCCCCAATACAATATCATCAAGCTGCTGCCATAAATTTATCAGTTAATTTGATTGGTTTTTATGTGTTCACAAAATTAATTGCCCCTTTCATCAACTCAAAAGACATAAACTCAAATCGTTATATGTTACCTGGAGTAACTATGATGGCATTAAAAAAACATAAAAAAGCAAAAAAACTGCTTGAAAAATCAATAACAATCAACCCATCTTCTTGGAATCATTTAGTATTAACTAGATTATATCAAAAACAAAATAATCTTCCTAAAACAATCCAACATATTGGAGAATATTTAAGCAGATATTCTAAAGATGATTCTTTATGGAATAAAACAATACAATCAATCCCTTTTATAAATATTTCAAACATAAAATCTATTAAGAAAAAAAACAAAGTAATTGATTCTGGAAAAGCAACAATTAATGATTATATAGAATTATCAATAAATCATTTTTCAGTTGGTAATTTCAACAATGTTTGCAAAACCTTTGAAAATTCTATAAAAAAATATCCTAAAAATGAATTAGAACTGAACTGTCTATATGCTTATGCTCTTAATGTTATGAACAAAGATGCAGAACCCCAATGGAAAAAAGTGATTGAGCTTATGTTAAATAATGATTCACTAAAATATGAACAAATTGGTGAAAGTAAAAACAAAGTATTAATGATTGAAGAAGAAGGGATTCTAAAAAATTCATTTATCTTTAAAGAAAGTAAAGACAAAGAAAGTTTAGAAAAAGAAATTAAATTAACTAATGAGTTAGATGAAATAATTTCATCTCACTCCCAATACAAAGTACCCCATGACATCAGTATAACAGAATATCAAGGTAAATATATCTACTCCATGATAAGGGAAAATGGAAAAACTCTTATGGAACTCATAGAAGCAGAAACAGCGCCCTTTGGGCACATAAAGAATATAGCCGAATATTTATCCCTAATTCATGCTAAAACCCCTATTTATGGGCTTAAAACAATAAATTACCATGAAAAGATAAAAAGAGTACTTACTGATGTGCCTCAAGTAGATTCTAGCTTAAAAGATTTGATAATTGATAACATACACCCAGTGATTGATGCTTTTGATGATGCTATTCTAGTCTTCAATAAAGATGCCCATCCACAAAATTGGTTAATCACAGAATATGATGAAATCACAGCGATAGATATTGAAGACAAAGGGGCTGTTCCTGCAGAATTTGATTTAGCTAACTTAATAGAATACTCTAATTTCTTTACAAATGATTCTCAAGGTGATGAAAAAAGAAAAGAGATAATTGAACACTATAAAGAAAACTATGTTAAATATTCTAGAGATATAACTGCTTTGGAAAACATTAATGAATTTAGGTATTTGAATGCTGTAATACAAAGAACTCTTTCACTTTATTCTGCTTGGTCTTCTCCATCAAGAAAATCGCTCTGGGGAAGCAGAAAAATAATTGTAGATAATGCATTACACTCTATTGATAGACTATCAATTGAATATAAAGATTATTTTAATCAAAATAATAAAAACTACAATAATTTAATCACCGCACTTAAAGAATTAGAATCAATTGCTCAGTCAATCTGATTTATTGCTATGGTTGATGCAGAAAAATCTGCAAGTTGATAAATTAAGTTTTGAATATGATGGATAACTCCCTCATTAATAGGATCTAATCTTCCCATTATGTTCTGACCTTCTTTGACTAATTCTTTTCTGTCTTCGCTCCATTCACTAAGTTTTTGTATATCAAAATTATAAAATATTTCATAATAATTTCTCATTAATTTATTTGATTTTTCATAAAAATTAATTGTTTCTTGATTTAATTTAATATTTGTTTTTCCAACAAGAAATTCGCAAATATATTTATAGTTATCACATATTTTTTCCAGATTCCAAGAAATAACATACATAAAACACGTCTTTCTATGGTCTTTAGCACCTTTTTTATTTAACACCCTTTCACAAAAATTAGTCAATTGATTATTGGTACTTTCCAAAGAAATTAAATTTTTCATATTTTTGAAGTTTTTTTCTTTAATAAATTCTAATGTGCTTTCACCCATAGAGATTGTAACTAAAAACGCCCTCCTTAAAATAACATCAAACTCAGATTCCAAATCTTGGGATATATTTTTTAATAAAACTCTTTTAGTGCTTTGTTCGACAACTGCAAAACCCATAAACAAATTTTTAACCAATTCATTAACTATATCCATAACATTTGAATCATCAAAAAGAACTTCAATAGAATCATAACCACTTTTGTGCAAACTAGATAAAGCCCACCTTATTGTTCTATTATTTAGTTTTCTTGTATCTAAAATGGTGGTTCTTTCTTTAATTTCTTTATTAGTGCCAATACTTAGCATTCTCCCTCTTTCTTCTACATCAATCTCGTCTCCGGGTTTTAGCCCATATTTATCTACCCAAGATTTAGGGAGAGTTATAGTCATAGCAGAACCGCCTTGTTTCACTAGTTTTCTTTTTGTGCCCATTGGATTAATCAAAATAATTTAAGAGTTTTAAATTCTTAAATATATATAAATATTTCGTTTTTCTATATTTCTATACTAGTATATAGAATATATTGATTAATTATATATAAATTATTCACTCTAATTGAAATATCTTCAGATAACCAAAAGATTATTCGAAGATGGGGTAAGACAAATGTTATCAAAAAAAGAAATGGTAATTTTGAGTTGTTTAAGACAAAATGCAAGACAAACACTCACAACATTAAGTAGGAAAACCAACATTCCAATAAGTACAATATATGAAAAACTAAAACTCTACAACAAAGGATTGATTAAAAAAAACGTTTGTTTGATTGACTTTGGAAAATTAGGTTTTAACACAAGAGCACAACTTCTGATAAAAGTAAATAAAAATGATAGGGATTCACTAAGGGAATATCTAGATAGCCATTTTAATGTTAATTCAATCTTTAAAGTGAGTAATGGTTTTGACTTCATGGTTGACGGCGTGTTCAAACACATAAAAGATTTAGAAGAATTTAATGAAAACTTAGAAGAGAGATTTAGTGTTAAGAAAAACGAATATTACTTTGTAATAGAAGAACTCAAAAAAGAAGCATTCATGGGATCTACAACAGATATTGATTTAATTAATTCTTAAAAGAGGTGAATGAAATGGAAGAAGAACAACCTCTTCTAGACTCTGAAAAACAGAGCCAAGAAGACCAAAACCTTGAAAAAGGACTTGAGAAATTGATGAAAGAATTTGAAGTGGATAAAAATAGTTTAATCTCCTCCACAGGAATAACTGATGATACTATCGAAAAAAGAAATGGTACTTATACTATTGACAAAAAAGGAAGTTTGCCAGGAGGAAATTGTTTTGTTAAGGAAAATGGTTTTGTTACAAACCCGATTAAAAGCATATATGCTGTAACAGATGGAATGGGTGGCGCCAACCATAAATCTGGTGATGTTGCGAGTGAATTAGTTTGTAACGGTTTAAATTATAAATTAGGACTTCTAAAAGATGATTTATCTGACTCTAAAGAAATAGATATACTCCAAAATATGGAGGACACCATATATGCCTTAAATGGAACAGTCTCCCTAGCAAGTGGCTATAGTAGGTTTAAGAAGATAGATGAAGAATTAAAAACAATAATTGATAGGCAAAAAATAGATGAAAATGGAAAAAAATTAATTAATCTTGCTAGAAAAAAAATAGATGATTCTGGTATACTATCTATGGATATTCTTGATAAAATGGGTTGTACTCTTGATGTGTGTTTTCTGCACAAAAATATGGTATATGGAGGTCATGTGGGTAATGGAAGAGTGTATAAAATAGGTGCTAATGGAACAATAGACAAAATGACAAATGAACATGTAGCATGGAATCCAATGATTGACCGTAGTAAATTATCGAGGTTAGAGGAAGCTGTTGAAGAAAAAATATATAATGCTGGTTTGACAAGTTATATGGGGATTGGGAAAGACATTCAAATTGATATGTATGAATTTCCATTAGAAAAAGGAGATTCTTTCCTTATATGTAGCGATAGTCTATCTCATACTGTTTCGGAAGAAGAAATAGTCCACGCATTTGGTGATATTAGTAAAACCAAACAGAGATTATGGAATTTAGTAGTAGAACCAGAATGGTTTGCAGAAGAGTATGCAATTAGAAAAGGTATTGGTAAAGAAGAAGCAGTAAACTATTTAAGGGGAAATGATCCTTCATTTATCATTCTCAAGAGGAGGTGAATGAAATGGAAGAAGAATTTATTAAAAAGAATCTTGAAAGTAAAATTGAAAAGATTATAGATTATATCAAATTAAATCCCTCTTTATATCAAGATTCTCAAAAAACAAAAGAAAACTATAATTCTAAATCAAAAATTGTTATGGATTATGTAGAAGGAAAAACAAAAATACTAAAAAACTATCTTATTATTTACAAATCAAAAGGAGGAAATTAAAATGGAATATGATATTGTGAATGCAAGTGTTAGGGGAGAAAAACATGAAAAAAAAGGTATTCTTAATATGGATACTATTATTACTAACCGTCTGAAAAACATATATGCTATATCAAGTAAGATTGGTGACAATAATCATAAATCTGATAATATAGTGGATGGTTTAGTCTGTAAAAATTTAGAGTATAAACTAGGAATTTTAAAAAATGAATTAGATGAGTCTAAAGAAATAAATATACTTCAAAGTATAGGGGATGTTATATCTAACTTAAATAAAATTGTTTTTCAAGCAACTGATTACAATAGATTAAATGATATAGAAGGGATATTAGAAACAGTAATTAATTCACCAGGAAAATTAGATAAAAATAAAAAAGATTTGATTAATCAGGCTAGAAAAAAAATAAATAATTCTAGTATAAACTATATGATTGACGAAGGGATATCTAGATGTACACTTGATGTATGTTTTATACATGAAAATATGGTATATAGTGGTCATGTAGGTAATGGAAGGACGTATAAAATAAATGCTGATGGAACAATAAATAAAATGACCAAGGATCACTTAAAATGGAACTCAAAAATTGATAAACAATACTTATCTGAATCAGAAAAAACACTTATCAATAAAATAATAAATGTGCCATTAGATTCATACATAGGAATCGGTAAAAACATCAAAATTGATTTATATGAATTTTCATTAGAAAAAGGAGATTCTATACTCATGTGTAATGATGGTCTTACCCAGACTGTTTCTGAAGAAGAAATGGCCTACGCAGTTTATGATATAGATAAAGCTGTATTTAATTTATTAGATATTGCAGAACAACCTAAAAAAATGGCTAAAACATATTCTAGGATTAACAAAGTATCTTATAAACAAGCACAAGAATATCTTGGGCTTAGAAACGATACTTCATTTATTGTTATTAAGAAAGAATAAATAAAATCAATTGGAGTGCCATAATAATTGATTCCATTACTTTGTTTTCTTTACTTTTCATAATAGTGCACATTATAGGTACTAATTCATAATCTTTCTATTCGCTTTTCCTGAAAATTTTCTCTGGCTGAAACTCAAAATAATCTTTATCATCAAACCATGCGCATCTTATATCTTTGAGTTTGATTCCTGTACGAAAACTGATTCCCTTAGCATAAAAAAACAATTGAGAGCAAACTTTTGATAAATTTTCAGATATAGCATTTGGTTTATAATCTAAAATATGTATTTTATTCCCCCTTGTCTGTATTATATCAATATGGCCACAAATCCCTTTTTTCCATCTTTTATCCCAGAACCATATTGGCACTTCTATAGCAACAGTACAAACATCATTAATAAGCATAAATTCTTCAATCACTTTATGTCTTAAGTAATCATTTCTAGCAGCGCCAACAGAAAATCTAGCTAAATCAGAAGCATAACTTTTTTTTCTATCAATGTTTTCAATCCCATCTAATTTCATTTTCAATTGGGAACATCTTTTATTTATATCAAAAAATTCATGTGGAAAATCTTCTTCAATCCTCTTCAAATATTTCACTAATTCATTAAATTCTTTATCTAAAAAATCTATCTTTGCCTTGTGATATTTATAATTATAAGTAAGTCCATTATGTTTAAATAATTTAGATGCAATAATATTTTTTCCATATTCATTAATTACTTTATCTCTTATTTTGTAATAAGGGCAAAGTCGTTTAAATTCATTGATCCAAACACACACTATAGAATTGCTTACCTTAACCTTGAATTGTCTATTAACTAATTTACTACTCTGATAAGTGTTATTCCCTAAATTATAGTAAGATAAAGCATTTATAATAACACTCACATTATATTTTTTCCCAATTAACCAAGAAAAAACAAATCTCTTTCTACAATCTTTACAGTAATATCTCTGTTTAACTTCTCTAAGATTCTTTTGCTTCCCTTTCTTAATAATATTTTTATTACCGCAATGAATGCATTTGATTTTATTCATATAATTAAGATAGATTTTAAAATTAATAAACTCATACCCTCTTTTTTTGAAAGATTTTCAGTAAAGGTAAATATTCTTTTAAGTTCTAAATGGAATAGAGATATGTTTTTTATTTTAGGTCTTGAATATTGGTTGGGTTATAAGTCCTAAGGATTGGTTGGGTTATGGGTCCTGAAGATTGGACGGGAAAGTCCTGCTAATAAGGTGAAACTAAGAAGTTGTTTTTTATTCTTTTGTCGTGATAGGGAGAATGTATTAAGTACTATATATTGGTTAGAACTAAGAAAAAAGAAAAAAGAAAAAAAATAAGGGTTGTTAACCCTTTTTAGTTGACTTACTCTTCAGGAGTTTCGTCTTCGACAACAGTTGGTACTGTTACAGTCTCTGTTAGAGTTGTAACAACAGCTTCTGTACCATCGATAGCTGAAATTCCACCGTTAGCGACTACTTTTGCTGCGGTTCTGGTGTCGTCACCAGTTGCGCCTGCAATTAGCATTGCAACATTTCCGCCATTTTCATATAGCTTAACTGTTGCTTCGCCTTCAGTAAATCCTGCATAACATGGTGATGGATTACCCATCAATGTTGCTGCTGCACTATTAGCACATGGTCCACCGATAACAATAGCATTAACTGCTGTGATATCAGCTACTTCACTAGCTAACTTAGCTGCGCCAACTTCAATCTGTGTAACAACTTGCGTAGTTACTGAACTAGATGCGGTTGTTGCGGATTCTGCAGATACTGCTAAATCGAATGTCACTTTTTCACTTGGTAGTGAAAATTTAATGTAACCATAGTCATCTTCCAGTCCCTTCTCTGCATCATAGATTATTGCACCATATTCAGTACTAAAGTCATAATCTCTTGTACTGATGTTAGTTCCACTTGGGAATTGCATCATGTTTCCAGCTGCAGTAGCGTCTTCAGTCCAGTCTAAATTCCAAACTAACGCACTACCATATGTACCAGTTACTGCTGAGTTTCCACCCATACCATCTATAGTTACAGTTGATAAATAACTAGTACCACCAGTCATTTCTGTATCAGTAGCAGCTGGATCACCACCATCTGTATTTGCGTAAGTGTAAGTTATATTAGCATTCCATG
>JADHVD010000007.1 GCA_016784165.1 Candidatus Woesearchaeota archaeon
AAACTTTCCTGTTTTCTTGAAGAAAAACTACTTTTTGTTTTTCTTCTTGGAAACTTTCCTGTTTTCTTGAAGAAAAACTACTTTTTGTTTTTCTTCTTGAGTTTCTTGATATCTTTCTCAAGATTTAATTTAGCAAGTAACTCCTTGTACCTGTTTCTAATAGTAACTTCAGTCACACCAGCAACATCTGCAACTTCTCTTTGAGTTCTCTTTTCACCATGAATTAATGCACTTACATATAATGCAGCTGCAGCAATTCCTGTTGGACCTCTACCAGAAGTTAATTCTGCTTTTTGAGCTTTCTTAAGAATATCAATTGATTTTGATTGTGATTCTGGACTTAATTTAAGAGCAGAAGCAAATCTTGCTATATATTCTTCAGGATTACTTGGTAGAATATTCATTCCCAATTCTCTTGTCACGAATCTATACGTTCTTCCTATTTCTTTTTTCTCAATCCCACTAGCTTCACTTAATTCATCCAATGTACGAGGAACTTCATGCCTTCTACATGCAGCGTATAAAGCTCCAGCAACAACACTCTCCATACTTCTTCCCCTTACTAACCCTTTCTGAACAGCCATAGTGTAAATTCTTGCTGCTTCTTCTTCAACAGATTTTGGTAATTTTAAATAAGAACCCACCCTTTTCAATTCAGCTAAAGCCAATTTAAGGTTTCTTTCAATAGCAGTTGAAATTCTATTCTGCCATTTTCTTAATCTAAAAAATTTATTTCTATCTTTTTTACCCAGACCATATAAATCAGAAGAAGTACCAACTCTAGTACCTAATCCTTGGTCATATTGAGTATAAGTCATTGGAGCTCCAGCTCTTCTTTTGGATTCTCCTTTTTGATCAAACTCTCTCCATTCTTGGCCAAAGTCAATCATTTTTTCTTCAACAACTAAACCACAATCTTTACAGATTATTTCTCCTCTGTCACGATTCCAGAACAAGTTTATACTGCCACATTCAGGGCATTTTTTAACATATTTTTCATCTGCCATATTTACCACCCGAAAGATTTAATAATTAAGGATTAAAACTTAACACCTATTAATAGATACAATAGATTTATAAATAATGGACGTAACTCATATATAAACATTTCTATTTTTAAAATCTTCTCGTCGACAAACTTTTCTAAATTTTATTAATAAACCTTTCGAAAACTTTAAAAAAGAAATATTTTAAGTTCGAATTTTAACCAAACAATAACTTTTATAAATCAAGTAGGTATTTAGGATTTTATGCCAACGTCGCATAACCTGGTATTGCGCCGGCCTTGAGTGAAAAAAGAAAAAACTTTGTTTTTTCCAAAACAGCCGGTCCCTTTGGGATTCCCGGTTCAAATCCGGGCGTTGGCGTTTCTTTTTTATTTACGTTCTTTTTAATAAAAGTGATTAATTAAAGAAAGTATTAAGTGATTAAATCAACTGTGTTGATTTATATCGCTTATCCGTGGCTATCGGCGGAAAACGTAGGTTCCAAATCTCCGGGCGTTGGCGTTTCTTTTTTATTTACGTTCTTTTTAATAAAAGTGATTAATCAAAGAAGGGATTATGTGTCAGGACTGTAAAGATTATCTATTGCGTTATTTCTTACACGATTTCCAAACTCAATAGGATCTTCCCCTCGGTAAACTATTTTATTTTTAAATCGTCCTAAATCATTTGGTTTAGTCTTCCAATAATAAACGCCACCACCTTTTTCTGCACTATTATACATAATACTGGTGTCTTTTATTGAAAAGGTATCACAATTATGAATATAGGCTCCACCACCATATTTTGCCACATTATTTTTTATAGAATTATCACTCATGAATATATTGGACAGGTATGCATTTATTCCACCACCATTACCTTCTTTTGCAATATTACTTTCTATTAAGGATTTCTTGATAATTGCTATTGATTTAGTGATATAAATCCCACCACCCTCTTGGTTTTTACTTACTTCATTCTTTTCTATAACACTTTCATTCATTTTGAGGGTTGATAAGGACATATATATACCACCACCATCCCCAACAGATGTATTTTTATTGGATCTCATGAATGTTTCATTTAATTCTAACCCTGAATTACTTGCACATATACCTCCCCCACAATCTTCTACTTCATTGTTAGATATACTCATTAAATCTTTTAATTTAAGTTCAGAATTAACTAAGTAAATCCCTCCCCCTGATAAAGCTTTATTATTATTAATACTATTGAATCTCAATTCAAGATTTGATACAGCTAAGTAAATCCCCCCACCGTGGAATGCTTCATTCCTTGTAATTTCACATTCTTTGATTGAAGGGTTTGACCTTACAATTAACATACCTCCACCAACATTTGTTTTAATACTTATATCTCTTCCTTTGAGAAAATTTATCATTTCTTTCTCGACTATTAAATCCCCCATATTTCTCCCAGATCCTTTTGTAATCTTACAATATTCGAGCTCAGACTCCTTTTCACCCCTATTAAATATAGAAATATTTTTCCAATTATCTTTCTTAGCAGTAAATAATATATTATCTCTTTTTGTGCCTTTAGCGTTCAGACACCCATAAGTAATAATCCCTGCATTAGTCCCAAAATAAAGCTCAGATCCTGGCTTAATATCAAGAGACCCTTTTTTCTTAATTATGATATCCCCATCAATAAAATAATTTCCCCTTGGCAAACTTACTTTTTTTTCGATAGTATAATCAGTTATTTCTGTGAAGGAGATTAAACTATTTTTATCCACTTCAAATTTTTTTATCAACTTCCCAAGTCTTTTTTCAAGGTTTTGGTCTCTCATTTTTACATATTATTTAACTTTTTAATATAATAAATTTCATTTATCTCACTTAAACCCCTTCTTGCTTTCCTTAAATTTCTTACCCTCTTTCCATTCTCCAGTCCAAGAAATTCCATCTGCCCAAGTATAAGTTCCTTGGCCATGGAATTTACCATCTCCCCATCCTCCAACATATATATCCCCCAATACCCAAGTATAAGTTCCTTGGCCATGTTTTTTACCATCTTTGTATTTTCCCACATATTTATTTCCATTTGCATGAGTAAAAGTTCCTTGGCCATGTTTTTTACCATCTTCCCATTCTCCTACATATTTATCTCCACTCACCCAAGTATAAGTTCCTTGGCCATGTCTGTAACTATTTTCCCATTCTCCTGCATATTTATCCCCATTAGCATAAGTCTCAGTTCCTTGGCCATGGATTTTACCATCTTTGTATTTTCCCACATATTTATTTCCATCTGCAGTATAATTCTTTTTTCTTTCTAACTTATCTAAAATATCTTCTCTTTTTTCAAGTAAAATATTCAAACTATCTATATCTTTTTTAAGTTTATATGTATAACGACCTTCATCAATTGATTTAATAATTCTTTCATTTAATTTTTGGTATTCAATTTTGGTTTCATAATTACCTTCATATAAATTGATAAGAGGCATTTGACTTGGATTGTTTAATTTATTATTAGGATTCAAATCTACTGAATGATTATTATGATTAACTGCTTCATTAAAATCACCTTTGTTATAAGAGTTGTTATTTTTATTTTTTACTGGTTTTTCTATAACCTCATCGATAGTGTTGTTATTGGTTATTTGATTTTGAGATTTATTTGGTGCTGGAGAATAATATAAAGTTATTGTACCAAGTATCATTACCCCTGTAACAAATGTTAATGGCCATTTTAATTTTGCAATTGTACTATTTTTTATTTTTTCTATTATTCCCGAGGAGTATTTTTCTTTTTTATTTTTAATATCTCCCACAATATCTTCCAATTTTCCTTCGAGGTTTTGATCTTCTTGGCTCTGTTTTTCAGAGTCCAGAAGAGGTTGTTCTTCTTGTTTCATTTTGTTTTTATCCATCAATCATTCTTTTTGCAGCATAAATCCCTGATAATGCACATCCACCATATACTGTAGCTTCTGGACCAAGCGTAATTGCACCTATGAATCCCCCAGCAGCACCACAAAGTCCACCTAAAACAGTTTCTCCACTAAATAAAGAATCCTCAATCCCATAATGAAAATCAGTAACTTCTGGCACCTCAAATTCTTTAATATGGTAAGCAATAGATGCTCCAACCATTAAAGTTGCACCTGTCAGAGCGCCAACAACAGCTCCACCCAATCCATCAAATATCAAATGGGCAAAAAATGCATTCAATTCAATATTAGGATATTTACTTGCTTTCATTTCTTCTAAAAGAATATCATAACCATTGTACACCTTATGTGAGAAATCAATTAAATAATCATGTGTTTTATATACACTATAAGCCAATCCGCCAAATAATGTTGTTTGAGTTATCTTTTCTAAACTAGCTCTAAAATTAAAATTAATCTTTTTCTTAGATTTCGAAGGAGATGAAGATATTTTAGGTGTATAATTTAACTTAGATTCAATATTATCCTTTTTTATTTCTTCGGAAGATTCATCTTCTTTATTGTTTTGAGTTGCCAATGCTTTTTTAAAACAGTTAGTAGCTTCTTTCTCATTTCCAGAATAGAGCAAGGCCAATCCTTTGTTATTCAAAGCAGAATAATCCTGAGGATTTATCTCTATAGCTTTATCATAAGCTTCAATAGCTTCTTTGTATTCTTTTTTATTCAAAAGATTGTTCCCTCTAGTAAGCAAAGAATTAGTTGAATCTTCTTTAACCAATCCTATGATTCCTTCAAGTTTTTGTTCTAAATTTTGATCTTCTTGGCTCTGTTTTTCAGAGTCCAGAAGAGGTTGTTCTTCTTGTTTCATTTTCATGGATTATAAACTTTAATCAATTAATATAATCTTTTTTCTTTCAGTTCTTCAGGTATAGAAACTTTTTCTTTTGAAAATAATTTTTTAGAAATACCTATTAAATCACCAGGTATTTTTTTTGACTCTTCTAATGCTTGTAGGACAATTTCTTTATTTTTTTTAGCTTTTTCATATCTCGGATAACTTTCTAAAGCTTTATCAAAACATTTTAGAGCAGTCTTATAACGTCCATTCTCAGCTGCTGCAGCACCTTGATTATTAAACAACTCACTATCACGTCCAATAAATTTTTCATTCGTCAATACTGCAGAACAGTAAGCACCATAAGCCTCTTTAAATCTGCCAAGATTATCTAAAATAACGCCTTTGTTAAAATAATATTCTTTATCGGTGGGACTAATTTCTATTGCTCTGTTTATGCACCTCAAAGCATCATGGTATCTGCTAAGTTTATTAAGTATTCTTGCTTTATCATTTAATGCCATATCATCTCTGGAGTCCATCCTTAATAGTTGATTATAAACTTTTAACGCTTCTCTTGGCCTACCTAACTCATCAGCCAACAATGAAGCTTTATATTCAAGAATATCAGTATCTTCTGGAGTTATTTCTAACGCCTTATCATAAAATTCTAATGCTTTTTCATGCCAATCACCGAATTCATATTCAATTGCTTTCCTATGCAAAGCATCTGCATTTTTTGGATTAATCTCCAATGCCCTATCATAACATCTTAAAACATCATCTCTTTTATCCAATATTCCCCGACCATGATGACCATATAAATCTCCTTTCTCTATCCAAACTTTACTGTTCTTAGGGTTTATTTCGATTATTTGATCCAACACTTTTATTGCTTTATTAAATTCATAATCTTTAAACTTTGATTTATAACAATCAGTCAATAATTCCTCATATTCTTTCCACAATTTTTTCACATCTTTAACCTTTTTCTTATTAGTAATATCTTTAATAATTCCTTCAAGTTTTTGTTCTAAATTTTGATCTTTACTTTTCATTTTATTCTCCATTTGGAGTCCCTTTACAGTATTTTGTACCATTTCTATTTTGATTAAGGTGTCCTATATCTATCAACCCTCTCAGTAGATGTTCATAATCAAACCCATTCTTTTTCAATAAATTAGAATCATATTCATTAGCTAATTTTTTAACCAAATCAATGGCATCATCCCTAGAATAAACAACTCCTTGAACAAATCCTGAACTTAATTCTTTTAGTATTTTTGTTTTATGTTTATTATAAGGACTACCAATTATTTTTTTTACAATAATAGGGTAATCTTTTTGAACAGATTTTTCTAATGGTTTATAAGTTTTATAACTTATTTTTTTGGCATAACCTTCAAATAAACTATCATTTTTATTTCTCTTAAGCAATCCCAAATCTACTAAACCCCTTATATAACTTGAATAATCATAATTCTTACTATTTCGCAAATCTTTATTGTAATTACTATCCCAATCATTAATTTTTGAAATCAATTCATCTCTGGAATAAACATCTCCTTCAATGAAAAGTTTACTCAATCTTTCTAATATCTCAATTTTATCTTCCGTATATCTTTTTTTAATAGTTTCAGAATCTAAACCATAATTTTTAATTTTAGAAATAGATTCACTTGATTTTTTCTTCTTAATAATATCTCTAACAATTCCTTCAATTTTGCTTTCAAGGTTTTGATCTTCCATTTTTAAATATTATTTAAATTTTTAATATAATAAATTTCATTTATCTCATTTAAACCCCTTCTTGTTTTCCTTAAATTTCTTACCTTTTTTCCATTCTCCAGTCCAAAAACTCCCATCTGCCCAAGTATAAGTTCCTTGGCCATGTATTTTATCATCTTCCCATTCTCCTACATATTTATCTCCACTCACCCAAGTATAAGTTCCTTGGCCATGGAATTTATTATCTTTCCATTCTCCTACATATTTACTCCCATCTGCATGGGTAAAAGTTCCTTGGCCATGGAATTTATTATCTTTCCATTCTCCTACACATTTATCTCCATCTGCCCAAGTATAAGTTCCTTGGCCATGGAATTTACCATCTCCCCATCCTCCAACATATATATCCCCCAATACCCAAGTATAAGTTCCTTGGCCATGTCTTTTACCCTCTTTTAATTCTCCTACATATTTATCTCCATCAGCATATTCATAAGAATCAAAACAATTATCTAATGTTGAATAATCTTTAACCTTTTTCTTCTTAGTAATATCTTCAACAATTCCTCCAAGTCTTTTTTCAAGGTTTTGATCTTCCATTTTTACATACTATTTAACTTTTTAATATAATAAATTTCATTTACCTCATTTAAACTATATCTTGCTTTGCCTTTATCTTCATTTCTTTCTTTGTCAGGTGTTGTAAATGGAGGCCCCCATAAAAAAATAGTTTTAATAAAATATTCAATTTCATCTTTCTTTTTTGTACTCAATTGTTCTTCAATTGGTTTAAGCAATTTCAATTCATGATTTCTTATAATTTCATACTCGTCTATCCCAGATTTAAATAGGTCATCTCTTTGAGGGACTCTTTTAACGTTTTTTTTATTTGCCCAAGTTAAATAATTGTCATAAGATTTCATTAATCCATCAATTGTTTGATGATTAATTGTGTTCCACATACCATCATTATTGGTTTTTGCACCACCTAAACCATTTAAAAAATTATCATGTTCCTTTAGAAATCTCTGATAATCTAAATGTTTTGCAGGATCTTCAACAATAGGTATTGGTTTGTGTATATCATATTTCTTTTTCCCAACAACCCTAGTTTTAACTTCTTTTTTAACAGAGGGTTTAGGTAATTTAGTTTTTTTAACAACAGATTTCTTGATAGTCCCTTTTTTAAGATATCTTTTTACTTCTTCAACAAATTGACTTATGTGGGTATACCTATAATCTTCTAATGTTTTTCCTTTAGGTATTTTATTTGAATCAGGTGCTTTTTCTCCACATAATCTTTTCAAGAAATATTTTTCTTCTTTACCCCTATCCATCTCCTCAATTGTAGAATTAAGATAGGTCTTAAAATCTCCACCTTCTTTCTGCCAACCTTTATCAAAACCTTCTTCTTCTTCAGAAAGCACCATATAATAAGTAACCCCTAATTGGAATATGTCTTCTTGATAATTATAATTAAAAATCCCCTTAGTTTTGTTTAATCTAAATTCTGGAGATTGAAATATCTCTGCATTTTTTTTACTTTTAGTAGATTCTTGAGTAGACGCAGTACCATAATCTCCAAGTGCCCATTCCTCATATTTTTCATAAGCAATTATATTTGAAGGTTTGATATCTCTATGAACTATTCCTTTAAAGTGCATTTTACCAAGACCTTTTGCTGCCTGCCTTATTATACTTAACAAATCATTTTTACTATAGTCTTTTAGATCACATTGCCATAAATCAGCATCTCCCAATTCCATAAGAATACCATATTTTTCTCCAAATTTGAAAGGTTTATTTCCAATTAGCCTAACCAAATTAGAAGGATCTTTCATTTGTTTAAACACTTTATAAGCATTTTCACATTTTTTCTGAGAATCATCATCTAATGGAATTTTAAGCATAGCATTAATATCCTTGGATTTATAAGCCACTGGATGAATTCTTCTATCTTTATCTAAAATAACAATTTCATCACCAAATTCACTTCTTAAATCTTCTAAGTTAAACTGAAACCCTTGTTTTTTAATTAACGATTCAAGTTTTGATGCAGTTACCTTTTTTTTTCTAAGTTTCATTTTAACCTCTTAACTAAAATAAAAGAAGTATCATCTCTTAGCCCTAAATATTTTTGTGCTTCTTCTAATGAAGTGTTTTTCATTCTAGAATAAGCTTCAGCCATCCATCCAGGATTTTCTACAAAATTAAGCAAGTTAAACACAGCTTCATCCATATCTCTTGATGCAACAACCATCTCACTTTCTGATACTGTATGGGTTAACCCATCTGTGGCGAATAACAATCTATCATCAACACTTAAAGGAATTTCATACATATCAATAGGAATATCACTTTTTTGACCCATGTAATTAGTTAAACCTAACCCCCTTTCAACAATAGTTTCATCCAATCTAGGCAAGTTAGCTTTTCCATAATCTACATGTTCTCTTGTTAATTTAGTTATAGTACCATGTTTATTTATGTGGTAAACCCTACCATTACCTACATGACCTATATGTGCAATATCATTATAGATTATACAAGCATCAAGGGTAGCGCCCATTTGATCCACATCTTTAGAATATTCTTTCATTTGTCTTGATATAGGTCCAAGATTATCTAATGCTTTTGAAACTAATCCATCTAAATCTCCATGTTTTGATTGAATTTTTTTTAAGTTTTCATAGGCTTTTATAACTTTTCCAGGCAAACTTCCTGCAGAATAAACAAAATTATTTGCATAAGGAATTATTTGATCTCTTATTATATTTGAAATATTTTCTTGTTTATAATCTCCTTCTTCTAATCCCCTATAAGCTTCAATCATTTGGTCATATACTTTATCTATAACAGTTTTACTTGCTTCCTCACCAGAATTGTGGCCACCCATACCATCAGACAACAACAAAATATTCCTCAATCTATCTACTTTTAAAAAATCTTGATTTACATCCTCTTCTTCTTCGTGTTTTTTCCCTATAACACTTGCATTTACAATATCATATTTCATTTTAATTCCCCCTCTAGACTATTAAATCTAGAAATATTTATTGGTTCAATATGGATATCACTTGCTTTATGGTAAAGTGCAAAAAATTGGTTAGGATCTTTTGCACCATAAATCATATTTTGATCTTGAACATATATTCTTGTTAAGTTTTTTAGGTTATCATTTTTTAATAAAATAACTTCCCCTTTATTTTCAAATAAATCTTTTTTAGATTCATAATTTGAAATCATTAATTCACTTTCTTTTCCTCCAGTAATCATCTGTAACCCTTGTTCTGTTTCAATAATATCATTTAAGTAACCATGAGATGGAAAAGATATTAGATCATAATCTTGTTTAATATCATAAACATGAATGCTATTATTTGTAGTGTAAAATAATAAGTCCTTTTTTTCTAGAACTTTATAAAATCCATTACAATTAGACTTAGCTCGATGAATTAATTTATCATCAATTTTAATTTGATCTTCAATGAATAAAAATTCCTTGTTTTTGTAAGGAATTATTAAATCAACTAAATCACTAGTTTTTTTGAATGGGATAAGCTCATTATTTTTTATTGAATATTTACAAAGATGCGCCCCTTCTTTATCTTTTTTTGAAAAAATAACATCTCTCTCACTCATTTTCATTGTTCCAATTTCAAAAAGAGAATCACCCACAATTGGTTCACTAACTTCTTTTCTTTTTCCAGTTTTTTCATCAAATATAAATAATCTATATTCCTTTTTTTTATTATCATGGGATCTGTTGGCTAAAACATATAATTCATCTCCAGAAACCCCATAATCAAATAAACTCATTTTTGAATGTTCATAAGATAAATCTTTTTTAACAATACCTCTTAAATTTAATTCATATTTAGTGGCAACAGGTATTAGATTTTTAGATAAAGTATATCTCACAATCTTTAATTTATCATTAGAACTTGGTAGATAAATATCGGCATCTAAGGAATCAATAAGTTCTTCTTTTAATTCACTTATTCTTTCTTTTTTATCTTCTAATCCATTAATTCTTTTTCTTAATTCATCAATTTCTTTTGAAGTGCCACCACCCTGTTTAATTTCACACATCTCTTCTTTTAATTTTTCAATTTCTTTGTCCTGTTCTGTACTATCTTGCCTTATTTCGATAACTTTTTTTTCAATTTTAATCTTTTTTCCGTATGGGTTAAATATAGTATCTAAGATTCTTGTACCTCTTGGAATATTAAAATTACAATCTTTACCAAGAGTTTCACCAACTATTTGAGATAAAGGTTTATACTTAACAGCACTATTAGGCCCATCTATCCTATCATGTAATTGTTTTAAATCTGGGTCATCCAATCTTTCAAATCTTTCAATATCTAACTGAGGGTACCCTTTCAAAAAAGTTACAGGTAAATCAATAAAAAATTGCCTACCATCGATTTCATAAGGAATTGCAGTGGTTGTTTCTCCACGATTCACAACAGCAGTAATAAAATTAGCAACAGCCATACCGGTACTGATTGTAGTAGGTCCTTCCCTTCTACTTAATTCTTTTGATTGAAGTTCTTTTTCTTGAAGTTTGAATTGTTGCATCGCATAATCTCCAAGAACTGATTGTAATAATCCTCTATGTTTTTCTAATTTATGGCTAATGTTAATTTCTTCTCTCCCAGGAGCACCATTTTCTATAAACATTCTTTTAATTAATTTGGAACCATTTGTTACAATATAAGGTAAATCATGGTATCCAACTACAACAAGATCCAAACTTTCATAACGCTCATTATTTAAAATACTACTTCTCACAATATGTTCATACCTCATTAAATCTAAAGGTACATGTGCAGTTATCTGTCTTACATCTGGAATATTAAATTTAGTAGCAGCATAATGTGCAAGCACTTCAGGAAGATTGGAAGTAAAATTGATGATTCCTTTGAAATCTTTATTAAAATATTTAGAAATACCCTCAACTAAAGGCAAGTTAGCATTTATCATATTCCCCCTATTAGTTTCATTAGGATCATTAGCATCTGCTGTAAAGAAAAATAAATCTGTCTGAGGCAATAGCTCTCCAACATTTTCACTAAATTTACCAATAACTTTAGTACCACAATCACCAAAAGAATTGTTTAGTTCTTCAGTTATTCTTTCAAGATTATATGTTGTGCTTTCTTTATTTCTCCCAACAAGGAATATATCTTTAATAGGTAAATTAGAATTAATAAGGGATTGCACTGATTCTATAGCAACATTACCTGCACCATAGAACATAATATTATATTTTTTATTAGGATCCCCGCCCCTTTCATAAATCTGATTTATTCTATGTAAACCTTGCAGATACCCCCCAATACTATCTTGTTGGACCATTTTAATAATTTAAAATATTATTTCACTACTAATTAGTAATATTAATCGCAATATTTATATAGTTTTCTGTTTTATATGTGTTTTTGTAGACTATACGGAAATATTCCGTAAAATTAAAATGAATGAAGATATTTTAGAAGAAATCGGATTAAGTCCAAATGAAGCTAAAATCTACACTGCACTTTTAGGAATCGGATTAAACACCGTGAGTTTTATATCTAATAAATGTAAATTACATAGGGCAAATGTTTATGATTCCCTAAAAAAATTAACAGGTAAAGGACTCGTTGCTTATGTACAGAGAGATAACACTACGTTATACGAAGCAACAAATCCTCAAGCATTATTAAGAATTATAAAAGAAAAAGAAAACAAAGTAAAAGGAATTCTTCCTCAGTTGATGATGAGTAAAAAACTAGCCCAATCCAGAGGAGAAGCACACATTTTTGAAGGAGTACAATCATTTATGAATCTTTTATATGGTATGTTAAAATACAAAGAGGAATTTATTGCATATGGAATTCCTCCAATAGCGCCAGAAGTAGTAAAAACACAAATCCCTCACTTTCATAAAGAAAGAATAGCTCAGAAAATAGCCATGAGGCACATTTATAACCACGACGCAAAAGAGAGAATCACTTTTTTAAATAAAATGGCATTAACTTCTGCAAAATATCTTCCAGAAAGGTTTGATTCTCAAGTATCCACAGTTGTTTGTGGAGAAGAAGTTTTTTTAACTCTTTGGACTAAACCTTTGTTAAACATCCAGATAAAAAATAAAAATGTAGCAGAATCTTATAAGAGATATTTTTCTTTATTATGGGAAGCTGCTAAATAATTCAAATAATCCAATTCAGATAATCTAAGTAACCCCATACTCTTTAACAACTTTATCTAAACTATTATATGCTTTCTTAGCCCCTTTAACATCTAAAAACTTATCAGGATCATCTATTGAGCTCTTTATTCCATTAGCAATCTTAGAAAGATACATATAATCATTTTCACTTTCAATTTTAATGTTACTTAATTCACCACAAAAATTATCAAACCTCTCAGTCCAGTTTTTTTCGCCATTTCTTCCTTCTAAAATCTTTTTTAATCCAAAATATCTAAAATTATCAGGCAAACCCACCCCATTCACATATAAGGGAAGTGAAAAATTTCCATCATCCATTTTTCCTAAAGCACTTTCATCAATAATCACTTTTGGTGCATTAATCACATCATTTTTCCACCTTCCACTAGCTACTTTTCCATCAACATCTATTGCAGTATCTGCCCACGAGTGTTCATCATTAAATGTAAAATCTATAGAATTATAATCTCTGTTATTTTTTGATAACCCTCTATTTTCAACCTTTCTTGAATTAGGTTTATAGCACCAATCCATAATCACCCATTCATTATCTTTTTCACGAAGATAGATTGGCCAACTATGTCCACCTTCATCAACTTCCCCACATACATTTTTAACACGATAAGCAGGAACACCAGCATTTCTCATCAAAGAAACAATAAGATTAGTGCCATCTTCACAATCTCCCTTACCTGTCTGCACAGTTTCAGTAGGCATAAGCCATTCTTCATCTTCTTCAGTAAATTGAGGGTCTGGAGTATATTTTATGTTTCTCTGCACCCATTTCATGCAGTTATATGCAATCTCATCAAGAGAACTAGAATCTAACCCTTCTTTTTCAACAACTCCTTTCAATATGGGATTATCTGGCTGTATAAAATCTCTAACATCATAAACCATATTATTTCTTGCTCGATAAAGCACTTTATCAGATATAGGATATTTAAAATCCATATCTTCTGCCCTACACATCTCATCAAGTTTTTCTCCAGTTTTCTTTGCAAGTCCAACTGCTTTTTGTTTTCCATTCTTATCTCCAACAGCATCAAATTTGGCAGCGAGCCCCTTCAACCCCTTTTTCTTTTTCTCACTCACCTTAGAATATTTTAATTTTTTATAATCTTCATTAAGTTCTTTTAATTCTTTTTTTAACAATCTATTAACTTTTGCATGTAAAGGCGCTACAACATCATCATATTTAATAACATCTTGCTCAAGATAAAAGGAATCTTCATCCTCATATTTATCAATAGCATATTTTTCTCTGACATCTTTTAATTCATCAACACCCAGAACAGATAAATCCTTCTGAAGTTTTTCTATTTCAGATATATCTAAAGTAATACTTTCTTTATCTTCTAAATAAGTTCCAGGATACAAAAGCACATCTTTTATTTCGCTGTTAAACCATTTGAGTTTAATCAACCCCTCATAATATTTTGCTTTTTTACATTTTTTTATAATATCTCCTTTAAAGAGAAATCCATTTCGCGTTTCTTTTTTCAATCCCTTCAATTCTTTTTTATAATCAAAATTGAAATCAAAGTCAACGTAGCTTTCTTTAATTAATTTAATTTTTTCATCTACTTCTTTAATCAGTTCTCTTTGTTCATGATAATTCTGAGTTAATCCTGAAGCACTTCTATTATCTAACTCATAAACTCCTTTTTTAGTACCATCACCAAACAAAAGATCATCAATTTCATTTGCAGAATTCCTAAGTGAAGAAAGTATACTAAAATTATGCTTATTCTTTTTCATATCTTTCTGTATTTCTTCAAGTTCACTGTATTTTATACCACTTAATTTTTTAAGTGCGTTCTCCAACCCAATACCTACAGCATTGACTTGTTTGGTTTTTTTATCTGTTTCCTTTGTTCTGTATCCATATAAAGAAAAAGCACCTTCAGTATAGCGTGCATCCTGCACCCTTTTAGCAATAGCATTCAATTTACCTAAAGATACTTCTTCTCCACCAACAATCTTTTCAAGACTTCTGAAATCAGACTCCAATTTAAGAGAATATAATTTTTTTAAAGCACTATTTAGTTCTTTTCTACCTTTAGATATCTCTGGAAGGTATTTTTCATTTACAGGCACCCATATGTTTTTAGTTTTCATCTCCCCCACCTAAAGCAAGATTCACTTTAGCGATTATTTTATCCCCCCCACCATTATAATCAATAGTCTTTATAATCTTATTGTTAACTTGGGAATCATACCAATCTTTTATAACAGCAGGGTGCCGAGTTCTTAATTTTTTCAATTCAGCACTAGTTGTCATAATTTCACATCCATCATAAAAACATTTTTCCCAGTTTGGTTTATCAATAACACTCAATTCCCTTAATTTATCTTCCTCTGTTGCTAAGTCTTTTAATGTCTGAGTAAATTCATTAAAATACATTTGAAATACATTATAATGATCTTCAAGATTCACAAGCAGATAAGTTTCACCGCCAATATCTACTTTTTGTCTTTGATTGTAGTGGAATTTTGCACATCCATCTAACAAAGAGTAATAATGGTCAATATAACCAACTGATTTTTGAGTTTTTGGAATTATATCAGTCACATATTCTGAAAAAGGATCAATTATATTTATCTCATTTAAGGCAATACAATCACTAACATGTTCTTTTACTTTTTGTTCTAATTTTTTCATAGCACGCTGACTTTTTCCAATCGAATACCTACTTTTTGCTTTAGTTTCATGGATTTCATCTAAATGTTCTTGCGAAGAGTCCGTTCTAAGCCTAATTAACCTCCTAGAACTCTCTTCGTCTTTTTTGAAATAGTTTTCCAAAGCAAGAGTGTAGATTATAGTAACACCTTTTTTAATAGAATATTCTTTAACCCCTCTACCCCCTCTACTGGTTACAAGTCTATTAGCATCTTTCCCTTCAGTAAGGTCTTTAATCACCTCAATGATTGGAGATTTTTTATCCTTCATTGCTTTTTGAAGTTCTGGAATATAGATAAATTTACTCCCATTTATTCTATCAATATCATTAAAAATAGCTAATTTACTTGATTGTTGAATTCTATAAACATCAGGTAACAAATTATCAACTAATTTATCAACAACAAACGTTTTTCCAGAACCACTATAACCTTCAACACCAAATGAAGAACCATTTATTGCAGCCAAAGTCATTGCACAAGCAATATTTTCTTCCCCTACAAGACCCAGATTTTTATAATAATTAACTAACTCATTTAGTTCTAAAGTGTTGTTCATGGAGCTTATAGATTCGATTGGCGTAACAACACCAACACCCTTCTTTCCATGATTTTTTTTATTTTTTTGTGTAGCTCCATCAGGAAACAATTCTTTAAAATTAGGTTCTTCAATCACTTCTTCCAGTTGAGGCAATTGTTCAGACAACGATTCAGGTACATCAACAACTCTAACACCACTATCCCCATTATTATTTTTTTCTTGAACAGTAACATCATCAATAGATCTTTTTTTAGCAAAACCTGGAAAAAAGTTTTCTTTATCTTCCTCTCGTTTTTCACTATAATCATAACCAAAATATTTTTTAGCAAGTTTTTTACCAAGTTCTGTCTTAAAGAATTCTTTGTTTAGTATGTTTAATGCCATTTTAGTTTACCTTCCTAGTTATTTTTTTCATACAACCCCTTTGTTTTTTTAAGACTTAGATTAGCCAAATCTTTAAAATTTCTTGTGAATTGCACATCAAACCCAATATTTGAAAGCATTTTTGTATTGGAAGATGGCTTACAATCCAAAAATATAGTTCCTCCAGCTTTTCCTTTCTTAAGCGCATAATCTAGATTAGTCATTTCTGAATTCAGATTATATATTTCAGTATCACTAATAATAAGAATATGTGCTGGATATTTATTTTTATTAATCATATCCTTTATCACTTTACCGGGAATTTCTGTGCCATTTCCAAGATAGGATGTCAGTGCCTCATCTATCTTTTCACTGTCATTAGTGAAATCTACTTTTTTATATGAATTTGAAAAATTAACAACTCCAACTTTTTTACCATATTCAAGTGCAGTTCGTGCAGATAACATCGCAGATAACACTGGAAAAGACATATAATGGTCTGGGTCAGGCATACTTCCACTTGAATCAATGGCTATCAACAAATCAGGTGCTTCATCTCCACCAACTTGATAACTATGTTTTTTTGAATTGAATTGATAAGTTGTAACATTGGGAATTAAAACCCCAAAATTAGATAATGAATATTCAACATTTAATTTTTCAGCAGGATCTGACACTCTCCACTTTTCAGGAACTAAAGGAACATTAGATTTTACGCCCGCCATATTTTTCGGCAACTCCAACATATAGCTAGAAGCTAAATCCCTATATAACCAGATTTTTGCTTGAGAATCAGTTCCAAGTCCAAGTCCTTTAAGCACTTTTTTGAAATCTTCTCCTCCTATTTCTTTAGATAATCCTTTTAACTCTTTTTCAACAACTTTTGCCTGTTGTTTTCTCACTTCTTTATTCTTGCTGTATTTTTTGAATGGAAGAAAATCACCCACACCTTGTTCATCTATCATGGTTTCTTTTTGTTTTTTCCCATTCTTTTTTTTATTCTGGTTTTTTTCTTTATTTTGTTGCATTGAATCTCCATCTCCTTTTGGTTTGGCATCTTGTTCCATATATTTCTTGACATATTTAGCTAACTCTCTAATAGATTTAGGCCATTCACTTTGTTTATACACTGATTTAGACATCATCTCCCCAAGTTTAGCAGCATCTTTCCTCATTTCTTCTTTCATCTCTTTATTATTGATGATTTCTGGTTTCCCTAACATATTTTCAAAAGTAGCAATATAAAACTGCCACATTTTTGAGTCATTCTGTTTTGAAAATTCTTTATACACATCAACTATCTGTTTATTACCTTCTTTATACAAATGAGTATTCACAACCAAGTCTGCAAAAAGATTTTGAACCAGTTTAGCCAATTCAATATTTTTTGTAACTTTATATGCATTAGCAGTAAGTCTAAAATATTCCCTTAGGTTGATAGGGCATAACTTATGATGTCCAACTTCATGATTTAACACAGTTCCAAACTTATCTTTTCCAAGCCTCTTTTCTAAATTAGCTTCATCAACATACACTTTTTTATTGGCTTGATCAAAAGCAGCAATTTCTTCCCCAAGTCCTTCTTGTTCTTCTTTCATATACACTCTAGGTTTATCTAGATTAACGTGAGTCCAAAACTCTTTTACTTTATTCCATGTCCAGTCTATTTGTTTTTCTGATATCATTTCATTTCACCAATCTACTCCTCTTTTTATTTGGCATAATTATACATTTTTTTCAAAGATAATATCAATGGAAATTTAGCTGTGCTATCTAATTTTCCAGCAGTTTCAATCATTTTTTTAATCTCATTTTTTTGTACATTAACCTGAGAACCATTTCCATTAGCGCCCGAATAAACAAGTGAAGTTATATGTTTATATTCTGGAAGGGCTTTTACTATCTCAGCATAACTTTGAGATGAAGTATCAAATAGTCCTTTCATCAATCCAATTCTATCATTAATATATCTCGGTTCTTTTTCAAACGCAGCCCTTGTTGGAGTTACCCTAAACCATGTTGCATAAGGTACTACAGCCCTAACATCTTCCTCTCCAACAGTGCCTTTACCTCTCCAGTAAGCAAGTGCCTTACTATAATTTACAACACTCTCAAGCGCTCTTGCAGACAACCCATCTTCTGTTTTATAACAAATAGATTTATCAGTTCCATAAAAATGACAATCATTACACAACGCAGGTGGTTTTTTTTCAGTAGTGTTTCCTTTAGTTTTTCTTTCAATACTAACTCCAGCCATATCACACCCACTCAATTCTGCTAAAAAGTGAGCAATTTTTCCCATTTCCTCGGAAGGTAAATTTACATTATAGATCCCCCTTTTTATCACTCCCAAATCTTGTGGTGTTAAAGGGTCATTAATTCTTACCATACTTTCTAGATTATTCCTATTTCCAATTCTTTGTTTTGCAAAACTCTCTAAATAATAGGGGTTAATTGTATCTACAAATACAGCAACATTAAACCTATCCATAAAAGGAGGGGGAATATCATAATTTCCAGAATCTGAAGCATTGGCTGTTGCAAACAAAGGTCCACTTCTTGCCTTAATAAGCTGACCTTGATAAGTTACAGAGCCAGAATTTAATAATTCATACAATATAGATAATGATTCAGGACGAAGTCTATTAACCTCATCTATAACTTTTATTGGACTTTTTAAAAAGTCTCTAACAATTAATTTTCTTTCGCCTTTAATCATTTTAATTGGATCAAACATCGCAATCATTTTTTCTTCTGTTTGTTCAGGATGACCATAGATAGTTGCATGTTTAATATAATCAACAAGCAAGTTATTCACAGCACTACCAATAAACCTTGAGCTACTTGTCTTACCAGAACCAGGAGGTCCACACACAAGCATCTTCCCTTTATCCATAACACTTGTCAAAATAGTATAAAGCAATGTAGAATTATATGCTTCTCCACCAAGAGTGATACTGTCTGTCTTTCCTTCGCCCAATGAAAGATTATTCCCATTAGAAAAATCAACATCTAGAACAGGAGATAAATAAAGTGCTTTATCTTCTATGGTTTTATACACAGAATGGAGTTTTTGTAGAGGTTTTGAAGCACCCCTCACTACACTTTTAGGTTTAATTACGGGATTAAATTCTTGAGAAACCTTTTTTTCTAAATTATTATTTTTACTATCACCACTTAATTTCCTTTTTTCTCCACTCTCTTGGATTGGTTGTTTTTCTTTTTCATTTTTTTCAACCCCTCTTATTTCACTTTCATCATCAATTATATTATATCCTCTATCCTTATACCTTCTAATTATTTTTCTTCTGGCTTCATCATAATTTATGTTTCTTTTTTTAGGCATTTTAAATATATGACCTCTCTATCAATTTTTCTTTTTCAATTTGCGAAGTGATAGAACCAATAATGTCTTGTTTAGTTGTAACATATTCCATTCCATCTCTTGATAATATTTGACGAGTCATCTTTTCTTTAGCAGTGGCCCTACCCTCAAAAGGAATACTTGATGCAACACCTCTATATTTTTCTCTAGCTCCGTTGGCGATATTAACTAAATCTCTTCCAGTTAATTCATATTGTCCCAATATTTCGCCTATTGTTGCCCACTCTTCTTTTTTTACTTGTACATACCCTTGAGATATTCCAGAACGCAAATTATTGTAAAGCACTTGTAATTTATCTTGAGGAGTTTCAGGCCCCATAAGATTTTCTACCTTAAACACATTAAGGATTGCAGGATCAATATTATTTGGCTCGTTAGTTGTAGCCATAATTATATAATTACCTTTATTGATATAATCTCCACCCCCACGAAATTTAAGAAATTCTCCTATAATGTCTTTTCTGTACCCATCTTTTAATCCATTTCCCCTTGAAGGGATTTTTGTGTCTATTTCATCAATAAAAACAACATAAGGTCTAGCTCCTTCACTAATTTCTGAAAATTGTTTTCTTATATTTTCCAAAGGACCATATTGCCATCTATCTTCAAATTCTAATTTTACTAGGGACAAAGACATATTGTGTTTTTCCCCTATTTCTTTAGCAAGAGTCATTCCATATCTTGCCATCATTGTTTTTCCAGTCCCTTTATCTCCGACAAATAAAAGATACTGGTTAAATCCAAAAAAAGGATTTCTTTTTTCAATAGGATCATAATGCAATAAACAAGGAACTTCAGTTTCAATAATACTTATCCCCCCTTCATTCGCAACAATATCATCTCTTCTAACAGGGTCAAGAATCACTTCTTCCAATCCTTTTTTATAATCGCTTTCAGGTTGTCCTAATTTTTGGTCCACATTCTTTGGTTTTTTTATACCATCCACTTTAAAATTTTTCCCACCAATAGTTGCATTTTTATACTTCTTTTTTAAATTAGAATGGATGGGTTGGTCTATTTTTTCTAATACATAATCTCCGAGTGTTCTAAGATAACTTTTAATCTCCAATTTAACATTATTCAAAGAATTAGAATTCAAAACAGCATTACAAATTCCTTTTGAAGCATCAGTCAGCGTTGTTTGATCAGTTTTATTAAGGGTCAGATTAAAATTGATAGGTCTTCTAGCTCCATAAGATTTAACCAAAGTTCTTTCTCCCCCATTTTCTAAAAGTTGTATTGTAGCTTCACTTGCAACATAAGTAAGATAAGAACGAAAAAATTCATCTTCATAAGATTTTCCTTTTATTCTTTGTTTACTGAGCTCATCTTTCAAAGATTTATATACCCCACCATACATCCCAACTACTTTTTTAGTCAAATCACTTGCTTTAAAGCTATTGGCCTCGCTTCCAAAACGACTAGTTAAATTTATTTTTAGATTATCTAGTAAAGGTTTTAGCTCTTCTTTAGTACTTAAAGCAGCGCTATCTAATACACGATCCTCTAAATTAATTGATTTCATTTTGTTTTTTACAAAAATTAAAAAATAAAAGAAAAAAATTATTTGTAAGGCAATGTTGTAAACTCAGATATCATTTCATCCATACTTGAGTTAAGTGCCTGTTTGTTTTTGTTAGTTTGGATTTCTAACTCTTTAAGATATTTTTTATCTTTTACTTGACTTTTATAAGATTCCATATCTCCATTAACTTTATTTATAGATTCTACTAAAGCTCCACCGAGTGTTTCACCCATACCAGCTAATGAGGGAGTATATACTTGAGTTATATCTCCAATATCTTGTATTGCTCTTCCTAGCCCTTCATCAACAAGACTTCCACTATTGATAAATTCTCTACTAATATCTATTTCTGCTTGTAAATCAGATAAAGTTTCTTGTCCACCACTATACACAATATCAATTCCAGCCATAATAGCCTTTTCTGCTTTAACTCGCACATAAAACTTTTTCATTTTAGTGCTTAGGTTTCTAATATCTGTTTCTACTCCAATAGATTCTTTCTTTAATTTCTTAATCTCGTCTTTTACATAAGCAATATCATCTCTATAATCCATATCAGGGTTACTTTTCACATCTTGATATAATTGTTTAATTTCTTGTTTTTTATTTTCTATTTCTGATATATACTCTTGTCTTATTGTTTGAGATTGTACAATTGCATCAGCTATTGCAGTAGCAGTTTCAGTATCTTCTTCCAATCTTACTTTAATTCCTTTTTGTCTTCCCCTATCATTATTTAATCTGCTGTTTAAATATTCTAAAGTATCTTCCAGTTTATTGGCTTTTGATTGCGCAGAATCTAAAAATTTATTTGCATCTCTTTTATACATATCAATGCCAATTTTTCTAAGATTATCATAGGCCTTTTTTTTCAACCCTTTTACATTTTGTCCAATCCCATAGCTATTAACTACATCTTCAAGTGCTTTATCCCATATTTGAGTAACAGAACTTTTTTCTCCAGAATATTTGTTTACAGTATCATCTACTTTTTTCAATGATTCCATTCTTTCCCTCTTCATATTTTCAAGTCTTGCTACTTTTCTAGCTCTTTCATCTACTTCAGTTTCAGAAACTGTTTTTTCTAGATCAATATTTTGATTGATTGTATCAAAATTTTCTCCGTTTTCTTCATCAAAATCAAATTCTCCCATTTTCAAATCCTCCAAGAGAGAAAACTCAACATCCCTCTCATTCATTTATATCAGCTTAAGCTTATTTTTTATATAAACTTGAGCTGTAGTATCATATACAACATCACTCTTCTTTTTGAATATTAAATTTAGTTTCTAAAGAATCTAATTTACTTTCTAAACCATTTATCTTTAATCTGTCTTTTTTTTCTGTTTCATATATAGCTAAAGCTTGAACTCCTTTTAGGTTATGATTTGAATCTCCTAAATAGAAATCTTCACCAATTTGATTTAGTTCATATGATAATCCTAATGTTTTAGATTCTAAACTCACTATTTCATTTTCCCTATTTATTTTGTAGTCTTGATCTGCAGAACAACTGTTAGCTCCAAAATAATAACCTCCAGCAATCCCTCCAGCAAGTAAGGCAGTATATGCCATTGTTTTTATTACTCCCATCTTAGTTTTCCTCCATGATATAGCTTAAGCTATATCAATTAACTTTAAATTAAATGATACATTAGAATATTCCTTACGGAAATCCTATGCCTTAATAATGTGATTTTTTATATAAACTTGAGCTGTAGTGTTTAATACAACAAACACCTAAATCAAAACATGCTCTTTTATATTTTTAATATATTACGTTATTTTTTGTAATTTTGTTTAATTCTAAAAGATATTCAAATTCTTCTTTTATGCTCAAGGTTTGTTCATATGTTTTATCCATAAAATCTCTGAATGCCCGGTACCTTTTTATCCGTTCAAGATTTTGATCTTTTAACTCTTTTTCATCATTTAATTTGTCATTAATTTTTTTTTGATTAATTTCAAAAGTGTTAATTGTCTTTGTTATATCCTTCAAACCCCTTTTTAATGAAATTTCATAATCATCAACACCAATAAAATCCAAAACCTTTGCAACTGGTTTCCCATAAAGTTTTTCTGTAGAATATTTCTTAATCAAATTATGAATTAAATATTCCTTTCTCGAATTATTGCAATTACCACATGCAGGAGATATACTCAACAAATCCTCAATATTTTTTTTGTCTTTTTCCATTTCCCACCCTAAATATAAATTGTATTCTTATTCAAATTATATTTTTTAAGATCTATATTTTCTATTACATTATCAATAGTACCTTCACCATATAATTTATTATAAATTCTTGACAAATCATCCCCATTAAGAAGTTTGATATTCCTTTCAGCTGCTGCACTTATAATCTGATCGTCAAAACTTTTATTTGTAACAAGCACAGAAATATCTGCCCCGATAAACTCACATCTTTCATACGTTTCATCAACAACATTATCAATCTTTTCAATCACTTGGTCATTTTTTTCTTTTTCTCCACCCCTTAATTTATAACTTATTCCCCCTTTAGAAGAATATTTTGCTTCAACAACAACTAATTTTAATTGTCCATCTTTAATTAAATTATAACTAACATCTGCTTGCCTAAATACATACCTTTCTTTATGATATTCTACATTTCGAAGTACATTTTGATACCCATTTTCTTTCAGTAATTGTTCTAGAAAAATCTCAAATCGAATCCCTTTTTCTTTTTTGGGTGTTAATTTAGTCATTCTTTATTTTCCCCACCATACAAACCGTCCAAAAAATTAAACATTTCTATAATTGATGTTTTTTGTTTATCTTCCGATGTTGCGGTTAATTTTCCCCCATTATCATATTCTTTAAATAATTCTTTACTCACTTTTTTACTATAAGAATTTTTTCCATCATTATAATTAAGATATAATTCATTTTTTCCTTCTTCATTTACCCTCACACTAAAACCAAGATTATTAACTATTGAATCAAGCCCAGCATATTCAGAAGAACATGAGGATTTAAACAATTCAAAATAATCATCACTAAAATCACCTTTAACTTTTCCATCATTATATCTTTCTTTTAACCCTTCAACCATTGTCTCAGTTTTAGGAAGCATATCTTCCATAATTTCAATTTTTGTTGCAATATCTTTTCCTTTTTTATATTGTAAAAAGGTTTCAATATTTCCCGACCCATTTGAATTCCATATTGTTTCTAATCCAGGGGGATCTTGAAAATATCCAGTTTCTATTTTCTGATTTTTATCCAATAAATTGTATTCTGCTTCTTTGATTGTACCAATATTTGTATATGCTAAAAAAGCTCCAAGCAACCCTACAGCGACAGATCCTTTTAGGGCCAATGCACCGCCCCATAATCCTCCAAGTCTTCCCGATCCATAATTCTTTTTCATTTTATTTACCTGCCCAATCCCTTACAGAGTGATAACTTTTCAAAACCGTATAACCTACAGCCATTGTGCTAAGTAAAGGTTGATCACCTGGAATAAGATATAATGCACCGAGTGCAGCAACGCCAAACAAAGCTTTAGTCTTGTTTTTCTCTAAATTATAACTACTTGCTTGATAATCTATAGTTACATTTTTAACTTTTTTAACAACACTTTTTGTTAGTTCTTCTAGTCCCATTTTATTTACCCCTCAATTCATAAACTCTATCTTTCATATTTTGATAATATTCTTTCATCAATATCTCGAGTCCATCTTTGTTTTTTTTGAGAAAATCTTGGGTTGTGTTTTTTAAAACATTTAATTGGGATTTTGAATCCATTTCACTTACTCTTTTGTTGATAACTATTGTTGCAATACTATCAGGCAATGCTTCAGAAGTAACATACATCACTTTTGCAAGATCAATAGAATATTTAGAAATATCGTCTGTTTCAATAATCTTATCAATAAAATTTTGTGATACCTCTCCAACATCTGTAGTAAATACATCCACAGTTGACTCTTTGGCTGAATTATAGCTGTCAGAAATCTTATCAGAAACATTTAATTTATCACCAACATAAAGTGCAGATGCAATAAGTGTTCCTGCAAAAAGCGTTTTCCAAATTCCTGTTTTATTCAAATAATTTTTTTTAGGTTTTCCAATAATTTTTTCAATATTTTCCTTTTCTTTTTCATTTTCCTTTTCCATTTTAAACCTCCTTGATTAATCCAATTAGTTCTGGTTGACTAAGAAAACTTTCTCTTTTGATATCTTCAATAACAAAAAAATCTTCTTTTTTTTCTATATTAAACTCCTCGAGTTGTTCTGTAAATTTTTCCATCCCTTTTAGATCACGAAAAATGGTTTCTATCAATAAACTATATCCATTGGTAACTGTTGATATAGCATTCACATTGTGATTTTTTTGTAAATAATCCACCACTTTTTCTTTTTCATCTTTAGGAATCTTCAACAAACTCTTTACCATAACATTAAATCCCAACTTATTGAAGTCTATCAGTGCAGTATGTTTTAAGATGAAACCCTCTTCATATCTTTTTAACCTATCAAATAATGTGCTTATTGGCACACCAGTTTGTTTAGCTATTTTAGTTAAACTTACACGTGCATTTTCCCTTAAATGCGAAAGGAATATGAGTTCTTTTTCGTCCAATTTTATCTCCTACATCTTTGATTGTTATAAGTTTTAAACTTTTAAGAATTAATAAAGATGTGCTGTAGTGTTTGTTACAACACAACATCAAAAGAAGGAGATTAATCAATTATTAAAATTTTAAAACATACTGAATTATTTTTAACTTCAATTTTTTAATTTCTTATAAGCATCACGGAAAGGAATTCCTTTTTTTACTAAGTTAAGTGCTTTTTCAGTCGCATACAATTCAGAAGTCATTGCTTTAGCTAGAGCTAACTTGTTTGGTTTAAGATTTTTAACTACCAAATTAATTATTTTTAACACAGATTTTGATATTTCTATCCCTTTCATCAAAGGTTCTTTCATTAATTGTAAATCTCGATTATAACCTGATGGTAAATTTGAGTATAATAAAGAAATCTCAAAAATTTTTGGTTGTATTAATTTAGTTTTTCCTTTAACTAATTCTAAAACATCATAATTTTTTTTCTGAGGCATTATTGAACTCCCAGTACAAAATTCATCTGGAAGGGTGAAAAAATTAAATTCAGATGTTGTAAATAATAATAAATCTGTTGATAATTTATTTATTGTCATCATTGATTGGTTTATGGCTGATAAAACTGCTATCTCATATTTTCCATGACTATTCTGCACATATAATGCATGTTTATGTGGGATTTTGAATCCCAACTCATTTGTTGTTAACTGTTTATCTATTTCAATTGGTAATCCGTAACCTGCTGCACTTCCTAGAGGGTTTTTATCTATTAAAGATAGTGCTTGAGTTATTGATTGAATATCATCTTCCAACATTTCTTTAAATGATAGTATCCATTCGCTTACTGAATAAGGCATTGCTTTCTGCATATGAGTGTAACCAGGCATTGGAATTCCACTGTGTTTTTTGCTGAAAGCATCTAGCTCTTTGATTAAATCTAAGATTGATTTTTTTATCATATCCAATTCATCTTTACAGTAAAGCAAAAGGTCTGTCATAACCTGATCATTTCTTGATTTTCCTGTATGGATCTTTTTTCCTATATTTCCTAATTTTTTTGTTAAGAATTCTTCAATTGCTGTATGAACATCTTCTTGCTCTTTTTTTATTTTGAATTTTCCTTTTTGTGCTAATTTATTAATTTGATTTAATGTTTTTATGATTTTTTCTAATTCTGTTTTTGATAAAATGTTTATTTTATTAAGCATTTTTGCGTGAGCTAAATTTACTTTAATATCATATTTCAATAGTTTTTGATCTAATACAAAGTCATTTTCTACTGTAAATGTTTCAATTTCCTTGTTTAATTGATGATTTTTTTGCCAAAGTTTCATTTTGTTTTCCTCTTAAAAAATAAAAAAATTAGCAAGAAGAATAAATTCTTCAAGCCGAATTTTAAAAATAAAATTCAATCAAAATATTTTTTCTTGTGTTTATCCAGTATGGCCTTGTGAGCCTTTAAACGGATAGCATTGATATTTATGAATCCTTCAGAGTCTTTTTGATTGAATCCTCCCTCTATATCCATACTAGATAGGTCCTTATCATAAAGCGAACTTGGAGATTCTCTTCCTAAAATCTTCACATTCCCCTTATATAATAAAAGGTGCACAATTCCATCTATCATTTCCTGGCTTTTATTTATTGATCCCATCAAAAAATCCATCTCTGGAGAAAACCAAAAACCATTATACACTATCTCGCTGAATTGTGGACTTAACATATCTCTTAATTTCATCACTTCTCTATCCATCGCTATTCCTTCAAGATCATGGTGGGCATCCCAAAGAATTGTTGCTCCAGGTGATTCATAGATTCCTCTACTTTTGATTCCCACAAACCGATTTTCAACCATATCTATTACGCCAACCCCATTTATAGAACCCAATTCATTGAGGTATGTAAAAAGCTCTAAAGATTCTGTTTTTACTGTTTTATCTTCTTTATTTATCACTTTGATGGGTATTCCATCTTTGAAGTGTATTTCTATTTCTGTCTCTTTATCAGGTGCAGATTTTAAGCTATTGCAGTATTTCAGGATATCATCTTTTGGTTTGAATAATGGATCCTCTAAGATTCCTGCTTCATGGCTTATATGCAATAAGTTTGCATCTTCACTGTATGGCTTTTCTTTTGATTGTTCTATATCGATGTTATACTTTTCAGCATAATTCAACATATCTGTTCTTCCCTTAAATTGTGAAAGAAATTCTCCATCTTTCCATGGCGCAAACACTTTTATATCTGGATCTAATGCATAATAAGATAATTCAAAACGGACTTGGTCATTTCCCTTTCCTGTTGATCCATGAGACACATATTCTGCGTTTTCTTTATGTGCAATTTCTATTTGTTTTTTTGCTATTAAAGGTCTTGCTAAACTTGTTCCAAGCAAGTATTTTCCTTCATAGATTGCGTTTGCTTTTAATGCTGGGAAGATATATTCGTCAACAAATTCTTTCTTTAAGTCTTCGACATATACTTTACTCGCTCCGGTTTTCAATGCTTTTTCTTCTATTGCCTTAAAATCATCTGGTTGTCCAACATCAGCTACATAAGCAATCACTTCATAGTTTTTATTGATTAACCATTTCAAGATTACAGATGTATCTAAGCCACCACTGTAAGCCAAGACAATTTTTGTTTTTTTATTTTCCATATTATGTTCCTCCATAATTTAGTTTTTAAACTTTTTATTTGTTTAACAAAAAATGACTTATTTAATCCAATGAATGAATCCTATTGCCTTCTAGTTAGGCAAGAAATCTTGCAAGTTTCATTAATTTTTTTGATTTTTGGATTAATTAACATTTTAATTCAAAAATAAGATTATTAATATTCTTTATAAGTTTATCGTCTAAGAATGGACATTTTATGACATTATTGTCCGAAACAAAACATTTAAATATGTGCAGATATTGGTGGTTATTATGAATATACAAAAAGCTGTTGAAGAATATGTTTTAGGTTCAAAAAGCATAGTGGATTGCCTAAAAAATGGACTTGTGAATTATTCTGCTTTAAGTAGGAATATCTCTAAAGAATTAAAACTAAAAGAGAAAGATTTTGATGCTGTTTTAGTTGCTTGCAGACGTTATGCTGATAAATTAAAGAAAAAAAATGGTTTTGAAAGACAGATTAAAAATTTACTTAAAAACAGTAAACTAGAAATCAAAAACAAAGTAGCCGTAGCTGTTGTTGAAAAAAATATATTTTTCAATAATCTTATTGAATTACAGAAAGAAATTAAAAAAAAGGATGAATTATTTAGAATTATTGAAGGATTAAATGCTATAACAATAATAACTAGTGAAGAATTTGTCTATAAATTAAAAGTTTTATTCAAAAACAAGATAATAAATATCAATTTAGGTATGGTGGAAGTCACATTAAAAAGTTCAGAAGAATTAGAAGAAGTACCTGGTGTGATGGCCTACCTTTATTCTTTATTTGGTGAAAAAGGAATAAATATTATTGAAACTATGAGTTGTTGGACTGATACCATTTTTGTTATAGATGAAAAAGATTTAACACCAGTTATGGAATTATTAAGATTTTAGATGTTATTGAGATAATTCGCAACAACAGCTATTCCTGCACCCCTTGGTTTTGTTGCTTCTGCAGAATATGGATTCACCAATTTTTACCCTTTTATCTAAATCTTATCATTTACAAAACCAACAATGTGTGCAACTTTTTCATTATCAGATATTTCTGATTCTTTTTTTAATGATCTGGTTGTGCATGTATTTATCATTTTTATGCCTCCTACTTAGTTTAATTTTCCCATTATTATTCTATTCTTATCTGTAATCCTGGGATTAATATTTCTTAAGATTATATTGTAACCATTATTTTGAGCATGTATGATTCTTGCAGTATCTATTATGTCAGTTTTATCCTCAAGGTATTGTAGAATTGAATCATCAATATGAGTTGAATCTGAATGACAACAAGGCATAACAGCAAAAGAAGAGTTTTGTTCTATACTCTTATTAATTATTATGTCTGTTAATTTCAATTGTGTTTAAGTTCTAAAAAATAATGGATAGGTTCTAGTCGTTCCGACATTTAGTTTTTACTTCGTAAAAGAATTTTATCTTTCTATGGGATGAGTTCCTAAAAACAAAAAAATAAAAAGATTACAATAAATTGAATTTTTTCAAGATAACTATATATGCATCTTTCCTAATTTTCAAATTTAGATTATATATCTCTTCAGGTAATATCCACTTTAAACCAGAAAATTCCTCTTGATCAAATTCAAAATTACTTTCACCGTTATAATCTATTAAAAATGGATGTAACTTCACTTCAAATTCAGGAATCCCTTTTTCATCTCTAAAGTAATAAGGTACGTTTTCCTTAAGTTCTGTAATTACCATACTGTTATTTAAATTTAAATTTAATTCTTCTTTCAATTCTCTTGTTAATGCTTCTGTAGCGGTCTCTCCATCGTCAATTCCCCCTTGAGGAAATTTCCATGAATGACTGTCAACAGTCTTAGAATTACCTGAATTAACTCTTTCAGAAAAACCAATCAAAATTTTTCCTTCTTTATTCTTTAATATTCCCAATACAGTATTTCTATTTTTTAATGCCATTTTTCATTTTTCTCCATCTAATATTTTAATTAATCATAAATCACTTTGTTAACAATCCCCTTTACTTCTTCATGTATCTGACTTTCTTTTTTTGTTCCATCTAATCTGTAAAGTTTTATTTGTTTTGGAACAAGCTCAAAAGTAGCAGTCCAGTGTTCATAGCTTGTTAAAACAACTTTTCTTCTAAATTCTGCTTTTTCAGGATTATCATACGAGTTCCTAGTTAATAAAGTTTCTTTTGGAACATCTAAAACAAAATATATCTTGGGGTGGACAGTGAGTTCTTTTAAACAGCTTTCAAAAGGTAAAAAGGAATTTTGCTTTCTTAACATGTACCATCTTGAAAGATGAGAACGGTCTAATAAAACAATTCCCATCTGATCTTTTTTTTTTGCTTCAGCAGAAAGTTCAACGCATCTTAAATAATTTTCTGATGCAAGAATATTTGCAGCGAATGTCCAATCATCAATTGATTTTTTTTCTTTTTTCTGCCATTGTTGCCAAAAACTAGATATGGGATCGTAAAAATTAGAGGAACCTAAACCAGGTCTACTACCATCCCCCTTTAAAACTTCAACAAGATAATCATCTGATTCAAAAGAGTCTCTTAATAATTTAATTTGTGTTCCTTTTCCTGCACGATTTAATCCATCAAATGAAATAATTAATAAGTCTTCTAACCTCATTTTATTTTAATCCCCATTTTTGCGTTTTTATTATGATATTGTGAGACAATAGATTTATAAATTAAAGAAGTAATTAAAGAACCCATTCGATGAGTTAAAAAGTCTGAGGTCATATCTTTTCTTTTTCTTTTGCCTTCTAAAAATTCAACAAATTCTAAAAAACCTTTAGCCCTCGCATCTTCTTGATGACCTCGTGATTTATCGCTCATTATTTTTTTATTTAAATCTTTGACACTAATCTTTTCAAAAGTCTTACCACCAATCATTTTTGTATTTCTAAATACATAAAGATCTAAATGATATTCTCCACCAACATCATACAGTCCTTGATTTTTATTAGGGTTCACTTCCTTAGATTGATAACTATGATAATGAATTGCTTGAAATGGTCCTTGTTGAATAATATGTGTTTCTTGTCGTACCCGACCATTGCCTTTATACAAATCTCTTCCTTTAGCAGTAACCCAATCTCTTTGAGCAAACCCATTATGAGCCAAATTAATACTAGCAAGAGTAATTGTTTTATCTTTATTCTTAAATTCTAGATTGGTGAATGCATCAACTTCACCATAATTTTCCATTAATTTTCCATAATCTTTTTTTGAAAATTTATTATGTTTATTAAACAATTTTTTGCCAAATAATTTTTCGTAATCTGTTAAATTAAGCTGTTGTAAAAAATCTAATGGCCTAACAACTGTCGAATAAGCAGTTACTTCATCATAAAGTTTATCTTTTGAATAACTAGGATTAATTAAGAAAGGGACTATATCAAAAAAATGATAGCCAGAATGCGAACATTTCCCATAACCTTGACAATAGGGGTGATATATTTGTTCTACAATTTCCGTAGGCATTCTCCATTGACCATCACAATGAAAAGATTGTATTGAAGTTACTGGACAATTAGTTTTTTTATAACAATCTTCTATCAATTTCTTAATTTTTTTGAATGCTGGATGGAATCTTCTTTGTGACATCAAAGAAAATGAAATTTTTGTTTTATTTTTATATATCTTAGCTAAATCATCATAATCTGTCAGAATTTTTTTTGCAAGATTAGCTTTTGTAGATACTTCTTGATAAGTTGAGACTGGTTTATCAAGCAAAATAGATAAATTCTTTTTCAGTGCCCACTTAGAATACATAACATGCGTAAGTGGTTCTGTTGAAATAATAACTCCATTAATGTCATATTTTTTTACGAACCCATCTAATTTTTTTTCAACAAAGGGATGTAATCTTTCATAACTCATATGTGCTTCTTTGATAAAATAAGTTCCACAATTTAGTGATTTTAAAAAATGGTTAATATCTTCTTCCTTTTCTTTAATACCCACAATACATTTTACATTAACCCTATTTTTATACTTACTAAGCAATGGGACATAAATTCTTTTTGCATGTGGTCCGCACCCAATTAATAAAATATTAATTTTTGATTTTTTTAAATCCATCTTTAATGTTAAAATCAACAAATTTTATATTGTTTTATTTTCCCTACTCTTATGAATAGATGATTATGATTTAAAATAAATTTCTCCTAAATTATTGAAATTTATTCGTTTTTTCCCGGAAGGAATTCCATCTTTTTGTAATCTTTTTGTTATTTTCATTTTTTTTCGTAAATATTTTGGTTTTTCCGAAAATTATTTTTCATTTTGATTATGATACTAAATCATTCAAGAATTAATAAAGATGTGCTGTAGTGTTTGTTACAACAAGAGGTATAATAACAATAAAAACAAAAATAATTTAAACAACATAATAAACCAATTAATCATGTTTGGATTATTAACTTGGGCAATAATTTTTATTATAAGTATGTTTGTGCTAATCAAAGCATCAGACTACTTCACAGATTCTGCTGAAAGAATAGGTATTTTCTTTGGACTTCCAGCATTTCTAATTGGGGTAACAATAGTATCTATAGGAACATCACTTCCAGAATTAATCACTTCTCTTTTTGCTGTTTTAAGAAATTCTTCAGAAATAGTTGTTAGTAATGTAATCGGTTCTAATATTGCAAATATTTTTCTTGTTTTGGGTGTATCTGCGATTGTTGGAAAAAGATTAAAAATTGGTTTTGAAATTATACGAGTTGATCTCCCAATATTAATTGGTTCTGCGTTTTTATTAGCAGTCACTATTTATGACGGAATATTCACATTACCAGAAGCATTATTGTGTATTGCAGGAATAATAATTTACTTAACTTATACTGTAAAAACTGAAAAAAAACACCCAGATATAATGGCTGAAAAAGAGATGAAAACAATATTAAAAACAAAAAAATTAAATTGGACCACTTGGATAATCCTAATTACAAGTTCACTATTTATCTATCTAGGTGCAAAATATACAATTGAATCAGTTATAGCATTATCAGAGATACTAAACATAGGAAAAGAAATTATCGCAGCAGGAGCAATAGCATTAGGAACATCTTTACCTGAATTGGTAGTGAGCGTAAATGCAGCGAGAAAAGGAAAAGCAGAAATTGCAGTTGGAAATGTATTAGGTTCATGTATCTTTAATTCTTTAGCAGTTATGGGAATTTCAGCATTAATTGGTTCTTTAATTGTCCCACCAATAATGATTTCTTTTGGATTACCTATGATGTTAATTGCAACATTTTTATATTTCTTTATGACTCAAACTAAAGAGATTACTCGATGGGAAGGTATGATTCTTTTATTGTTTTATGTTTTCTATATTGGAAAATTAATGAGTTTATTCTAAAATTTTAACAAATTTTAAATAGCAATCTAAAATCCTACCCTATATGAAACAAATAGGCGATGGTGCAGAAGCAATAATCTCTTTAAACAAGAATAATGTAATTAAACACAGAATAGAAAAATCTTACAGACATCAAGATATAGATCTAAAATTAAGAAAATTCAGAACAAGAAGAGAATCTAAAATTCTGAAAAAATTAGAACAATTAAATTTTCCAGCACCAAAATTAATCAAAACAGATGAAAGGGAGATGAAGATTATTATGGAATACATCAATGCACCAAGACTTAGAGATGTTTTAGAAAAAAAAGACTACAAAAAATTAGGTAAAGAAATTGGAGAAAAAATAGCATTTTTACACAATAATGAGATAATTCATGGAGATCTAACAACATCAAATATGCTCCTAACAACCGAACCACCAAACAAATTGTATTTTATTGACTTTGGATTAAGCTTTTTCTCAAAAAGACTAGAAGATAAAGCAGTTGATTTGCACCTATTAAGACAAGCTTTAGAAAGCAAACATCACAGAATATGGGAACACTGCTTCAGCTCAATCCTCAAGGGCTACAAAAAAGCACAAGATTACAAAGAAATCCTCTCTAGGTTTGAAAAAGTAGAATCCAGGGGAAGATATAAAGGAAAAGAATAAAATCAATATTATTTAAGAAAAATTAACTTCTATGATTAACATATCCACAACGCCTATGGTCACAATATCTTGTACATGCAGAAGGAGACTCTTCTATTGTTCTTCCATTGAGTCTCTTATTTAAATTATCTAAATATTCATCTTCTCCATGAACGCTCGCATAACCATCATTAAATGGGTCTCCGCCCACATTATCACCGTTATAATCTAAAACATAATCAAGAAAATCAATATCTGCCAAATGTTTTGGAGGCACAGATCTATTATTTTTTTCAGCTTCTATTTCTTCAAGAATAGAGCCCCTTCTATAATCATTCCGCTTGAATATATCAACTAAATCTTCCATTTTAACACCAATTAAATCCTCAATTTATAAATATTTTGGTAAAAGATAAATTCAATTTTAACAAAACTTATTTAAACAAAACTCTTAATTTCTTAAATTATGAAATTAGCAGTGTTATTTTCAGGTGGAAAAGATTCATGTTACGCTTTACACAAAGCCAGCAAAGAGCACGAGATAGTCTGTTTACTCTCAATTTTTTCTCAAAACCCTGAAAGCTATATGTTTCACACACCAAACATCAACCTCACCAAACTTCAAGCAGAATCAATGGAACTGCCATTACTCATAAAAACAACTAAAGGAGAAAAAGAATTAGAATTAAAAGACCTAAAAATCCTTATCCAAACAGCAATTGAAAAATACAAAATAAAAGGTGTCGTAACAGGAGCTTTAGCATCTGTTTATCAAGCAAAAAGAGTGCAAAAAATATGTCAAGAGTTAGACCTTTGGTGTTTTAACCCACTTTGGCAGATGGATCAAGTAGAACTTCTCAATGAATTAATAGAAAATAAATTTGAGGCAATAATCGTTGGTGTGTTTGGTTACCCTTTAGATGATTCCTACTTAGGAAAAACAATTGACCGAGATATGATAAACAAATTAGTATCCTTAAATAAAAAATATCAGATTAATCCTGCAGGAGAAGGTGGAGAACTAGAAACTTTTGTGACAGATGGACCCATGTTTAAGAAAAAAATAACCATAAAAGAATCAGAAATAGAATATGAAAAAAACGCAGGAATTTTATTAATCAAAGAGGCAGAAATATGAAACACGTAAAAGAAATAATGGAAGCACTCATTAAAAAATTTCCAGATTTAAACTTAACTACCCTTAATGGCATGAGGAAAAAACCAAATCATTTCAAGATATTAATCTCTTGTCTTCTTTCATTAAGAACTCAGGATAAAAACACTAAAATTGCTTCAGAACGATTATTTGCAGTTGCAGATACACCTAAAAAAATAATTAACCTACAAGATAAAAAACTAGAAGAACTGATTTTTTCTTCAGGACACTACAAAAAGAAAGCACAAATATTAAAACATGTTTCAAATGAAATTCTGACAAAATTTAATAATAAAGTTCCAGATACAAAAGAACAATTATTGAGTATAAAAGGGATTGGGCCCAAAACAGCAAACATAGTTTTAGCGTTTGCATTTGATCAATATGCACTCCCTATTGACACCCATTGTCATAGAATACCTAATAGAATCGGATGGATAACAACCAAAACACCAGAACAGACCGAAAAAGAATTAGAAAAAAAACTTCCAAAAACATATTGGAAAGAATTTAATCATGTTTTTGTACAATTTGGACAAACAATCTGCAAACCCATCTCACCCAAATGCAGCGAATGTCCAATAAATAAATATTGTAAAAAAATAAATGTGGAGAGGTTTAGATAAAATGAAAGAGCGTTTTGAAGAATTATTTAAAATATTGAAACTAGACAGAAAAGTATCTCCTTGGTCTCAAAGAGATACTTTTGAAAAAAGACACTCAGAGTTAGTCAAAGAAATAGAAGAAATAAAATTAGCCATACAAAACAAAGATACTGAGAATCTAAAAGAAGAAATAGGAGATTCTTTATGGGATTTAATGTTTTTAATGGTTGTAGCAGAAGAAAAAGAACTATTTACAGCCAAAGAAGTTATAGAAGGCGCAATTGAAAAAATTAAAAGAAGAAAACCCTGGATTTTTACAGGAGAAAAGATAACTATAGAAGATGAAGCAAGATTGTGGCAAATAGCTAAAGCAAAAGAAAAACAAAATAAACAATAAGCATAATAATCACTTAATCTTTAAAGATTTCATAATTTTGTCTAATTTTTCATGAATAGAATCAATATCTTCTTTAGAAATTTTACCTGAACCGCCTTTTTTTGCAAAACAAGCATCACAATATACAGGTTTAGACAAATCAGGTTTAAATGGAACCTCACATTCTTCATTGCAAGAAGAACAAGTCACTTTAGTTTTTTGAAAATCTTTTTTTCTAAAATCTCCCCTATCTCGCCTTCCACTACTAGGACGTCCACCTCGACTGGGTCCACGACTAGAACTTCTGCCGTATGATTTACTAGATCCTCTACCTCTGCTAGGTTTTCTATCTTTACTTTTGCCGCTTTTAGCAAATTCTTCAAAACTTGAAGGACGTTCAGCTCTTACCATAAACAACAAAGAACCACTTTAGTTTATAAGCTTATGCAATTTGGATTAATTTTATAAACTCATTTAAGATTGTCTTACCAAATGATACTAATAATTAGCACATGTCAAGATAAACTAAGTGAAGAAGAATTCGTAAAACCAATAACTAATATAGTCAAAAATTCAAAAAAAGACTACAAAATAAAGCATTTTATGGATGTGGGTTATGTTGATGATTATGAAAAAATTATAATCTGTGGAACAGCATTAAAAGATAATGAATACTTAAATCACCTAAACAAATTCTCTTGGTTAAAAAATACTAATAAAGAAGTACTAGGCATTTGTTCTGGAATGCAGATAATTGCCTTAACATTTAATGCAAAATTAATTCAACAAAAAGAAATAGGCATGACTCAAATCACAACAAAAAGCAGAAACAAACTATTCTCCAAAGAGTTTGAGGTCTATAATCTCCACCAAAACTCATTAACAGATTTAGATGAGTTTGATATTTTAGCAACCACAGAAAATGATTCAGTTCAAGCAATAAAACATAAACACAAACAATTCTATGGAATAATATTTCATCCAGAAGTCAGAAATGAGACAATAGTTGAGAATTTTATATTACCATGAAACTTCCAAAATTTAAAAGTAAAGTATTCTTAGCCCCAATGGCAGGTATAACAGATCCTGCATTTAGACTGCTTTGTCAAGAATATGGTGCGGCACTTACAACCACAGAACTAACAAGCATCCATGCTGTTACAGCAAGAGAAAAAGATCTAAAAGAATTCATTCAATTCTCAAAAAAAGAATCTCCTAAAGCAATTCAACTATTTGGTTCAGATACCAAACTTTTAAAAAAAGCAGCACAATTAGTTGAGCCATTTTTTGACATAATTGATTACAACATGGGATGCCCGTCTCCCACAATAACAAAAAACATGGCAGGTGCAGCACTTCTGCAAAAGCCAGAATTAACTGAAAATATACTCAAAACACTAGTAAATTCAGTAAAAAAACCAATAACCCTCAAAATGCGTGCAGGCGTAAATGAAAAAAACAAGCACTTATTCATAAAAATAGCAAAAATAGCAGAAAAAACAGGTGTTTCAATGCTCACATTGCACCCTAGAACCATTAAACAAGGATATTCAGGCACATCTGATTGGAGCCTAATAAAAGAGTTAAAACAATCAATAAACCTTCCAATAGTGGGTAATGGAGATATAACAACCCCTGAAAAAGCAAAAGAAATGCTTGAACAAACAGACTGTGATTACATAATGATAGGCAGAGCAGCACAAGGAAACCCATTCATATTCAAACAAATTAATAATTACCTCAAAACAGGAAAATATAAAACATACCCAAATAAAGATAAACTTAAAGCATTCTCAAAATACCTTAAATACACAAAAGGATTCAATATTAAATTCTCAGCAATAAAAACGCATGCAATGAACTTCACAAAAGGTTCAGTTGGTGGAAAAACATTAAGAGAAAAAATAACCAAAACTAAAAATATAAAAGAGCTAAAAACAATTCTCAGATTACCTTAATAACTTTTTAGTAGTAAAAAAGCAAAAACTTATAAAGAATTAATAAAAATTAATAAGAATTATTAAGCGGTGATGGAGAAAATCAAATGTTAAACCCAATAACAATTCGTGTTTTGCCTGAATTTACAGGTTTTAATGAAAAAAGCGCTGCTAATTATTACAAAGCTAAAGAAAGAATAAATTTCTTAAAAGATTATGTTATCACACCATTTGAAGATCAATTGAAAGAAAAAACAGGATACACTAAACAAACTCTGCCAAAAGGAAGGGACGTTTTCCATTTAAATCTAAGCGATTATGATTTTGAAGTAATTAATGAAAAAAGACAAAAAAAGCCACAATCAAAAAAAATATTTGAAAATATAAACAATTATTTTGGATTCTTAAATCAACAATACTCTGAAGGCATAAAAAGAAAAGATATTTTTACAATTAATTATCAGGCATACACCACATTAGATCACTTACTTCAAAAAATAAGAGGTTTTAGGAATGAAGTGCTTGAAAATGACCTTAAACAAACAATTACATATAAAGGTCCAGAAGAATATAGTGATGCAGTAATAGTTGCACCAGAATCAAAAATTCAATTAAATGATTCCGGAGCAATACTATATACAAATTCTCAAGATATAATTCAAAAACTTAAGGTAAATACACTAAAACCTTTTGAGGATAAATTAAAATCACAAACTCACTACAATAAAGACAATATTCCAGAGAAAAAAGAAGATATTTTAGCACAAGCAGGAGATTTTCTTTTCAAAATAAGTGTAATTCCTGAACAAACAGTAAGTTATGCAAAAATATTTAATGCATTAACAAAAGAAGGAAAAAGAGTAACAAAAACAACTGGAGAATTAATCTTATTGAGAGATGGTTTTGATTTAGATGAAAAAATAAAAGAGTTCTATCAACCAGAAAAAAAATCAGGAACAACCTATGTATCAATTCCAGGTATTGTGGAAAGAATGCAATCATTAAAGCAAGACTACACAAACCCTAGTGTAAATACAAGAGTTGCACACCATCCAATCTCAGATTAATTTCTTTTTTGGTTAAATCTAATTCAAAATATTATATAAAATGAAACAGATATTAACAGCATCCATCGATGAAGAGCTAGTACAACAAATAAGGGAACATGTTAGAGAAAGTTCTTTTAGAAATAAATCACACTTTATAGAAGAAGCTATAAAAAAGTTCTTGGAGAAATAAAAATGAGCCTTTTTGATGATATGATTGAAATTAATCAAAGATTATTCCCCGACATACCTATGCCAACCAATGGAACGCCTAAAGAGATAAGGGGGTGGTTCTTAAATGATTTATCCGAATCGTATGAAAACATATTGAACAAAAAGAAAAATGGGATTGAGATGTTAGTAAATAGGGATGAATGTACATTAATTTTAGGTTTAATTGAAACAAATGAACAACCAAATTCAACTTATATTTTAGGATTTAGAAATAAAAATCTTCTTCCTTATGCCCCAAATCTCCTTAACATGAATTATTTTATAGAAAATGAGATTATAAATACTGGATCTATATCTAATCAATCAGAGACAGATATTGATCCTTCTAAGTTATCTGAAGCAATATCTTTAGACAATGCAATAATTGATCAGTTCTTCACTAAATATAGCAGTTTATTAGGAAACACAATCAAGAAAGAAAATTTATTGGAAGATTGCGGGATAATCTTTGCAGAGATAAATTTTCGTAATAGCTATAATCATAGTGTTAAAGAATTAGAAAAATACAAACAAAGAGAAAATAATCTTAAGAAATAAAATGGCAATAATACTAAAAAGATGAGATATATACCACAAGAAAAAGATCTAGAAAAAGTGATTCAAAACAGTCCATTAAGTTATAGTTTTAATCATCATGAAAAGAGTTTGTTAAGAGATATACTCTCTTCATGCAAAATTAAACAGCATAAAAAAGGAGAACAGATAGGACCAAAAAGGTATGAGAGGATACAAGGAGAACTCAAAAAAAATATTTACTATGTCATGGATGGATTTTATTTTGAGAAATGTGATGTTGAATTAGTCAATAAAGAGATTCTAATAAATCAGGATTTAATAACAAGGGGAGAAATATTTGGAGAGGAATTCTTAAATGACCTTTTTTTGAATTATTGGGAAGCAGGAAAAGACTCATCTGTTTTGGTTATACCAAGAAGAAAACAAATAGAACTAATCAAGGAATTATGGAGTATAAAAAGCAACCAAATAGATTATCTTCCAAATATACTGGAAAATCTAGATCAATTAAGAAAAGAAAAATTAAATAGGGTGAATTATCTTTCTATTATAAGACTTACCAAATTGGGTTTGAGAGAAAAAACATACGGTTTAATCAATTTTCTTTCAAATTATTTAGATACTAAAATGCTCAATAAAGGTTCTGAATATTTTGAGATGGATGGGATATCTCAAACACAACTCGCAATGTTCATTGGAGCAAGCAGAGAGAACTTAAACAGAATTTTACGTAAAGATAACATCATCAAAAATAATGGGGAAAGGATGTATATCAAAAAGAACTTTAAAGAGATTCTATTGAATAATTAACTAAAATGGAAAAAATTTATAAGGAGGATAAAAAATAAAACAAAATGGCAAAAAGCAAATTAGAACAAGAATTAGAAATAATGAAAATAATTGATTTGGGTAGAGATGAACGAAATTCAAAGATAGATTCTGAAATAGAATCAATTCTTGATGAATTGGATAATAATAAAAAATATTCAAGAAAACACTATGTAGAATACCCACTAAATCAAGAAGGACAAGAAAAAAGCAGAAAAGCATTAAGGGAAGAAAAAGAAAGATATTCTTTTGGTTATAAGTTAATTCATGGAGAATATGAATAAATTACCTTTAAATAAAATAGCAAAAATAAGCAAACTTCGTGCTAAAGGAAAAAGTATCGCAGATATAGCTAGAGAAACAGGAATCCATTACAACACTGTTTATGGCCACACTAGCTTAAAAGAAAAAGGGTTTGATTCATGGAAGAATTATCGTGATTACATGACAAACAAAAGAGCAGATAAACTATCTGAAAAATTCTCCAAAATTGAACAAAAAATAAATCTTTTAGGATATGATATAGAAAAAATAACTAAAGATAAAGACTCATTAGTTGTAAGATTATCTAAAGAAGACACCCCATTAGACTCAACAGACCCAAATTTTATAAGTTCAGTGTTTGAACAAAGCTTAGAACAATTTTTAGAACAATTAAATAAAAATGCAGATATTAATTTATTCTATGAAAAACACACAATGTATCTCACTCCAGAAGATACAAAATCAAAATCAATACTTCAGGCATACAGACAGACAATCTTAGAAAGAGAATTAATAAAATGACAAAACTAAATCCAGAATTAAAAAATTATGTAAAAGAAAAAGTTGCTGAAATGCCTCAATATTATTCAAAATTAGAAGAAAAACTAAAACTAAGTCCAGAAAATAAGGAATATTTAAAAAAAAATTCAAAAAAATTCTATTGGAAAGCAAAAGAATTTTACAAGACAGCTGCATTATTCGAAACAATAGCAGCAATTAATTTTGCAGGTGCATATAGACTGCATCAATCAGATAATTTTATCAATGATATACTTTCTTATGGAATCGCTGCAGGTGGATTAGCAATGATGGCTGTTGGAAAAGAAAGTTTTGACAAAAAGAAAAGACTTGAAAAAATAATAAAAAGAGATGGTTTTGACAAAAGATTCCTTAATCCTTACATGTTTCTTTGGTGTGATAGGCAAGTAGCAAGAGTAGTTGCTGAAAAATACGGACACCTAGAAGATTATAAAGAATTATATCATCATAAAAAAATAAGGGACCAAATGAGATTCAGTTGGATTCCAAATTTCTAAAATGTCTTTATGTTCAATAAAAGTTGGAGATGTGAATATTAACATTAACATTTCAACAGAAAAATTAAAAAAATCAATAGATTTAGAAAACATAACAAAAGAATTCTGCAAATATTTCCAAACAACAAATGAAAAACCACAAACAGAACTCATTTTAGATATGGGCTACCCATATTACCACAAAGAACATCCCTCTTTAAAAAACCACAAACTAAATTTCCCTATTATCCATGATCAAATAGAGTTATTAGAATTATCTTCTGCTTTAGGTTATTTAGCAGGTCAATACTCAAAAAAGTATTCTTTCTGTCATGCAGCAGGAATTCAAAAAAATAACAAAGGAGCACTTTTTATTGGAAAACCCCATAGTGGAAAATCTAAATTATCAAACATCTTAGCAGATGTTATTTTAGATGATGATATAATCCTCGCAAGCAGAAACAGCATGAAAACAATAACTAAAAATGGATTTAAAACAAACAAAAACAAAGAATATAGGATAGAGATTGAAAACAGCCCAGAAGAGGCCAGATTAGATTATGTTTTTCTGTTAAACAAAGAAAGATCAAGCACACACATAAGACAAATACCTCCATCACAGATATCAAAAACAGACGCATTCGAACACAATCTGGGTTTGTACTTACTGATGAACTACAAAGGAGCACCAGATTTTAACATTCCAGTATTTGAAGTCGGCACAAAAGACTTTAAACACAACACCAAAAACATAGAAAGAATTCTAAGTTAGTTCAGTAAAATAACTCTTGAATAAATCAGCACTTCTTTATGAAATCAATCAAAAGCAACCTAAACCTTTTCGAAAAACACATTTCCAAAAAATATATAAATTATAAACCCCCTTATAATATAGTAATGTTGACCATCCATCAGCTAGTTAAAATATATGAAGAAGGAGTTAACATACATTTTAAAGAAAAACCAAGCCCAAAAGGGTTCAAAGGAGAATATGACCCAAGTTCTTTAGAGATTCTGATTTATACGCCTGCAATAGAATCAAAATCTGATGGGGATCTAACTATTCTGCACGAATTCGTCCACGCAAGAGACGATGTTTATTCCTCAAAAATCGTCTATATTCAAGATATAATCCAATACGAACAAGAAACAGAACAAGAAGCACTGAAAACATACAAGAAAAAACCATACATTATTGATTTTATTCTACAAATTTATCGTAATGATAATAAATAAATAACTTCAATCGGATTTCTTACATAATCCAATCATAGGTTTTAAAAAGAACAACACATTCTTAATATATAATGGTTGATTATAAAACAGTTCAATATTGCAGATTATGTAAAAAAAGATATATAATTCTTAGGGGAGAGAAAAAAACATATTATTGTGATGATTGTCAAAAAAGAATAGAAAGATTAAAGAAAAAAGAGTCAAAAAAGAAGAAATAACAATAAATATCTATTTTTTAACTTTACCACCATGGTAATTTAATCTATAAACCTGTATAGTTTTATAGTAAATTTTCTCAACACCAAAAAAGTCATCAATATCTCCAGCGCTTTCATCTACATATTCAAAATCTCCTTCTTTGAAATTACTTGGCCCCCTAAAAGGTCTATCTTCCTCAACCCCATTCATAGCTTTTTTTAAGAATTCATACACTTTTTTAGCAGAAACTTCTTTTGCAAGTATTTTACCATAATAATTCATCCCCCAAATCAATTTACCTTTCTCCCACACAACTTCTCCACCAATAAAAGGATCAAAACCAAAATACCTATCTCTGCATTTATACCCTTCTTTTTCATAAACCAATTCTTTAGCACCATCTTTAAGCTGATTTTCATTGGCTTCACCATCTTTAGCATACATATTTTTGTGTGCTTTCACTAGAAATTCTTTTAATTCCATAATAACAAAAAAAACATTAGATTATTTAAATTTTATCTAATATTTTCAAATTTCCGATAAACTTAAAAAGAACGCACAAATCAAAAACAACCCAAAATGACAAAAGATAATCAAGATTTAGAAGTGAAAATTTTCAAAGATACGTATGGCTATAGAATAACTGCCATAAAACAAGAACTAAATGGGTGTTCAAATTATTATGGGATATCAAAAAGAATAGAATATGATCTAAATTTCTCAACAGAAAAACCAATAGAAGTAATTTCAAAATTAAGGGAAAAATCCTGCAAAACAAATACAAATTGCTATTGTAGATTAACAATAGCAGAAAAACTAGAAAATTTTATTAAAGAAAACAAATATTCATAAGAATGGAGGGAATAAAATGGCCCAATATACACATTTGAAAGAAAGATTTCCAGGTGAACAATATTTAGATGGATTAACAGAAGACTTTGAACTATATGAAACATTAATAGATTACAAAGGTAAAAAAATAATCGCAGTACAAAAAGAGATAGTATCAACAGTATGCGGTGATAATTTACCCATTATTCTAGTTCCAGGATTTGTTGAAAATTATAAATATGAACACAAAAATGGAGTATACTTTTCAGAAATATCTGAAATCCCAAAAAAATTACATAAAGAAATAACAAAGACAATTCATAAAGAAGGTTTAGAAGGGAGGGTAAATTACTGGTAAAATGGCTTTAGATGATAAATTACTGGATATAGCTGAAAAAACAGCAATGTTTGTGGGATTTAGCGCTTGCGCAGAAGTAGCACAATATGGGGCGACTTACTTACTTAATAATGAAATAAGTTCTAGCCCATTATTCTCTGTACTTACAGGAGCAGGTTTGGCATTAACTTATTATTTTAGCAAAGATCCAGAATATAAAGGGCCCTTAAAAAAGTTTGAAGAAAGTTCTTATAATTGGATGAAAGAATATTATGATAATAATCAAAAAGAATAATTTGGTTTAATTCTCTTATTTTCTTTGTTTATTTTTTCTTATATTCATCACTCTATGTTCTAAATCTCTTTTTTCATCTTCATCGAAACCTAAATAAACATAACCATCACGATTAAAAGCAGATAAAGAAGATCCATAATTAGGATATCCTTTTTTAAAAATAGAAGCTACATATTTTGAAAAATAACCCATAGATTGGCTAAATACATAGGGGGTTCTACCACTAATTAAAACATATTCAGTGATTCTTTTTTCTAAATATTCATTATAATAAGTTCTTTTAGCTACTGTTGTATTTACCATAACAAGCTGAAAAAAGAAAAAGATATATAAAACTAATGGTTGGTATTTTTAGTCTAATCAAAAACAACATAATTTTAAATACTAATAAAACTAAACAAATAAAAAATGGCAAATAAATACGCCAAAACTGCTGGAAACAACAGGATTTATTATCGAATTGAGAAAAAAGAGGGACCTTTTCTGATATTTCTACATGGGTGGCCGTTAAATCACACTATGTGGAAAAAGGAATTAAAATATTTTGGAAAAAAAAAGTATTCAACCATTGCAATTGATTTAAGAGGTCATGGAAAATCATCAAAACCTAATAGTCCAAAAAGCTATACTTTTAACAAATTTGCAAAAGACATTGAAACAATAATAAAAAAAGAAGAGGTAACAGAATTCATATTAGTAGGACACTCATTTGGTGGAATGATTGCATTATCTTATTTTTCATTATTTCCAGAAAAACCAAGCGCATTAATTTTGATAGACACAATTTATGAAAATCCATTAAAACATACAGATGAACTTGAATATAAAAAAATAAAAGAACATACAAAACTAACAAGATTTTCTAAATTCATATTCAATTACATTATGAAAAATCAACAAATTCAAAAAAAACAATTTCCCTACATTGATTTTTCAAAATTAGAAAACAGAGATGATTTATATTACTGGGTTGAAGGGGCAAAAACCACACCACCAAAAAGTGTATTGATTTGTCTTGAAAAAATGATCAAATTTAATAAAAAAAGAACATTAAAAAAAATAAATATTCCCACATTAGTTCTTGAAGGGGACAATGACACCAAAACAGCTGTAAAAGATGTAAGAGATATGGCAAAGAAAATCAAAGATTCTAAATTCGTGCTAATAAAAAATGCAACCCATGATACGCCCATCCAAAACTCAAAACAGGTTAACAAAGAAATCTCAAAATTTCTAAAAAATATAACTTACAAATTTAATCCGACCGAATAATAATTATTTATTACATACTTCGTTATAAGATTTCTTATCTCCATAATTTATAAATTTATTATGATGTTTTGGTTCTTTAAATCCCTCATATTGTGCATGTTTAATTTCGCACCAATACTTTTCTGTTACAGCCGCGATTTCTGTAACATAATGTAACACACCATTTGCATACCCACAATAACCACAACTGAGTTTATCAAACAAAGACAGATATTTTAGCTTATGTCTATCTATCTTAATATAATCCGATCTTTTAACAATCGGAAGCCCATATATAGGAAAAGTGATTCTGTGGTATAATTCAGTAAAAAAATCTAAAAGAAGTATAGGAAATAAATTAATCCATAAAAAAGGCGCAATAATCCAATGCCTAATTCTCCTCTTTTTATATTTCTTATACTCCATAATAAAAAAGAGAATTCGCGTTTATTTTTAAAAGTTACGAATTTACAAAAAAAGAAAAAAAAGAAAAAATTTACTCATCAATCATTTCGTCTTTACCTTTTATCTCTGGTTCACTCAATTCTCCAGCTTCTGCTTTTAAAACATCAACTTTATCGAGTTTTTCCCATGTAAAATCAGCATCATCCCTTCCAAAATGGCCATAGGCAGCTGTTTTTTGATAAATTGGTCTAAGTAAATCCAATTCACTAACAATATCTGCTGGTTTTAAGGGAAAATGTTTCTTAACTAATTCAGTTATTTTTTCCTCTGGAATTTTATTTGTTCTAAAAGTATGTATTAATAATGAAACTGGCTCAGAAATCCCAATAGAATAAGCTATCTGAACTTCACATTTATCTGCCAATCCTGCAGCAACAACATTTTTTGCAATATATCTTGCAGCATAACTCGCACTTCTATCAACTTTGCTTGGATCTTTTCCAGAAAATGCTCCTCCGCCATGACTTCCATGTCCACCATAAGTATCAACAATTATCTTCCTACCAGTTAACCCAGTATCTGCAGGAGGCCCACCCAATACAAATCTTCCAGTTGCATTTATGAAATATTTAGTATCTTCATCCAAATAATCTCCACAAATTGGTTTTATCACTTTCTCTTCAATATCTTTTCTAAGCTGTTCAATATCTACATCTTCATCATGGTGTGATGCAACAACAACTGCATCAATTCTTTTTGGTACTCCATTTTCATATTCAACAGTAACTTGACTTTTTCCATCTGGTTTAAGATAAGTTAATTCTTTATTTTTTCTAACTTCAGTAAGTTTCATAGTCAATTTATGCGCAAGTACAAGTGGCATAGGCATATATTCTTTTGTTTCATTAGTTGCATATCCAAACATCATCCCTTGGTCGCCAGCACCTTGTTCAGTATCATCACCTTCACCTACAGTCACACCTTGACTAATATCAGAACTTTGTCCATGAATACTACTCATCACACCTACATCTTTATAACAAAATCCAGAAACAGATTCATCATAACCTATATCCTTTAAAGTATCTCTAACTATTTTTTGCGCATTAACATATCCTGTAGTTGTAACTTCACCACCTAACACAACTAAACCAGTAGTAGTAAACGCCTCAACAGCAACTCTACTATTTTTATCTTGTTTTAAACATTCATCTAAAAAAGCATCAGAAATTTTATCACACACCTTATCTGGGTGACCTTCAGTTACACTCTCACTTGTAAATAAATATTTTCCTTTCATAAATAACAACCTCCAAAATACCTCAATATCTCAATCAATACTATTTAAACTTTACTGATAAAAATATTCTTATAGGAATATTTATAAATAATGGGTGTTTATGTTTAAATTTAAGGGTAAATCCAAACCACAAAACAAAAAATAAAAGAGATTTATTCATATAAGAATATGCCACTTGAACTTAAAGATATCAAAAAAATTAGAAAAAAATTTAATCTAACCCAAATAGAACTAGCCCAACGTTCAAATGTTTCTCAATCAATGATAGCTAAGATTGAATCAGGACACCTTGAACCAACTTATTCTAATGCAATGAAGATTTTTGATACTTTAAACAATATATCCAAAGAAAAAGAACTTACTGCAAAAGATATCATGGAAAAAAATATAATTTCAGTTACACCTAATCAAGAAATCAAAAAAACAATCTTTTTGATGAAAAAACACGAAATATCTCAGCTTCCAGTAATTCAAAACAACACACCAATTGGAACTATTTCAGAATCCTCAATATTAGACAACATAATTGGAGATAAATGCGCCACAACAGTTAAAGAGATCATGTTAGAATCCCCACCTTCAATATCAATTAAAACACCTATAAGAATAATCACTGATCTTCTTCATTCTTTCCCTCTTGTAATTGTAAACAGTAAAGGAAATATAGTTGGAATCATAACAAAAGCAGATTTAATTAGGAATCTGTATAAATAAATATTTTTATACAAAATGATGTTAGTTTTTTCCAGAATACATTAATAGAAACTTACTTAAAACAAATCAATTTTATCTAAATTAAAATGACAACCCATGGAACTTTATGTTATATTAAAGATAATGGAAAAATTCTTCTCCAAAAAAAAGCTAAAAAACTATTTGGAGGGGATAGATGGAATGCTCCTGGTGGAAAAATAGCAAAAGGAGAAACACCTGAACAAGGAGTGATAAGAGAAATCCATGAAGAAACTGGTTTAACAATTTCTAACCCCCTCAATAGGGGAACTTTAATATTCCACACACCAGAACAAAAAGATCCTGTCTGGTTAGTACACGTTTTTGAAACAGAAAAATATTCTGGAGAGCTAAAACAAGATTATAGAGAAGGAAAATTAGAATGGGTTGATGAGACTAAACTTCCATTTGATCAAATGTGGGAAGATGATAAATATTGGCTTCCTTTAATGCTCAAACAAAAAAATTTTGAAGGCAAATTCTACTTCACAGAAGGGCTAAAAAAATTAGTAGATCATGAAGTTAAAATATTAGATTAATCAGCTTTTTCTCCCGCACATATTCTCAAAATCACACCAACCACATAAAGGAGACTCTTTAATAGGATAATCACTCTTATCATCACTAACAGTGTTCTCATGAATCATCTTTGCTTCTTGTCTAGCAAATTCAAGCAGTTCTTCATCAACATCAAGATATCTCTCTCCATGTCTTAAGAAATCAATTCCAACTTTAGCCACTAATTTATCATATTTTTCATAATACATTAAAGCATAAATAGCTAACTGCAATCTATAATCTTCACTCATATGATCTCTTTTAGATGTTTTATAATCAATCAAACTAATTTTCCCTTCAACATCTTCAATTGCATCAATAAAACCCTGCAAACCATGCTCTTCTGACTTAAAATAAACTTCAGTTAAAGGTTTTATTCTTTCAAACCCACTAACAAATTCTTCTTCTTTCTTTAATTTATCAAAAAATCGTTTAAGCCAATTATCAAGCATATCTTTTGACTCTTTATAATAAAAAGCCAATTGAGCATCTTGCAATCCCAACTTAGATAATTCATCCCTTTTTGTTTCCCACTCCCTCTTAAAAGATTCATGTGCAATAATTCCTAATTCAAATTCATAATTCTCTTTAGAAACATTAGAAACATCAATATTAAAAAAATCTTCAAGCACTTTATGTAAAGCACTCCCCCTTAACAGATGGATATTAGGAAGAGTTTTGATTTTCTCGATATAACTATAATAGTACTTTCTAGGACATTGCCTATATGTATTTATTGAACTAGGACTTTGTATTCTTTTTGCCATAATTTACCTCACATAACCACAGAGTCTATTAACTCTTTATTATAGTTTACTGGTTCATTTTCCAAACGTAAAAAATGATTATAAACTAAGTTAATACTTTTTACATTAGGATAAACGCCAAAAGTTTCTTTAACCTTTCGGTTAGAATATACTAACGCTTCTTTCAATCCATTATCTCTAGTGAATATCCCTACATTAATTTTAGCATCTATTGAATCATAAATCGCAGTAGCAATAATCCTTTCATCTGTAAAATTTTTTTTAGTAGCCATCGTTTCTTCTCGATTTTTTTCTTTTTTAACAATACCAAACAAGATATTATAAATCTTGCTTTTATCCGTCTCATTTTGATCTGTTATCCTTTTATTATAATCTAGATAATCAATTATATTGTAGATACCACTGAATACTTTTGTAAATGATTGATGAGCCTGCCGATAAAATACTTTATTTATTGAATGATTTATTCTTTGTTTTCTTTTGTTGTGACCTTTTTTAATATTGCCCAATTCATGTTTTACACCGCTGATAATACCAAATCTCTCATCAGACATCATCAAATTTTCTAAAGCGCTGATATATTCCAGATTATATCTGTCAAAATAATCTAAGATTTTTCTCTTACTTAAATAATCTAATTCAAAAGATTTCTTAAAATCATTAATTTTCCAGCATTTAAATTTATTGCCTAAATTAGGTCCATTGTATGGCGGAAGAAATATATTTGTATCTACATATATTTTATCATAACGAGGATTGGTTCTTCCACTTAATGGAATCTCTATTTTTTCTGTCATAAAAACATAGAATTTTAATGGTTTTTAAACTTTTTCCTTACTTGTCCACTGGTCACTGGACAACCTCCATTATACACTGGACATCTTCTCGCGTGAGATATTTAAACCCCTGAAATAATAAAAAATAATCAAAGAGGTGATATTTATGAATAAAGATAAAAACTGGACAAAAGAGGATGTAACTAACTTATCTCACACTTTCTTTAATCTTATTAAAGAACACAACAAAAAGCCCTCCGCGTGTGTTTAATCAAGTGTTTTCTCTCGGGGGCAATTTTGCCCCCAACACTTTAAATTATTAAAATATGAAAAATAATAAATACTAAAACCTATTTAGAACCCTCATGAAAAAATTACTTTTTGGAACAGCAGGAATCCCTATAAGCACCTTAAATCGTACGACTTTAAATGGGATAAAAAGAGTAAAGGAACTCAATTTATCTGCAATGGAGCTTGAATTTGTGCGTTCTATCAACATCACAAAAGAAAAAGCACCAGAAGTCAAAAAAACAGCAAAAAAACACAACATAGTTTTAACTTCTCACGCACCTTACTTCATAAACCTTAATGCAATAGAAAAACATAAATTACATGCGAGTATAAACCGAATCCTAAATTCTGCTAAAATTACTCATCTTTGTGGTGGTTACAGCACAACTTTTCACGCAGGGTTTTATCTCAAACAAGATCCAGAAAAAGTTTATGAAAAAATAAAAAAACAGATTCAACACATTCGAAAAACAATGGATGAACAAGGAATTGATATTTGGTTAAGACCAGAAACCACGGGAAAACAAACTCAATTTTCAGGATTAAAGGACTTACTAAACATAAGCCAAGAAACTCAAGGAGTTATGCCTTGCATAGATTTTGCTCACATGCATGCAAGAACAGCAGGAAAAAACAACACAACTCCAGAATTCCAAGCAATGATGAACCAAGTAGAAAAAATTTTAGGTAAAGAAGGACTCAAAAACATGCATATTCACATGTCTGGCATTCATTACACCGAAAAAGGGGAAAGACATCACCTACCACTAAAAGAAAGCGACATGAACTACAAAGACCTTCTAAAAGTTTTGAAAGAATTTAAGATAGCAGGCGTAGTTATTTCTGAAAGTCCAATAATAGAAAAAGACGCTTTATTGATGAATAAATATTACAATAAAATATAATCATTATTTATTTTCAATACTATTTTTACTCTCAAGATATTCTTTTAATTGAATAACTGCTTTCCAACGCATACTAATCATATTCTTTTCATCTAAATTCATTTCTCCAAAAGTCTTATCACTTCCTTCTGGTTGAAAAATAGGATCCCATCCAAAACCATTATCCCCTTTAGGCGCAACTATTCTACCTTTTATTTCCCCTTCAAAAAACTTAACCTCTTTTCTATTAGTATAACCATAAATACATTTAGCAGTAACTTTATTATTATCATATTTACTAACCATTTCATAAATCCCTTTATTTCCTATTGCTTTCATCAACCATTTAATCAAAGGTCCAGGAAAACCATTAAGACATTCCAAATGAATAGAATTATCTCCAACAAAGAACTCGCCATCATGTTGTTTCACTGCTTCCCTTAATTTTTCTTCAATAACTTTTTTAGAATCCAATTCTTGAATCTCTAACAAGTCAAGATCTAATTGTTCAACCTCAGGAAGAATTTTCTTTACTTCTTTAAACTTTCCAGAATTCCCAGTTAAAAAATATAATACCATTTTAATAAAAAAAGAAAAAAAAGAAAAAATGGGAAAAATTACTTATTTCCCATAATTCTGTACATTCCGGTACCGCAAGTTGGGCATTTACCTTTCATTGCTTTTCTACCGTTTTTCATTGTAACTTCAACAGCTTCTGCCATTTCTTTTTTTGCTTTACATTTAACGCAATATCCTTCTGTCATATTTATCAACTCCGTATTGTTTTGAGTTTTTATGAAAAACTCTAAAGACCTTAGTCTTTTTGTTATTTTTTATTAATTAAATAACCATATTTTATGGTATTTACTCTTATCATTCTCACACATTTATAAACTTTTGCCCAATTTAAGCACAAATTTCCTATTTTTCGTTAAAATTATATCTCTAGAGTAGTTACAAACCAAAGATTTAAATAAACATTAAAAACACAATTCACTATAAAAATTAAACCAAACAGCAGACAATTAAAACTTAATTTAAAGAATACAAATGAAAAATAAACTTAAAAAATTCATGACTTTAACAGCTTTAATTAGTACATTAGCTTTTCCAGAAGAAAACATAAAAACCGAAACAGAAAAAAAACAAGAATCCAAAGCAATAGCAACAATGTACCATTGTATTTCTAATAACGATAATACTTATTTAACCATTAAACCAGAACTACTTGAAAAACAAATAAATTGGTTAAAAGAAAACAATTTCAAAACCATAACTGTGGATCAATTAGTAAGCCATATTGAAAACAAAACAAAAATCCCTGAAAAATCAATAATGTTAATCTTTGATGATAATTATTATAAAAGTATAAAATATAATGTAATTCCTTTATTAGAAGAAAATGGTTACACAGCTATACTTTCTTTAATCACTTCAGGTATTGTAGAAAAAAAATCAAACAACGAATTTTCTTATGAAGAATTGATAATCTGGGAAAATAAAAATTTAGTAGATGTTCAATCACATACAGTAACTTCACCTTTACATCCAAATATGACTGAAATTTGTGACAAAGAACTAAAATATGAATTAAAAGAATCAAAAAAAATTTTGGAAAAAAAACTAAATAAAAAAATTCTTGGATTAATTTGGCCAGGTGGTTCATATAATCAAAAAACAATAAATACTGCAAAAGAAGCAGGATATAAAGCACTATTCACAGTATATGAAACTGGTATAATAACCAATTTAGATAAAATAGGAAGAATGCAAGTAACAAAAGAAACAACATTTGAGGATTTCATATTAAAAATAGATAAGTTTTATGAAAATAAATTGTTTTGTGTTGACACTTCAGATCAAATTTTAGAAGTGTATAAAAACGGAAAAAAGAAAAAAACATATCATGTTGGAGTAGGTAAAAAAATAGATGAAAAAACCTGCACACCAATAGGAGAATACACTATAGGATTTAAATTATTTGACCCAATTAAAAATCAAAAGGAAACTCCCTATTCAAAAGATAAAAATAATATGTTTGGACCTGTATATATGGGACTCTTCAATATTGATGGTACAAACACTTCTTTGGGTATTCATGGCACTTCAGATAGTTTAGAATATTTATTAAACAAAGATGAGCGATTTATTTCTCAGGGTTGTATAAGATTAAAAAACAAAGATATTCTAAAACTCTGCACCAATGTTGAAGTAGGTGATAAAGTTATTATAAAGGATTAAACAAAACTTTTTTAAAGCACTACTTTATTTTATTGCTGTTGTTGGCGTCATTTATTGGGCCTGTAGTCTAGCGGCTATGTACGCTACAGTTTCGGCTGTAGGCTACGAAAGGCAATAATAAATCAACAAGTTGATTTAATTACCTAATACGATCATCAATATATCACTTTAATCAAAAAACACAATTGAAGGATAACCCTGGGCCTGTAGTCTAGCGGCTATGACGCCACCTCGACATGGTGGAGGTCGCCGGTTCGATTCCGGCCAGGCCCATCAAACACATAATTGCGCCGATAGTTAAATGGTAGAATTCGTCTGGTTACGCGCAGACCGACACGCAAGAGCAGGTTTTGGCTTAAAAGCCAAACCCACTAGCAATTCACCACACTCACAAGATCAACATAAATTCATCAAACACATAACTGCGCCGATAGTTAAATGGTAGAATTCAGCCTTGCCAAGGCTGCGATCCGGGTTCAAATCCCGGTCGGCGCATTTAAATCATCCACATTACTCATCCACATTAATATTTACTATGGATCCAATAAAAATAATCCAAAAATACTACAAACCAGACTCAAAATCATATAGATTACTAGTAGGGCATGGTAAAAAGGTGGCAGAAAAAGCACTCAAAATAGCAGAAAAAGTAAAACATCTAAATCCAGACCTGAAATTTATTGAAGAAGCAGCAATTCTTCATGATATAGGGGTATTTCTTACAGATGCACCTAAAATAGGGTGCAATGGCGATAAACCATACATTTGCCATAGTTATTTAGGTAGAGAAATCTTAGATAAAGAAGGTTTTCCAAAACACGCTTTAGTGTGTGAAAGACATCTAGGTGTAGGCCTAACAAAACAAGAAATAATAAAACATAAACTGCCTTTACCATTAAGAGATATGGTGCCTATTTCTATAGAAGAAAAGATAATATGTTTTGCTGACAGATTCTTTTCAAAAACTCCAGAACACTTTGAAAAAGAAAGAACTTTAGAAGACATTAAAGAATGGCTCTCTCAATTTGGCAATCAAAAAGTAAAAAAGTTTGAAGAATGGGTTAAATTATTCAACTCTTAATCACTACGCCACCAATCTCTTTAAAAGTATTTACAGCAAATTTTAATTTTGCTTTACTGTTAGAATAAATAGTAAATAATACCTCTCCTTTTTTCACTTGCATGTTTTTTCTTACATATAAATAAATTCCAGCTTCTTTATCTGCAGGAGCACCAGCAATTCTTGCTACTTTAGCAATAGTCGCATTATCAATATGCATAACTTTTCCCCTTTTTTCAGCTTTAATATTTCTCTTAAATTTAGCTAATTTTAATTTATCTGGTGAAATCTCTTTACCACCCTGAGCTTTAATTATTTCAATAAATTTATCATAAGCTTTTCCAGATTCAAGAATTTCCCTAGCAAGTTTTACGCCCTCTCCTTTCTTAGCCTTTTTACCCATCTCAAGCATTATACCAGCTAACCTAATACTTTTTTTCTTTAAATCAACAGGCATTCTTTTATCTCCTTTCAAAACATATAACACATCCCTTGCCTCTAAAACAGGACCTAATCCCTTACCCACTGGTTCAGAACCATTTGTTATCACAACATAAATCTGCATACCTAATTTTTTCCCAATTAATTCAAATTGTTTTTTTAATATTAAAGCTCTTTTTTTAGAATGTATTTTAGCTCCCTTTCCAACTGGAATATCAACTAACACATGTTTAGCAGAAACAGATGCTTTTTTAGCTAAAATACTGGCCAATAACTGGCTTCTTGCATCGAGATTAAGTGGATGTTCAACCTTAATTATCTTATCATCAGCAGGAGCTAAATTCAACGAACCACCCCAAACTAAACACCCATTAGTTTTTTTAATGATTTTTTTAATATCTTCTAATGAATGTGAAACATTTGTCAATACTTCCATAGTATCTGCTGTACCTGCCGGACTAGTTATTGATCTAGAGCTTGTTTTAGGAATTATCAAACCTGCAGCTGCAATTATAGGCATTATAATCATAGTAGTTCTATTACCTGCAACACCACCAATACAATGTTTATCTATAACATTTCTACATTTTAATTTCAAAACATCTCCTGTATTAATCATTGCTTTTGTTAAAGCAACAGTTTCGTTAATACTCATAATATGAGTATATGATGCAGCAACAAAATACGCAAGTTCAGCTTCACTTAATCTATTATTTACAATATCTTCAATAATAATTCTAATTTCTTTTGGATTTAATTTTTCACCATCTAAAGTTTTCCTTATATACCTAATTGATTTTGGTTTTTCAACTAATTTTAAAGAAATCTTATCATTATTTTTAACATTTAATTTTTTGATTAATTCTTCAAATAATCCAATTTTTCCACGAGGAAGTGCTTTTTTAGATTCTGCAAAATCAACAATGGCTATTGCCTTTTTTCTACCACAGTTAAGTCTAACTCTATCTCCACTATGCAAATCCAACTCTTCAGCATCTTTAAAATTAATTATAGAAATTAAAGGCCCACCAGTTGCTATATCCATGTCACGAACTAAAAACTTCATGTTATTTTTTTGGTTTTATTCTAAAATCTGATAATGGGCGTTTCAAAAAAGAATCATCCTGCATCCTTAAAGAAATTACCAATAAAGCAAGGATTACAGGTCCAACAACAACTCCAATAAATCCAAACATGAAAACCCCTCCAACAACACCTAATAAAACTAATGCTGGATGTAAAATAGATCTATCTCCAACTATTTTTGGTCTTAAAAAATTATCAATACTACTAATAATCAAAATCCCATACAATATAAGCCCAATACCTTTTCCAATAAGTACTGTTTCTGGAGTGATTATTCCACTAAATATTAAAGATATACCTAATGGAAGCCAAATAAGTCCAGTTCCAACAAAAGGAATTAATGCAGCTAATGCAGTCATTATTCCCCACATCAAAGGAGAATTGATTCCAAAAAGATAATAACCGCCTATAGCAAATAATCCTTGTATTAAAGCTAAAATGATTGTTCCGAATACAACAGCATAAATTAAATCAGTAATTTCCTTAAGCACCCTCTTTTTAGCTCCACTTTTTAGCAATAATAAGTTACCTAACCTCTTACTCATATTTCTTCCATCTCTAAGTAAAAAAAAGGTAAGGAATAAGAAAATAAATATATTAATTATTTTTCCAGCTATACCAACAACAAATCCAGACACTTTACTTATCATCACACTACTAAATTTCTCAAGATTTTCTTTCAAATAGGTTTTAAAATCTTTACCCAATACATCTGTTTCAAATTTATGCATCCAATCACAAAAAACCCCTTCTTTACATTCTAAATCAAGAGTATTTCCGATTTTTTGTTTGGTAAACAAATAAGCTGTATATGATTCTTTAACTAAGGTTGTTGTGACAAATGCGCTAGGGATTATAAGCATTAAAATCATTATAATAAGAGTTATACTAGCAGAAAGGTTTTTTCTTTTAGTTTTTTTGTTAAGTAAATTATATAATGGAAAAAATAAGTAAGCAAAAACAAAAGCAGATAATATTGCAGTAATAAATGGTTTAACTAAGAAAAAAGATAACACTAATATAAAAAGAAATAACAATAATGGAAAATGTTGTTTCACTCTTTTTATTTTGATCACCCCTTTGTGATTAAAACTTTAAGACGAGTACAAAACGAGTCTTATTGTTTTAAGCACCTCTTTGTGATTAAAACTTTAAGACGAGTACAAAACGAGTCTTATTGTTTTAAGCACCTCTTTTAGATTATAAAAACTTTAAAGTATTAAAAGTTTTTGGAATGGGCCCACCCGGATTCGAACCGGGGACCTCCGCCGTGTAAGGGCAACGTCATAAACCGCTAGACTATGGGCCCGATAAACATAGTATTAAAAGAATAAAGATAAATACCAATTTAAAAAGCTTTCGTTAATATAATATGGATAAGATTCAATTCTCATGAAAATTCTTCAAGAGTTCTTAGTTAACACTTATTAATCTTAAAATTATATTCTATTTGCTAAGCGAAAGTTTTATATACCTTAGTATACCATGGTATACCAATATGGCTGCAACAACAATCAAGATTCATGAAGGAACAAAGCAAGAATTGGATTTATTTAGAGAATACAAAAATGAGAGTTATGATGAAGTAATTAAAAAGATGTTATTTGTTGCTAAAACCTGTAAAACTCAACCTAAGCTTAGTAAAGAAACAATAAAAGCAATAGAAAAAGCCAGAGAAAGAATAAAAAAAGGAGACTTTCTCACTGAAAAAGAAGCTAGGAAGAGGTTAGGTTTGTGATGTATGAAATAATCTTTGACCCTAATACAATAGATTTCTTGGAAAAACTACCTAAAGAGATAAGGTTAAGAATATTCAACAAGATATTATCAACTAAATCAAATCCTTTTCGTTACTTTGAGCGATTAAAATCCAGAAAAGATTACAAATTAAGGGTTGGAGATTATAGAATCTGTGCAGATATTGATAATCAAACCATAGTCATAACACTTATTGGACATAGAAAAAATATATATAAAAAATAACCACTAAATATTAACTTTCTTAATTAACTCTTTCTTTAATTCTTCTTGTCCGCGACCATAAACATCTAGAATATCCAAACACAAAATCTTTTTTAAGATATGAACTATTCTTCTTTAAATCTCACTCAACCAAAGATTTACCGTAAAGAGTGGTAACCAATTGTTCAAAACCCATCTTCTTAGCAAATGCTCTCCCAGAATCAGTTACAGCATCACAAATTATATATTCATATCCTTGTCCTTTTGGCCCATATAATTCCTCTACTTTTCTCATAGCATCAGTTCCGTGACCTTCTCTCTGAGAACCATAAGGAAGTTCAAGATTAACAAATATAAGAATTTTATCCAAAGAGTCAACTTTCCCTTCTTTAACTAGTTCATGAATTTTAGGAACAAATAAAGGAAGCTTATACTGTTCTGCAAGTTTAATATATTGATCCATATGATCGTCTAATTCATCTTTAGACAACTTTCTCCAATCAGTACCTAAGGTATTATCAAAATAATATTTTTTACAATCTAAACTTAATTCAATATCAGCAGGATTATTTTCTAAGTTTATGGATTTCATCCCTAAAAAGCCTATACATTGCATACTTAATTTAATATATTATTTATTTATAAATTTTTCCTTTAGATTAATGAAATAAATATTTTTTACAATTTTTTCATCTTCAATAAAAGCGAATTACTCACTACGCTTACTGAACTCATTGCCATTGCGCCACCAGCAATCATAGGACTAAGCAACCATCCAGTAAATGGGTATAGTAATCCTGCTGCAATAGGAATCCCTAATGTGTTATAGAATAATGCCCAAAACATATTTTGTTTAATTTTTCTCATTGTCATCTTGCTCAGTTTTATTGATTTTGCAACATCCATAAGATCATCTTTCATTAATACTACATCTCCAGCTTCCATTGCCACATCTGTTCCTGAACTCATAGCAATCCCTACGTCTGCTTGTGCTAATGCCGGAGCATCATTTATTCCATCTCCCACCATAGCAACAGATCCTTTTCTTTGGAGTTTTTTTACATAATTTGCTTTATCCTCTGGCAATACTTCTGCAAAATGATAATTTATTCCTACTTGTTTTGCTATTGCCTTGGCGGTTCTTTCATTATCTCCTGTAATCATATAAACTCTAATTTTCATCTGTTGTAGTTGTTTTACTGCGTTGCGAGATGTTTCCTTTATTGTATCTGCAACAGCTATTAACCCAATTGGCTTTTTAGAATCCGCAATAAGCATAACTGTTTTTCCTTGTTCTTCCAAATTAATTATCTTTGAATTGCATTTAATAAAATTAATTTTGTTATCTTTCATTAACTTTACATTTCCCATATAGTATTTTTTACTTCCAATAGAAGCAGTTATGCCATGGCCTGGAATTGACTTAAAACCCTTTACCTTCTTTAGTTGCAGCTTCTCAAAATTTGCTTTTTTAACTATTGCTTCAGCAAGAGGATGTTCACTGTTTTTTTCTAGTGTTGCTGCCAAAGCAAGAATGGAAGTTTCATCTTGTTTGGTTAAAGAAATTATGTCTGTTACTTCAGGCACTCCTTTAGTTATTGTTCCTGTTTTATCCATAATTATATTTTTAATCTTGTGTGCTGTTTCTAGCGCTTCTCCACCTTTAATTAGAATTCCTTCTTTTGCACCTTTTCCAGTTCCGACCATTATCGCAGTAGGAGTTGCTAATCCTAAAGCACAAGGGCAGGCAATAACCAATACAGCAACGCTTGCTATTAATGCAAACTGAAACTCAGATCCAATCAAGAAATACCATGAAATGAACGTAATTACAGCAATTAACAGAACTGCTGGGACGAAATATGCTGAAACAGAATCAGCAAATCTCTGTATAGGTGCTTTACTTCCTTGAGCATCTTCAATAAGCTTAATTATTTGAGAGAGTGTTGTATTTGCACCAACTTTTGTTGCTTTGAATGTAAAACTTCCATGTTTATTGATGGTTGCTCCGATGACAGAATCTCCTTTGTTTTTTTCTACTGGAATGCTTTCTCCAGTAACCATACTTTCATCAATAGA
>JADHVD010000015.1 GCA_016784165.1 Candidatus Woesearchaeota archaeon
GTTGCATTTACACACTCATTTGTTTCAGTTATTTTTGGTTCAACTTTAATACAACAAACAGCATCTTTGTCGCGATATGCTTTTCCTACTAGGTCTAATTCCTGTTTTGGTGGAGCGAATAAGTTTATGACCCAATTCCATAATTTGGTTAAGAAGTTATCTTGTAAATCTGTATCTATATTGTATGCTTTACCTACTAGATTGTTGTTACTTATTGTTTTTTTATCTATCTTTGGTTTAGTTGGTTTTTCATTTTTATCTATTGTTGATTTTTCTTTTGGAGGAGCTTTCTTTAATTGACAACTATAAGATTCTACTTCAATCTCATCTTTTTTACATTCTCTCCTACATCTGCCATTATTCTTCTCACATTCTGTTTTCTCTCTCTTTTTTGTTGGTGTTGGTTTTTCTATTGCTACTGGTATTTGTTTTTCTTCTTTACTTTCTTTTTCTGAAGGCGCTGAAGGACCTTCTTTAGAGTTATCCTCTTTTTTTATTGTTCCATCGTCCATTTTTACAGGATTAATACCTTTTTCAACCATACCAGTAATTAATTTTAATCCACTTAATGCATTTTCAAAGAAACCAGAAACATCTTCTTGATCATTAGAATTAGTAGGGGATTCTGCTGTAACTGAGCCTAAGAAGAGAAGTGTTAAGAATATAGCTATGACTATCTTAAATCCTGCATTTTCCACATAATTTGATCTAGTCATTTTTGGGAGTTTTTTTCCTCTTTTTTTTAGCTCGGTTGTAAACTGTCCAGACGTTCCTCTCATCCCTGTTAATAAGCTCACCAATTTGGTGATAGTTTAAGCCTTTCTTTTCCTTTAAAAACTCAACAATGGCTTCTAGAACGCTTATAGAGTTGTCTCTAAGAACATTGGACGGAATCCATACATTAGAAGGTGTTTTGGGCCTCTTTTTCATTATTTTTTACACACACTGTATGTATTTTTATTTAGTTAGCTAAACTATTTACATACACTGTATGTAGTTATTAATAAAGTTTTCTATTTAATACATACAATGTATGTGATGGTCAATAAATGTTTCTATTTAATACACACAATGTATGTAATGGTTAATAAATTTTTCTATTCAATACACACAATGTATGTATTACCTAATAAATGTTTTGATATTAGAAATCTATTTTTTCTTAACTACAAAGAAAGCGTGGTCTTTTTCATAAGGATCTAGAACCCTATAATCTACCACTGTTGTTTTTTGATTCAATTCATCCATAACTTGTTTGAAAATTTGTTTTGGTTTTTTTGTTACATCTATACTTCTTGCTTTAATTGCTAGTAATCCAAAACCCCCTTTTTTCAAAAATTTATCATAATTTTTCATGAATATACCTACTTGATCTCTTTGAGCAATATCTTGATAAAGAACATCTACTTGAGGTACTTGTGAATAATCTTCTGGATGATTTGCACTTTCTAAAAATGGGGCTATATTTTTTCTTTTTTCACACATAAATATAAAATCTCTCATAACTCTTGGTGAAAATTCTATTGCAAAAATGAAACCTTTTGTACAGATATCTGAAATATGACTTACTGTTGTTCCAGAAGCAGAACCTAAATATAAAATTAAGCTGTCTTCATTTATGCCTGTTTGTGAAATTCCTTTAGTTAAAGCAGCAGATAATTTACTTCTTTCAGGATCCCATTGGCGGTATTCTGTTTTCCCCTCTTTAAACAATCTTTCATCATATACTCTTTTTCCAGGTATTGCATTTATTGTATAAATTCCTTTTCTTTTTTCCCTTACAAAGATTCCTGGAAATTTATAATTTAATTGTTTCATCTAGACCTATTCCTACTTTTATTTTTTTTATGATTATTTTTATGGTTATTTCGATGATTATTTTTGTTGTTGTGTTTTTGATGTGATTCTTTTTTGAATTTGAAATCTTTTTTGTTAACTTGTTTTGGAGATGAATTTTGTTTTGGAAATTTTTCTTCTATTTCTTTACTTAATTTATCTCCGATGAATTTTCCTTTAAAGTAATCTACTTTTACTGCTATACTTATCTTATCAGCTAAAGTTCTTGCTCTTTTTCCATGTTCTGATTGTTTAGCAGAAGCGATTAAAGGATGTTTGATGATGATTCCATGTCTTGGTGGTTTTGCTCCTGTTTTTATGTGCCTAAATAATGCTTTTTCTGCTCCCAAAACTTGAATTGTTGAAGCAGGTATCATCACTAATCTTTTTAGACTTCCTGCTTTGGCTAATAATTTTGCACCCAATGTTGCTCCTGTAAGGGTTAATAAATTAGGACAAACATTTTTCATCGAAGATTCAAGATATTTATGTAACTCCTTTTTTGAAATATATAATTCATTAATTTGTTTTGCAAAAAATAAAATTGCAGATATATCTTTTTTTTCTAAATCTGCACCCATACTATTATGTGTATTTATTTCTCTAAGCAATGTTTTTTTATCTTTTTTTATTATTAATTCAGTAAATTTTTCTTGATTAAATATTGCTTCTGAAAATTCTGGATTGTAAAGTGAATACCATTCCCTTAATCTTGTTGTTAACATATTTGCAACTTTATCAAAATCTTCCATTGCATTTATAGTTTGAATTATTAATGTATCTTGATGTACAGATTCTCTTAATTTTTTCTTAACTAATAGTATACTTTGTTCTCTTAATTTGTCAAATTTTCCCATGTTATTTGTTTTATGTTGCCTAACTTTTAAAAGTTTTGATTTTTGTATGTTTTTATTTTTATTTATGATTGTGTAGTTGTACGAAAGATTAATATATGAACATTATTTTATTTTGGTTATGCTTGAGATAAGAATACATGGTAGGGGTGGTCAAGGGGCAGTTAGTACTGGTCAAATAATGGCTATAGCTGCATTTCACGATAAAAAAGAGAGTCAGAGTTTTCCTATTTTTGGAGTAGAGAGGTCTGGCGCACCTGTTCAAGCTTTTGTGAGAATTTCTGATAAAAAAATTAATTTGAGAAGCCAAGTATATCACCCCAAGATTGTTCTTGTGCTTGAACCTTCTTTGATTGAAGTTGTTGATGTTACTCAAGGTTTGCTTAAAGATGGTTTGGTGATTATAAATTCAGATAAGCCAGCAAAAGATTTTAAATTAAATTGTAAAGTTGAAACTATTGATGCTACAAGTATTGCGATGAAAGTTTTTGGTAGACCAATTGTGAATACATTAATGATTGGGGCATTTGCAAAAATAACTAATTTATTGTCTAAAGAATCTTTAAAAAAAGCAATGGATGAGAAGTTTTTGTATTCTAAAGGTAAAAAAATATCTGATTTGAATAAAAAAGCTATTGAGGAGATTATGGGCCAAAAATGACTAAATTAAAAATAAGTTGTGGTGGAATAATTGAAGATGTTGGCTCAACTAAAGCTAATAAAACAGGTGGGTGGAGAACATTTAAACCAGTTAGAGATGTTAAAAAGTGCATTAAATGTATGAAGTGCTGGATGTTTTGTCCTGATCATAGTATAGATAAAAATATTGAAGTGAATTTAGATTATTGCAAGGGATGTGGAATATGTGCTGAAAGATGTCCTGTTAAAGCAATAGATATGGTTAAAGAAGAAAAATAAGGAATAAATAACATGAGAAAGATAATTGAAGCAAGTACTGCAGCAGCTATTGGAGTTAAATTAAGCAGACCCCAAGTTATACCTATGTATCCTATTACTCCACAAACCCACATAGTGGAAAGGCTTGCAGAATTTATTAATGATGGTGAACTAGATGCAGATATGATTCATGTTGAATCAGAACATTCTGCAATTTCTGCAGCTATTGGTTCACAAGCAACTGGAGTTAGAACATTTACAGCTACTGCTTCTCAAGGATTAGCATTAATGCATGAAATATTACATATTGTTTCTGGAATGAGACTTCCTGTTGTGATGGAGGTGGCTAATCGGGCGTTATCTGCCCCAATTAGTATTTGGAATGATCATCAAGATAGTATTTCAGCAAGAGATACTGGTTGGATTCAATTATATGTTGAAAGTGCTCAAGAAGCTTTAGATACTGTAATTCAAGCATTTAAAATTGCTGAAGATAAAAATGTTTTATTGCCAGCAATGGTTTGTTTAGATGGATTTACTTTAACTCATGTATTTGAGCCAGTCGATGTACCTAGCCAAGTTAATGTTGATAAGTTTTTACCAAAATACAAACCAGCATTTTGTTTAGATACTAAAAAACCAATCACTATGGGGCCTATTGCATACCCTAATTCTTTTATGGAATTTAAAGGAGCAGAACATTTAGCTATGAAGAATGCATTGAAAGTGATAAAAGAAACCAATACACAATTTAAAAATCAGTTTGGGAGAGGGTATGGTGATGGTTTAATTGAAACTTATAGACTTAAAGATGCAAAATATGCTGTTGTTTGTATGGGAACTATTGTTGGAACTTCAAGAGTTGTTGTAGATAAATTAAGAAAACAAGGTAAAAAAGTTGGGTTAATCAAATTAAAATCATTCAGGCCATTCCCTATAGAAGAAATATTAAAAGTTACTAAAGGATTAAAAGCAATCGCTGTTGCTGATAGAAATATATCTCTTGGACAAGAAGGTGCTTTGTTTTCAGAAATAAGATCCGCATTGTATGGGAAAAGTAAAACAATAGTTAGTGGATTTATTGCTGGATTGGGTGGAAGAGATGTTAAAGAAGAAACCATAGAAAAGATGTTTGATAAGATTAATAATGGGGGAACTATCTGGTTAAAATGACTGCACACCATTTGATTACAGAAGGATTTACAAGAACTGTTTGTCCATATTGTTGGAGAACAATGGATGAAAGAGAATGGGGTTCAGAATTTGAAGGAGAAGTACATTATAAAAGTGCTGTTTGTGAATGTGGAAAACAGATAAGATTAACTGTAGATTTTCAAGGTTCAGGGCACGATGGGTGGCAAGAAAGAACAACACATTTTTTATCTAAAAAAGATGACACTGAGAATCTAACAAAAAGTTCAATTGAGGATAAATTAAAATGATTTTGGGATTGAGTGAAGAAGAATTATTGGAATTTGGACATAATGCTTGTGCTGGTTGTGGTGAAGCGTTGGCTGCGAGATATGTTATGAAGGCAGCTGGAAAAAATACAATAGTCGTAAATGCTACTGGTTGTTTAGAAGTGTTTTCTACACCTTATCCTCAAACTGCATGGAAAGTTCCATGGATTCACGGTGCTTTTGAAAATGCATCTGCTATTGCTTCTGGAGTGGATATAGCTTTAGAAAAATTAGGGAAGCGAAAAAATGTAAATGTTTTGGCTTTTGGAGGGGATGGTTCTACTTTTGATATTGGTTTCCAGGCATTAAGTGGAATGGCTGAAAGAGGACATAATGTTTGTTACGTGTGTTATGATAATGAAGCTTATATGAATACTGGAATTCAAAGATCTGGAGCAACACCTAAATATGCAGCTACAACTACATCTCCTGCAGGTAAAAAAGTACCCGGTAAAACAGAATATGCTAAACCAATGCCATTTATAATGGCATCACATGGGATTTATGTTGCTACTGCTAGTATTGCCTACCCTCAAGATTTAACTAGAAAAGTGAAAAAGGCATTAAGTATTGATGGCCCATCATATATTCAAATTTTTAATTCTTGTCCACTTGGTTGGAAACATAAATTTAATTTAGGAATTAAAATAGCTGAATTAGCATATAAAACAAATATATTCCCCTTATATGAAATTGAAAAAGGAATCGTAACAATTAGTAAAAAACCAGTTCAGAAAACACCCATTTTAGAATATTTAAAATTACAAGGCAGATTTAAGCATCTAGGGGAAAAAGAGATAAAAGAAGTGCAAGAGAGTGTTGATGCTAAATGGGAAAAGTTGCTTAAACTTGAAGAAACAAAAATGGGTTTTTGATTTATTTATTGATTTATTTTTATTCTATTGTTGTTCCAATGAATTTTTTATTATCAAGATAATTCTTTAAATTTTTGAGATTAGTTCCTTTCATTATCACTGTTTTTAGTTTTAATTTTTCTGCTAATTTACTTGCTACAGGGTCAAAAGGATAATTTGCTCCAGGAATCCATTTGTCGCCAATAATTTTTCTGAATTCTTTCCACGTTGTTTTTGTTATTGGTTTGGCGGATTTGTATTTTTTAGGGTCTTTAGTATAAGCTTTTGTTATGTTACTCAAATTGATTATTGTTTTTGCTTTGAAAGTTCTTGCTAGTAATACTGCATCATAATCAGTTGAACAACCAGGTTTCCATCCACAAGCGATTAGTAATTTTTTGAATCTTAATTTTTTTGTGGGGTTTTCTACAATGTTTTTATGAGCCGTACCCGAAAATATTGTTTTTATTAATTGGGCGTTTAATAAAGTGCAATGAATTCCTAACCAATCTAATTCAGTGTGATTTAATTTTGTTAGATATTTTGCTGTTTTTTGGTATGCTCTTGCCGTGTATCCACCACCACAAATTAAGATAAATCGTTTTCCTTTTTTTATTTCTGAAAGAATAAGTGTTTTGAATTTTTTTAGAAAAAGAGTGTTTATTTTATTTGGTACTATTAAAGAACCACCTAAAGATATTATTATTACCTCTTTTTGTTTTTTCATGATAATTTATAGGTTGTAATGATTTAATCTTTTAATAATATTTCAAGAGTTTTAGCATATGCAGGTCTTGAAATGAATACTCCAATTGAAACTCCAATTATGGTTGTAAGTGCGAATCCTTTTAATAATCCTGCACCTGCAAACATTAAAGGAATCATTGCAACAACTGTTGTTGTATATGCCACTATTATAATAAAGAAAGCTCTTTTGATTTTTGTTTTCCAATCATAAATTTTAGCTGTTAACCCTTTTAGACTTTCATCTGCAATAATTATTTGATGATCTATCCCAGTACCCACCGCAATTATAATTCCTGCAATGGCTGCGAGGTCAAGGTCCCATCCAATTAATGCAGCAATTCCCAAAATTAAAATTACTTCAATAATAAGTGTTAGAGCCATAGGGATTGTTACTTTTAAAGTTCTATATTTTATGAAAATAATTAGGAATATTGCAATTATTGCTAAAATTGCGATGAGTCCTGCTTCTTGAATAAATTCAGAACCAAGTGCTGGTGAAATTATATCTATTTTTGCGATGTTTAATTGAACTGGTAATGAACCTGTTACAAGAACTGTTTGCATTTTTTTCATATTTTCTAATGCATTGAATACTGCTTCTTGTTGAGTATTTCCTGCTCCGGATCCAGAAATTTGAATATCTGTTACAGGTCTTCCTTTTAGATCTGCTCCAATTTTTAATGTATCTACTTCTTTATCATCTAAAAGTAATTTTAAATCTTGGCTTAAGTATTCTTCACCAGATTCGCTTGAGATAATTTCAAGATCTCTTGTTAAGTCTGCTTGTCTTTGAGCTGCTTCAGGTTTCAAAGCGATACTAAATCTAAAACTACATGCCCAAGTTCCATCATTGACTCTACCACAACCTTTTCCAGGATCTATTCCTGAACAATCAGCACTTCTACATACATAAGTGATATCTTTTTCTCCACCATTGAATACTATGCTTTCTCCAATTTTTGCTTCAAATTTTCCTTGTTTAGATAATAATCCTCTAACTTCATCTTCAGTCATTCCAGCAATTTCAGCTAAAATGTATTGATTACCTGATAAATCTCCTGCTTCTCTAACTATAACATCTGTGATACCATAAACATTAAGACGTTCTTTCATGTTCTCAATGGTGAGACCCATCATATCTTTAGGAATTGTTTCTTCTGGTTGAAGTAAAACTCTGGTTCCGCCTTGTAAGTCTAATCCTTTTTTTATGTTAGTTGTTGGTGCGTTGTAAACTTTAAGTCCAAGGTCTTCCATACCTATAAATTCTTTTAGTGTTTTATTGACTAATATTGTTTTATTGATTGTTTTATTTATTAGGGTGGTTGTACCATTAATTGTTTCATTTATTTGAATAATCTCTGGAATTATTTGTTCTTCTGTTTCATTTAGAATTATGGTTTTGTATGCCGGTTTTGTTTTTAATAAATATGATTGTTTATTTGTTTTTACAGTTATAGTACGATTGACAGTTAAACTACTTACAAAATTTTCATAGTCTAATACATTTTTTATTGGAATATTGTTTATTGAGGTAATTCTTTCTTTACTCATAGGAGAAGAAGTAGGTTTTGGACTTTCAATTCCTGCAAGACTGGCAGAACTATTTAATTCAATACTTCTTATTGCAACCCCAGTTACCCAAGGATTTGGGTGAATTGCAACAATTGCTAGTAAAACAGCAATAAGTACTACTATTACTCTTAAACTAGTAAATATTTTTTTAGTCTTTCCCATTTTGTTTTTTATCTATGTATAATCTTAAAATTCCAACGTTTTGAATCCATGTGTTTATTATATCGACTATAAGTCCAATTAATAATATTGTCATGATTTGTCGTATAGTTTCTGATTGGGTGAATATTAATGCTAAAATTACAACTGCCATTGTTGTAATAGTCATAGTAAGTCCTGTTTTCATTGCGTTTATTAATCTTTGAAATAATGTGCCTTCTTTTCTTTTTATTAATCTGGTTGTAAGAAGAATGTCTGTATCTACAGAATAACCAATAATCATTAAAAATGCTGCAATTCCTGCAGTAGATAATTTAATCCCCATTAAATTTACTATTGCTAATGTTACGATAATGTCTGAAACTGCTGCTAAGATCACAGCTATTGATGGAACAAATGTTTTAAAATATAAAAATACAATAATTCCCATAAATGTAAATGCTAATAATAGTGCAATGATTGTTTCTTTAAAGAAACTTGCACCTAATGCAGAACCCATATGTTCTGTACTATATTCTCCTAAATTACCTATTTTGGATTCTAAAAATATTAGGAATGTTTGTAAGTCTTTTTGTTCCTGGATATCTGTATCTATTATTATTCCAGTAGATGTTCCTGCTTTTGTTAGTGATCTTACAGCTATATCCAATTCATTGAATTCTTGAGAAAGAAGATCTTCAAGCATATTTATATTAATTATTTTATCTGTTGGGATGGTTATTGTTGTGCCCCCTTTTAATGAAACTGCTTTGTGAATAAACTCCCCCGTTGTTATTGCTTGACTTGCTATTACAATAATGGCTATTAATAACATTAAAATAGGGATAATTAGTAATTTTTTGTATTGTGTGTTATAGAAATGTAAAAACGGATTTTTTGTTTCTCTTTGTTTCTCTGTAGGTGTAAATTTTTTTGGAGCTTCTTCTACTGTTTCAATTATTTTTTTCCTTTTTTCATGGAATCTCCTTAGTCTTCTATCTCTTCTAGACATAATAGCTGAGAATTGCGATGTTATTAATAAATCTTGCGAAAATTTCTATTGGATTTTATTTAATTATTGCTTTAACAAAGCCAAGAAATAAAGGTGCTGGTTGTTCTAATCTGGACTTTAATTCTGGATGTGCTTGGGTTGCTACAAAATATTTATGATTTTGTAGTTCAATAAATTCAATTAAAGTGTTATCTGGAGAAGTTCCAGAAAGCGTTAAACCTTTTTCTGTTAATATTTTATGGTATTCTGGATTTACTTCATATCTATGACGATGTCTTTCGTAAACTCTTAAAGAATCATATAATTTTGCTGTAATGCTATCTTTTTTGAGTATTGCTTCATAAGCGCCAAGACGCATGGTTCCCCCTTTGTTGTGAATCTTTTTTTGTTCTGGAAGAAAATCAATTATTGGGTCTTTTGCTTTTTTATTTACTTCTGTTGAATCTGCTGAGAGATTACAAACATTTCTTGCAAATTCTATAACTGCTAATTGTAATCCTAAACATAATCCTAAGAAAGGAATGTTGTTGGTTCTTACATGTTCTATTATTTTTATTTTTCCTTCTGTGCCTCTTGAACCAAAACCACCTGGAACAATGACTCCTTGAATACCTTTTAATGCTTCCTCTATTGGTATTTTTCCTTGTTCAATTTCTGTTGTTTCTATCCATTTAGTGTTAATTTTTGTTTTAAGTGTAGCTCCACAATGAATTAATGCTTCTGAAATACTAATATAAGAATCTTTTAGTTCTGTGTATTTTCCACACATAGCAATAGTTATTTCTTTTTCTGGATTTTTTATATTATTAACTAATTTTGCCCATTCAATTAAATCTCCAGATTTTGGAAGTTCTAATTTTTTTTCAATTAAATCTAATAGTCCTTCTTCTTTGAATATTAATGGAAGTTCATATACTGTTTGAATGTCAGGATCACTAATAACCTCATTTTTTTTAATGTTACAGAATAATGCAATTTTTTCTTTTGATTTTAATGTTAATTTATTTGGTGAACGTCCAATTATAATATCTGGTTGAATTCCTCTTGCTTGCATTAAATCAACACTTTGTTGTGTTGGTTTTGTTTTTTGTTCACCCACACAATGAAGTATTGGGACATAGGTGAGATGACAGAATAAAAGATTTTCTTTGTCTACTTCTAATTTTAATTGTCTTGATGCTTCAAAGAAAAGATCCATTTCAATATCTCCAACAGTACCTCCAAGTTCAATAATCATTACATCTGCTTGTTCTTTTTTTGCTAACTCTTTCCATTTATTTTTGATTTCATTAGATATGTGGGGTACCATTTGAACTGTTTTTCCGAGGAAAAGTCCTTTTCTTTCTTTTTCTATAATTGATTGATATACTTTTCCAGAAGTTATATTCCAGTCAAATTTACAGTCAATGTTAAGAAATCTTTCATAATGGCCAAAGTCCATATCAACTTCTCCACCATCATCTAATACAAAAACCTCTCCATGTTCAATTGGATTCATTGTGCCTGGATCTACATTTAGATAACCATCACATTTTACTGGAACAATTTTGAGATTTGATGATAAAAGTTTGCCAATAGACGCAGTTACTATTCCCTTCCCCAAACCAGATAGAACTCCCCCAGAAACAATTATCCATTTTGTTTGTTTGGGCATAATTAAAAAGAGATTATATGATATTTAAATATTTATTTAGTGGAGTATATGTTTTTAATTTCCTAATGCAGATAATATGCTACTGAAGAAGTGTCCTCCGTCGAAAAATGGAATTGGTAACATATTGAATATGAAAAGGAAGAGGTTTATTTTTTTTGTTAATATTAAAAATGGAATGTATCTTTTTTTGATGTTTTTTTGTTTAAGGAAAAAGGTTGCCATTCCAAATATGGCAAGGTTTGTTAATGGTCCTGCTACTGCAATCATTGCTGTTTGAAAATGAGTTACATTTCCAAACCATTGGACGTAAGCAGGAACAAAAAATATAAACCCAAAATTTAATAATTTTAATAAAATGCCTAATCCAAGAAACATATAAGCTGCCTTAAAAGTTGCAACAGCACCAAAAGATATAGCTACAAATTTATGTGCTAATTCATGAAGAATTATTGCTGGTGCTGTAACCATTACTGCAAATTTGAAATTCTCAAAGTTGAATCTTTTTTTGTAATGGGTTAATGGATCATAAGGTCCTACAGGTTTTTTGAATATGTCTTTGAATATGAAACCTAGTGCAGTTATCATAATCAATAAATCTATGAATTCTTGTAAGCTGAACATATTTCGGAATTAATGGGTAAAGATTTAAATAATTATGCTTATTCTTTTTTATTATGGCAGAATTAGTGGTTTATTTATCTAGTGGAAAAGGAACATGGAATTATGTGCTTAAATTAGTGAATGAACATGAATGGGATAAGATTTTTGTTATTACAGACGAATTTGGAAAAAAGAATTTTAAACCTAATAAAAGGGTTGAGATTATTGTTGTTGATTCTAGTAAGCCTTTGGTTGAATTTGCTAAAGAACTTAGTGGAAATTTAAGGGGTAAAATTAAAGGAATTGAAGTGGGGGTTAATTTTGTTTCTGGTTCTGGTAAAGAGCATATGGCTTTGATGAGTGCTTTGTTAAAATTGGGTGTTGGCGTTAGATTTATTGCTTTAGAACCTCAAGGGATTTCTGAGATATGATTAATTTTAAATTGATTGTAAATAGTTGTTAAAAACACAAATAATTTAAAATCTAAACACTTATTAATTTATATGAGAAAATTAATTCTTTTTTTAGTGTTTTTGGTAGGTTTATCCATGGTTGTTTCTAGTTATAATGTTGCTTTAGATTCTAAATCAATTCAAGGAGATATGGGTTCTATTTTTGAATTGAAAAGGCCATTCCTCAATAAAGCAGCTCCGTTAATTATTAAAAAAAATATTACAATAGCAACATATAATGTTTTAAATTTTGGTAGCGCAGGTGTAGGAAGGATAGAATATTTTAGACAAATAATTGATGAATTAGATCCTGATATATTAATTGTCCAAGAGATGAATCAAGGAGGGGTTGATATTTTTTTCAATCAAGTTATGAATTATGAAAATGAAGAATATGAAATGACTCCCTTTATTGATGGACCGGATACTGATAATTTGCTTTTTTATAAATCAAATAAAATAATTTATAGATTAAATGAACAAATACCAACAGAATCAAGAGATATTTCAGCATATACATTATCTTTATTTGATAAACCAAAATTCGATTTTATAATTTATTCTTTACATTTACATCCTGGACAATATGGTTCCAATGAAGTTTCGAGGTATAACGAGGTTTTAGAATTGAAAGAACATGCAGATTTATTGCCCGAACATTCTCATTTTATTATTTTAGGTGATTTTAATATCTATGATGATGGTGAACCAGTTTATGAATTGTTAATGGATGATTTTTTAATAGATGTATATGATCCCTTAGATTTTATTGGTTATTGGCATGATCATGAAGAATTTTCAATTACACATACACAATCAACCAGGGATGTGCAATTTGGAGGGGGATCATATGGAGGTCTTGATGATAGATTTGATATGATTTTGCTTTCTGAATATTTTAATGAACCTGGTGGTTTAAAATATTTAGAAAATTCTTATTATGTGTTTGGTAATGATGGAAATCATTTTAATCAGGCAGTAAATGGAGGGGAAAATGAAGTTGTTTCACAAGAGATTGCAGATGCGCTTTATTATGCTTCAGACCATTTACCCGTTGTTGCTAAATTTCAATATAGGATTCATATGAATGCTGTAGAAATAATATATTAAAAAAATTGATTTTATTTATCTTTTATTTATCTTTTATTTTTCAATAATACCATACCAATAAAGAATTAATTTATCTGCTGCTTTAACTAAATTTAAGTTATCTCCTTGGATGATTAAACAGTTTTCTTTTTGTTCTATAAATGCTACTGGATCTTGTTGAAGAAGTATGACTGGTGCATTAGTGTTGTCACAATTTTTTATTGGGGTGTCTGTTGGGCAATTATTGTTTTCATTTTTTGAGCATGCTGCAACTGGCGTTATTCCAAAAACTTTTATTAAATTCATTTGAAGATCTGCTGTTGCAAGTCCAACATACTTTAATTCATCATCTTCTGGATTAAAACTGACATAAGTTGAGTTTATGTTTAAGAATAATTCTGGTTTTCCTATTATGGGTATATCTTCTAATTCTTTTGGACCATATCTTAATTCAATTGTATATAGTTTGTTTTGTCCGGGTGGTTGAATTTGAGTAAACCAAGTCTCCCCATATTTTGCAAAAGAAAATCCATTGTAAGTGTAACTTGTTTCGTTTTTTGGGAAAAGTTTTCCCATATTAAAGAAAATCAGAAAAAGTCCGATTACTATTAAGATTGAATATATAAGATATTTTATAGATGAATCTTTTTCTTGTTTTTTCTTGATTCCTTTTTTAGTGCTCTTTTTTTTAGGCATTTTAGATTATTTTAATTAAATTATGTCAAATAAAGCATAAAGAAGTCTATCTTTTAGTGCAAGAAAACCTTCTCTTGAATTACTTTCTCCAATTATACAATTATTTTCTAAAGTGAATTTGGTAATGTTACTTTCTTTAAAATAAACTACTGGGACAAATTCTGTTGCATTATCGCAGGTTATAATAGGTAAATTATAGTTTGTTGTGTTTTTAATTTTTCCACTTTGAATATAGATGTTTGTTTTTTGTAATTCTGTTGTTAAATCAAATCTTGCTTTATCTAAATATGCGATGTGTTTGCTTTCAGGATTGAAAGTGAAATAAATCATTTGTGAATTTTCCAATTTATATTTAAGTTCATAACTAAAATTTATATCTTGAATATCTGAAGGAAAATAATAGAATTCTAGGTCTTTTCCATCAAGTTTTAGTGTGAAATGATCTCCTTGTCTTGTGAATTTGTGCTCTTTGTATTTGAAAGTTTCATTAGGATTACTCCACATCATACCAATTATACTGCTAGTCATGATTACAACTATGAATATTGCCATAATTCCGCTTGAAGTTATTCTTTTCTTTTTTTGACGTCTCATTGTTCTTTTTGTTGTTAGATGTTACTTATTTATATCTTTTTTGATTGGTTTGTATTTTATTAGTTGTTTTATGGCGAAATGTTTATATAAATGGGTGGAATATAATCAAGTATATGAAAAAAAAAGTGGTTATTAAATTAAAAGATGTATGGAAAATATATCATATGGGCCATGTTGAAGTGAATGCTTTGCGTGGACTTAATTTAGAAGTAAATGCTGGTGAATTTATCGCCATTCAAGGTCCTTCTGGTTCTGGTAAATCAACTGCTATGAATATGGTTGGTTGTTTGGATATACCCACTAAAGGAAGTATTTTTCTTGAAAATAAGAATATTGCACACCTTTCTGAATCTCAATTAGCTCAGTTGCGTGGAAAGAAAATAGGGTTTGTGTTTCAACAGTTTAATTTAATCAATACATTAACTGCTTTAGAAAATGTGATGTTACCTATGACTTTTCAGGGTGTCGATGTTGAAAAACGAAGAAGTAGGGCTAAAAAATTATTGGAATTTCTTGAATTGAGGG
>JADHVD010000008.1 GCA_016784165.1 Candidatus Woesearchaeota archaeon
TAATAAAACCACAAATAATAAAAACCCCTATAAACCAACAAATTCTTATGAAAAAGTGTATTAAATGCGGAAAAAGAGCAGTATGTTCAGATTTATGTAGATCTCATTTTATAGATTATTTTGAAAATAAAGTAAGAAAAACAATAAGAAAATTCAAATTACTAACTCACCAAGAGAAAATAGGTGTAGCTGTATCTGGTGGAAAAGATTCCACAGTTATTTTATACATATTACATAAACTCAAATACAAACCAATTGCACTAACAGTTGATGCACTAATTGGAAATTACACAAAAGAAAACCTAAAAAACCTAAGATCTGTCTGTAAAAAATATAAAATACCTCTAAATGAAATATCTTTCAAAAAAGAATTTGGTTATTCTCTTTGTTATTTAAAATCAGTACTTAACTCAAAAGGCCATAATTATTCTTCTTGCATGGTTTGCGGAATATTAAGAAGATTTTTATTAAACAAATACGCTAAAAAACATAAATTAGATGTATTAGTAACAGGACATAATCTGGATGATGAAGCACAAGCTTTTCTTATGAATGTATTTAGAAACGATCCTAAATTAGCAAGAAGACAAGGACCAATAACTGGTTCAAAAGAAACAAAAGCATTTGTAAAAAGGGTAAAACCGTTATATCTTTGTTCAGAAAAAGAAGCAGAAACATATTCTAAATTAATGAAGTTTCCAGTACATTACACTCCTTGCCCATGTAGGACAAATTCATACAGAAAAAAATTCTTAGATATGCTGAATAGATTTGAAAAAGATCACAAAGATGTAAAATACAAAATAGTAAGATTTTTCTTAGAAACAGTTCATAAACAGAAAGACAAAATAGAAGGAACAGTAAATGAATGCACTATTTGTGAAGGTCCTGCAAGCAAAGAAATTTGTAAAAAATGTGAAATAATTCTTTCTTTAAAAAATAAACCAAAAAAAAAGAAATGTTCAACTAAAACAATTAGTTGCTAAAATTATTACCCATATTTAGAAGTAAGTTTTATATACTTAAACCAATATAACTACTCTATTATACTTAGAGGTGATATTAATGTGGAATAAAAAAGGTGACTGGGAAGTTGAAAAAAGTCTTCCGGGATTAATTCTAGGATTACTCATTTTTGCAATGGGAATATTTCCATTACTAAATAAGTTTGGAGTTATAGATTTTAATTTGCCTTACACTCCAGTAGGGATAGTGTTAGAAATACTCCTTACAGTAGGGGGAATTTATCTTATGATAATGGGTTTTATGGAAGATGAAGATTTCATAAAATGGGTTAGCATTATTGCAGGGATAATAGTCGCAGTAATGGGTGTTATACCTCTTTTAGCAAATTTTGGTATAAGTATAGCAATACCTTTCTTAGGATTCTTATATAGCCCAATCCTTTATGTGATTGTTGGACTAATAATGATAATTGGAGCTTTTTTTATGTAAAAAAAGAAAAATTTTGCTGAAAATATTCAGCAAAATTTTATTTTTATTGTTTTGGTAAAGGTCTTTTAACAGTTATTGGAAGCAATTCTTGATCAAATTCTAAAGTTGCTATCTCTATAGGGTTATACTTTATTGCCCTCAATTCTTTTTCACTTAATTTTACCAAAAAAGGAGCGCCCTGAGAAATTTGTAGAGCCCTACTCCCAATCATTCTAGCTTTTTCATATTTACTATATACTTTTTTATTTTCAGCCATCTTTAGATCACCTTAAACAAATTTTCTAAGTTCCTTTGATTTAGTTTTTGCTATTTTTACCATTTCTTTTAAGTCATCAGCAGTTAATGGTGTTTCTCCACCTTTCTGCATAGCATGTATTGTCTCATCTTCGCCAAAAGAAACCATTAATCTAGCATCAATTTTAGCTTCTTCAGTTATTGTTGGATCAACAATGAAATGTTTTCCAATTTTTAATACAGTAACTGAAATTGGTTCTTTGTTCAAAGGTAACTTATTTTTAGTTTTCTCTGAATAATCAATTTTATCTCCATCTAATTTAGGAAAAACAGCATTTTTTACTGCAACTAATGCAGCTAAAGCAGATGCATCAAATAGATTCCCTTCATCATTCATTGGAATAATGTCAATAGAAACTACCCACACTTTTTCTCCTTCTTTGATGCAGAGTTTTTTGAAATCAATCATTCCAGATTCCCTAATTCCTCTGTCAACAACTCTTGCTAATTCAATAGCTTGGATACTTGGCCTTCCTAATTCAAATTCTGGATTAGATAATGGTATTAATTCAGCACCAACCATAATAGTTCCTTCATCAGGACTATCTGGGTATGGTTCTCTAACTTCCATTTTTACTCCAGCTAAAACTTCTGTACCGCCAATTGTTACTTTTGCAGAACCTTCAGCGTTTTTATAAACACCAGATTCTACAGTTATATCTCTGTATTGTAATTTTTTTCTTCCATCAAATCTAACATCAACATCTAATGCTTTTACAAGATGATCTTTATTTTCTTGTTCCATTTTATTTATTTTAACCTCACTTATATTTATTTTTCAAAGCTTCTCTTTGTATTTTGCTTATTTTTTCACAAGCTTTCTTTCCCATTTCAACTGCTTTGAACAATTGTTCTTCTGTTATGTCTCCATCCATTTGAAGCAGTGAAATCTCCTTACTTTTATTCAAAAAAGCAAGAGGTACATCTGCTACTGGCGCATCATATGCTTCTTCATCGTAGTTCAAATCAACAACAACTTGATCATCAACTCTACCTACTGAAATAGAAGAAACCATATCTTTCATAGTTATGCCAGCATCTGCTAAAGCAATTGAAGCAGCACAAATACCTGCACATCTTGTTCCAGCATCTGTTTGAGGTAACTCAATAAAGATATCTATTACCGAATTTGGAAATTCACTTAAATCTAAAACAGGCAATAATGCTTTTTCAGTTACCATTGAAATTTCTTGACTTCTTCGACTTCCGCCAGGTCTTACCCTATTTCCTTTACTAGAAAATGGAAGCATGTTATAATTGACTCTTATTATTCCTTTCTCAGGATTTTGCATAAATCGTGGATATAATTCTCTTGGACCATAAACAGCTGCATATGCAATTGTGTTTCCGATTTTAAAATAACCAGAACCATCTGCTCTTGCTATAACTCCTGCTTTTGCTTCAATAGGTCTTAATTCGTCGAATTTTCTTCCATCTAATCTTTTCTTATAATTCATTTTTTCTCCTCCTTACTCGGAGTTTCTTTTTTCTCCTCAGTATCTTTAACTTCTGGCTTCTTTTCTTGTTCTTCAGCCTTAGGTTCAACTATTTTTTTCTTTGGAACTTTTTTATCCAAATATGTTTGGATTGTATCGGTTAATCCAGGAATATGTGCTTCTTTTGCAATTTTCTTAATTACATCAATTGCAATAGCTTCCATTTCTGGAGTTCCAGATATCCAAACAATACCATTTTGACCTACAATAACTCTGCAATCAGTTGCTTGTTTTATCATAGATATCATTGAACCTTGTTTACCAATTATTCTTGGTACTTTGCTTGTATTGACTTCAATAAAACAGCCACCTTCAAGTTTTCTTAATCCAGGGCCCCTCATACTGACATCAATTAATTTTTGACTTGTAACATTAGTTATATTAACAGCGATATATTCTCCTATATCGTAATATTTTGTTAAGTCTGCTCCTCTTGCTATGAAAGAAGAAGTAGCTTCTTTTAAACCTAACATGGCAGAATATGCACTATCTATATCTATTCTCCAACCACTCATTAATACATCTATTACTTTTCCTATTACTGTATCTCCCCTTTTTGGAGCATATTTTCCTGAGAGTGGAATAACTTTTATTACTTTTCCATCTATCCTAACTAATCCTAGTTGAGAAGCAACTATTTTGTCTCCTTCTCTGTATGTTCCTTTAGATGGTAAATAATCCATCCCCTCTACAATATCTTCTCCAGGAACAACAACGTCTCTTTCTTTTACTAATAATTTACTCATTTTATTTTTTCCTCCTATCATGGTGGAAAGTTACAAGAAGAGAAAAAATCCCTTCGAGGTTATTTCCTCCAGTATTTACTTTAATATTTTTGATTCTAAATTTCCATGAACAACTTCGTTCAATCTATCAAATAATTCTTGCTGTATTCCAGCAGGAATTTCTACAACTACCGACCAAGAACCATCGTTCAGCCAATTTTCATTTTTTATACTGGCAAGATTTCTAACAATAGAATTGGCTTTTCCAGCATGTTCTGCCGGTATTTTTATCTCAATTTCTTTTAATTCAAAACTGATTGGTAAAATAGGCCTTATCTGTTTTAGTATATCTTGTAGTTGATCTTTAGCAGATTTAAATTCATCAATCCGCACTTTTGCTTCATCAAATGCATTTTCTACCCTTGTTATTGGGTGAGGTAATCCAGTACTTGGATTCACAGCATTCTTATGAATATTCTCAATGATTTGTTTTCTTTTTACTTCAATTAATCCTTGCCTATATTCTGCAGTTAATTGAACTTCCCCTTCTTTTAAGATTAGTTTTGCAACTTCTAAAACATCAGCACTATCAAAAACTTCATTCATTTTTGTTTCAGAACATAACAATCCCTTTTTAGCATCAGAAAACACTTCTTCACTTTTTAACACTTCTCTAATATCTATATCTTCTCCATCTTTAAATTTAATAGCCAAATCAGGGTCTACAACTACTTCAAAGTTTTCCCCTTCTTTTTTTATCCTTCCAAGATTCAAGTGAATCTTTTCGTGATCATGTGTTATTCCTACCATTTTATGAACCTCCGAGTTATGTTTTTACAAGGAGTGAACAAGGTTTTAAGAGTATTTACTCTTAAAGTTTGCATATCACTTGCCACCCTTATTAGCTTTATCAATATCTTTTCTTCCCAATTTTCTGAATTTTTTATCTTTAACAGATATATACGCTGCATCAACTCTTTCTGTTTTGAAACCTTTTCCAAGAGATTTACTTAACGCTTTTAATGCAAGTCTTAACCCTTCTTCAAGGCTCATATCATCTTTATACTCTTTTTCAAGTATTTGTTCAACTTCTACTTCCCCTTCACCAATTGCAGCTGCTTTGTACCTGAAATAGATTCCAATAGGATCTGTTTCAAATAATACAGGGCCAGTTTCATCAACTCCGGCAACTAATAAACTAACTCCAAAAGGACGCAATCCTCCACTTTGGGTGCAGATTTGTTTTAATTGACAAATATCTTTAACTACGCTCAATATATCTATTTCATTATTATAAGTGACTCTATGTTGTTGTGCTTTTACTTGAGCATTTTCTATTAACACTCTTGCATCAGACAATATTCCAGATGCAGTAACTCCTACATGATCATCTATTTGCCATATTTTTTCAATAGCTCCAGTAACCACTAATTTGCTTACTATTCTTTTATCTGTAACCAACAACACACCATCTTTACATACCATTCCAATAGCAGTTGAACCTTGTTTTACAGTTTTTTTAGCATACTCCACTTGTAACAATCTTCCGTCAGGACTAAACATTGTAATTGCCCTGTCATAACCCATTGCTTGATGCGACATTTGATCCATTTTAATTCATTTCCTCCTTATTTATTGTAAATATTTTTCTTCAGCTTTTTTTAAAATTCCAGAAACACCTACACTTCTTATACTGCTTTCTGTATTATTGATCTGATCAACAAAACATAATGCTCCTTTCAAATCATCAACACTTCTATGACTCACTTTTATAATCCCTCTTTGTAATTCTGTGTTCCATTTATTTTTAAGGAAGATTAATCCAGCATCAGCTAAACCAATACTTCCATGTAAACCTAACATAGATTTCTGTATTTCTTCATAAGGCATTTTATTTACTTTTTTGTTTGAGATAATCTCAAAAGCCAAATACCTTTTCTTTTCCCGTAAACTTGGTAATAGAGGTTTCATCTTATATTTAGAGAAAAAGCAAACCTCTTGCTTCTTTTCTTTTTCTTCTTACATTTAAGGATTAATTAAGCATTTATAAAGGTTTCTATATCACTTACCAAACAACCCTGTTTTCTTAAGTAACCCTTTTAGTTTCCATCCACTCTTTACTTTTCTTCCAGAATATTTAACCTTATGTTGGGCTTCTTTAATAATTTTCTTAAATCCCTTATGTGCTGTTTTGGATAAATCCCATTCATCAACTTGGGTCCTCAGAATATTACTAGGTGCAATTGCTTTAATACTTAAATCATATCTTTTTCTTTTTCCTTCTGTATGGTGTGTGTTAATATCAACTTGAATAGATTTCAAATCTTTTAATACTAATTTTATTTTTTCAAAATATTCTTTTGTTAAAACATCTAATTTTTTCTCTTCTTTTTTATTTAATTTATGCAATCCTTTATACACCAAATTTTTCATTACAAAACACCTCCAATGTTTTTAATTAACTGTCTTTTTTGTAGACAACTAAGCGTAATAAATTTTCATTACAATATATTGATTATAACTATAAATATGATTATTCTTTTAAGAAATACCTCCAATCAAAAGAACCAATAATTTTTTTATACCACCCACTTTCAAAAATATCTTAAACCTTATTCATTAATAAATTTTTGGTTTTTTTTAAACAACTTTTACATCAAGGAATTTTAATTCTTTTTGTTTAACTTTTTATAAAAAAAGAAAAGTTTAAATACAAACATTCTTTAATCTTTAAAATGCCAAAAAAGAGTGATTTAGATGTTGATAAAACTTTAAAAGTAGTTCTGGTTGGAGTAATTGCTGTCGCAATTTTAGCATCATTCATATTTCTATTCAGTCTTGGAAACACTTCTTCTTTAGCTGGAGAAGCAATAGATGTGCTTACAGATATAAGGGAAGGCCAAATAATGAATTTGACAGAAGGAGAATTTGAAGAAAGAGAGTATTGTTCTGCTACTGTTGTAAAAACTGGAGATGAAAAAGCAGTATTTTTGTATAATTGTCAAAGCAATCCATAATAATTTAATAACTTTCAAATTAATTTCAAACTTTAAATCATGGGGGTGATTTAATGGCTGAAGAGTTAAAAGAAATTGGAAAAGTTATGGGATTCTATTCTCACATAAGTGTAGCTGCAATAGAATTAACAGGAGACTTAGCAGTTGGAGATACAATTGTGATAAAAGGTCACACAACCAATTTAGAACAACCGATAGATAGTATGCAGATAGAACATGATAAAGTAGAAAAAGCAAAAAAAGGCGACCAAATAGGAATTAAAGTAAAAGATAAAGTAAGACTACACGACATAGTTTACAAAAAATAATCATAAATGAGGTATTAAGATGGTAAAAAAAGAATGTTGTTGCTCAACTTCAAAAACTTGGGGCCTCCTTGTTTTGATTGTAGGTATTTTATACCTTGGTCAGGATTTAGGTTGGTGGAGTTTTTGGGCATTGAATTGGTGGACGGTAGCTTTCCTTATAATAGGGATCCACAAATTCCAAAAAGCAATTAAATAAATAAATAAATAAAAATAAAGCAATTTAATTTAGAATAATTTTAGTTCTACTAGGTGATTTTATCTAGATTAATTTAATTGAAAAGAGAAATAATAAGTAAAAAATGACCCTAGAGGGATTCGAACCCTCATCAGCCGGTCCGAAGCCGGATGCACTATCCAGGTTATGCTATAGGGCCATAATTAACCATAAAAGAATCTTTAATATAAAAAACTAATGTAAAAAAAGTAAAATAAAGAAAAAATCAGGTTAGATAGAATAATTTTAGAAAGTGAAAAGAACATTAGAATGAGTGGTTAAGAAGTTCCACAAAAAGAGATATAATCTCAAAAACAATTAACAGATTTTGCATAATAATAATTATTTGCAAATTCAAAATCAAGATCCTTAAATATTTTAATTAGGGTATCTAAAGATTTTGTTATTGCAAGTTTATTACAAATCTTTGCAGAATTAGAAATGCCTTTTGTAAAATTTTGTGCATGAACTTTTATTTGATTGAAGTTAAAGTATTCTTTCTTAACTCATTGGCTATCTCTACCATTGAGTCTCTGTTAAAGGTCATATACCACCCCTTTATCTCTTAGTAAAGTATATGTATATCTGTTGTTTTTAGATTTTAATTTTCCTTTAATCAATTTGATAAATTCTTCATAATCTTTAACATCCGCAAAGACTTGACATCCAGTAGAATGTATGTCTACTTTTTTTGTTATACCTATTGCTTCACCCCTATGAATATTAATATAAAAAATTCCTTTTTCAATTTTGTCCTTATTAAGGGTTAATTTACCATCTCCATCATCATCTCTGTAAACTTCAACATCTTTTGTTTGAACCAATGCTTCATGGCATCTTTTTAATGAAGTTATATCTTTATTTAATAATTTTCCCTCATTGGTAATTGGTTTTAAGAAATCATATAATTTTGATTTAATTATATTCTTTCTTCCACCATGATGCAATCCTAACCTGTAAGCGTCAATATATTGGTTCTCCTTAAGTATTGCAATACCTTTTTTATTAACTTCCAAGTATTTATCACCTTCAAGCCATACTGCACCAGGATCAGTTGTAAATCTATATTGTTTAACGTTCAAATTGTTGTTTTCATCATACCAGAATAAAATTAAAGTATCGTTAAAATCATCTATAGGGGAGGGTGTTCTGACACCCACTATATTTGCTTTAAAAGGTTCTGTAAATATTTTATAACCTTTATTTTTCATCACTTTTATGACTTTATCTAGATCATAAACCTTCTCTGGTTTTATTCTTTGATTCTCATTTATAACTGTTTCTTCACTAATCTTAGAGTGCATCTCTTCTAATTGCTCAATCAAAGGTTCTACTTCTTTGGCTCTGTTGTTTATTGCTTCAATATCTAGTTTTTCTACTTTCAGAATGTTTCTTATATCTTCTGCGTATTTAGAATCGCGTGTCTTATAAAAATTTAATAGGTCCTCATAAACTCTTTTTAACTCATCTATCTTTTCAAATAAAGGTTCATCTTTAGAAATTTTCTTCTCTCTTCTCTTCAATAACTTGATAAAAGCTTTTAATCTCTTCAACCTTTTTGAATCATGCCACATCAAATTTCCTTCAGAAGAATCTAAAGCAAGGTTGCCATCAACAAGCTTGTCAAAATGCTTAAAAATTCCCATCAAAACAAAGAATAGAATAACATATATAAAAAACTAATGTAAAAAAAGTAAAATAAAGAAAAAATCAGTCTTCAAAAGGGTTTTTACCAGGTCCTACCCAAAGATATTTAGTTTCTTTCTTTTTGAATAATTCTTTGAGTTCGCCCCAGACTACCCTCGCTAATTTTATTAATTTCATCGTCGTTAACCAATTAATTACTCTTTTTTCAAAGTAATTTCTATCGTTGAAACTCTTACGTCTTTGCCTTCGTTGTTTTTGAACTCTTCTGAATCTATTTCAATTCCAATAACTTTTACCTGATCTTTTAAAAATCTTTTAGTCGTAACTTCGGAGATATCTACTGCTCGAGAAATAAACTTACCTCTTGCCTTCACTATAACTTCTTTGGCATCCTTGGTTGTAAACTGCATAACTATTCCAGTAACATAGTTCATAAAAGGTTTTCCACCAACAAAAATTGAGTTATCATTCGACATATTAGCCACCTCGCTAGTTATTGTTTTGTCTCATGAAGATGATTATAAATCATCATCATTTTTCATTCTTCTAGTAACATACCCTGCAATCACATTTCTCATCTTTGTAGAGGGAATTTTTGCAAATTTTCCTATAATTTCTTTGTTTTCATCAAAGTCTTTTTTAAGTTCTTTACTGTGTTCTCTAATCAAATCATTAGTTATCCTTTTTACTAATTGTGTTTTTATTCTTCCCATGGTTTCCCTCGGATACTCTATAACCAGAGATATATTTATAAATCTTTCTAAAAGCCAATAATCTTTTGGGAAAACAAGATATAAGAAAGATTTTTATACAGGTTCTCTCTCAAGGATTATATGCCAGATATAAAAAAAGTAGTGCTAAAATACACACTCCAAAACGCTGTAAAATATAATGGCAAAGCACAATTAAAAAATATAATTCCAAAAATAATTGGAAAAGTTCCTTCTGCTAAAAATAATATAAAAATTTTAGTCCCTAAAATAAACAAGATAATCAGCGAAGTAAATTCTTTATCTCAGGAAGAACAATTCAACCAATTAAAAAAATTAGCTCCAGAACTGTTAGAAACAAAACCTAAAGAAGAAAAAAAGCTAAAAGAGTTAGAAAACACAGAAAAAGGAGTCATCATGCGTCTAGCTCCTTCTCCTTCTGGACCTATGCATATAGGACATGCTATAACAGGGGCACTAACTTCTATTTACACAAAAAAATATAATGGAAAATTTATATTAAGGATAGAAGATACAAATCCAGACAATATTTACATTCCGGCTTATGAATTATTACCAAGAGATGCTGATTGGGTATTTGGTAATGTATCAGAAGTATGGATTCAGTCAGATAGAATGGAAATATATTACAATTACGCAGAAAAATTCATAAAAAAACATACAGCATATATCTGTACCTGCAACCAAGAACAATTTAAACAATTTTCAAAAAATAAAGAAAATTGTCCTTGCAGATCTTTATCAATAACAGAAAATCTTGAAAGATGGGAAAAAATGCTCAACAAAAAAGGATTTATGCAAGGTGAAGCAGTTTTAAGATTTAAATCAGACATGACACATGATAATCCTGCAATGAGGGATTTTCCTTTAGCAAGAATAAATGAATCAAAACATCCAAGACAAGGCACAAAATACAGAGTTTGGCCATTAATGAATCTTTCAGTAATGGTAGATGACTTTTCGGCAGGAATGACCCACATTATTCGTGGAAAAGATCACGCAGACAACGCAAAAAGACAAGAATTAATGTACAAAGCACTCAATAAACAGCCACCAAAATCATATTTCATAGGAAGATATAAATTCAAAGGTTTAGAAATTTCTTGTAGTAAAACAAAAGAAAGAATAGACAAAGGAGATTTTTCTGGTTGGGATGATATAAGGCTCCCATTTTTAGAAGCATTAAGAAAAAGAGGATACCAACCAGGCGCATTTATTGAATATACCAAACAAATTGGATTATCGCTTGTAGATAAAGTAATCACAGCAAAAGAATTCTTTAAAGCATTAAATTCTTTTAATAAATCAATTATTGAGTCAAAGAGCAATCGTTATTTTTTCATCAAAAACCCAGTAAAGATAAAAATAGAAAACGCACCACAAAGAGAAATAAAACTAAAACTTCACCCAGATTATCCAAAAAAAGGAAACAGAACCCTAAAAACAAAAGATTCTTTCTACATAACTAAAGAAGATTTAGCTTTACTAAAAGATAAAAGATTATACAGATTAATGGACTGCTTAACTTTCAAAAAAGCAGGGAAAAAATGCATTTTTGACTCAACTTCTCCAGAATCTTATAGGGAAAAAGGAGATCAAATCATGCATTGGCTTCCCACAGAAACAACCAATATCACAGTAGAGGTACTGATGCCAGATAACACAACCGTAAAAGGATTAGCAGAGCCACTAACAGCCAAATTGAAAGAAGGAGATATTATCCAATTTGAAAGATTTGGTTTTTGCAGACTAGATAAAAAATTAAAAAATAAATTAATATTTTGGTTTGCTCATAAATAATTAAATTAATTAGTAAATTTTATATACTCTTTTTCTTATATCTTTTTTGGTGATACAAATGTCAGACAATTTAATAGTTAAGTCAAACATAAAGAATGTTGTTGGAAAATACAATGTTGCAGGAGATTTCGCAGACGCACTAAACAGTAAAGTGCAAAAACTCATTGTAGAAGCAATCTCTCGTGCAGAATCTAATGGCAGAAAAACAGTTATGGCAAAAGATCTTTAAGAATTTTTTAATTTATCTTTAAATGATTTTAATTTAGTTTCAATTATCTTTAATTCTTTTTTATGTTTTCCGCTTTTTTTAAACTTTTTATGAACCAATTCAAACTTTTTTATCTGATCTTTAAGTAATTTTAATGTTTTTGATGATTGTTTCCTTTTCTGTTTAACACTTTTTTTAACCACAACCTTCTTTGTAGGTCCAGAAGATTTTTGAGGAGCTTCTTTTTCTTCTCGCACTTTAGCCAGCTCATCTTTTAGAATTCTGACTTCTTTCATCAAACTAGCAATTTTTTCAGATTCAATTTCACGATAAGAAATAATGTCTTTTTCTTTTTTAATCACATTGTGCATTTTTTCCCTTAAAATATCCAAACCACCATCAACCCTTTTTGTTTTACTAATGCCCGGAGTATTTTTTAATTTTTCAATATGATTATTTAGTTCATCTCGCGCCTTATTTCGATCATCAACTTTCTTATGTGCGCCAAAAACATGTTTTAGAAAATATTTAACTCTTTTAATGTCTATTTCTTTCTCATTATTAGAATCTGTTTCTTTCTCCATCTTACCTTGGAGGCGCAATAGGCGGTCTTCCTGGTGCAGGTCTCATTCTAGAGGGTGGAGGAGCCATACTTCTAGGTCTTGGTGATGGGGAAGGTGCCCTAGCAACGTCATGAGCTGGTTTTTCTTCTTCATGTTTAATTAAAGGTACTTTCCTATCTTTAATCTCTTTAACCATTTCTGCAACAGCAACAACACCTTCGGCAATTTTGTCATGCTGTTCTGTTAATCTATCTAATTTTTTATTTAAGTTATCAAATAAAGGAGTAATTTTCTTAATAAATTCAAGTGTACTTGCCTCCTCTTTAATCTCTTTATTAGCAACCTTAAATAATTCAAACATATTATCCATACTCTGAGTTAAATTACCAACAGATTTAATCAACTCATTACCAGAAGAACTAGCCCCCAAAGGATTTTCTTTGAGTTCTCTAACATCTTTTTTAAGGTCATCAACTTCTTTTTTAGGTACAATCTCAAAAGGTTCTTTATCAGCCATATTAATCACCACTTTTTTTAAATATAAATATATAATAAATATTAACTTTATAAAGAGTTTAGTAATTTATAATATTTTCGTTTTTCAGCAAGAATTTAAAACATTACATAGGTGGCATTCCACCCATTCCGCCAGGAGGCATACCACCACCCATTCCCCCTTCCTTATTACTCTCACTCATAATAACATCATCAATTCGTAGAATCATTGTAGCAACTTCAGCTGCAGAACTCAATGCCTGAGTTTTTATTTTTAAAGGTTCAATAATCCCCATTTTCCAAACATCAATAGTTCTACCATTAGAGATATCTACTCCTGCCCATTTTTTACCTTTATCATGCATTGCCTTCATTTCTGTAATCACATCAATAGGGTCAAGTCCAGCGTTTTCTGCCAAGGTTCGTGGAATAACTTCCATAGCATTAGCAAAAGCTTGTACAGCCAATCTTTCCCTTCCAGATAAACTATTTGCAAAATGATCAAGATTACGCGATAATTCTATTTCAATACTTCCTGCTCCACCAACAACTTTTCCAACTTTAATTGCAGCTGCAACATCTCCGATAGCATCATCCATTGCTCTTTTTATTTCATCTGTAACATGTTCTGTTCCACCTCTTAAAAGTAGAGTAACCGATTTAGCGTTTTTACATTTCTTAACATAAGTCATATCTTCATCTCCAACTTTTGATTCTTCAACAACCCCTGCATTACCTAAATCGTTTTTGCTTAAATCATCTAAATTAGTAATTATTTTAGCACCAGTAGCTCGACTCAATTTTTTCATATCACTTGCCTTAACTCGTCTACAAACATAAATTTCTTTTTTAGCCAAAAAATGTTGAGCAATATCATCAACTCCTTTTTGACAGAACATAACATCTGCGCCACTTTTAATAATTTTATTTACCATATCTTTGATCATTTTTTCTTCTTGATCTAAAAAAGATTGCATTTGTCCAGGATCAGTTATCTGTATCTTTGCATCCATTTCAGTACTTTTTATTTCTATTGGGGAATCGATTAATGCAACTTTGGCATTTTTTACAACTTTAGGCATTCCAGGATGTATTTTTTCTTTATCTAAAATAATCCCCTCAACAATTTCAGAATCTTCAACAGAAGCACCAACTTTTTTCTCTATTTTAATATTGTCTAAATCAATATTAATAGAACCATTCTCTTTTTCCATCACACTTTTAACAGCATTTACAGCAAGATCGCTAAGTTTTTCTTTAGCAACTTCAGCACCTTTACCAGTCATACCAGTAATTGCAATATTTTTTAATAATTCATTGTTATGTTCAGAAATACTTTCTGCAATATTATTAAGTATAACTTGTGCTTTTTCAGCAGCCAATCTATATCCTTTTATAATTACAGTTGGATGAATTTCTTGATCCAACAAATCTTCTGATTTCTTAAGTAGTTCACCTGCCAAAATAACAGCAGTAGTAGTACCATCCCCAACTTCAGATTCTTGAGTTTTTGCAACCTCGACAATCATTTTAGCAGAAGGGTGTTCTATAGATATTTCATTAAGTATAGTAACTCCATCATTAGTTATAGTAACATCACCCATAGAATCAACAAGCATTTTATCCATCCCTTTAGGACCTAAAGTTGATTTTACAGTTTCTGCAACTTGTTTAGCAGCAGAAATATTCATCTTTTGTGCATTTTTCCCAGAAGATCTTTTTGAATCATCTGGCATTATAAATATAGGTTGTACTGAATCCATTTTATTCCCCCACGAGTTAATCTGTTAATTAAATCAATTAAATCTTATCAAACAAGAATAAACTTCTTATTTTTTAAAAACATTTCGGTACAGCAATATGTACTTAGAATCCCTAATGATAATCCAACATTAATCACTTAACATTTATCTTAACACCAACCAAATCTTTGACTCTTTTCTCGACAGTTTTCTTCATCTCATCTGTTAAATGCTTTGAAACATTTTCATCAAAAACAACATCAATATTTTTTTCTTTTTGCTCAACCTTGAATTCATTAACCCTCAAATCCATCTCAATTATTGCCTTGATTTTATCCACAACATCTTTAACTATCTTATTTACTTTTAGAGTATAGACAACATCTTTGCCAGATAAAGGGTGGTTAAAATCAACCATACATCTTCCGCCACCAACAGTCCTCACAACACCCATCATCCCATCAACTTCAAGTGTAAGGCCTGGAACAGGGTTCATTTTATTTTTCTTAAAAACAGAAACAGGTATCATTCTGAATAATTTAGCATCTTTTTTACCAAAAGATTCTTCCGGACTTAATTCCACCTTATAGCTTCTTCCAGCTTCTTTTCCAATTAGTGTATCCTCAATCTTTTTGAATAAGTGCCCTTCACCAACACAGATTACAGCTGGTTTATACTCACTCTTATCAGTAAGTTCATTATCTTTAGCTATTTTAGCAACAGTAGTATCAAAAACACCATTGGTTTCTTTTATTCTTCCAGTAAAATTCACTTCAATGAAATCTTTTTCTTTTATCTTTGCCATAATACTTCAGAATCTCCCACCTATTTATATGTTTTTTGGATAAATGAAATTATTTTATCAGTAGCCTCTTTAGCAGAAATTTCAGTAGTGTCAATAATCAAGTCATAATTATCTTTTTTTTCATAATCAAGCCCATAATATTTCTGATATCTTTTTTTATCGCTTTCAATTCTTTTTTTAACTCTTTCTTCAACTTCTTCTACACCATCAGCTTCAGCTTCATCTTCTCGTTTATCACCAAAAATACGTTTTGCCCCTTCGCGAGCATCAACACTTAAAAATAATTTCAAGGAATCAGGTATAAAATGATAACTTAGCCTTCCATCAATGATAAAATTATCTTCCTCTTTTCCTAATTTTTTTTGATATTCATCTGCATCTTCATCTGTAAATGCTTTTTTTTCACCCAATTTATTTAGTTCGTCAATATTTAGACCTCTGTCAAGAGCCATTTTACCACGTAAATCTCCAATAGAATATTTTTTTAAACTTAATCTTTCTGCCAATAGATTCCTGACAGTACTTTTTCCAGAACCAGGATCCCCAGATATTGTTATTATCAAATTTATTCACCTCTATTTACTTTTTCTTACTTTTTTTCTTTTTATCTCTGTTTTTCTTAAATTTCTTCACCACTTTAAGTTCATGAATATGGTGTTCTCCTGTAGTTTATCCACAAACACCTCTATTTTATGCATCCACTTTTTCATAATATCAAGATAATTCTTTTTGTTTATTAAATTTTCCGATAATAAATCTAAACAATAAAATCAAAATAATAAAAACTTTTAAATAATCATTCTCCCCCTAACATAAATCATGGAAAAAAAGAGGTCAGGGGTAGATTTATTAGTCTTATTGAAATATTATGCTTTATTTATAGTTCCTGTGTTGGTCTCTCTTTTTCTTTCTTGGCAGATGGCCAAATACGTTGCACCAAAATTAGACATATCCGTTAATGTCACAATACAAGTATTGATGATTGTGTTCACATTTTTCATATTCTCAATATTAGTACCCTATATCAGAAAAAGAGAAAATGTAACAGGTGTTAGATACGCTCTTATGGGGTTTTTTCTGTTTGGGATGTTCATGACACTCCCTTCATTACTCAAAGGATATGGAGGAATGTTGTTGATGCAATTTCTTTACATAGCGAATTATATTTTACTCACATTTATTTATTGTCCGGAAGTGCTCGGAATCAATACAAGCCTAAAGATTTGGTTCTCCAAATCAAGACAACTTTTAGTTATTTTCATCTACCTTTCAATTGTGTTATTTTATTCAATGGGTTTTGCATGGCTTTATTTTGAAATGGCTATTGATCCTGTGCACACAGAGGCATTTAGAATGGATGCAAGAGAGCCTATAGATTATAGCACATTTCTTTATTTCAGCATAATTACTTTTACAACAATTGGTTATGGAGATATAACTCCAGTATCGGTCGGCGCAAGAATGGTGGTTGGGTTTGAAGCAATATTGGGAATGATAATTAATGTAGTATTCATAGCCATTTTATTTATGTATATCTCTAACATACAGGCAGTGCTAAAAGAAGAAGAAAAAATAATCCAAGAAGAGAAAAGAATAGAAAAAAAAGAAGAAGAGATAGAAGAAAAAGAAGAAGAAATAATGAAATTTCAATCGAATAAACCACAACACCCATCACCACCAGATATAGAGAAAAAGATAAATTAATCAGTTAATCAAATTTGCATCTATAGATCCTGTTGTAATTGATAAAGTTTGTTTGGATTTAATTGAAAAAAGGGAAAAAAAGAAAATTTTCAAATCAAAACATACTATCTTTATGCAAATAAAATTAGTTTAGGAAGTTCTGATTATAATTTGATTGAAATTTAAATTTTAGAAAGATATAAATACATCAAATGGATTAAATAAATTAAATAAATTTAATTGATTATTAGGTGAGGTGATTTTATGAAAAAAAAAGTTATTTTAAGTGTATTTTTAATTATGGTTGTTCTTTGTAGTGTATCTTTAACCATCGCATTTAGTTTTAGAGATTTATTTACTAGAGAAACAGAACCTATTGATTCAAACGAAAGGGGAAATACTGGAAGAGGGAATACTGGGCAAGAAGATTATGGTGTGGATGAGGAAGAGGAAGAAGTCGAAGATGAAGTCGAAGAGGAAGTTGAGGAAGAGTTAATTGTATCTTTGTATAGTTATTCTTGTAATGCTGGCGGAAAGGTAAATTATGCTTTTGAAATGAATCAAATTGTAAATGATGGAGATGATTATAAAATCTGTGTTGGTGGAGATTGTGAATATGTTTGTTCTAAATCTTCAAACAATTATAAACTTATGTGTATGAGTTTAGAACCTTTGGGAAGTTTAGCAGAAGTTGAATTATACTATAATAACCAAAAGATTTTTTCTGAAACAAAACAAATACCTGGGTGTGATGTAGAAGTAGATTTGTATACTTATTCCTGTAATATTGGCGGAAAGGTAAATTATGCTTTTGAAATGGATCAAATTGTAAGTTCTGGGGAAGGTTATGAAATTTGCATAGGGGGACTGTGTGAAGATTCTTGTTTGAAAGGTTCAAATGATTATAAGATTTTTTGTACTAGTTCAAAATTATTAGGAAATTCAAAAGAAGTCAAATTAGTTTATAATAATCAAGAAATTTTTTCTGAAACAAAACAAATACCTGAATGTGAAGTTCAAATGGATACCATGGCAAGTTTAATTTATTTAAGCGATATAGAAAACATTAATTTTCAATTAAATGGTGTTAATTCTAACAAAAGATATTCTATAAGGGTAAATTTGGATGTTTTTGATGAAGATTATATGAGTCAAAGCACCCCGTTTTTGAATGGAATTGCTATTGGAACATATAATGTAAAAGGATTTGTTGCAACATGGGATAATTTTGAAGAAGTAAAATATTTTTATGATTTGATAAGAAAATCTTTAATAGATTCCAATAATGATGGCGGTTTGCCATTAAATAGTCAAAGTCATTTATATGTTAGTGGAGAAGATTGTGCATTTTTAGATGGTGGGACTTATTGTACATTGGATTTATCTGAAGATAGTTATGATCATATCCATTTGATTGAACAAATTAAATAATTTTTTTCTTTTTTGTTTTATTTTTCTTTTTTATTTTTCTTTTTTTATGTTTTATGTGAGTAAAAACAAGGGGTTTTTAAAAAAGATATAAATTATATTAACTATAAATCAAGAATCTCAATTAATTAAATTCACTTAAAATTAGGCATATTTTTCATCATTTGTTCCATCCCTTTCATGCCCTTTTTACCTTTAAACTTCTTCATAAGTTTCTTACTCATTCTGTATTGCTTAATCAACTCTCTAATAGCACTAACACTAGTTCCAGAGCCTTTAGCGATTCTTTCAACCCTTTTCCCATCAATCACTTCAGGATCTTCAAGTTCTTTTTGAGTCATAGAATTCATAATATGACGCCATTTTTCCAGTTTGCCTTCTTGCACTTGTAACATTTCTTTAGGCATCTTTAATTGGCTAAAGCCAGGAATCATTTCCATAACCTTATTCATAGGGCCCATTTTTTTCATAGCACTCATTTGTTCATACAAATCAATAAGATTAAAATCACCCTTAAGCAATTTTTTCCCTAAATCTTCTGCGTCTTCCTTACTTATTGCATCTTTAGCTTTTTCAAGAAGCGCTTCAATATCACCCATGCCGAGCATTCTACCAACAAAACGTACAGGATCAAACTCTTCTAAATCATCTAATTTTTCTCCAACACCTATAAATTTAATTGGCGCATCAGTTGCAGCACAAGCAGTTAAAGCTCCCCCACCTTTAGCAGTGCCATCCATTTTAGTTGCAACTACACCTGTAACTCCACAGCTATCATGGAATTGTTGTGCCTGTGTTTGTGCAGCTTGTCCCACATCGGCAGAAATAACCAAGAAGTTTTCGTTTGCTTTTATTTTTTTATTCAGATTTTCAATTTCTTCTACTAAATCTTTAGATAAAGCATCCCTTCCCGCAGTATCAATAATCAAAACATCATATTTTTTTAAGTCTTTTTCAACTTTTTTCCAAATCTTCAGCGCATTTTTTTCTTTTTTATCTAAAAACACATCAACTTTAGCTTGCTTTGCAATCTGTTCTATCTGTTCCATCGCAGCAGGTCTATGAACATCCAATCCAACAAGTGCAATTTTATGCCCTCTTTTTGAGAAAAATTTAGCTAATTTACCTGCAGTAGTTGTTTTACCGTTTCCAAATAATCCCACAAGCATTATTCTAAATTGAGATTCACCAACCTTAATTTTAGAACCCTTCCCACCAAGAAATTCAACTAATTCTTCATGAACAATATTTACTAATTGTTCTTTTTTAGTTAATCCAGAAGGTAATTTTTCTTTAAGAGCTCTTTCTTTAATTTTATTAGTTAGTTCAAAAACAAGTTTTACATTAACATCTGATTGTAATAATGCTTTTTGCACTTCCTTGATCAATTCGTTAATTAGTTTTTCATCTACAAAAACAGCTCTAGCTACTTTAGCTAGTGTTTCCTTAATAGATGAACCCAGTTTTTCTAATACCATTTAATAACCTTATAATAATTATTTACTTTTTATCATTAATCTCTTTCAGAAGCCTCTTTAAAAATGTACTTAATTTAACGCCCATTTCAACATCATTTCCTTTTCTTATAGCTAATGTTTTATTTTTCTCTTCTTTTTCACCAATCACAATAACATAATTAACTTTTTGATGTTGAGCAGTTCTTACTTTTTTGGAAATACTTTCACTTTTCTCGTCAAGCTCAACACGAACACCAACCTTACCCAACTCATCCACAACTTCTTCAGCATATTTATTAAAATTATCTGAAACAGTAAGCACTTTAACTTGTACAGGACTCAACCATAAGGGGAGTCGACCAGCATAATGTTCAATTAAAATTCCTATAAACCTTTCAAAACTTCCAAGAATAGCTCTATGAATCATTACAGGTCTATGTTTTTTACCATCTTTCCCTTCGTAAGTCAATTCCAATCTTTCAGGCATTGAAAAATCAACTTGGATTGTTCCACACTGCCAGCTTCTATTCATACAATCTTTTATGTGAAAATCAATTTTAGGCCCATAAAATGCACCATCCCCAGGATTTAGTTGATAATCCAACTTCAAGTCCTTAAGTGCATCTGAAAGCGATTTTTCTGCATTATCCCACATCTTATCGCTTCCTATTGAACCTTCTGGTCGCGTACTTAACTCTAATTGATAATCTTTAAATCCAAAAGCAGAATAAACTTCAATAATCAGTTCTATTAATTTTTTAATTTCATCTTTTAATTGTTTTTCTGTACAAAATACATGCGCATCATCTTGAGTAAAACTCCTTACCCTGAATAATCCAGCCAAAACTCCAGACATTTCATGTCTATGAACTAATCCAAATTCTCCTGCTTTAATCGGTAATTCCCTATAAGAATGAACATTATTTTTATATACTAATAATCCACCAGGACAATTCATTGGTTTTACAGCATGTTCTACCTTGTCTATTGTTGTAAAGTACATACTTTCTTTATAATGGTCCCAATGACCTGATTTTAACCATAAATCTTTATTTAATATAATTGGGGTGCTTATCTCTTGATACTCTTTTGAACGTAATAAATCCTTCATATAACCCATTACACCATCCCAAATAATCATGCCCTTATCGTGCCAAAATGGAAACCCAGCACCCTCTTCATGGAATGAAAATAAGTCTAATTCTTTTCCAATAATTCTATGATCTCTTTTTTTTGCTTCTTCTTGCAATCGAATAAATTCCCTTAACATTTTTCTGTCAGGAAAACTAACTCCATAAATTCTTTGAAGTGATTTATTTTTAGAATCTCCTTTCCAATAAGCAGCGGAAATTTTTGTCAGTTTGAATGATTTTATCATTCTTGTATGGGGGACATGAGGTCCTCGACATAAGTCCTTAAATTCACCCTGTTCATAATAAGAAATTTTTTCGCCTGCAGGTAATTCTTTAATCAATTCTTTTTTATAAGGATTGTCTTTAAACAATTTCAATGCTTTTTCTTTACTAATAATGTGTTTTTTAATCTCGAGTTTTTCATCAACAATCTTTTTCATTTCTGTTTCTATTTTTTCTAGATCTTCAGGATTAAGAGGGCGAACATCAACATCATAATAAAAACCACCTTCAACTGTTGGCCCTATTGTTAGTTTTGCTTTAGGAAACACCCTAAGCACTGCTTGAGCCAACACATGAGCACTTGAGTGATGAAACACATCTTTTCCTTCATGACTATTAAAATCAATTAATTCAATTTCAGAATCTTTATTCACTTTTACAGAAATATCAACAAGCTTATCATTGAGAGTAGCAGCAATTATTCCTTGTTTTTTTAAATCATTAGCAATATCTTTTATAGAAACCCCTTTATCATAACTTCTGGTTTTTCCCGATATCTTAACTTTTACCTTCGCCATGTCTCTTTAAAATTGCTTTTTGCTTTAAATATCTTTTGTTTTAAATTCCCTGCATGGAAATCTTTATATACTTATTCTCGTCAAATAAATAACAACATGGGGTTAAAAACACCTATAATAATTGTTAATTTTAAAACATACGAGTCAGCAACAGGCAAATCTGCAGAGAAACTAGCGAAAATTTGTGAAAAAGTAGCAAAAGTCACCAAAGTTAATATTGCTGTTGCTGTTCAAGATGCTGATTTGTATAGGGTTTCTAAGGCTGTTAAAATTCCAGTTTTAAGTGAACATATAGATCCAATAGATTATGGTGCCCACACAGGTCACACACTTCCTGAAGACCTCAAAGCAAACGGCGCCAAAGGTTGTTTATTGAATCATTCTGAAGATAGATTCAAAATAGATGATTTAGAAAAAAGTATTGCAAAAGCTAAAGCACTAAAATTAACTACTGTAGTATGTGCGAGTAGCGACTACACAGCAGAATCTGTTGCAGCCTTTCATCCAGATTTTATTGCTGTCGAACCGCCAGAATTAATTGGTGGAAATGTATCTGTGAGTACTGCAAAACCTCAGATAATTACGAAAACTATAAAAAAGGTAAATAATATCAGTAATATACCTGTACTTTGCGGAGCAGGTATTAAGACTAAAACAGATGTGCAAAAAGCAGTAGAGCTTGGTGCACAAGGCATTTTAATTGCTTCAGCAATCACTAAATCACCACATCCTGGAAAGATATTAGAACAACTCGCAATGGGGTTTATAGAGTAAATCAATGGGTAAGTCAATAATTTCATAAGTTAAATCATTTTCATGGATCCTATAAAGAAAACAATTGAAAGCTATAATAAGTTCGCAAAGAATTATGTAGAATATACTTTTGACACTATTTTACAATACCAATTAACTCAGTTTATTTCTTTCTTAAAAGGTAAAAAAATACTTGATGTTGGTGCTGGTTCTGGAAGAGATGCCCAGTATTTGAAAGAAGAAGGATTAAAAGTCACAGGGATAGAGCTTTCTCCAGAAGTAATTAAAGAAGCTAAAAGAAAAACAAGGTTATCTTTCAAAGAAATGGATATGCGAAAGTTAGACTTTAAAGATACTGGTTTTGATGGGGTTTGGTGTTGTGCCTCTTTTATTCATCTTCCAAAAAAAGATGCAGAAAAAGCACTAAAAGAGTTCCATAGAGTATTAACAGAGAATGGTGTACTCTATTTAGGGTTAAAGGAAGGAGAAAAAGAAGGGTTTGAGTCATCCCATAAATTAAACAACAGTGATGTTTATGTTAGCCACTATGTTCAAGAAGAAATAGAAGAAAAATTGAGAGATTGTGATTTTGAGATAATAACAACTTATATTGAAAAAGATGCAGAAGGGATATCTTGGATTAATACCTTTGCAAGAAAATTAACAATTAAAAAATTAGATACAAAAAAATAGAAATAATAAAAACAACCAAATTAATCAAACAACTTCTACATACACTTTCTGGATACTCCCATATACTCCACCTGTGCTGTCTTTAACAGTAACTTTAAAGATATATGTGCCTGGAGGTGTTTTCCCACCAACATCACTATTTCGTGGTATTCTTATAGGTAATCCAACAACTTTATTGTCATTTTTAGTGATTTCATAAGGTCCAAAATCTGTTTTTATCCAATTTGCTTCATTAACAGAACTACTAATATCTTCCCTATCCTTACTAAAAGCCTTTTCAAATTCCATTTTCACAGTAAAATCTTGGGTGTTACCCATATTGAATATGCCTAATCCAAAATTAACACTTTTAGCAAGTTTACCTGTTTTATGGTTGAGTGGAATAGAAACAATCTCCCCACTTGTCAAAGCTTCTTCTATTTCTCTTTGAGTAGAATCATCAACATCTTCTCTTATCTCTTCTGCTTTAGTCATTAAATTATAAGTCATCTTTATACCCATAGCAAATACAGCTATAGCTATAATCATAATTACAAGAAAATTTGCCGATAATTGAACTGCTTTCTTATTGTTCATTTTGTCTTATAAAAATAAAGAAAAAAATAATAAAAAAATTATTTACTTTACAACTTCATACTCTTTCAGTAGCATTGCCATGAACAACACCAGTATGACTGCTCCAACAACTGCTACTGTAAATCCTTGAGCGAATCCTACCACAAACATAGTATAAAGTCCGAAAGCCATAATACCAAATCCCAACCACAAGAATTTATCAAGCACTAATTTCATGATTTCAAATTCTTCATGTTGAGTTAATCTTTTTTTAACTTTAGCCATCATAATTCACCTCTAAACAACTATATCAATAGTTAATTCTGTTCGTTTACTTTCTCCAGCTGAATCAACTGAAACAGTGCAGAAACAGGTTCCTTCACTTGCTTGTGTACTAACTTTGATATTAATAGGTAAAACTCTTGTTTCTCCACCTTGAATTTCTGTAGGACTTGATTTATATGCAACTTCAACATCTCCTCCAGTAGCGCAATTTAAATCACTTGTTGAACCTCCACCAAGACCTTCACAATCAACACTATTAATAGTATAACTTAATAGATCTTGTTGGTCATTTCTCAAACCTATAAATATTTGATCTTTTTCACCAATTTTAATATCTACTTTTGGTCTGCTTAAATCAATCGCCTTACCACTAGCTTTCATCTGGTCAATCATTTGTTTTTTAACAGTCCCAGAAACTTTTGTAAATTCTTCTGTTGCCCCTCCAAAAATGTTTCTCATGAAACTTAGGCCTAGCCCAAGCATAGTTATTGCAAGAATAAGAACCACAATTGCATTAATGGATAGAGTTAAAGAACCCTTCTTTTTCATTTGATTTCACCTCTTTAATGAATATAATAATATGTTAACCTAACTTATATTAAGATTATTTATAAAGTTTTCTATAATTATAACCTTTAGATTAAAAGTAATTTAAAGAAAAGCTTTAAATATATATCAAACAAATTAAATAAAAAAATGGTGAGCAACGACGCACAAGATAAAGTATTCCAACTTTTATTCGAAGAAGATGAGATAACTTGGCAGAATATACTGTATAATTTAGTGACTAAAGAAAACATGGATCCTTGGGATGTGGATATATCAACATTATCAAAAAAATTCATGGGTATGCTTAAACAACTAAAAGATATGGATTTCAATTTGCCTGGAAAAGTAGTACTCGCAGCAGCATTATTATTGAGATTAAAATCTTCAAAATTAGTCGACGAGGAAATACTAGAACTCGACAGACTGATAGCATCAACAGAAGAAATTGAAGATGCAGATGATTTGATTGACTATGAAGAAGTACTCCCAGGGAATTTAATAGGGGAAGAAAAACCAAAATTAATACCAAGAACTCCTCAACCGAGAAAAAGAAAAGTATCTATTTATGATCTTGTGGATGCTTTGGAAAAAGCATTAGAAGTAAGAAAAAGAAGGGTTACAAGGAGTATTCCACCACAGAATATTAGATTACCAGAGGAAACAGTTGATATTGGATTTGTTATGAATAGTCTACTTAAAAAAATAAAAGATTTTTTTTCGATAGGCAATAAAAGATTAACATTTCAACAATTAATTCCTTCAGAATCAAAAGAAGATAAAGTATCAATTTTTGTTCCATTACTTCATTTAACAAATCAAAGAAAAGTAGATGTTCATCAACAACAACACTTTGGCGAAATTGAAGTGGAATTATTAAGAAAACAAATAAAAAAGGCAGTAAATAAAAATTAAAATGGAAAATCAACAACAAAATCAGAACCACATACAACTCCAGATGATAGCTCAACAGATTGGTCAGATGCAAAACCAATTAAAGATGATTGATGATCAATTGAACGAATTGACAATAATCAAACAAGGATTGAATGATTTAGAAAAACTAAAAAAAGGAGATGAAATACTTGCCCCATTAAGCAATGGAATATTCATAAAATCAAAATTAGAAGACAACAAAAACTTAATAGTGAATGTTGGTGGAAATACAACAGCAAAAAAAACAGTGCCAGAAGTAAAAAAAATGCTCGACAAACAGATGGACGAATTGAAAAAGTTACAGACAAACTTATTGACAGAACTTCAAGGATTAAATTTACAGGCAAATTATTTTGAAAATAAAATAAAATCTAAGAAATAGGTGTTTTATGTTTAAATTTTTAAAAGAAAAATTAAGTAAGGCAGTATCTGTATTTTCTAAAGGGGTCGAAGAATCTTCAGAAGAAGAAGTAGAAGAAACATCTAAAGAAACATCTAAAGAAACATCTAAAGAAACATCTAAAAAAGAAACTAAGAAAAAAGAAGATAAAAAACCTGTCGAAAAAAAGAAAGAAAAGGAAATTAAAGAGAAAAAAACAGAAAAACCAAAAAAGAAAGATAAAAAATCAATAAAAGAAGAAAAACAAAAAAAACAAAGCAAAGAAGAAAAAGAAGAAGAAAAAGAAGAATCGAAAGAAGAAGCGAAAGAAGAAAAACCAGAAGAGGAAAAACAAGGCTTTTTCAAAAAAATATTTAAGAAAAAAGAACAAGAGCCAGAAGAACTCAAAGAAGAAAAGGAAAAAGAAGAACAAGAAGAAGAACCTAAAGAAAAGCCAGAATCCCGACCAAAAGAAGAACCAAAAGAAGAAAAACCAAGTTTCTTCAAAAAAATACTTAAGATTTCTATCTCAGACGATAAATTTAATGATTTATTTTGGGAAATTGAATTAGCACTTTTAGAAAATAACGTAGCAGTAGAGGTTATTGAAAAGTTCAAGCAAGATTTAAAAGAGGAATTACTGAATAAAAAATTAAGCCCATTCAAATTAACACAAGTAGTCAAAAAAAGTTTTGGAAACACATTAGAAGAACTATTTGATATAGAAGAAATAGATTTAATTTCAAATATAAAAAAACAAAAACCTTACACAATTCTTTTTGTAGGGGTTAATGGAAGTGGAAAAACAACCAACCTTGCAAAAGTAGCATATCTCCTCAAAAATAAAGGATTTAAACCAGTGATTGCAGCATGTGATACTTTTAGGGCAGCAGCATTACATCAATTAGAAGAACACTGTAATAATTTAGATATCAAATTAATTAAACATGATTATGGCTCAGATGCAGCTGCAGTTGCTTTTGATGCAATAAAACATGCAGAATCAAAAAATCTCGATGTTGTTCTTATAGATACAGCCGGACGTTCACATTCAAATGTGAATCTTATGGATGAGCTAAAAAAAATAGAAAGAGTGTCAAAACCACATCTGACTGTTTTTGTAGGCGATTCTTTAACTGGAAATGATGTTGTAGAGCAGGCAAGAGCATTTAATGAGTCAGTAGGGATAGATGCAATCATATTATCAAAAGTAGATGTAGATGAAAAAGGCGGAGCTGCAATTTCAGTAAGCCATATAACTGGAAAACCAATCATTTACATTGGTTCAGGGCAAGAATATAAGGACTTAAAAGAGTTTGATAAAGAATTAGTTATAAATTCTCTCGGTTTAGATTAAATTAAATAATTGGAGGTATTACAATGTTTGGATTCGGAAAACCTTGGTTAAAAAGAAATTTTAAAGATGACACATATTTCTATATGAGGGTAGAGTATATAATCAAACATCTTGATAAACCAGACAAAAAGAAAGTTGAAGGAAAATCATCTTTTTTTCACCAAGAAGATTGGCAAAATAAAAAAGAGCAAAAAATACATAAAGCATTAGATTCTGGAAAAAATCCTTCAAAGTTAGACCCAATTAGGTTAGCAATTCATACAAAAAGAGAGCAATTTAGGGTTGGAGATGGAATTTCAAGATTAAGGGCATTCAAAAAAAGAAAAATAAAAAAAATAAATGTAGAACTTTGTATTGGGGAATGGTGATTTTTATTTTTCTTCATCTTCATACTCAATCTTTTTACCATAATAAATCCCTTTTCTTAATTTAACAGGTCGCCAAAGGTCAATAACCAATTCAGCATCCATCCAATCTGCTAATTCTTGTGGGTTTCCTATCGTAGCACTTAATCCAATAATTTGTGCATTCAACATCTGTTTTAAAATAGTGAGTAAAATTTCAAGTGTTGGTCCTCTGCCAGGATCATTTAGCAAATGAATTTCATCAACAACAATAACTTTTATATCTTCTATCCACCTAGATTTGTGTCTTATAAGGGAGTCCATCTTTTCAGATGTCGTTAAAATCAAGTCATGTTTATACAATCCAGTGTCAGAAGAATCCAAATCCCCAATAGATAATGCAACCTTGATCAACCCACCATATTTTTTCTTAAAATCTTTATATTTCTCAGATGCAAGCGCTTTCAAAGGTACAACATAAATCGCCTTTCCTCCTTTTTCCAACAACTGCTTTAACATGGCCATCTCAGCAATAAGTGTTTTTCCAGAAGCAGTAGGCGTACAAACAAGCAGATTTTTTCCTTTAAACAATCCTTTTTTAATTGCTTTTTCCTGTGAAGGTCGTAATTTATTTATGTCTTTATTTAAGATTTCATAAAATTCTTTTGGAAGATATTTTTTAATGTCTTTCAATAACATATAAATTCAAATAGCTCTTAGATTTAAAACATTTTCCTAAAAATTTATATATTCAAAAGATAATCAAACAATCATGGCAAAAAAAGAGGTTTATCATATCTATCTATTTAGGCATGGCCAGACCCATTATAACAAAAATCATTATTTTACAGGTTGGAAAGATTCTAAATTAACTTCTCAAGGAATTAAAGATGCTAAAAAAGTTGCCAAAAAATTAAAAAATAAACAATTTAACATTGCTTACCACTCTCATCTTTCTCGTTCAAAAGATACATTAAAACAAGTGCTTAAATTTCATCCAAAGTGCAAGGAATTAATCGAAGATGACAGAATAATTGAAAGGTGTTATGGAAAATTACAAGGATTTAGCCATAAGTCAATTATTAAAAATTATGGTCAAAAACAATTCGACATTTGGCATCGTTCTTATGATATCCCCCCACCTAAAGGGGAGAGCGTCAAAATGGTCGAAAAAAGAGTCAACGCTTTCATAAAAGAATTAATTAAAAAAATCAAAAAAGAAAAAATAAATGTAGCTATTTCTGCCCACGGAAATTCAATGAGGCCTTTTAGAAAATATTTTGAAAAACTAACCCTCAAACAAATGATGAAATTAGAAAATCCATGGGATGATTATTTTGAATATAAAATAAATATTTCTGATTAGTTTTTAAAAAAATAGAAAAAGAAGGAGAACGAATCTCCTTATTTTCAAAAAAAAATAAAAAATGACTAAGCTTTTGCTAGGTCATATACATCTTTAAGAGCTACTATCACAACAGCAGGAATAACAAACACCATTATAGCATCGAAAATTCCTCCTAAATATGGACCAATAAATGCAACACCAGTTAATGTTGATGATGCTCCTCCCATGTAACTTGCGATAACCAGCACAATCGCTGCCATCACAAATTTTTCAGCTTGTTTTCCTGCAATGTTCAGGAATCCCACAATTAATCCGAATAAGATTAATAGAGAAACAAGCCATGCTTGGAGGCCACCTAATGATGCGCCTATAAGTCCTAAAATTATTGCTAGTATTACTCCCAAAATGAATGCCCATTTTCCTAATGTATCTTTCATCTTGTGTAATCACCTCTCACTATATGTAAGACTTAACCCCTATTAACCAATAAATTCTATATAAAGCTTTCTAAAATCTATAATGATGGGATAGTAGTAAAAAATAAGAATCAGAATTTAAAAAACAAAATTAAATATTTAATGTTGAACTATTGGAATGGGAAATAAATATTCTTCCTTTAGCACTTTTAAATTTAATAACTGCAGGACTTAATCTCAAAGCTCCTAAAATGCTTAATTTAGATTTTATCTTGTAAGTTATCATTCTTTCTTCAAAACCTTCTAATAAATCAATATTCCATTTTAGTAAAGTTCCTTTTACATCATGAGTCATAACTTTAGTAGGTTTTAAAGTTCCTAAATAATCTTCTTTAACAAGATTTGCAATATTGGGTATTTTTTCTATAACTCTAATATTCTCATTTTTACTTTTAGTTCTATTTTTGATATTCAGAGTTATTTTTATTTTAGAAATTCCACCTTCTTGTATTTCTAATACTTCTGCTTTTTTCTTTATGATCACAGAACTTCTCGTTAAGAAATATAACACCACAATAACAATTAAAATTATACTTAATGCAAACAAAGATCTAAAGTTTTCAGTATAACTAACCTCTATTTTTTGAGATGGTTCAAGCACCAACTCCCAAACCAAGTAATCATTTCCTTCTTCTGTAAGTAATTTAGTTTTTGGTTCTGTAATTGTGAATAAACTTCTAAACCAGTTAGTTGGAATCTTATATAATTCAGAACCTTGAGTGTTCCCATCATTTAGAATAACTACTTTAGTTTTTGTCTTCAAAAATTCTTTTTGAGTTATTGGAGTATCAACAAAAGCAGAATAACTTACAATCTCAATATTTTCTTTATCTGGACTGAATACAATATCTCCTGTAGAAACCGTTGCTATTAAAACATCATTTCTTGGATCTGTTACAGGACTTAAAGTTATCACAAAAGTTTCAGTTCTTTCTTCTAAAGGACCCAATGGAACTATTCTTTTTTTATGTATCAATCCACTATTAGTGGTTAAATCAATTGTAACTTCTTCTAAATCCAAAATATTAGTGTTTTTTAGATTTACTTTTACAGTGAATTTTCCTCTTGGATCTATTTTAATAGGATCAACAAGCATTGTGGTAATAACAAAAGGAAGATAATCTTGCATTTCTAATCCAGTAGATTTGATATAAACAGTAACATCTTCACTATCTGTAGTGCCAGTTGACTGCATAGTGACAATTATAGGTAATTTTTTTGGTCCTGCAGAAATTCTGTTTGGCGGTATAAGTTGAAGTATTGTTGAATCTGAAGATTGAGCAGGAATCACCATTCCACTAAAATAATCAGATAAAGGATTAGACATCAAATCCCATAGCACATCAGAACTAAATTTAAATGTTTGTTCTGTATCTAGGTGATTTTCTACAGTAACATTAAAACTCGCACTTTCATTTTTATAGATTCTATCATTTATTGATTCAACAGAAACATGAAAATCCCCTGCAAATGCAATGGGAATTAAGAAAATCATTATTGCAATAAGTAATGTTTTACGATTCATTGTTTGTACCCTTTTTAGTGCAAACCCTGAAGACAGGTTAAATAAGTCTCCATGTTCCAACCACCTTTTATAATTACTTTTTATTTATACTCTTTAATATATAAACTTTTCTTTTTAAAAAGTTTATGCTCAAAGACAAAAAGTCTTTTTGTATAAACTTTTCTTTTTTATCAGAACAGGACTTATTAAATGGGGCTGCCGCAGATTTTTTCAAAAATCTGATCAAAAGATGTGGAACCTGCGCGTTGCTTGGTTCCCCCAACTCTTTCGCTTCGCTTAGTTACTTTTTTATTGAAACCTTTAAGAATTTTTTAATTCTTAAAGGTTTTATTAAATACTGTGGAGTTTCGTTTTTTTACGAAATTCCATAGTCTTTACTTTTACCTATTTGAGTAATATATATGGGGCTGCCGTGATTTGAACACGGGTTACTAGCTGTTCATGTCACAGCAAGGAAATATAAGGTATCTCCCTCTCCATGAACCCCGAGCTAGTGTCATAGACCAGGCTAAACCACAGCCCCTTTATTTATTAATTAACTACACTAATGTGTTCGCTCTTACTAACTTTTAAAACTTTCTCAACAAAACTTTCTATCTTGTTTTCATGACTCACAATTATTGTTTGTTTTATCCCTAACTGCTCAAGCACATCACGCATCTTGTCTAATTGTTCTGTTGAGAACCCATCTGTTGGTTCATCCAATATTATTATATCTTTTGTTTTTATACTTTCAACAACATCATTTATCACTTTATTCAATGCAAGTCGATAAGCCAAAGCCAAAGCAGTCTTTTCACCTCCAGAGAGATTATCAATTTCAGTTTCATAACCGTTTTGCTCAATCACTGGTTTAAATTCATCATCCAACCGAGCATTCAATTCTTCATCCTCAAGAAGAATATCAAACCATTTTGTAAATAATTCATTAAATTCAGTATAAACTTTAAGCATAACTTGTTTTTCCATTTTCACCATTAAATCCATAAAATTATCCTCTAGCCAATAACTTAACTCCTTTAATTTTTTAATTCCTTCTTTAGTTTTAAGTTTCTCAATAATTTCTGTTTTTAATATACTTCTCAATCGCTCAATACCATCAACTTCTTTATTCAATACAGCACATTTAACTTCTAATTCTCTTTCTTCTTTTACTAATTCAGCAAAGATGAATCTTTCTTTATCGTAATTTTCTTTCACACTTTCAAGACACTTAATTTTTTTTCTTAACTCCATTTTTTTAACATTAATTTTACCAACTTCTTTTTTTATTATATCTTGCAATTTAATTAACTCATCAACCCTTTTCTTTTTGTCCTCAAAAATTATTTTCAAATTATTTCTTTCTTTAATTTTATTCAACAATTCTTTTAACCTATTAATTTCATTAATTTTATCGTCAAGATTTATTTGATTTAATTGATTAATTTTTTCCATAAATTCTGTTTTATCTTTGACAGCTAAAGCAACTTTTTTCTGTTTTTCAATTAAAATATTTCCTGTTTCTTTTAATAATTTAACTTTCACACCCATTTCAAAAAATATTTTTTCTTTTTCTAACACCTTATCTAGTTTATTTTTTAAATTTTTAAGTCTTTTAGAAAATTCTTGTTTTTTAGCTTCTAAAAGATATGTAGATTTAGTATATTCTAATATTTTTTTATTTTCTAGTTGTTTTATGTGGTCTTTATGTTCTGAAGAAACAGATTGTTTACAAAGGGGACAATTAATCAAACCAATTACTTTTTCTTTCAGCTCTTTTGAATTTTCTACTTTTATATTTGATTCGCTTAACCTTTTATTTAATATTTCTAATTCTTTTTCAAATAAGATAATATTATTTTTAAATTCTTCTTTAACAATTATTTCTTTTTGAAGTTCTCTAAGTTTTGTTTCTTTAATCATTAAATCTTTAGATAATTCTGCTTTCTTTTTTATTTCTAAATTGAGCTCATCCACCCTTTTTGTAATAACGCTTAATTTTTCATTTAAAATAATCTTTTCTTCCTTAATCTTATTTACTTCAGAAAGTTTTTTTTCAATCTCTTTAACAAACACAACTTCTTTTATACTCTGTTTATCAGAACTTTGGAGATCATTTAATTCTTTTTGATCCTTAATTTCCAATAGTTTTATTTTTTCAATTAATTGAGCTGCTTCTTTTTCAACAATAACTAATTCTTTTTTGTTTCTAGAATCTTGAGTTATTTTTTCTATTAATTTTACATTTTCAATTTTAAAATCATTATCAAATTTATTAAATAGTTTAACATCTCTTTCAATTTTTTCTACCTCAATCTTTTTTTCAGAAACCTTTTTTTTATTTAATTCCAATTGAGGTCTAATCTTTTTAATCTTTATTTTTAATTCTTCTAATTCTTCATTTCTTTCTTTTTCACGTTTTATTTTTTCATCTAAATCAAATATTTGGGCATTCAATTCTCTAACTCTTTGTTTAATTTTCCTATTAAGAATTATAGTATTTTCCCTAATTCTTTTGTATTTATCTATCTGAAAAACTCTTCTGAGAGTATCGAGTCTTTGTTCAGCATCTTCTAATAAAATTCGTTTCATTTCATCTTGAGGGGTATATACAGTATAACGATAAATTAAAGATTTACTTTTTGATAAAAGTTCTTTCGGATAATTTAATAATTCAAGAATCCATGCTTTTAATTCAACAGCAGTACCATGTTTTTTTTCTTTATCAATAATAATATATCCAGAATCTTGTTGAACTCCATTCTTTCCCCTCTTCAAAACTCTTTTTATGGTGATTCTTTTTTTACCTATTTTTATATCTAATTCAACAGAACCTTCCATAGCACCATGCCTTAACAAAGAAGATCCACTGACAGAACCACGCATTAAACCGAATAAAGCAAATTCAATTGCTAAAAGTATTGTAGATTTCCCACTACCAACATCTCCGCACAGTAGCATAGAACCACTAGGAAAAGAAATTTTTTGCTCTTTATAACTACGAATATTTTTTAATTCCACCCACCTAATAATCATAGAACCCTTAAAGTAAGAATTGTTTAAAAGGTTTTATGTAATTTAAACTATAATCCAGAATCCAACAACCAACTTATTTAATTAAAGCAGCAGCACCTATTATTCCAGCGTTTTTACCCAATTTACCTTTCACAATATTTGCTTTATTTATTGCTCGTTTTTTTACTTCATCTTTTAATGAATGAGCGAAAAAGGTCCATGCTCCAGAAATACCTCCGCCAAGAATTATTTTATCAGGATCAAAAGCATTTGCTAAATTAGCAACAGCTATCCCTAAATATATTCCCATTTCTTTGAAAAGATGTATAGTGCTAGGATTTTTTTTCAAAGCAAGATTATAGATCTCTATAGGTTCTTCAACTCTCAATCCAAATGATTCTGCTAACCTCATTAATCCACGTCGAGAAACATATTCTTCAATACACCCATCATTTCCACAACTTGCAATCATACCATTTAATTTAATAGTCATATGTCCAAGTTCGCCAGCATTTCCCTTACCATAATATAATTCTTTATTGATTATTATTCCACCACCAACTCCAGAACCAAGAGTCAATCCAACAAGATTTTTGCACCCTTTTCCAGCACCAAATAAAGATTCGCCAAGAATAAAACAATTAGCATCATTATTCAACACAACTTTAGTTTTAAATCTTTTTTTAATAATCTCTTTAATATTAACTCCCTTAAGTGGAAGATTGGGGGTGTCTCCAACAACTCCAGTGATAGGGTTCAAAGGACCAGGACATCCAACACCTATTGAAGGGATTTTTTTGAATTTTTTAGACTTAACAATAAGAGATATAGCCTTTAGAATATTTTCAATAACAACTGCCTTGCCTTGTTCTGCTTCTGTTAGCACAACAATTTTTTTTAGCACCTTACCTTGACTAGTAATCAAACCAGCTTTAATTTCAGTGCCACCTATATCCACCCCTATTTTTAGTAGCATATAATGTTTTAAAGAACTTCTCCCATAAAAATGTTGTGTTTTGTTCTTGTTATTTTTACATTAACATTTCCTTTTTTATTACAATCAGGCAAAGTTATAACTCTATCTCTTGCAACAGCTATTTTTTCTCCAGGAATTCTTCCATCACCAACAATTTTTACCTTAACAATTTCATCTTTTTTGAAAGGTTTAGGTAGTTCATCAACTTTAGTTATCTTAAAATCAGTTTCATCTAAAATTAATCTCGTGTTATATTTTTTCTCTAACTCTTTTAATTTGCTATGGAATTCTGGCCAGGGAATTGATTTCGCAGGATTCTTTCCAAATCTATATCTTAAAAAGTTCTGAAAACCAACTTTAATGGGGGAATTATTTCCAGCACCAATATCAATTGCAAAATCCATTATAGATCCCATTTCCTTATCATTAACTCCAAAAATTATTACAGGGGTTATCATAACTCCCATTTTTTTTGCAGCATATCTAGCCATGTTTTGTGCATGCTCAGCATTATAATTTTTGCCACCAATTTCTTTAGCAAGTTCATAATTTATAGCATTGATAGAATAATTCAATCGCACTTTTTTGAGTTTTGCTAATTCATCAATTATATTTTTAGTCAATAAAGTACCATTAGTATCAATAGACACTAATTTTACATTTTTTATTTGAATTAAATCTTTAACTAACTCAACAATTTCATTGTAAAGAAAAGGTTCTCCTTGTCCCCCTATGTGTGCCTCAATCTTACAATCTTTAAATTCAACTAATTTCTTGAATTCTTCTACTAGATATTCTCTTTCAATAACAATATCTTTAGTTCTTTTATCTTGATTTACAGAACAATAAATACAATCAAGATTACACCCACTTATGGGTTTTAATTCAATAAGATTAGTGCCCCTATCTACAATACCAAAAGAATTACTACCCATTAAAGGAATTCCAGAATTTTGATGAATATATATTGTATTTTTTTTAGTTAAATCATTTGTTAAATTGTTTATATGGCTTGAAATTATAAAATTAAATTTTTTTATCGCCCTACTTTCTTTTATATTTTCAAATTCAATTTCATGTTTTTTTATTCTAAACTTCCCAATATCATCTAATATTTTTTTATCCACCTTAAATGAAAAAAGTTTGTATAGACTCACAACTAGGTATTTTTTTTCTTCCCTAAATCCTAAACTTTCAAATTTTAACACAACCATATTTTATTTTTATTAGTATTAGCTTAAATACTTTATGAAAATATTTATATATGACTCGGTTTTAATGCTTTAAGTCGGGGTAATAATTATGTCAGATAAAGAAATTAATATAACTTATGAAACTCTTTTTGAATTCTCTCAAAGAGAAAAGAATAGAGAAGAACTTCAAAGTTTAGGGGATAATTTTTATGAAGATGTTTCACACTATATTCAAGAAAAAATCAAAATTCTACAAAAAGATCAAGGCACTTTAGATACTTTTTCAGAAGAGGAAAAAGAAAAAACAAGAACCCAATTGGGCAATATCAAAAGAATTCTTACTCAACTCTATGAAAAGAGAGAGAAAAAGATAATCAACATGGCTACCCATAAATCCAGAGAGCCAGCTACATTGGTAGATGAATCTGTTATGCTAAATCATGAAAGTGAAATGTATAATCATTTTACTGATTTATTGAATAAATACAGGAAAGAAAAGTTAATGAGTCTTTTAAGCACAAAACCCGCACAACCAACACAACCAACACAAGAATCAACAGAACAAACACAAGAACCAACACAACCAACACAAGAATCAACAGAACAAACACAAGAACAAACACAAGAATCAACAGAACAAACACAACAAACACAAGAACAAACACAAGAATCAACAGAACAAACACAACAAACACAAGAACAAACACAAGAATCAACACCAGTCAAAGAAGAAGAAAAACCATTACAAGAAACAGAATCTCCAGAAACACACTTACAACAAGAATCAACACAAGAATCAATAAAACAAACAGAACAAACACAAGAACAAACAGAAATTGCAAAATCTAAACAAGAAACATCAGACACTCAAGAAACACAAGAAAAAGAAACAAAAAGAATCAAATTTACACATTATGTTCCTAAATTCCTTGGAAGAGAGATGGAAGTGTATGGACCATTTGAACCAGAAGATATAGCAACACTCCCAATAGAATTAGCTAAGATCCTAATAACTAAAGGAAGGGCAGAAGAGATATAAATAACATCTCTAAAACAAAACATATTTAAATAGGCGTTTTCTCCCAAGTTTAACTATGAAAAAGCCAAAAACTCTAAAGAGGCATTGCCCTCACTGTAAGAAACATACAGAACATAAAATAACTCAAGCTAAAAGAAAAACTCCTGGAAGTAAGCATCCACTTAGTGCAGGAAGCAAAAAGCGAATGAGGAGAAGAGGATTAGCAAGAGGGGTTGGAAATAGGGGAAAAATAAGTAGGGGGGCAATTTCTAGTTTTAAGATGACCGGGAAAAAATCAACAAAAAAATCAGATTTTAGATATCAATGTAAGGAATGTAAAAAAAGTCATGTTCAAAAAAACGGAATAAGATCTAAAAGAGTGGAATTTGAATAAAAACAAGAAGACTAAAAAAACCAGCCTTCAAGATTTTATTCTCTTCTTAAAATATTAGAGGTCATAAAACAATGGAACCAGAATCAAAATTTGTAAAAGTAAGATGTCCAAAGTGCAAAAATGAACAAATAATCTTTGGTAAGGTATCAACAGAAGTAAAATGCCTTGTTTGCGATAAGGTATTAGCAGAACCAACTGGTGGAAAATCTAAAATTAAATCTAGAATCTTGGAGGTTTTAGAATAGATGCTTTTTCAAAGGAGGGGTTTCCCCGAAGAAGATGAGTTTGTTATTTGTACAGTAAACAAAGTTTTTCCCCATTCTGTTTTTTGTACTTTAGATGAATTTAATAGAACCGGAGTTATTCATATTTCAGAAGTATCTCCAGGAAGAATAAGAAACATAAGAAATTTCGTAAAAGAAGATAAAAAAGTAATTTGCAAAGTTCTAAGAATTGATCAAGAAAAAGGGCATATAGATTTATCCTTAAGGAGAGTTAATGATGCACAAAAAAGGGGAAAAACAAATGAGATTAAACAAGAACAATTAGCAGAAAAAATATTAGAATTTGTAACAAAAAATTTAGAATTAGATTTAAAAAAAACATATATGCAATTAACCGAAACAATATTTAAAACATACCCTACACTTTATTCTTGTTTTGAAGAAGTTATAGAATCAGAATTAGACCTTTCTTCTTTAGGCATCGATAAAAAATTAGCAAAAGAATTAACAATAGTAATAAAACAAAGAATAAAACCAATAGAAGTTGAAATTAAAGGAATATTATATCTAACAAATTATGAACCCAATGGAGTAGAAATAATTAAAGAAGTTTTAGAAAAAGCAAATTTGGATGAAAAAATCTCAATAACATATAAATCAGCAGGCCAATATAAAGTTTTAGTAAAATCATCAAACTATCCCGAAGCAGAAGAAATTCTAAAAAAAGCTACAGAAGAAGCAATCGACGAAATAGAAAAAAAAGGCGGAGAAGCTTCTTTTGAAAGAGACAAATGAAACACATTCTCAAATGCATTTCATGTAATAGCTATACATTAAATGAAAAATGTAACTGTGGAAGCAAAGCAGTAAACCCAAAACCAGCAAAATATTCTCCAGAAGATAAATATGCTAATTACAGAAGGAAAGTCAAAGAATCTTCATTAAAAGAGAAAAATCTTCTCTAATTTTAGAGATAAATTTATAAATCTATTCTCCATTAATAAAAAAATGGTTTGGGAAATAAATAAATTAAAACAAAATTTAAAACTCAACAACCCAATAATTATTGAAGGTTTGCCAGGCATAGGCAATGTAGGTAAACTGGTTGCAGATTTCTTGGTAGATGAATTAAAAGCAGAGAAATCCATGGAATTTTTTTCAGATGAATTACCTCACATGGTTTTTGTAAATGAAAAAAATTTAGTAGAGTTACCTAAAATAGAAATCTACCACAAAAAGCTAAACAAAACACAAGACCTTTTATTTCTCGTAGGAGACATCCAACCAGTAGATAGCAAAAGTTCATATAATTTTTCAAACATGATACTCTCAACAGCCAAATCTTTAAAAGTTAAAGAGATCATAACTTTAGGAGGTATAGGTCTTCCAAAAATTCCTAAAAAACCAAAAGTTTATTGCACAAGCACATCTAAAGAAACTATAAAAAAATATAAAGACAAAAAATTACATTCAAAACTATATGGGATAGTTGGCCCAATAATGGGGGTTTCAGGTCTATTAGTGGGATTATCTAAAAAAAAGAAAATAGATTCAATTGCACTTTTAGCAGAAACATATAATCATCCAATGTACTTGGGCATCAATGGTGCAAAAGAAATATTGAAATTGATAAACAAAAAATTTGAACTTAAATTAGACTTAAAAAAATTAGACAAAGAATCTAAAAAAGTAGATAAACAATTATTAGAAAGCATGGGAGAGATTTATTCTATGGCAAAAAAAGAAAAAGGAGTAGATACAACTTACATCGGTTAAACCAAAAATAAACAAAAAACAAAATAACAAAAAATAAAAGATGAACTCAAAAATAAAGAAGGTGAAAGCAAGACAGATTCTAGACTCAAGAGGTAATCCTACAGTAGAAGTAGATATAATCACAGATTATGGATTATCCAGGGCAGCAGTACCAAGCGGGGCATCAACAGGAATTTACGAAGCTAACGAATTAAGGGACAACAACAACAAAAAATATCTTGGCAAAGGAGTGTTAAAAGCAGTTGCAAATGTGAACCAGATTCTAGCAAAAAAACTCAAAGGAAAAGACTGCACAAAACAAAGGGAATTAGACAATTTAATGCTTAAATTAGATAATACACCTAATAAATCCAAATTAGGTGCAAACGCAATATTGGCTGTGAGTATGGCTGTATGTAGAGCAGGTGCATCAGCAAAAAAACAACCACTTTACAGATATATTTCACACCTGGCAAAAAATAAAAAACCACTAATGCCAATTCCTTCTTTTAATGTGATTAATGGTGGAGTACATGCAGGAAATAAATTAGACTTTCAGGAATTTATGATCCTCCCAACAGGTGCAAAGAATTTTAGTCATGCATTACAGATTGGCGCAGAAGTATATCATCATTTAAAACAAGCAATAAAAAAGAAGTATGGACAAGATGCAGTAAATGTAGGGGACGAAGGAGGATTCGCGCCACCAGTACAAAAAGTAGAAGAAGCATTAAACATTCTTACTAAAGCAGTCAAAGCAGCAGGGCACACAAACAAAGTCAAATTTGGAATGGATGCTGCAGCTTCAGAATTCTATAACAAAAAGAATAAAACGTATCTTTTAGAAGGCAAAAAAATAACAGCACAACAATTAATGAAAAAATACCTCAATATGGTAAAAAAATATCCTATAATAACTATCGAAGATCCTTTTGATCAAGAAGATTTTGAGAGTTTTGCAGAATTCCATAAAAAAGCAAAAAAACTCCAGATAGTTGGAGATGATCTTTTGGTGACTAATATAAAAAGAGTTGAAAAAGCACTAGAATACAATGCATGTAACGCCCTACTTTTAAAAGTAAATCAAATAGGTTCAATCACAGAAGCATTAGATGCAGCAAACCTTTCTCTGAAAAACGATTGGAACATTATGGTTTCTCATCGTTCTGGAGAAACAGAAGATAGTTTCATAGCAGATTTGGTGGTTGGGTTAGGAAATGGACAAATTAAATCAGGAGCTCCATGCCGTTCAGAAAGGTTAGCAAAATATAATCAACTTCTAAGAATAGAAGAAGAATTAGGGAAAAAAGCAAAATACGCTAAATTCAAAGTAAAATGTTAAGAACAGCAATCAAGGCAGCAAAATTAGCAGGAAAAATAATTAAAACTAACTTTGGAAAACCAATAGATATCTCAACTAAAGAAGGAAACGAGTTCTTTACAAATATAGATCTTGAAGCAGAAAAAAATATTATTGAAACAATAAAAGAGAAATATTCACAACACAATATTTGGTCAGAAGAATGTGGGAGTTTAAAGAAAACTTCTTCAGATTATGAATGGGTAATTGACCCTTTAGATGGCACTAATAATTTCATAAATCAAATACCTATGGTGGGAACTTCAATTGGTTTGATGTACAAGAATAAACCTGTTTTAGGGGTTGTTTATTTTCCAATAATCAATCAATTGTTTTATGCAGAAAAAGGAAAAGGGGCATTTCTTAATGGAAAACAAATAAAGTGTCCAGACGTAAAGGAATTAAGTAAAGCAGTATTGTTCTTTGAAAGTCACCTAAAAACAGCATCACCAAAATATCTAAAATTCTTTTTAACTCTTGCCAAAAAAATATTTAGAACAAGAATTGCAGGTGCAGCTACAATGAATATTTGTTATGTGGCTAATGGGGGGGCAAACATTTGTGTAGAATCAGGATTAAAACCAGGGGATATAGCGGCTTCAGCAATTATAGCAGAAGAAGCAGGAGCAGTAATCACAGACCATCAAGGAAAACCTTGGCATCCAAGGTGTAAAAATATCATTGTAACAAATAAATTTTTACATAAAAAAATTCTAGAACTTATTCAAAAATAATCTCGCCTATCTCTTTTCCTTTCTTATACACTTCGTTTTTAGTTAACCCCATTAATTCATGGGGGAAAACAATCCAATCATCAACTTTGTTTAAGTAAAAGTCTGGCTTAATATTTGTAATATTATTTTTAGGTTTATAGTATAGTGTGGCTATCTTTACATTATCACTTTTTCCATTAACTAATTCTTTTATTTTTTCCACAGTCTTTCCACTATCAAAAATATCATCAATGACTAACACTTTATCTCCTTTAGATATCTTGTCAAGTATATGTTCACTTCCTTCTACATTAACTTTTGTTCTTTCTTCTATCCCTGTATAAGATTTAGCTTTAATGATTCCATGATAAGGGTTCTCTCCTTTATATTCAAAGAATTCATTGATAATCATACCAACATTACTTCCACCACGCCAAAGTACAATCATGGCATCAGGTTTAAATCCTGAATTATAGATATTTTTTGCTAATTGAAAAGAATCTTTTAATACTTTATTTGCATCAATATAAATCTTATCCATAGATATAGATACCCCTATTTAGAAAAAGCAAAAATAAATATTTACTTCTTCTTCTTCAAAAAGTCAACAGTTATCTGCCCACATTCTTTACAGATTAACTCATTCTTTTCTTCATCATGTACGACATCTAAGCTACCACAAGCAGGGCAACTCTTTAATTTACTTGCTTCTGTCATATACTTCCGAAAATCTATCGGTGATTTAAAAAGCTTTCGGAAATGATTCCCATTTCCAAAACTTTAAAGCTTCCAAGTCTTCGACTTTCAAACTAAAAAGCTTTTGGTTTTAAGGAAAAGAATTAGTTAAAAAGAAAAAATGTTTTATTATTTAAGGTGATACAGAATAAGCATCATTACAATTACCTTCAACATCACAAGCATCTGCCGTTATAGTGTAATTTACTGGGCCACAATTTGAACTTGCAACCCCCCAACAAGTATTACCTCCACAATTTGTGCTGTAAGAAGGATTACATGCTGGAGTAATTGATAAATTTAACCATGCCATATTACTCTGAGAATCCTCTGCAGTTACATTTGCTTCTGTAGTGTTTCCGTAATTAAACCAACTAAATGATATTTCAGGCCCATCAGTATCTGTTTGTTCAGTCTCATTTCCGGAGGATTCATTATCTTCAGATTCTGGTGCTTCAAAATATCTTGTTTCAGTATAATATTCAGTATTATTGTGTATATCCATTGATGATGCTTCTATGGTATAATTTCCTGTTCCTTGTTCAAGGGTATGTGATGTAGAGCAATATGTTCCGTTACATGAATGACCTTCTCCTGAACCCCCTTCGGGACCATCAAATGACCCTCCAATACTATTAATTCCAGAACTATCCCATGCTTCAACTAAAACTGTATAACCATTATCTAATTCAGTCCAAGTAACATTCATGAATGGTCCGTCAATATCTTCTGGTCCACATTCTGGTGCAGAGTCACAGGTGTATGTTGGCGTTAAATCATTAATAAACGTAAAATCAGTGCCACAGTTCATATATTGCATCATTTGACAGGAATCTAAACAACAACCCATCCATTCACATTGTGTTTCAGTACAAGGCACACCAGGATTAAATACTTCAGAATCACATTCATCTGATCCACAGCATTCCTGAGCTGTTAATGAGTCCTGACAAAAATTATCTTGAGCAAAACAACACCCAGTTCCTTCAGTCTCATTTCCTGAGGATTCATTGTCTATTGGTAAAGGTTCAATCAGTAGTTTAAGCTTACCTTTTTCCTTAAACGCTTCCCCGGCTAAATCACTTTTTGCACAACCAGAGAAGAATAAGATGGCAATAAGTATAACAATAACTGTCAGAAATTTATATGAACTCTCTTTTTTCGTTGTAATCACCTAAGTTTTTTGATTTATTACTATCTACACACTTGGATATATATACACATATATATATATATATTCTGGAGTATATATTTCTATCTTAAGATAATAAAAACAAAGAAGATTAAATAAAACAAATAAGTATATAATTTAAGTTGATTATTACATAAATTCATATTGTTTTATGTATTCTTTAAAACAAAAGCTACATATCGCTTCAATCTTTCCCCTTCTTGAATTGTTTAATGCAGAGATATACTGGACTCTTTTTTTAACATGGATTGCCAAAGGGCTTAGATTTTTATACATAAGAAGCCAATTTAATAATAATCTGCCAATTCTTCCATTTCCGTCAACAAATGGGTGAATAATCTCAAATTGAGCGTGGGACTGGAATGCAACTTCAAAATCATTAATCTTTTTGAAGGCTTTATTTATCCAATCCATCAGCATTTCCATTTTTTCTTCAGTAAATAAATAAGAAGATGTATATTCCTCTCCAATATAATTTTGAACTTTTTTATATTCTCCAAGAGTATCCTTTCCTTCTATTTCTCTGTTAACTAATCTATGCAATTCACATAAATCCTTTTTTGTAGGCATCATTTTATGATTTACCTCAACATACCTCCATGCATCCAATAGATTAGAGGCCATAAACAGCTCTCTCTTTTTATGGCCACCAGGCACCAAATCCTCGAAAAGATAATTAAAAGTGTCTTTAACTGTTAATGTGGATCCTTCTATTGCGTTGCTGTTTGATATGAAAATGCTTAAGAATTTCTCTTTCTCCTTTTCTCTAGAAATTTTATCCAAGTTCTGTATATATTTTTTATGTGAATTGGATGCAATCTTCATCTTTTCATGCTTTTGATAAGACAATTCATCAACAAAATCATTTAGCACCCAATCATCTTCTTGGTAAGATAGTTTCATACATTCAAATTCATCTTTAGTTATTGGTCTCTTTTTTCCGATATACTTAATTGTTTTTTGAATGACTTTCTTTCCTTCACGTACAGATTTAACTAGATAAAGATATTCTTTCCCTTTTATCTTCTTTGATATAATACTTACCATGGAGAAAGTTAACCACTACATATTTATAAATCTTTCGTCTAATAAGATAAAATATCTAATATATTAATATAAAGTTAACCACTACAATAAAAGACTATTTCCCATTAATCTTAACAATTTTCTTTAGAATTCCTTCTTTCCCTTTCCAGTCAAGCACTTCTTTCAGCACTTCAGAAATCACACTAACAGGTATTATCTTGATTTTGCCTTCTTTTTCCTTATCTATTATAATGTCTTTCAGATTGGCTTTTGGTACAATCACTTTTTTGATGCCAGTTTCAATTGCAGCCTCAACTTTAGCACTCACACCACCAATAGGCAACACCTCTCCACGTACAGAAAGAGAACCAGTCAAAGCATACTCTTGTTTAATAGGTAATTTTTTTAAAGCAGAAATTATGGATGTTGCAACAGCAATCGAAGCAGAATCACCTTCAACACCTTCATAAGTTTGTAAAAATTGAACATAAATATCATATTTCCCTTTAATATCTTCACCAAAGTATTTTTTAATAATTGCAGAAACATTCTTAATGGCCTCTTTAGCAATCTCGCCGAGTTTTCCAGTAGCAACAATGTCTCTTTCTTTTCCACCATGAGTAACTTCTGCCTCAATAGGCAACAAGATTCCTGAAAAAGCATCACTAGCACCCATCACAGCCAACCCATTAACTCTCCCAACTCTTTTTCCAGAAGTAAGTATAACTTCATACTCTTTTTTCTTTTCAATATATTTATCAGCTATCTGTTGTTCCAAGGTTCTTGCTATTTTTTTAGCTTCAAGAATGTGTTTTTTCTCAACTAATTTAGCATCTTTTTCTTTAGCTAAATCACCAGCAGCTCGAATTAAACCACCAAGCTCCCTCAATCTTAAAGTCAGATGACCTTTTCTATTAGCCATTCTTCTTGCTTGTTCAATCATTTCATCAACAGCACCATTTGAAAAATGAGGAATTTTTTTATCTTTAACAACTTCTTGCGCAACAAACACTGCAATTCTTTCCCTATTTTGGGCAGTATCTTCTATTGTATCACTCATATAAATTTCATATCCATAACCCCTAATTCTTGATCTAAGGGCAGGATGCATTTTTTTAACAGTCTCTAAATTTCCTGCAGCAACAAGAATAAAATTACAAGGAACTGCTTCTGTTCTAACCATTGCACCAGCACTTCTTTCGCTTTGGCCAGTTATGGCAAATTTACCTTCTTGCAAAGCAGTTAATAATTCTTGTTGTGTAGCCGGATGTAATGTTGCAATCTCATCTACAAACAAAACCCCTAAATTAGCTTTATGAATCATTCCCGCAACCACTCTTTCATGTGCAGGGGTGCCTAACCCGCCTGATTGAAATGGATCGTGTAAAATATCTCCAAGCAATGCACCAGCATGAGCACCAGTAGCATCTAAAAATGGGGCTTTTTTCTTTTTGAAATTATCTACAATAACACGCGGAGCCATAACTTTATTTTTGCCACCCATTTTTTGCCCTAAACTAATAAATATAACAAAAGCAGCCAAGAATATCATGCCACCTAAAAAGAAAGCAGTAAACATCAAATCAGAATTATACTCTTTTCTAATCCACCAAGGCGCAATCATTGAAATTATTGCTAAAATAAAAATAAGTATATTTTGATTTTTAAACATACCCATTCCTTCCATTTTGGCTTTCAGAGACATATCTCTTCCAGTGCCTGCTGGGACTGTTCTTATCAAGGGTTGGTTATCATCATTAGGGTTGTAAAAAGAAACAAGATCAACTAGTTTTTCTTTGGGCAACATTTCTGCTAAACCAAGACCAAGCATACTTTTTCCAGTTCCAGGTTCACCAATCAACAAAACATGTCTTCTTTGCAATGCTGCTTTTTTCATAATTCTTACAGCACCATCTTGACCTATAATCTGGTCAATTATTTTTTTCTCAACTTTGATTTCTTTTGTCGATTTGAATTTCATTTTATTTTTAAGAAAATACCATCACTTCTTCTTATCAAAAATGTTTAAGTAGTATAAATAGTTTTTCCTTTACTTTTTTGAAGATTCTTCAAAATCTTTAATATTATCTCCGAATATTTTCACTAAACACTTATTAATTTCAACAGCCATAAATTAATTTATGCAAGAAAATACACTTTTAAAAATAGCACTTATTTGTTCAATAATTGGATTAATATCAATTTTTCTGCTCTCTAAAAACTTAACTTTTGACCAAACAAACCTTATCACCAAAGATGAGTTGGACCAAACTATAAAAGTAAAAGGAGTAATCAACAGAATCACTAATTATGAAAAAAACACAATAATAGAAATAACAAGAACAGAAAAACTAGATATAGTTCTCTTTGAAAACAACATAAACTTAAAACCAGGAGAAAAAATAACTGCAACAGGACAATTAAAACAATACAAAGGTAATTTTGAACTATTAGCAGATGAAATAAAAGTAATTAATTGAATTTCACAACTAATTAAAATTCATATTATGTTTGATAGGGGACTTTTCAAACTTTAAAACACTTTTTTTATCTTTTAAACCTATTGAATCCATCAAAAATATAAATTTAGAAAATAGTTCATGGGTTGCCTTTACATCACTCATTGCTCTATGCGCAGTTATGTTAACAATCCCAAAATGTTCACATAAGTTAGAAAGTTTTTTACTCCCCAGAGCAGGAAGTAATCTATTAGCAAGTTTTCTTGTACATAATCTTTCATTTTCTACCAACAAACCAAGATACTGTTCAGCATTATAATTAATAAACCCATAATCAAACGTTGCATTGTGAGCAACAAGAACACTACTTCCTAAAAATTCTAAAAACACAGGAAGCACTTTTTCAATTGGTTGTGCATCTTTTACCATTTCATCTGTGATTCCAGTAAGTCTTGTAATAAATCTAGGTATTGGTTTGAGTGGATTAACCAACATCTGAAATTCTCCAACAATTTTATTATTCTTAACTCTCACAGCCGCAATTTCAGTTATATTATGTCTGTATCTAGAAAGTCCTGTTGTTTCAATATCCACTATTACATATTCCTCGTTTTTCAATCGTATCACCAATTTTATAAGAAAGGTACTAAAGAGAAACCCATAACTAATATATAAATTTTGGCCACAAAAATCAACAAAATTTTCAATCAATCACTAACCTTTTTCAAAAAACACCACAACATTTCCGATAATCATTCAACCATAAATATAAATCTTAAAATATTAACACTAATTATGTATTTAGAATTATTATTTTTAATTATCACAGGAATTTTTTTTGGAATAATAACAGGCCTTACACCAGGAATCCATATAAACTTAATCTCTTTATTATTGCTCAGCATTTCTCCTTTACTTCTTTCATATTTTAGCATCATTTCACTTGCTGTTTTTATAATCGCAATGTCAATAACTCATACTTTTCTTGATTCAATTCCTTCAATATTTCTTGGGGCGCCAGAAGCAGCAACAGCATTAGGGGTACTCCCAGGCCACAGATATCTTCTAAAAGGAAATGGATTAATGGCATTAAAATTAACAATCATTGGCTCTTTTGGAGCACTAATCCTGAGCATACTTTTATTCCCTTTAATTTTACCAATAATAAAATTCATCTACCCAATAATTAAAGATTATATTGGCTGGCTTTTACTTTTAGTAGTAATATTTATGATACTAAGGGATAAATTTAAGATTTGGGCATTATTTATTTTTCTTCTTTCAGGCATCTTTGGCCTTTTAGTTTTTAATTTAAATCTAAAAAATCCCTTATTTCCAATGCTTTCAGGACTTTTTGGAGTAAGCACATTATTGATTTCTTTATCTCAAAATCAAAAAATTCCAAAACAAAAATATAGCACAGATATTAAATTAGAACCATCAAAAACCCTTAAAGCTCTTGGTTCTGGACAATTCTCTGGATTTCTTACATCAATGTTTCCAGGTCTTGGTGCAGCACAAGCAGCAGTGTTATCAATGCAAATAACCCCTAATTTAGGAGATCATGGATTTATGGTATTGATTGGTTCAATTAATACAGCAAATTTTACAATGAGTTTAGCGACATTATATGTTTTAAACAAAGCAAGAAATGGTTCAGTAGTAGCAATATCTAAACTTATGGAATCTATTAATCTCACACACATTCTTCTTTTTTTGTTTACCTCATTAATAGCAGGTTCAGCAGCAGTTTTCTTGGCACTAAAGATAGGAAAGGTATTTGCAAACCTAATTAATAAAGTAAATTATAGGATACTAATTATATCAATAATAACTTTTATAGTACTATTAACAATCATCTTAACAGGACCTCTTGGTTTCTTCATATTGATCATCTCAACATCAATAGGAATAATTCCTGCAATTGTTAAAACAACAAGAACACACGGCATGGGTTGTTTGTTGTTGCCTGTTATGATTTATTTTTTACTTTGATGAATCAATAAGGTTTTTATATATATATAACAGATAAAAATATAAAGAAAAGTAATGACAAAACTAAAGATGATAAAAATAAAAGATATTTTTACAAAAAGAAAAAAATTAATTTCTTTAATAATGCCAGTTTATAATAATGAAAAATATATTGAAGAGGCAATTCAATCAGTAATGAATCAAACTTATTCAAATTGGGAATTAATTATTGTCGATGATGGTTCCACAGATAAAAGTGGAGAACTTGCAAAATCTTACACAGAAAAAGATGATAGAATCAGATTTCATAAAAGTGAAATTAATTTAGGAATTCCAAAAACAAGAAATATAGCACTACGATTATCAAAAGGAGAATATATTGGGCATATTGATAGTGATGATAAGTTAGATGAAAATGCACTACTCAATTTTACTAATATAATAAATAAAATAAAATCAGATTTAATATATTCTAATTTTTTTATCTGCGATAAAGATATGAAAATACTTTCTAAACATAATAGTATTGAACCATCAAGAAAAAATTTAAAAAAGTCACCTAAATGGTCTCACTTAGTATTATATAATAGAAAGATTGCAATAAAGTTGGGAGGATTTAACGAGAACCATGATACATGTACTGATTGTGAACTTCTCCTAAACTTTGCACAAAAAAGAAAAAAAATCAATAAATTAAATAAAGAAACTTATTATTATAGACTTCACGATTATAATTCAAGTAAAAAAATAAGAATCGGATGTAAAGATTGCAATCAAATAGAAAAATGTAATGTGCCAAACATAATGGGTAAGCTTTAAAATGTATAAACCAAAAAAACTTTCATTAATAATTACAAGCGTTTGCAATGCTAAATGTAAATACTGCTTGTATGAAAAGAAAAGAGAACATTTGCCTCTTGAAGATATTAAAAAAATAGTTACAGAAGCAAAAGAAATTGGAATAGAATGTGTAACAATTACCGGTGGAGAACCAAGTTTACATCCTCAATTTTTTGAAATATTAGATTATATTACATCACAAGGATTATCAATTGGATTAATCAGCAACGGTTTCCAAATGAACAAAGAAAAAGTAAAAAAAATTCTGGATTATGGTATTGTTTACCCTTGGACATCAATTGACTCGCATGATGAAGAAATAAATGATAAATCAAGAGGAAAAAATGCATACAAATATTCAATAGAATTCATAAAAATGATTAGGGAGATAAAACCCGAACAATATATTGGAGTTATATCAATAATTACACAGTATAATATTAATAGTTATGAAAAAACTGCTGATTTCCTAGTAAACGAATTAAAATTTAATATGCTTAGGGTAGACAGACCAGTTATAATAAATCAGGCAGAAAAAAATAATATATCAAATGAACATATTACAAAAAAATATCTTGAACTATGTAAGGAACTTGTTAAGAAAAATGAAGACATAATTAAACCAGTAATGTTTTCTCACGGACATGAATGTCCAATTTTCAATAAAAATTATTTTGAAGTAAATGTTTTTCCTGATGGTAATATAATACCTTGTTGTTTTATGCATGATCCAAAATTTAGTATGGGTACAGTAAAAGACAAATTGTCAAAAACATTAAATGATAAAAATGTAGATAGATACAAAAATATTATTAACACTTTTTTCAGAAATAGATCAAGTAAAATTGGTGAAAAAGGTATATTTGGTTGTGTTGAATGTGTTGAGGAATATAAAAAACTCCGTAATAGCGGTAAACTAGATAAATTAATACAAAAGAAATCAATAAAAAATATTGTGGTAGACTTCTTTAAGGGAAAAAAATAGTTTCAAGGATATGAAAACACTGTTTTTCCGAAATCTTTTTAAACCAACCATTTATCCAATACTCAACATGGAAGCAATAATCAGTAATTTCAGAAGATCAAGGCACACAACCTATGATAATCATATGATTATTTTAGTTGATGGAGTAGATAATAAGGAAAAAGCAGCTAAATTAGTTGGTAAATTAGTAACATGGATTGCTCCAGGAAAAGAAAAAAAAGAGATTAAAGGTAAAATAAGTGCAGCTCATGGTAATAAAGGCGCACTAAGAGTTCTTTTTGAAAAAGGTATGCCTGGTCAAAGTGTAGGCACCAAAGTAAACATTGCTTAAATTCTTTAAATTTAATGAAATTTTCTATAGATTAATTCAAAAATATAATGAATAGTACATCTACAGAAGGTTATTTAAACTTTGATTATTATTCAATCACTAAAAACAGGTGTTTTATGTTGGATATAAAAAAACCACTATTGATTTTACCAATTTTATTAGCTATTCCTTCAGCTTTAGCTGTAGATATACCTGATGTTTCTGGCTTGATTGGAGGCATTGGTTCCAATGTTTGGAATATGCTTCAAAACGATATGACTGTTTTCTTTTTCACATTTATCTTTTTCTTTGTGTTGCTTTATGGAATTTATGCAGCTGCATTAAGAAAAGTAAAAATATTTTCAGAAGGAGACACAATAAGTAGGCAAGGAAAATTGGTCGCAGTATCTTTCGCAATGCTTTCTTCTTTTGCAATCTTCTTTGTAACAAGAGAGCAAGGCATAAGGGCATTTCTTGAGAATATTTTAGAACCATTAGGATTATTTGCAGGAGTACTTTTAGGAATCACAGTTTTTTCAATAATTTATTTTGGATTTAAAGGCCCATCAGG
>JADHVD010000016.1 GCA_016784165.1 Candidatus Woesearchaeota archaeon
AAATTGGACTTAAGAAAAAATTAAGAAAGAAGGTAAAAATTGGAAACGCAACTCTTTATTTAGGTGACAGTCGTTATATAATGAAACGAATGCCTAAAGTTGATACCATCATTACCGACCCTGTCTGGCCTGAGTGCCCAAAAGGGATGATTCCAGGATCCGAGAAGCCTTTTTCATTGTTTAATGCGATTGTAGATTACTTTCCCAAACTGGCAAAAAGAGTTGTGATTCATCTGGGCGATAGTAGTGATCCGAGAATGCTGAAAAAAATATCTATGAAAATGCCTTACATAAGAACCTGTACTTTGAAATGGCATCTCTGGGAAGAAGGACTTTTAATTCATGATGCGAATTATGCTTTCATATTCGGAGAAAGAATACCTGGAAGAAAAATTCCTGGATTCTGTAAACAGGAGAACCCTGGAGACCAGATAATTAAAGGACATCCATGTCCAAGATCGTTGAGTCATGTGAATTGGCTAGTTAAATGGTTCAGTGAAAAATCTGTTTTGGATCCTTTTATGGGTGTAGGAACAACGGGTGTGGCTTGTGCAAATCAAGGCAAAGAATTTATTGGCATTGAGATTGATGAAAAATATTTTGATATTGCTTGTAAGAGAATCAAAGAAGCGTATAAAGGGGAAAGAAACTAATGGATGCATTCATCACTTTCTATCATTTGAAGAATAAAGTTCTTTCATTATCTAATGGTTTTTCTTTTGGCCGTGAGAATATGGGTGCAGAAATGGATTTCTTTTTTGAACAAAAAACACCTGTAGAAAATATGATTGCTAAAATAAAAGAATCTGGACAGAGTTTTGAAAGGTTTTTCTGCTCAGTAACGTATAATGTAGAGTTCAAAACAATACAGCCTTTGATAAAAAATAACTGGATCGTGGGAGGCCCTGCAGTGGTTGACGCATTAGAATCACAGAAATTTTTTGAAGGCAAACTTGAAAAAGGAACTCTGGAAAAATATAATCAAGAAAAAAAACTTAGTTCAAAGTTTGATCCTTATTTTGAGAATTTTATAAAAGAAATGATGAATAAAGAAAATATTGATGCTGTTCAGTATTTCTGCAGTATAGGAAAAGGTTGCTATTGGAATAAATGTAAGTTTTGCCATTATGATCATTATGCGACTCATTATGTGAGGCCTGACATCACAAAAATTGTCAGTTCGCTTTCAGCATATGGAAAGAAGACTTTTGTACATCTAGGTATCGAAACACCAACACCCAAGATCCTTAAAGATGTTATAAAAGCCAAAACAGACAAAAATTTAACTTTGATTCTGCCGATTCGCGCTGATGCTCCACTTATTAAGGTTCTGAAAGAAGCCAAATCGCTCAAAGGGATAGTTTTTAGCATTGGGCTTGAAAATCTAAGTCAAACTGGCAGAGAAATCCTTGGAAAAGGCATGACTACAGAAAATATACTGGACTTCATTGACATAGTTTTGAAAAAAAATGGTGTTGTCTGCTTATATTTAATGGATTTACATGCTTTTATGGACAAAAAAATGCTTTCTGAAGGTTTAGACTTTTTAAGCAGATTAAAAGAGATTTATGATGAACATCAAAAAAGAAGAAAATCTAGTGATACAAATCAAGTTTTTTGCTCTGAATCATTATCATTAGTTTCAGTCGGTGATTTATATTTTGAAAATAATGGAGTTACTTGCTGGTCAACGAAGAAACAAGCACCTGTGGCACCATATGGATTTGTAAGAACAGGCTTTAGCAAGTATAACCAGTTCAATGCCAGGGTTCCACGAAATTCAAAAGAGTTTAATTATAACAAATTATTATCCCAGGCAATAATAAATTCAGAAATCAAATGCATCGGTAAGAAAATGGCTGCTTTGCATCCGGACTTGTATTCTGCAGTCACAAGAAAACAAAGTTTTTTTAGAAAATATTTTAAATACTCGAGAATAAATTAGTTTAAGGGGGTTATTCACTGATATAAAGATGAAAATAGCTATTTTTCACAACTATTTAGATAATATTGGTGGTGCTGAAAGAGTTGGATTAACTCTTGCCAGAGACCTCAATGCTGATATTTATTCAACATCTGTTAATCAAGAATCTATAAAGAAGCAGGGTTTTAATGTTTCTGTGCAAAGTATTGGTTCAGTTCCAATCAATGCTCCATTCAGACAACAAGCAACCTCAAGAAAGTTTCGAAATCTAAACTTGAAAGATCAGTATGATTATTTTATCATTGATGGAGATTGGGCAATGTCAGGAGCTGTAAACAACAAACCGAATCTTTGGTATGTTCACTCGCCAATAAGAGAAATATGGGATCTCTATGAGTACACAAGAAAGAACAAAATTGCAGTTTGGCAGAGACCATTTTTTGATTTATGGGTTAGTCATCAACGTAAACTCAATAAAAGATATTTGAAGCATGTCGGCAAGATTGTATGCAACTCCATTAATACACAGCAGAGAGTAAAGAAATACTTGAACAGAGATTCAATTGTTATCAATCCTCCAATTGAAACAAACAAGTTTTACTATAGCCAAAATGGTGATTATTGGCTGTCAGTAAGCAGATTAACAAGTCATAAAAGAATTGACTTGCAAATGAAAGCATTCAGAAAACTTCCAAATGAAAAGCTAATAATTGTCGGCTGCTATGAACAATCAAAACATTTCCTCAATTACACAAATTACATCAAAAAAATAAAACCACCAAATGTAACTCTCTTGCGTAGTGTAACTTTTAATAAACTTGTTGAGTTATATGCTAATTGCAAAGGGTTTATAACAACTGCCATGGATGAAGATTTTGGTATGACGCCTGTCGAAGCTATGGCTTCTGGCAAGCCCGTAATAGCTGCTAATGAAGGAGGATACAAAGAAACAATTATTGACAATGTTACTGGTAAACTCATTGATAATATCAATGTTGATAAACTTGTCAGAGCAATAAAAGAAGTTGGAAATAATCCAGAGAGTTATAAGAAAGAATGTTTGAAACAAGCAAAGAAGTTTGATGTAGATGTTTTTATAAAAAAAATAAAGGAACAAATTCAAATATGAAAAAAATCAGACTTTACCTGGGAAAGATAAAGTGGCTTAAGATTACTTATGACAGAACTGTACTTTTCTTTCAAAAAACTAAAAAGAAAATTAGGGATTCTGAAACAGTCACATTTTTATCAACTCATATTTCAGGTTTAAGGATTCATAAGTTGGATTCGAAAAGAATACTCCTAAATGCTCATGAAATAAGACTATTTATGGTTGTTCGTAATGAATCTTTACGCCTCCCTTACTTTTTCAAATACTATTCCAAGTTAGGTGTTGACAGATTCTTCATAGTTGATAATAGTTCAACAGATGACACATTGGATTTTTTGCTAAAGCAAAAAAACACACATGTTTTTGAAACAAAAGAGCACTTTGACAGACAAGCATACAGAATTAATTATATGCTTCGAAAATATGGTATTGGACACTGGTGTGTCATTGTAGATGCAGATGAGATTTTTAAGTATCCTCATTCTGAAAATATTAATCTTAAACAAATATCCAAGTTTTTAGATACAGAAGGATATTCTGCATTGCATTGTCTGTTACTTGATATGTACTCAAAGACCCCTTTTTCTTCAGTTGTATATAAAAAAGGTGAAAATCCTTTAACTAAATATTCATATTTCGATTCAGATGGATACTCACAAGAAGAACATCCTTTTAGATTGAGAAAAAAATCTATTAAAACTGGCGGTGTCAGACTACGTGTCTTAAATGTAAAACCATGGCTTTCCAAATATCCTCTAGTTAAATTTCATAAAGGAATATTCCTTGAATGGGGAACACATGTAGTTCATGGTGCAAATATAGCTAATATTCAGGGTGTTTCACTACACTTCAAATTCATGAATGATATTCATCAGAAAATAACAGAGAGAAGTGAATGGGTTGATGAATGGAATAAAGATAAACCTTTAAATGGATATTCAGAGGAATGTAAGATATATGCTGAAAAGATGCAAAATAAAAATCTGACTTTTTATTATTCAAAATCTAAAAAATTCAAATATGAGGATCAGCTAATGAAATATAAACTTATGAAAAGTACAAAAAAATTTGATGAATATGTGAAAAATGAAAAATAAACCTTTTGTTTCAATAATAATCCCAGTATATAATAGCGAGAAAACTTTAAAGAAGTGTATTCAATCTGTTCTAAATCAAAACTATGGCTATTATGAGTTAATAATTGTTGACAATAATTCAACTGATAATTCAAAAAAAATAATGAAAGAGTTTCAGAAAAATAATAAAGTGATTTATCTTTTTGAAAAAATACAATCAATCGGTATGGCCAGGAATACAGGCGAGAAAAAAGCCAAGGGAGAAATAATTCTTATGACTGATGCAGACTGTGTTGTTCCAGAAAATTGGATTAGTGAAATGATACATCCAATTCTAAAAAATAGTTATGATGCAGTGCAGGGATCACAGAAATCCGCAACAAACGATTTCTGGTCAAAACATATCCAATTACGATCGCCCATAGTATCAACGCCGAATCATTCTAAAGCTTTGGGCATACTTGATACAAAGAATTTTGCTATTAAGATGAAGGCTTTGAAAGCAATTGGTCATTCAAATACAAAATATCCTGTGGGGAATGATACTGCATTAGCTATTCAAATTGATATGAAAAAGATGAGGTTCTTTTTCAACAAAAACGTTAAAGTCATTCATTTTCATCCTGATTCATTTAATTCGATTGTTAAAAGAAATTACAACTATGGATACTGGTGTTCAAGAATAACAAAGAATTATAAAGGTTACTTACAAAAAACATCTTTTCCAGATATGACGAATCAGACTTGGCAATCTTTTTTCAGATTTTTTCCTGGTTTAATAAAAAATCTTTTTGTAAAAGGTCCTGGGTATGCTTATTTTGATCTTGTGGAAGGAACTGCTTGGAGAATGGGTTTAATATCAAGTATGTTAGGGTTTAAACAATGAAAATATTGTATTTAGTGCAAACATTTCCGAAATTGTCAGAGACATTTATTTTGAATGAAATAGTTGAACTTACAAAGCTCGGACATGACATAATAATACTTGCAAAGGATAGAGAAGAATCTAAGTTGCATCCTGATATTGTAAAATATGATCTCTTAGAGAAAACTATTTATTCCAAATTCTGTCATTTTAAAAACGGAAAAGAAAAGCTTTTGTTTTTTATTAAAGAAATAAGCAAAAACCTGTTCCTCAAACCTCTTCGAACAATGAGCTTTCTCAAATATTTATTACTAAGTCAAAAAGATATATGGTTTGCAATGGACAGTTATTTTGCATTACAGAAAGTATTTAATATGGAATTTGATCTCATCCAAACAACATTTTCTCCATCATATATAATTGACAATGCCTATCTTTTATCTAAAGTTATGAATAAACCCTTTATGCTAATATTTAGAGCTTATGATCTGTTTAGATATGATGAGTATATGAAACTTAAGAAGAGAGTGAAGATTTTGAAAAAAGCATCTGCGTTAGTAACAATATCTGAGTTTAACAAAGAATTTATGGAAGAAAAATTTGGAGTGAAAAATGTTTTTGCGGTTCATGATTCAATAAATGTGAAAATGTTCAAGCCTGCGAAAAAGAAACCAAGAAACCAGATATTGACTATTGGCAGATTAGTTGAACAGAAAGGTTTTTTGTATCTGATTGAAGCCTGTCACATTCTTCAGAAAAAAAGTGTTGATTTTGAACTGGTCATGATAGGCGAAGGTCCTGATAAAAAAATGTATGAAAAAATGATTAAAGAGAAAGGCATATCAAACATCGTTTTCAAAGGATCTATGAAAAGCGACCAAGTAAAAGCAGAGTTAAGCTCTTCCAAGATATTTGTTCTTCCATGTGTAATTGCCAAAAATGGAGACTGTGACATCCTTCCAAATGTATTAAAAGAAGCCATGGCAATGCAGATACCTGTTATAACGACTGATATCTGTGGAATTGATGAGATGGTTCATGATGGGGTAACAGGTTTGCTGATACCTCCAGAAGATCCTCAAGCTCTGGCAAATGCAATGGAAATATTACTGCAAAAACCTGGACTATGCAAAAAAATGGGTTTAGAGGGACGGAGGGAAATAGTTCAGAATTATGACATAACAAAAGAGGTAAAGAAGCTAGATAATATTTTTGAATTAATTCTTAAAAAGAGTTTATAATATCACTAACAAATTTATGACTACGTTTCAAAGGACTTGTTTTGTATATCCTTTTTTTCTCAAATCTTATCTTATGTGCCCAACCCCACCAACCTTTATCATAATAAAACTCTGAATAATTAGGATTCTGTAAAACAAGCAACTCAAAAATAGTTTTTACGTGTGGAATATTTAATTCCTCTTGGGACATGGAACTATGCATAACTCCATCAGTTGACTTTCTCTCCTTATTATGAACTGCATATGACCAAGATAAATCATCGAATAATATCCATCCGTCAGATTTCAGTAATTTGTCAACCAAGCAAAAGGCAAAGCCATCAATTGTCCAGTTTTTAGAACCATCAATAAAGCAGAAATCATATATTGGTTTGCACCTGAAGGATTTCGAATTTTCTTCAATTTTTTTCTTTAAGAACCAGTTATAGCCAGATTTTTCTCTAACAACAGTAACATGCTTTTGTAATCCCGCTTTTGATAATAATTCTTCAATCGAAGGTTTCTGCCACTCTTTCCCTCTAATCAAATCAACAGATGTTAAATGTCCATGCTTGATTTCATCCAACGCTGCAGCAATATAGCAGCTAGTAGCGCCATGAGCAAAACCGAGCTCCAAACATTGGTCGGGTTTGGTTTTTTTAATGAAATTGTAGAGTTGTCTGCTTCTCTCCTTACCGATCATATTCGGAACTTTTTTCAGATACTTTTCTAATTCTACTATTTTCATTTTTTTATCCTTTTTCCATCAATAGTTAGCTTTTCTTTTTTCAAATACCAATCAAGGACCTTCTTTGTTTTATCATTCTTGATAATCTCGCCTTTGTCCATTAATATAGCTCTGCTACAATGATAAGAAATAGTTTTGAGATGGTGGCTTACAATAAGGATACTCACATTTTTTTTCAAAAGCTGTTTGATTATATCCAAGCATTTCAATTTAAACTGTAAGTCGCCTGCAGAAAAAACTTCATCTAAAAGTAAAACTTTTGGATTAATTTTTTTTATACTGTGCAGCATGATGGAGAAAGAAAGTCTAGTCATCATACCTGTAGAAAATTTGTACAGCTTAGTATTTTCATATCCTCGCAACTCAGAAAATTCAACTATTGATGTGAAATATCTTCCTATGTCCTTAGGATTAAGACCATATAAAGAACAAACCAGATGTATGTTGTCTTTCATTGTTAATCTGTTTTTAAAACCATTATTGTGGCCTGCTAAACAAGCTATGTTTCCATTAACCTTAATTGTTCCCTTATCCTGTGAATAGATTCCTGCGATAGTTCTTATAAGAGTGCTTTTTCCAGATCCGTTTTTCCCAATTATACCAATCATCTCTCCTGGTTTAACTGAAAAAGAAATATTTTTCAAAACCCAGAAATATCTCTTTTTTTCTCTACGAAAAATAAAAAAATGAAGTTTAGATAAAACACTCTTTTCACTTCTAGATCCGACAATAAATCTTTTTGAAACGTTTTCAACAATAAGGTTATTAATCATAGCATCTCCGCAAATCTTTTTTCCAATTTATCGTAAACAACTATTCCAATCAATAAAGATATTAGTGCAAGTCCTATCGTAATAAATATTGTGTGCGGTGGAGGCATAGTATTATAGATTACAATATCTCTAGATAGTTTAATAAAGTAATATAATGGGTTGATAAGATTGAATATCAAAAGTTTTGTTTGTCCTCCAAATCCATAAAAAATTGGTGTTGCGAACCACAATAGTTTCAGTAAAAAATTCCACATGTTATGAATATCATGAAAGTACATTGTTAAAGATGCTAATATGAGCGATACTCCGTAAGTGAACACGATGAATACTATAAATATCAGTGGATAAAAAATCATCCCCAAAGGAGATTGATTATATAGAACCATTACGAACGTAAAAATAATAATTTCAAATATATGTTCTAAAATGTTTTGGATAACAACAGATATAATTATGGATTTTCTTTGGAATTTTATAGATTTAATGATGCTGGCATTATTCAATATTGACTTAGTGGAAGCCAAAGAAGTTTTCTGAAAAAAATTAAACATAATTATTCCCATAAGAAGATACAATCCATAACTCTCAATTCCTGATCCTAAACGATCCTGAAATATCAAAAGCAGAATTATGAAAAGCAGAATGGGATTAAGTAAATACCAAATAAAACCCAGGTATGTACCCTCGTTTCTGAGTTTAAAGTCAGATATGGCCATTACAAAGCTTAAATTAAATAATTTTTTATCCATATTCCGTCGAATTTAACCCCCTACATCTGAATAGGGGAAGGTAAAGTTTATAAAGCTTTTTTAGTTTATGCATAGAAATTGACTCTTTCAGAAAACATCTCGGTTTTTATCAAGACAAATGCTTGTAGCCGCAGAGGTTTGGATGCTTCTAGATTGCACAGATTCTTAGAACTAAATAACATCTTGATAAATGAAAATCCTTCAGAGGCAGATTATCTTTTCTTTTTTACCTGCGGTTTTGAAAGACAAGTTATCAATGAAAATATATTAATAATAAATGACTTGAAAAAATATAAAGGTGATCTCATTGTTTCGGGATGTTTACCAAAGATTATACCTAAGAAATTTAAAGAAGAGTTTAAAAATCTAAATCTTCTGCCTTCAAATCTCAAAGGTCTGGACAAATTTTTCCCAGATTCAAAAGTTAAAATTTCAGAAGTTTCAGATAGCAATTTTCTAATCAATGAAAAAAGTTCAGAACTTAACAAAGCCCATATAAGAATTGCGCATGGTTGTCTAGGTTCATGTTCCTTCTGCTCTATCAAGAATGCGACTGGAAAACTTAGAAGTAAATCTCTGGAATCATGTAAACAAGAATTTGTTGATTTGCTACAGAAAGGACAAACAGATTTCATTATCAATGCAGAAGATACTGGTGCGTACGGACTGGATATAAACTCTTCCTTTGCAGATTTGATGAGTGCTTTATCTTCAACAGATAAGAACAACAAAGCGAAATTTTTTATAAATGATTTTCATGCGAAATGGGCTCTAAAATATGAATCAACTCTCACTAAGCTTATTTCCGAAAAAAGAATCTCAGGAATGCTTATACCCATACAATCAGGTAGTGACAGAATTATAAATCTTATGAAGAGAAATTATACTTTTGATTTGAAAGATATTCCGAAAATGATTCTCAAATGGCGAGAGTTAGACCCAGAACTTAAAATATATACTCATTTTATAATTGGTTTCCCATCTGAATCAAAGAAAGAATTCATGCAAAGCATTGATTTAGCTAAAAGATTAGATTTTGATAATATTGGTTTGTTCCAATATGCTGATATTGAAAACACCGAGTCTTTCAAGATGAAAGAGAAAATACCTCAAACAGAAATCAAAAGAAGAATTTTCAAAGCAAAAGAAATTCTGGAATCACAAAATTATTATTGCTACTTTGATAGTACAGCTTTGAGATGCATTAAAAAAATAGTTTATAATTCTGAAAATAATTATTTTGCTGCTTTAAAATAAACATTTTTTTAAACTTGGTCTATTTATTTATCAGAATGATAAGAAATATCAACAAGAGAATTGAATCCGAGAGAGGGTCTGATAAAATTATTTGGAAACCGGTTGTAGCTTCAAAAGATTCTGCTTGGAAAATTGGTTGTTTTCTTTCAATACTAAAAATTAATATCTTAAGTTGTATTCTCAAGACAAAACTTTTTTTTATCAAGAGTGCGCATATTAACAAAGCAAATAAAGTTTTAAACAAAATCAGTTCTTCGTCTCTTTTAATAACCAACCAATCTGATTTTCGAAAGCTGTTATTATTTTACAAGCATATGAGTGCTATTATAGACCATTATCATATTAAACCTGTATTGTTTGGAAGTCTGGCATACATTTTTTATACGAATAAAAAGTGTGCCGTGCATGACTTCGATTTTATTATATTCAAATCGGATTCAAAGAAACTTATTAAAAATTTATTGTATAAAAACAATTTTGAAGTAAAAAAAACAAATATAGGATTTGATGTTTATAGTGAACAAAAAAAGATTTCTTTTACTTACTATCAATATAGAGATTTTGATTCGAAAAATGTAACTATAAATATTGATGGAGTGAATTTCCAAATAATCTCTAGAGAGAAACTTATAGCCCATTACACTCAGGGATACATCCAGGATGTTTTCTTATTCAACAATCCAAAGAAAGCAGCCGTATATGCAGACAAAATTCAGAATCTCATAAAAGCAGACAATATCCCTAGACATTTTTTTCTAAGATTTCCATCATAATTTATTCAAGTTCTAAAATGATTTTTTCAGCCAGTATCTTATTTAGTTTTGTGTTTGGATGCGGATCATTAGGTATATGAAACTCTTCATAATTTCCCTGATTGACAAGATCAAATTCTAGAAAGCTAATATTATGCTCTTGCAACATTTCTTTTAATTCAACAGCAAAAATTGTGTTGTAGTTTGCTAGATTATGTTCTAATGGATGAAAGAAAACATAGAATTTTCCATCGAACTTTTCTTCATATATTTTTTTGCTTTTCTCTATTATTTTAAATGTTAAATATGTGTGTTTCTTTTTGTGCCTTGGAATTCCCTCACCATGTATATCCAGAAACTTAATAATATTTGAAAACATTAATGTCTTGTAAAACTTCGTGGTTAAAGGTCTTCCAGTCTCAAAACTTCCTTTTCTAATTACTTCTTCATCTTCCAAATAATAATAGGGTGAAACCGATGATGTATAGGACCAAAACATATCTCCAATAACCCTTTTTATATGATTGGGAATGAAAATGTATATTGCTACTCCGCCTGTTTTGTTTATTTCTGAGAAAATATCTTCTCTTTCTAGATGGGCAAGCGTATGCTGAGTTCCATATCCAGAAAATGCGTAATTGTAAACATCATATGTCTGGAATTCTGATAAATAGTGGTTTAGTGTTTCATTATCTTCCAATCCATCACCAGAAACAAAAGAGCCTCCGAATAGAATTAGTGGTTCTTGATTATTGTGTTGATTAACTCTCCTTCCTTTATCATCCACAGAATAAGTGGCATTGTAAACAAGTTTATCTCCTACAAGTTTGGCCATTCTAACAGAAATACTTGGAATGGCTGCATACCCCATCTCTTTGTTGGCAACAATAAAATCACCATCACTAATAAACTTGATATTTTCTTTTTCTAACAAGACATGACAAGTAATTTCAAGGACAATAATAATTATAATGATAATTATAATGATTGCCAGTACTTTTATCCAAATTCTATTTTTGTTAAATACCCGTTTTCTAAGATGAGGTTTTGTAACAATTATCCCTGTTGCAATGAGCAGACAATCTAGAATTGCAATAACTATATACTTCCACAGAAAATCCAGCTTTCCATCTGGGCTAAATAACCATTCAATGATAAAAGGATTAAAGAAAATACCTATAGCAACAAGAATCCATCCAATAATCTTAAAATTCTTTTCTCTCAACTCTCATCCCCCTCTATTGTTTTACCTACTCTCTATATAAATATTTCTCTCTAAACCTCTCTCAGAGAAACATTTATATATCTTTTATTCAATAATTACTGTTATATAATTATTATAGAGGTGTAATTCATGAATCCTGCATTTATCGCTTTAGCAGCAATTATCATAGCT
>JADHVD010000017.1 GCA_016784165.1 Candidatus Woesearchaeota archaeon
TATCTAATTCCGACTTATATTACAGCTCAATTGAAAACTCAATAATTAGTAATCTAATATTACGAGATGCCAATATAACTAATGATTTCCTCAACAGCGGAGCAGTTTATACAGCAGATGATGAAGAACTCTGGAACACCACTAATAATGGCACAACACCTTTAGCTAATATCACTAACTATCCTCCAAGAATAACTTCTTTTAGCTTAACTGAAAGTGAAAGCCAAGATAATAATTATATTTTATCTTTTAATTATAATGATTCTAACTTAGATTACACTTATCTGGATAATATTACCTATACAATAAATTGGGGAGTGGGAACTCCATTAGAAATTACTAATTCAAGTAATCCTATAGATGATATAACTGATGCACACCAATACCTTACTTCAGGAACATATAGTTTCACACTCACAGTAACAGACACATATGAACAAACAGCAACACGATCAGAAACAATTACCATAACTATTAGTGGAGATGAAGACCCAGGTGGAGACCCAGGTGGAGACCCAGGTGGAAGCGGAGGAGGAAATGGATTAAGTGGAAGCACAGTCATGGAAACCATTGAAACCTGCACTGACGGACTCAAGAACCAAGATGAATTGGGAATTGATTGTGGTGGTGTTTGTGCTGCGTGTGCTGGACCAACATGTTATGATGGAATAAGAAATCAAAACGAGGTAGGGATTGATTGTGGAGGACCATGTTATACTACTTGCCCAACAACAACGTGCTCAGACAACATCAAAAACCAAGGAGAAGAGGGAATAGATTGTGGTGGTCCTTGCTCAGCATGTACAGTAACAGCCACATGCTCAGATGGAATACATAATCAAGGGGAAAAAGAGGTAGATTGTGGTGGTCCTTGCTCAGCATGCCCAACCTGTTCTGACAATATTCAAAACCAAGGAGAAGATGATATAGATTGTGGAGGTCCATGCTCAAAATGTCCAGAATTAGAACAACCATTATTTGGCCTGATCCCACTCAACTTAATCCCATATTTAATCGCAATGATTATTGTTTTAATAGCAATAATTGGATTTGTATTAAGGAGTAGATTATTACCACCAAAGAAACCAGAAATCAAGCCAGCTAAAATTGAACCAACACTAAAACCAGTAGAACAACCTATATTACCTTCAACAGAACAAAAACCAATTGAAGAACCAAAAATCAAAGAGCCAGCTAAAGTTGAACCAGCACTAAAACCAGTAGAACAACCTACTGAAGAAGACAAATTCAAAGACTTAAAACAATATATAGGCACAAGATTAGCTAATGGTTTTGATAAAAATCACATAAAACAAACCCTAATTATCCAAGGTTGGCCAGAAGAAGTTCTAGATGTTGCATTAGACGGCTCAAAAGAATTAGAAGGCACTCTAAGCACTGTAGAGAGTTACATCAACTCTTCTTATGCTGAAGGTTACAATCTAGAAGAAATCAGACAATCACTCTTAGAACAAGGTTGGTCAGAAGGCATAACAGATTTACTATTATTCAATGTTCATAAACCTCATCAAGACACTGAAAAACTGAAAGCATACATCAACTACAAGCTTTCACAGGGAAAGACAGCTGATGAGGTTAAACAGCTCTTACAGAGCGTAGGATGGGAGAAAGAGGTGGTAGATTCAGTAATATAATGAATCAGTAAATCAGAAAAATAATCTGAATTTCAGAAAACAAAACTGACTTTCAGATTAAAATTCTGAAAATCAGAAAGACAAAAAACAATAAAAAAGAAAAAATGGCTAAATATCCAACACTAGTACAATGCGACAAAAGGGGTCAAATAGTAATCCCCAAAAACATTCGTCTAGAGTTAGGTATAAATAAAAAAACAGGATTCATAGTATATTCTGTTACTAAAGAAGGCCTTCTATTAAAAAGAGTCAAATTAAAAAAATGAAAATTATTATCTCAAACACTAAAAAGTTCTTAATAAAAGACACATTAAAAGATTTCCATTGTAAACAGGGCCTTATCAAAGCTAAAGACTTAAAAAAAACAAAAGGAAAAATAAAAACAAACAAAGGAGAAGAATTCTTTATCTTAAAACCAGAATTTATCGACCTCTACCAAAAAATAAAACGAAACGCACAAATAATAACTCTAAAAGACATTGGAGCAATAATCACAGAAACAGGAATAAACCAAAACAGTAAAATACTTGATGCTGGTGCTGGTTCTGGAGCACTCTCTTGCTATCTTGCCCACATAGTAAAATCAGTGATAGCTTACGAAATTAGAGAAGATTTTGCTAAAACAGTGAAAACAAATATCCAATTTTTAGACCTCAAAAATATAAAATTAAAAATAAAAGACATCTATACAGGTATAGATGAAAAAAACTTAAACCTCATCACACTTGATTTACCAGAACCTTGGAAAGCAATAAAACATGCAATAAAAGCACTAAAACAAGGAGGTTTTCTCGTTGCATATACTCCCCAGATAACTCAGGCACTAGAATTCACAAACAAAGCAGTAAAAACAGAAAAATTTGTTCATATCAAAACAAAAGAAACATCAGAAAGAGAATGGGCCCTCAAAGGAAAAATAGCCAAACCCATCACCCCCTTAATCTCTCACACTGGATTTTTAACTTTTTTAAGAAGGATATAATAATTTAAACTTTAATTTTTTAAAATACTATCAATTTGTTCCTTTGTTAATTCTTTATATTTACCCATTTTTAATCCTTTTAATTCTAAATTTTCTATTCTTGTCCTTTCTAAAGTCTTTATAGCCATTCCCAAAGTTTTCATCATTCTTCTTATTATCCTATTTTTCCCTTCGTGAATAGTTATTTCATAAAGATTATAAGAGATTCTTTTTATTTTTGCTGGACTAGTCTTACCATCTTCTAATTCAATTCCATTTTTAATTTCAGATATTTGTTTCTCTGTAAGGGCATTTTGTAAATTTACTACATAAGTTTTTTTGATTTCATATCTAGGATGCATTACCTTATTTGCAAAATCTCCATCATTTGTTAAAAGCAACATTCCAGACGTATTATAATCCAATCTACCTATTGGAAAAACCCGTTCAACAATATCTATATATGCCATTACGGTTTTATATTTAGGATCTTTCAAAGAAGTTACACATCCAACAGGTTTATTAAACATCAAATAAATGTTTTTTTGTTTTTTAATTAGTTGATTATTTACAAAAATTTTATCTTCTTCACCTGCTTGGTCCCCTAAAGAAATAGTATTATCATTTACTTTAACTTTACCTTCTTTTATCAATTCTTCCCCTTTTCTTCTAGAACAATACCCATACCTACTTAATAATTTTTGAACCCTATATTTTTCTCCCATATATTTCAAAAAAGAGAATCAAAATATAAATTTATCTTTTTATGTTTAACTAATTTAACTAAATATAAATAAAAAAGTTTAAGTAGTCCAAATGTTATCATTATAACAACGGGGGTGCTATAAAATGTTAGCATATTTATTAATAAGTGTAACTGAAAACGAACAAAAAGTTGTAGATAAAATATTAGAATTACCAGAAATAAAAGAAGCACATATTTTATTTGGTGAATGGGATGTCATTGCTAAAGTGAATATGGATTCGCCAGAAGGATTAAGTGCTTTTGTAATGGACAAAATAAGGCCAATTAAAGAAATAAAACTCACAAGCACAATGATTGTAGCTAAATAAATAAAATATTAATTACAATCAAACATAATATAATTTATTTTTTCCTTTTTGTTCTCTATCCATTACAGAACCAAGTTTATTTATTCTAGGTCTACAACTCTCTTTATCTCGCCTCATAGATATCTTTAAATCTCTCAAAAAGAAATTCATCCCATCTTCCATACTAAATGGTCCATCAACTTTTCCACTAATGGCAGGCTCTCCACTAAACACTAAAAGATTATTACTCAAATAATCAGCAAAAAGTAAATCGTGATCCACAACTAATGCGCTTGTTCCCCTTTTATCCATGGTATCTTTAATCACTTTAGCAGTAATCAATCTTTGCTCTACATCTAAATAAGCACTTGGCTCATCTAACAAATACAACTCAGCTTCCTGAGATAAACAAAAAGCAATAGAAACTCTTTGTAACTCTCCCCCACTAAGCTCATCCAATTGTCTAGTCAATAAAGGTTTAATTCCTAAAGGTCTAATCAACTCAACTTCATATTTTTTAACAGCTTCTTTCAACAAATCCACCACTAATTTTTTAGAACTCTCTATATATTGTGGTTTGTAAGCAACCTTTATCTTACCTTCCACCTTTCCATCATCGGTTTTAATCACTTCAGCAAGCACTTTAACAAAAGTTGTTTTCCCTATTCCATTTTCTCCTAGAATACCTACAGTATCATGTGAATTCACAAAACCTTTTTCAGCGATTAACTCAAATTTCCCTAATTTCTTTTTAATTCCACTCCAAGAACTCAATCTAACTCCTTTTTCTAATTGTTTAGCGGTTCGAGTCATAAATGATATCTTATAATTTCTAAATCTAATATTTTCCTCTTTTAAGTATCCTTCAAGATAAACATTTATCCCAGTTCTTGTGCTTTTTGGCTGAGAGATAATACCATAACATGCTTCTTTCCCATACATTAGATGAATTAAATCAGTCATATAATCTAAAATAATCAAATCGTGCTCTACAACTAATACGGCAGTGTTTTCATCAGCTAATTCTCTTATGAATCTACTAACTTTGATTCTCTGCTTTATATCCAAATAAGAACTTGGTTCGTCAAAAATATATACATTAGCTTTTTTCAACACAGTCGCAGCAATGGCAACTCTCTGCAATTCACCACCAGAAATATCTGCAATCTTATGCTCTAATAATTTCCCTAATTCCAATTTCTCAACAATCTCATCAAACTTCCCTATTTCATCAACTTTTTTAAGTAATTCTTTTACTTTTCCTTTAGCTTGTTTTGGAATCAATTCCACTTGTTGTGGCTTATATGCAACTTTTATTTTTCCGTCCCTGACTTTTTCAAAAAATCCTTGAGCCTCGCTTCCTTTAAAAAATTCAATCAATTTATCATAATCCACTTCTTTTGCATCTAGCTCACCTAAATTTGGCTTCAAAACATCAGCCAAAATCTTGATAGCAGTAGATTTTCCAATTCCATTTTTACCCAAAATACCTACAACTTTCCCAAAAATAGGGACTGGTAAACTATACAATCTAAAACCATTCTGCCCGTATTGATGAATTGGTTGTTTAGTCAACTCTTCTGGCAAATTAATAATAGAAATTGCTTCAAAAGGACACTTATTAGCACAAATTCCACACCCATTACATAACTCTTCATGGATTACTATTTTTTTATTTTCTTTAACTATACACTCATCTCCGCTACGGTTAATAGGGCACAACCTAAAACAAAAATAATCTCCACATTTACCTGGGCTACATTTCTCTTTCTCAACTACAGCTATACGAGTCATAATTTTAACCTAATTAACCTGATTTATAAGTTTTTTGACAAAATTTATATATTCTTCTCTAATAATACACAATTATGAAATGTGAAATATGTAAAAACAAGATTGAAGAGAGTTTCTTAAAGAAAATAATAGGTACTTACATAAAAGACAAAAAAGGGAAAAAGCACACTGTATGTCAAAACTGTCAAAAAGAATATAAGACAAAAGAAGACATACTTAAAAAATTATAATCCTCGCCCTGGTAGCTCAACTGGCTAGAGCACTGCTCTCGTAAAGCAGAGGTTGAGGGTTCGAGTCCCTCCCGGGGCTTATTTTAAAAATATAATAAAAGAAGATAATTGAAGAAAATTTCTTGAAAATATTTCCCAAACTTTTTTATAGCATCCAAACCAATCCAATCACAATGAACTTAATACAAAAAGCAAACCAAACTTACCTAAAACATTTCAATAAAGAAACATACTTCGAAAGAGCACTCTTCTTTAGCTGGTACTGTGGTTTAGGAGATTGCACTTTCTGTTACATGTCAATAAACCAAACAAAACAAGACCCTAAAAAAGCTAAAAGAACATTCTCTTCAATACTGGCAGAAACATTAATCTCAAAAGAACTCAACTGGAAAATAGAATTCATTTCTGGCGGTTATCAATCCTACACCAAAAAAGAACTACTTTTCTTAATAAAAGCAATTCACTCAATAACAAAAGAAAAACAGTGGTTAAACATAGGCACACTAAACAAAAAAGAACTAACAATGTTCAAACCATTTACAAAAGGATATGCAGGAACAATAGAAACAGTCAATTGGGAATTAAGAAAAAAAGTATGCCCGAGCAAAACCCTCCAACCAATCCTAAAGACATTCCAACACTGCGATGAATTAAAACTAAAAAAAGCAATAACAATAATTCTAGGTTTAGGGGAAACAATAAAAGATTTTCAGAACCTAAAACAATTCATAAAACAACACAAAATATCAAAAGTCACATTTTACACACTAAACCCCCATCCAGGAACTCCTTTCAAAAACCCACCAACAAAAAAATACGCTTCAAAATGGATAGCAAAAACCAGAATAGAATTCCCAAAACTACACATTATAGCAGGCGCATGGATTGATAAAACAGATTACTATTCAGCACTACTAAAAGCAGGTGCAAACAATATCACTAAAATGCCTTCTATAAGAAAATTTAATTCAAAAGAATTAAAAAACATAGAATCAGAAGTAAAAAAAGCAGGAAGAATATTCAAAAGCAAACTCACAAAACTGCCAGACATCAACTGGGACAAAAAAATACTATCATTAAACCCTAAGATATTCCCTAATGAATTAAAAAAAGAAATCACCATAAAATTAAACAAATATCTAAAACAAATGAAAAAACACAATTAATTTTTCTTCTTAACCCTATCTTTTCCACCAACTTTATACACCCTGTATTCCCTTTTAGCTTTTTTATCCCTTTTAGATTTTCTTGTTCCATAATCTAATTCTTCTTTTACCATTTTTTATTGAAACTTTTAAGAATTTTTTTAATTCTTAAAGGTTTTACTAAAGACTGTGGAGTTTCGTTTTTTTTACGAAATTCCACAGTCTTTACTATATCTTTATTCATATCTCAATGAATCTACAGGTTTCTGCTTTGAAGCACCTATTGCAGGTAATAATCCAGAAAATGCCCCAACCAAAAAAGCAAACAATAAACTTCCACCCATTAACCATAAAGGAAATGCGGGCTTTAACATTGCAAGACCTTGTGAAGCGGCTATCATTCCGCCCCCCTTCGCAACAAGATAACCAAGATAAACCCCTATAATGCCCCCAATTAATCCTAATATCCCTGATTCAACCACAAAAATAAATAAAATAAATTTATTCTTAGCCCCAATTGATTTCATAACACCAATTTCTTTAGTTCTTTCTAAAACAGAAGTATACATTGTATTTGCTATATTCACAGCAGCAACAAATACTGAAATTAAAGCTATTAACACAAGTATTATAATCAAGATATCCGTTACCGCACCATACGTCGCTATCATCTCTTCATAGGTCTGTACAAAAAAATCTTCTTCGCCTTCTTTTTGATCTCTGTGTTTTCTAAACTTTTCTTTTACTCTATCTGCTAATTTTACTGAATCTTGATTGGGGGTTGCCCTTAAAAGAATAAAAAAATAATTTTCATTTCCAAATATCTCTTCATACCCTTCTAATGAAAGATACACATTCAGATCATCTGCAGGATTTCCAATTTCTTCATAAAATCCAACAACCTTTAGTTCAACATCATTAATCTCAATCTTATCACCTACAGAAATCGCTTTTTTAAATGCCTTATCTGGGACAAGGTAATTATACCCCAACACTACTTTCAATACATCTCCTTTCTCTAAATTTCTTCCTTCCCCCACCCCATAACCAGCAAACATTTCCTCAACCAATATCTTTGCTTTTGAATCAGTAGACATTCCCATAACATAAGGGTATATTTCTTGATAATTTTTGAATTTAATTTTAGCAATAGACATCCTCATTCCTGTAACTTCATTTACTCCTTTTATTTTTTCAAGAAATTCAAGATCATTCTCATTTAAAACTACATTAGTTTCGCTCCCTGCACTCATATAATCTCTAGGCATAACCATCACTTTATCAGTGCCCATCTTTTTTGCCATATCTTCGATATAATCCTGGATACCTATACCAAAACTGGATAGTGCGACTATAGCCATTATTCCTATGACTATAGAAAGAACTGAAAGAAAACTTCTAAGTTTTCTATGCCAAATATTTAAAATCGAATATTTCAATATTTCTTTTATCATTTTAATCCTTTTTTATGCTAACAATTTATTGAAACTTTTAAGAATTTTTTAATTCTTAAAAGTTTTACTAACGCTGTGGAGTTTAGTTTTTTTACGAAATTCCACAGTCTTTATTTTATATTTCTCAATGCATCTACTGGATTGAGTTTTGAAGCCTGTATTGCTGGAAGTGTTCCAAAAAATGAACCAAGTATAAACGAAAATAAAAATGCTCCAATAAACAAACTCAAAGGAAAATGAGGATATAAGGTTTTTACTCCCAAAACCATCCTACCCATAAATGCAAGACCTGTTGCCATAGAATATCCTATTATAATTCCCATTATTCCACCAACAGTTCCCAAAAAACCAGACTCAATAAAAAATAATGTGAATATTGTTGAATTCCTAGCCCCTATTGATTTCATTATTCCAACTTCTTTTGTTCTTTCAACAACTGCAGTATACATGGTATTCATTATCCCTATACCACCCACTAAAATAGAGATTCCTGCAATGATATAAACAAATATTTGAATTCCAAGAATAATTGAATTAACCTGTTCCAACATAGAAGCAGGAGTTTCAACACTAAAATCTTCTTCTCCTTTTTTTACATCTCTTACTTTTCTTAATCGGTCTTCAATATCTTCTTTTATTTTAACTACACCTTTATTTTCATCAAATATAACCCCAATTAAATCATATTCATTTTTTGGCCTGTCAACCAGCCCTCTAATATCCTCATCATTCATAAATATTGCAGAATCCATCATAAGGTTGCCTTTTTTCTCCATTATTCCTATGACTTTGAATTCTTTACCTCGTATTTCAATTTTAGATCCTTTAACAATAGCTTTTCCAAACTTATTATCATCTTCAGAATATCTTGCACCTAAAAAAACAAAATCCTTGTCTCCATCTTCTAAAAGTCTTCCTTCTTGTACTTTCATACTCAAAGCATGTTCTATTACTTCTCTGTCTTCTCCATCAGGTATGCTTATAGCATAAGTAAAACTTGACTTTTTATTAAAAATTAATTTAACTGATTCTTGAATCCTTCCTGCTGCTTTTTCTACCCCTAACACCCCTTTAATTCTATTCAATTCTTTATCTGTCAAAGGATTAACAACACCACTACCAGGAGGACCCATACCACCTGAAGCCGTAATAGCAAAAAGATCTGTTCCCAAAAAACCAAACTGTGAATTTATAGACTCTCTTAACCCTTCTCCCAAACCAATCAAAGCAACAATAGCAGAAATACCTATAAATATACCTAACATAGTTAACCAAGATCTAAGTTTACGTCGTTTAATACCTTTAAAGGCAAGATTAAAATAATCAAGTAGCATTATAAATTAATGGTGTTTTTTCTTCTTAAATCTCTTGAATAAAAACCATCCACCACCTACTAATATCAATATAATAATAAAAATAGTAAATTTACCATTACTTTTAACAAATCCATACTTCTTTGCTTCTTCATCCGAATATGTATCGAGTAATATCTCATCAGATTTTGTATATTCTTTATTAAATTCATCTTCATAGTTTAATTCAACTAATAATTTAGGATTTTCTTCTTCAACATAAATAGTAAAATCCGCTGTTTCATAATCATCACTATCAACATTACCTAAATACATCAAAGCACTTGATAGTATTTCATAATCTTCGCTTTCAAGTAATTTGATAGTCGCAAATTTAATATCGCCGATACCAGTATTATAAACCCCTATGGAAACATCTCCTTTAGAATTTACCAGATAAACCTCTTTATGGTCTAAGTTCATCATAATATCTGGCTCCATTGCAACAGTTATAGCAACAACACTCTCTTCTTCATAAGTGGTGTTACCCAATTCATCAGTATAAGTAAGTGTCAAAGGAACTCTATACACTTTTGGCTCTGTATCAGGATCAACAAGTAATTTAAAATTAAATATTTTTTGTTCAAGAGGTCCAATGCTTTTTGTCATTAACACATTAGTAGAACCAACAGTTGTAAAAGGTAATTCACTGTATTCAACACTTGTGCTCAAAACATCTCTTCTTGTCAGCTCCAAATCTGCACGTAAATCTTTAATTAAAGAATCTGCCATATTCTTCAACTTAATAGATAAAGTAACCATTTTCCCTGGATCGACTGAAGAAGGACTCACGCTCACATCTTGTACATTAAGCATAGTATCATGAGTTCTCACAAAAATATCAAATGTGTGTGTAACCCAAGCCATTCCATCTGTTGTAAATTTAAAATCAATTTCATTATCGCCTTCAACAGCATTATCATCAACCCTAATTAAATATTCAAGCACAACTTCTTCAGCAACATCTAACTGACCAATATTTCTTTCAGCATCTTCATTTGAATCTAAAGAAAAAGGAAACTTTGGCTCCAAAATAAAAGTAGCATCTTCTGCTTCCTCATTTCCATAATTTTCCACTTTTATCCATACTTTAAAGTATTGTCCTGCTTCAACAGGATAAGGTTCATATTTCAAAGAATCTATTTTAATAGCAGCATTATCTGGACGTGTTGCATACCCAACACTAACTAAAAACAAAAAAACCATCATCAAAACAAGTATTTTTTTCATTAATTTCACCTTTTTTATTATATATCTGCACTACCGAATATATAAATCTAACTATTAAGGATGTTTCCATCCTTCAAATAATAAACTTTTTCAGCAAATTTACTTAATTTATCATCGTGAGTAACCATAATTATTGTTTTCTTTTTTTCTTTATTCAATTTAATCAATAAGTCCATGATATATTTTCCAGTTTTACTATCGAGATTTCCAGTAGGTTCATCTGCAAGTAAGATATCAGGATCATTAGCCAACGCTCTTGCAATAGCAACTCTTTGTTGCTCACCGCCACTCATCTCAGTAGGTCTATGATTCACCCTACCCCTCAATTCAAGAAATTCCAATAATTTTTTAGCCCTACTTCTTCGTTTTTCAACATCGACACCCTGAAAAGTCATAGGTAACATCACATTTTCTAAAGCAGTTAATGTATTGATTAAATTAAACTGTTGAAACACAAA
>JADHVD010000009.1 GCA_016784165.1 Candidatus Woesearchaeota archaeon
CTTCATTAGGGGAATAAACAGCAAAAGCTAAACCACTGCCAGGTTTTGACATCCAATACCAATCATCATCTCCATATGTAAATCTAATTTGGTCCATATCTTCTGATAAATAAATATTTCCATCAACAACTAAATTATCAGTACCGGGGTCAGAAGTACCGCCAATATGAACGCCCCCCATGGCTACTAGATAATCATTAGTATAAATTTGACCTCCAGTTTGTATTTCATAACCACCATAATCAGAACTACCTTGGCGAATTTCACCATCTACTCTTAAATTATCTGGAGTATAAATATTGTCTGAATTATAATCAAACCTTAAATAAGAAGCACCAGGTACAGCATTACTCACTGCTCCAGAACCAATCCAACCATATCCGTCTCCACGATATGTCATGTGAAGGGCTGCCGCTCCAAGATCACCACTTTCACCAATAGAAATATATGCACCCTGACTATTCCAATTATCTCCAGAACCAACAGAATTTAAAACAATATTAGGCATTACCGAATCAGGAGTTAAAATTTCACCACCACTAACAGTTAAATCTCCATCTAATTGCATATTACCTGGTTCTTGAATATAGGCTATTTCTGTTGTACCACTCATTATCCTCAACTTTTCATTATTATTCCCGTTAGAATCTATGTTTAAATCAATACCTGAGGGGGCATCTATATGTATTTTATGATCTGCATTTTCATATATTTTGGTGTCATCTCTATCATGTCTAAAATGTATCTTTCCTTGATCTGTTCCATCAGAAGTCGTAATTCCTCCCTGAACCACTAACTTATTATCAGCAACATTACTAGTCCCAATGCCGACGTTGCCGCCTTGATTTTGTAATGCTAAATCTCTGGAAGCGGAATCGGCATCATTACGAACATTTATTGTACCATAAGACCAGTCTGGCAAATCAAAATACATTCGTGAGTCTACACCATCATCAAGAGTTAAAAGGGCTTGAGGATTAGCGTTCCCAATACCCATATTACCTCCAACAGTTAAATTACCAGAAACTTCTGTTGTTTCACCTTCTAAATAAACTTTTGATCCTGGAATAGGTTCTTGATTATTTGCTCCAGCACTTATGTATATTGTTGGGTCAGTACTATGTGTTTCAATATGGGGCTCTGCAGTATTTACTGTACTACTCCAGAATATTCCCCTATCATTAGTTGTAAAGAAGAGATTTGAATCACTAATCTTTAATGGGCCAGTCATAGTATCTCCACTCTCATTCACCCAGACATCTGTTACATCTCCTGCCCTATCATCAATAGTAGCATTCAACATACTCTCATTAAAGTCTAAACTGTTTGAAGAGTTATAGATATAACCTTCATTCAAACCCCACCAAGTATCATCATCTCCATCCTTAATATCTAAAGGAATCCCAGTTATATTATCCCAACTTAAGTTATGGCTATTATCTTTCACTTGTAGATTATCATAAGTTCCAGAAACATCACCACCAAATTCTGTAGTATCATTTAAATCATTAGTAGAGTTAATATCTAAGTTAGGATATTCATTCTGCCCAATATAGTTATCATCTAACCAACTTTCATTCACATTAACTTTTGTAGATTCATTAATTAATATTCCAGTTCCAGCAGTAGGATATTCATTACCAATCATATTATCAGAGTCATTCACTAAATCTTCTGTGCATGTTAGCACTCCATCTTTACCAGTCAGTGTTTCATCATCACCACAAATCAACCCAACATCAATCTCATTTGCCTTTAAGATTAATTTACTAAGATTAGTATTGCCAGCCCCACTTATCCTAATACTCTTACTACTCTGAATAGCAAACAAATCATTTCCAACATCATAATTAATTTCAATATAATTGTCCCCAAACCACCTGGTAAAATAATCTCCCTCAAAATCAACATCACCCAACAATTTCATCGCCCCACCAAAAGTAGTTTGCCCATCAAAATCACTAGCATTAGCATCAACTCCCAAAACATCAAACAACCCAGGACTAGAAACATCTCCACTAACTAATTCAGTTATATTATAACAATCAGTTCCATCTTTATCACAATAATAATTAGCACTGATATTCTGACTATAAATATTAACAGCATTTAACTCTTCATTAAATATATTGGTAACATTGATGACTTCTGTATAAATATTGGTTGCATTAAGGTTATTCGTAACACCCATATTAGAAGTAAAAATATCTTTATCAACAGTAATATAATCACCCACCAAACTGCCCACATAAATATAATTACTTACATTTAAACTTTCATTAACACTTAAATTCCCACCAACATCAACATTATTGATAAAAGTAGTAATATCCCCATCAAAGACATTATCCCCGCCAAAATATTGATTAGTTAAATTCAATCCATAAATCCCAGAACCATTTCCATATATAACTCCCGCAATATTAATCACAGTACTGTTAGCTGGTCTTATCTCATCAGTATAAAGAATCGTGTGAAATGGTTCTCCAAGAGGAACCTCACTAGGCCAAGGTATATCTATAGCAGAAACAACACTCACTAACACCATAAATACAAATATCCAGCTCACACCCTTTTTCATTTTTTAAATAATTACTATTTTATAAACATAAACACTATAAAAATCTTTCGAACAACACAAAAAACCTTAAATACTTTTAAACAATACCAACCAATATGACAAGAATAACCTTAGATATCACAAAATCAGTAGAAAAGAATGCAGAAGTGTATTTCAATCGTTCAAAAAAAGCAAAAAAGAAACTAGAAAAAACACTAAAAGCGCTAGAAAGAATCAAAAAGAAAAAAGAAAAAATAGACAGAACAAAAGAACAGGAAAAACAGCAACAATCCATCCCCCAAAAACAAGAATGGTATGAAAAATTCCATTGGTTTATCAGTTCAGAAGGTTTTTTAGTAATTGGTGGAAAAGACGCAACTTCAAATGAGATAGTAATCAAAAAACACACAAATCCAAAAGATATTGTATTTCACACAGATATTTCTGGAAGTCCATTTTTTGTAATTCAAACAGAAAACAAAACCCCTAAAGAAATCACCCTAAAAGAAACAGCAACAGCAACAGCTTCTTATTCAAAAGCATGGAAATTAGGAGTCACAACTGTAGATGTTTTCTATGTGAACCCAGATCAAGTAACCAAAACCACTAAAGCAGGAGAATACATGCCAAAAGGAGCTTTTATGATATACGGAAAAAAGAATTACATAAAGTCAGAACTCCAATTAGCAATTGGATTAAAAGACAATAAAATAATGGCAGCACCCCTTTCAGCAATAAAAAAATATTCTAAAGATTATTTAATAATTCAGCAAGGAAAACAAAAAAAATCAGCAATCGCAAAATCCATACAGATTAAACTTAAAGCACACGTGGATGACATAATAAAAGCACTTCCTACTGGGGGATGCGAAATAAAGAAATAATCACATGATTAAACTTCTAGTTCTACATCAATTATATGAAACTAAAAACAATAAAGGAAACCATCTTTGGCTCTATCAACCATAACTTTTTTAAACTAATCCGCTCTCTTTCTTAACATGGAAGCAATACATTGGGCAGACCAGATTGTAAGAAGAGTAATTCACGATAAAGGAGATAAGAATTCTTACACTGTTGCAGCAGGAATAACTCCTTCAGGAGTAGTTCATATAGGTAATTTTAGAGAAATAATGACTGTAGATCTCATAGCAAGAGCATTCAAACACGCAAAAAAGAGAGCAAGATTCATCTACTCTTGGGATGATTATGATGTTTTCCGTAAAGTTCCCAAAGGAATGCCAAAACCAGATATGCTAAAGAAACACTTAAGAAAACCAATCATTGATATTCCAGACCCTTTTGAAACAGAATCTAGTTATGCAAGACACCACGAATTAGATGTTGAACAAGATGTCGCAAAAGTAGGAATCTTTCCAGAATATATCTATCAGGCTAAAAAATACAGAAAAGGGGATTATATTAAAGAAATAAAAATAGCATTAAAAAGCACTGATAAAATAAAAGAAATACTCAACGAATTTCGTAAAGAACCTTTACCAAAAGATTGGTTACCTATTACAGGTTTTTGCCCTGAATGTGGAAAAGATAATCTTAAGTTTTCTAATTATGATAATAAAGATACCTTAAAAATGGATTGTAAAGATTGCAATACAACAATAAACATTAACCTAAACAAAGCAGATTTCTTAAAACTTCCTTGGAGAATTGATTGGCCAATGCGTTGGGCTTATGAAGAAGTAGATTTTGAACCAGGTGGAAAAGACCACTCAACCACAGGAGGGTCTTTTAGCACAGCAAAAGAAATAGTCAAATTGTTCAAAGGAACAGCTCCAAGTTACTTGATGTATAATTTTATTAGTATCAAAGGTGCAGGGGGCAAAATATCATCTTCTTTGGGAAATGTAATCACACTTAGAGATTGTTTAGAAATTTATGAACCTATGATAGTTCGTTGGTTATTTGCAGGAACAAGGCCAGGATCTGAATTTGCAATAAGTTTTGATTTAGATGTATTGAAACTTTATGAAGATTTTGATAAGTGCGAAAGAATTTATTACAAAAAGCAAGAAGCAAAAAATGATAAAGAATTTGCACAACAAAAAAGAATATATGAACTTTCAGCAATCAATAAACCACTAAAAAAAATATCCATACAACCCTCTTTTCGCCATTTAACAAATATAGTACAAATTTACAACAATGACTTAAAAAAAATCATTAACTATTACAACCCCCAATCAAAAGAAGATAAAGAAAAAATAACAACAAGAGCAAACTGCGCAATCAACTGGCTAAAAAAATATGCACCTGAAGATATGAAATTCAAACTTCAAGAAAATCCATCTAAAAAAATAATCAGCCAATTAAAAGAAAACGAAAAACAAGCCTTAATCAAACTCTCAAACTCACTAAAAAACAAAAAATTTGATGAAAAAAGTTTATTTGAAGAATTTTACAATATCTCAAAATCATTAGAATTAGAATCTAAAGAATTTTTTCAAGTAGCATACAAAATTCTAATAAATAAACAAAAAGGGCCAAAATTAGCGCCTTTTATATTAGAGATAGGAAAAGAAAAAACAATAGATATCTTAAATACTTTAAAACAATAAGTTTTATAAATCAATTTAATTTGTACAGAAAAGATGGTGGAATTAAAGAACAAAAAGATAATCCATTTAATAGAAGAAGTGACTATTTATGGGAGAAAAAGTAATGAAAAAACATTGATGGCAAAGATAGATACAGGAGCCACAAGAAGCTCAATAGATACAAGATTGGCATCAGAACTTAAATTAGGGCCAATAATCATGACAAAGTTGATAAAATCAGCACACGGAAATTCATTAAGACCAATAATAAAAGCTAAACTCAAAATAGCAGACATAGTAATGGACACTAATTTCACTTTAGCAGACAGAAAACATATGAAATATAAAGTACTTATTGGCGCAAACACAATGAAAAACAATGGATTTCTGATAGACCCATCACAAAAATGAAGGCAGCATTAATAAGTTTAGGGAGCACGAGTTCAAAATGGACAGCTGAAGCTATGAGGAAATATTTTGATCAAGTAGATGAGCTAGATATTAGGGAGATAGAAGTCAGTCTTGGTTCAAAAAATTATGGTGTTTTTTATAAAGGAGAACATTTAGAAGAATATGATTGCATTTTTGGAAAAGGGTCTTTTAGATATTCTGCTTTATTGCGTTCAATAACATCAATTCTTTATGATAAATGTTATATGCCAATAGAACAAGATTCTTTCAGTGTAGTGCACGATAAACTTCTAACACATTTAGTTTTACAAAAACACGATATACCAATGCCTACTACTTATTTGAGTGCAACAGTAAATGCAGCTAAAGCTATATTAAAAAAAGTTAATTATCCAATAATAATGAAATTTCCACAAGGCACACAAGGTAAAGGTGTGATGGTTGCAGATTCTTATGCAGGAGCATCTTCTGTTTTAGATGCATTACAATCACTAAAACAACCCTTCATAATTCAAGAATATATCGAAACAGATGGAGTAGATATAAGAGCGATTGTTGTTAAGGGGAAAGTTATTGCAGCAATGGAAAGAAAAGCAGAAACAGGAGAAAAACGTTCGAATATTCATCAAGGGGGTTCAGGGGAAAAAGTTGAGTTAGATACACAAACAAAAAAAATAACAATTGAAACAGCAAAAGTACTTGGTGCAGACATCTGCGCAGTTGATATATTAAGTAGCCATAAAGGGCCTTTAATTATTGAAGCTAATCTTTCTCCAGGATTGCAAGGAATAACTAAAGCAACAAATATGGATATTGCAGATAAAATTGCAAAAGCACTTTATTTAAAAACAAAAGAATTTATTGAAAATAAAAAATCTACTAAAGCTAATCAAATTTTAGAAGAAGTTGGAATAAAAACAAGTAAAGATGAAGTGAAACAAGTTATTACAAATTTAGATTTAAGGGGGAATAGATTATTACTCCCAGAAATAATCACTAATATAACTCAATTTGGTGAAAAAGAAGAAGTTGTTCTAAAAGCAAAAAAAGATCACCTTTATATTAAAACATTTAATATAGAAAAATGATTCTTTAATAATAAGATTATACCTTTAAGTTTTGGGTTTAAATAATTAAAAATAAAAAAATAAAATTAATCTAATTTAAGTTCTAAATCAGATTCCATTAATTCTCCTGAAATAATACATTTAATAGTTTCTCCTGCACCATTTAAGTATTTAGGTTCACTCAAATATTTTTTTTTAATATGGTCAGCAGATTCTTGTATTTGAGAATATGTTTCTTTAATATTTTTAAATAGGTCATCAGTTTTATTTTGATCATACATTGTTCCTGAAAAATCTCGTTTTTTTAATTCTACAATTTCATTTTTAACATTATTTATATTTTTATAACTCATTCTAGTACCTCCTACTAATCTTTATGTTATATTTTCTTTATATTTTAAATAGAATTTGTAATAATTTTTTAAAATTATAATACAATCTAAAAATTAATATATTATTATTATCAGGGGGGCATTTATAAGTCTTTTGGTTTAATTTTTATTAAAAGAATAGACTATCATCTATAATATTGGTTTTTTAATAAAATATAGGCTATAGTATAATCAATTTTTTATTTCTAAAAAAGAAAAACAATAGACTATCGTCTTAAGGTTTTCATTTTTTAAAAGAAAAAAATTTAAAAAATAAAAAAAACCATACATAAGAAGATTAAATCGGATTATTAGTAGTTGCTGGCTGAATACCTCGTTGCCTTGGTACTTACACCACAACCCTATCAAACTCGTGTTTTGCGAGTATCCTAGTGTCTCTTTTCTGGGCAGGCTTCGTGCTTAGATGCTTTCAGCACTTATCCCTTAGAGCGTAGCTGCTCAGCATGCCTTGTCAGACAACTGATACACCAGAGGCTCCGAAAGCAAGTTCCTCTCGTACTATCGCTTCCTTCCTATCAGACACCAAACATCTTCAGTAGATATTAAACAAACTGTCTCACAACGTTCTGAACCCAGCTCACGATCCCTTTTAATGGGTGAACACCCCCACCCTTGGACGCTTCTGCACGTCCAGGTTAGGAAGAGCCGACATCGATGTAGCAAGCCGCGCCGTCGATTTGAGCTCTCGGGCGCGACAACTCTGTTATCCCCGGAGTAACTTTTCGGTCATCCCTGACCCCCATCAAGGAGGTACAGGGGTTCGCTAAGCCAAGCTTTCGCTCTTGGAATCCGTCTTATTGGGATTCCAATCAGGCTGACTTTTGCCTTTGCACTCTACACCGGATTTCTGACCCGGTTGAGTCAACCTTTGGGCTCTGCTGATATCTTTTCAGCAGAGTGCCACCCCAGCCAAACTGTCCACCAATAGGTGTCCTCGCAATGCGAGTAAGCAATGTAAATTCTGAAGAGTGGTGTTACATGGACGTCTACGCTTAATCTTGCGATCAAGTTTTAACGACTCCCACTTACGCTATACAACAAAACTCACACCGCAACCACAGGCTACAGTAAAGTTTCACGGGGTCTTCACTTCCCACTGAAGATCACTGGCCTTTGCACCAGTAAAGAGTGTTCGGAGGATTCTAGTTAGGGACAGTGACGATTTCGTTATGCCATTCATGCAAGCCGACATTTAATCGGCAAGGTATTACGCTACCTTAAGAGAGTTATAGTTACCCCCGCCGTTTACCAGCTCTTCGCTCCCTTGAACAGGAGTTTAAAGTACTGACACTGGGCAGACATCACCAACTATACTAGGCCTCACGGCTTTGCAGTTAGTTAAGTTTTTGTTAAACAGTCGAACCATCTTGGTAATTGCACCCTGCAGTCGCATCTATACAGATACAAGCGCAGGGACCCCTTAAACCGAAGCTACGGGGCCAATTTGCCGAATTCCCTTAACTAGATTACACCTTCACACCTTAGGTTTCTCACCTAGGGGCACCTGTGCCGGTTCTGGGTATAAATATTTGTGATCTTTCCTGATTCTCTTTTCAGTGAATCCAGGCATCAGCTGAATAATTCATACGAACTACTATTCTAAGATTTAATCAAATTCTCGCCATTACAGCACTCCCTTGATTTACTCTTATTAACACACTAGACAAAGTATGTCAGCCTAGCCCGAACCGTCAAAAATCAGGCTTGTGTTGCCACGCATACACAAATAGTACAGGAATATTAACCTGTTTCCCTTTCCCCAACTACGAATTATGAGTTGAGTTAGGATTAACTAACCCTTGACTAATCTGTATTGTCAAGGAACCCTTGCCCTTTCGGTGACAGTGATTCTCACACTGCTTTGATCCTACTACCGCCAGGATTTTCATTCCTACCAGGTCCACTGTTCTTCACAGAACAGCTTCTGTCCTAGTAGAACGCCTGCCTACCATTTTTTTCAAAATCCAAAGTATCGGTAACTGATTTAGCCCCGTCCATCTTCAGGGCTTGCAACCTTGATAAGTAAGCTGTTACGCACTTTTTAAAGGATGGCTGCTTCTAAGCCAACCTCCTCACTGTCTTAGGCTACAAACACCTTTCACCCTTTAACACTTAACCAGTATTTTGGGACCTTAACTTTGGTCTGGGTTGTTCCCCTCTCGGGACGCAAGCTTACCCCGCGCCCCCGTTTCCCAGCTTCTACGACGCTAAAACATTCGGAGTTGGAGAAGAGACCGAGGCGGTTAAGCCCCAAAATCCCTAATCCGTAGCTCTACAATTATAGCTATCTCCACTGAGACTTGACTACGGCCAACTTTGGCAGGAACCAGCTATTACCGGTCTCGATTGGCTTTTCACCCCTAATCCCAGGTTAGAAGAACACTTGCTCGTAGCACCTCTTCAGGCCTCCACAAAGTATTACCTCTGCTTCACCTTACCCAGGATTAGATCGACCGGCTTCGGGTTGTATCCATATGACTACAGGCGCTTTCACACCTCGCCCCTCGTAAAACTGCGGGCTTGTTGGTTTCCCTTAGGATGCTTCCTTCTAGGAATTATCCTTGCCACATACATACACTCCCTGGCACGTTATTCAAAACGCACGGTACAACTCCTAAGAGCCGTACCCCACTATAACTATTAGGTTTCAGGTTCTTTTAACACCCCGTCAAGGGTTCTTTTCAACTTTCCCTCACGGTACTAATGCGCTATCGGACTCTATACGTATTTAGGGTTGGAAGTTGATGCCTCCCAAATTCTTGCTTCATATCCAAGAAACAATACTCAGGATACTGCTAAATCCTCTTGAATTCCTCTACGGGACTATCACCCTCTATGGTCTTTTGTTCCAAAAAAGTTTGAGTGTTCAAGTTAGGACGAAAAAGCAGTCCTATAACACCACATTTCCCTTATATTACTACAAGGGATTCGGTTTGCCCTATTCTGCTTTCAGTCGCTCTTACTTACAGAATCTCTATTGATTTCTTTTCCTGCAGGTACTAAGATGTTTCAATTCCCTGCGTTCCCTTACCTTTCGGTATTGATGTGAAGTCACATTCGGAAATCTCCGGTTCAAAGTATACATGCTACTCGCCGGAGCATAACGTAGCTTGTCACGTCCTTCATCGGCGTCTAGAGCCTAGTCATCCACCTAATAGCGTAGGTATAATCTTCTTATGTATGGTATCATGGTTAATATAATTAAGCAAAGTCAATATAAATTAACTAACCTTCATATCCTGTTGAGTTACAACTGGATATTAAATCATATAACTAAATGATTGTAAATGGGTAAAGCAATTAATTATAATAAATGGACCCGTCGGGATTTGAACCCGAGGCCTCCGCCTTGCAAGGGCGATGCTCTACCGCTGAGCTACGGGCCCGTAAATATATTTTTAGCCCAAATAAATATGAAAAAATAAAAAAAAGTGTTGTTTGTTAGATTCGATAAGTGTGATGTTAAAACAAAAAGAAAACAAGTTTTCTTTAAGCATTTAATCACCAGAAAAGCGAATTCTTCTGTAAGCTTTTTTTCAGTAAATTGAAAAAAATCACCAGAAAAATAAATTCTTCTGTTAAATTTTCTTTTAGTTTATTAAAAGAAAAAAGGAGGTGATCCAACCGCAGGTTCCCCTACGGTTACCTTGTGACGACTTAATCCACCTCACTGAGCTTAGGTTCGACATAACCAAAAAGTTGTGCCTCACCCAAACCCTGCTCGGGTGATTTGACGGGCGGTGTGTGCAAGGAACAGGGACATATTCACCGGAAGATGTTGACTTCCGATTACTAGGGATTCCATCGTCACGAGGGCGAGTTACAGCCCTCGATCTGTACTAGGATAGGGTTTAGAGGATTAACTTCTCCTTTCGGAGTTGTATCCCATTGTCTCTATCATTGTTGCGCGCGTGTAGCCCAGGGAATTCGGGGCATACAGACCTACCGTAGCCTGCACCTTCCTCCTTGTTTCCAAGGCAGTCCTCACAATGTGCCCAATCCTCTAAAAAGAGTTGATGGCAATTGTGAGTGCAGGTCTCGCTCGTTACCTCACTTAAGAGGACACCTCGCGGCACGAGCTGACGGCGGCCATGCACCACCTCTCGGCTTGTCAAGTAAGGTCTTCAGCCTGACTTTCATTCTGCCGTCGTTCCTGGTGAGATTCTCTGCGTTGAATTAGATTGAACCGCACGCCGCACCCCTTGTAGTGCTCCCCCGCCAATTCCTTTAAGTTTCGGCCTTGCGACTATACTTCCCAGGCGGCGAGCTTATCACCTTCGCTTCGATACTGCATATTCCCGAAGAATATGCAACACCTAGCTCGCAGCGTTTACGGCCAGGACTACTCGGGTATCTAATCCGGTTCGCTCCCCTGGCTTTCGTCCCTCACTGTCGAATCCGTTCTAGTCAAATGCCTTCGCTATCGGTGGTCCTTCAGGGATTATAGCATTTTACCGCTCCCCCTAAAATTCCTTTGACTTCTCCCGGTTCCAAGTCTAATAGTGTCTTCTGCATGCCGTGAAGTTAAGCTCCACGATTTCACAAAAGATTTGTCAGACCAGCTACGGACGCTTTAGGCCCAATAATTATGATCCCCACTTGTGGCGCTGGTATTACCGCGGCGGCTGGCACCAGTCTTACCCACCACTTATTCTCCTAGGTATTTACCCTAGAAAAAAGCCAATGCAAAACATTAGCACTTAGGATTCCCTTATCACACTTTCGTGCATTGTAAAGGTTTCGCGCCTGCTGCACCCCGTGGGGCTAGGACCATTATCTCAGTGTCCTTCTCGAGGCTACCCCTCTCAGGGCCCCTACGGATCGTTGGTTTGGTGGGCCATTACCCCGCCAACAGCCTAATCCGTCGCCGACTCATCCTTAGGCGTAATCTTTAAAGAAAAAATCATTCCAGAAATAATTCCATATCAGGTATTATCCTCAGTTTCCCAAGGTTATTCCCGACCTAAGGGCAGATTATCGACGTGTTACTGAGCATTTTGCCGGTTCCCGAAGGAGCCTGAACTCGCATGGCTTAATCGAATCCTAATAGCAGCGATCTTCCGCAGGATCAACGGAAATTGGTTCGCAAGAATTTATACTTATAGTTTTAGTTAGGTTTCTGCACTAACAAACAACACTAATTCACACTAGATAGTTATATCAAGTGCACATATAAATGAAAATAAGATATCCCAACTGTTAAAATTGAGAATTTGGAGTTGATGTGATCGTAATTGAAAAGTTTTGGTTCATTTATAAAGTTTTCTTTTTTGAAAACTTTATGGCTTGAAGACGAATTTTTTAATCTTCTTGTTATAAATTTTTCTTTTTTGTTATCGAATATAATACAACAACCCTTGAGACCAAGTTTTCTTGTGAAAATTTATGCTTTTAAAATGGTTATTTCTTCTGTCTTCTCCTTTTTTCCTTCTTCATTCTTTTACGTTGCCATTTCCAACGCATTTGTCTTTGTTTTTTCCACCTTCTTGAACTTCTTTTCATGATATCTTTTGGATTTAGTAATCATTTAAAAAAGTTGTGGTTTTAACCATTGAAATAAGTCTATAATAACTCAACATAGTGTTATCAGGAATATTTTCGAAGAATTTATAATCAAAAAATTCAATACAAAGAGATCTAAAACTATCTTAAATAATTATTGTTTAAGATTATATAGAATTTTTATTAATTTGTCTTCTTTGTACCTGGATGCTTGTCTCCAATATTCTTGTGGATTTTGTATTAGTAAATCCTTGTTTTTTTCTTGAAATTCTTTGTAAATTTTAACTGTTAATCTATCAATAGCTACAATATTTTTAGAATAAACACTATATTTATCTATCATTTTATAGAACTAATGAATTTTTGATTATTTGATATATTTTTTCATACCCTTCTTTGTTGGGGTGAAGTCCATCTGCTAACAATTCTTTGTAATCTAATTTTATTAATTCATCAAATAAATCTATGAAAACTGCTTTATTTTTTGTTGATTCTTCTAGTATTTTATTGTATTCATGGATTATATCATTTAAAAAATAAGTATCTTCAAAAGGATTTGTAATTGTTTCATCAACAGGTGTTAAACCCAAAATAATTACATTTTTAGTGTATTCTTTTGCTATTTTGATTAATTCAGTTATATTTTTTTTGAATTCCTCTTTTTTTGTTTGATTATTTGTTGGAGAATTTATTCCCCTAGAATCATTTACCCCTACAGCGATCATAATAATAAATTTATCTCCTGGATAAATAGGTCTTATTCTTGAGCTAATTTCTATTTCAAATCTATTTAGTAGGGTTGTTGAAGTGTCTCCAGGTATTCCTAAATTAAATAAACAATTATAAGGATCCTTGGATTCAAAATCTTTTTTTAGTCTTCCTGCCCATCCTAAGTTTAGAAATTCTCCCCTACCATAAGAAATACTATCTCCTAACACTAATATCCCATACATATTACTCCCATTAAATCTATTAGTATATAAAATTTAGGTCATTAAATAAACAATTAAAATAATGTAAGTATGATTAGTTTAATTAAAAAAAATAAAAAAAAGAAAAAGAAAAAATTTACTAGTAATATTAAGCACTTATATCAACAACTTTAATCTTGAAAGTCAACGTTTTTCCTGCTAAAGGATGATTTAAATCAATTGTTAATTCTTCATCATCTACTTTTGTAATTATTGCTGGAAATTGTCTCCCATCTGGAGATTTCAATCCTAATACCATTCCAGGTTTTGGTTCCTGATCAGCAGGTACTTGTTTCCTTGGTATTTTCTTGATAAATTGTTCGTTGCGTTCACCGTATGCTTCCTCTGGTTTCACTGTAATTTCTTTTTCTTCATCTTTTTTCATTCCGATTAGAGCTTTATCTAAACCAGGAATGATTTTACCTGAACCTACCTCAAATTCTAGTGGTTGGCCATGCTTTTCAGATGAATCAAATATTTTACCGTCATCTAATGTGCCTGTGTAATCAATCTTAACTTTACTACCTTTTTTAATAGACATAGAATTCCTCAACTATTCTGCTTTTGATACATTAGTTGCTTTTGGTCCTCTATCGCCGTCTTCTACATCAAACTCGACTACGTCGTTTTCGTTTAAATTAACTCCTTCTTGAAGTCCTGTTTGGTGTACGAAATATTCTTTTCCGTCATCAGCGGCAATGAATCCAAAGCCTTTCATATCGTTAAAAAATTTAACTGTTCCTTTCATTTTTACCTCATTATGGTTTATCAGAAAAAGCTTGTCAAGATCTAATTTAAAAATGACAAACACTAATATTCTCTGATAGTGAGCAGAAAAATTTTGCCCTTTTTAAGTGTTTCCTTTTTTTATGGTTCTATAAGGTATTTTAAGGAATAAATATGCTATTTATGCCTATTTTTCGCTTAAGACATTTCAGTTTGAAACACATAAACCACATCTATCACATTTATTTTTGTCTATTTCTATTATTTTTAGTTTGAGTATTGTTAGGTGCAATTCAATCAGTGCCAAAAAATTTAAATAGTTAATCTAATATGATGAGCATATTATGCATAGTTTAAAACAAATATTATCAATATCATTACCAATTACTATTGTATTGTTGATCTTTTCATTTGCAGGTAATTGGGGAACAGTAGGACCTATTTTATTGGGGTTAGCAATTCTTCAAGGAATATTCTGGAAGTTTGTGAAATGGAATTTTTAGCTTTTTGGCACTGATTGAACTTCTCCTTCACTTCGTTCAGTAGATCACGTTACATCCTCGCTTAACAAGGATCCGATGTTAAATTCCATTTTTTCGTGGGTTAAGACTAAAAAGGGGCAAAAAAAACCTTACTACCTTTAAAAACATAATCTTTATTAATTTCATTCAATCTTTATAAACAAAATGAAGGATTATTCAGAATTTTTTACTCATGTTGTTGCAAATCATTTACATAAATTGGTTAGTTTAGTGGGTAGTTCTCATCCTCAAAAAGTCTTAGTTCATGAGTGGGTTTTGGGTATCGAATCTAACTGGAGAGCATATGTAATTACTTCAAAGGGTGATGATTCCGAATTTATTCCACGATTATCTTTCTGGATTGGTGGGTTAAGAGACCAATTTAATTCAAATCCTTCAAAAAGTAAAGTGATTGAATTACTGAATGAAACTTTTGACGCATCAACTTTTTGCTATTTTGATTATGGTGCGAGAAGTGATGTTGAAGAACAAATCGAAAAATATTGTAAAGAAGTTGATGATTGGTTTGGAGAAGAAATTTTGACCCCTAAACTCAGAAAATTCAGATTAAGTAAAAAGGTTATCCCTTTGATTAATTCTGAAATTAAAACACTTCAAAGATACGGAACAAATTTATCTGATTCAAAAATAGGGCTAAATAAAGATATTAGAGATGCTTCAGGATTAGAAAAAGAATTCTCATCTATGTTCAAAACAATTTCAAGGGAATATGTTAAAGCTATGAAAACAAACGTTGATCAGTTTTTAAATATAAAAAGAGATTTGGATTCTTTCTTGAATTCATGCAATGAATTAGGATACAAAGAATTATCATCAAAAAAGCAATTATCTGAAATTGAAGAGATTAAAGAATTAATTAAGGATAAAAACTCATTGAAATCAATCGTAAATGACAATTTTGATAAAATTAAAGAATTTGAAGCAGAACTTCCTGAACCAGGTAACTTAAATAGCCATTTTACAAGTTTATTTAGTAACTCACTTGTAAATATCAAACCTGATAAAATATTACTCATTTTATATAATAGGTATATAGATTTATTAAAAAAAAATCCGAAAGAGGGAAATAAAATAATTGAGAATATCGATGAGTTTGTTGAGGATATTCCTAATAAATATTCAACCAAGAATATCCAAACAGAATTTAATAAAATCAAAGATAAAGCATTCTTAAAAGTCAAGATAGTGAATTTATTCAGAATCCCTAAGGAAGAGATTGAAGTAAGAATTAATAAAAACTCAAAGAAACTGAAAACAAAACTCACCGATGAAAATGGTGAAGTAATGTTTGAGAATATTCCCCAAGATGAACTTTCAATAAATATAACTATTGGAGATAAAGATAATGAATATGGAATAAAGATTGAAGATTATTACAATGAAAAAACAATTTGGTTGTTTTCTTTATAACGGTTTTATTGTTCTTTGATTCTTGTTCTTGATATATCACATTCGCTTATTGAATAGAACGCTCCCGAAAAAACGTTTCGGACGAAATTTTCCCACACTACGTATGGGAAAAGAAGTTAACAGAAATTTCCGATGTTAGAACTTCGAATCATTATAATTAGTGCCCCGTCCGGGATTTGAACCCGGGTCTTCAGATCGAAAATCTGGAATGATTGACCGGACTACACCAACGGGGCGTGTTAGTGTGGGTTTATTGATTTATTTTTAAATATATCTATTTTTTCATATAATATTTCTTTTTTTCCTCGCTAAATCGTTCAATTGAGTATCTTAACATTGTTCTTGGCATCTGTCTATAGTATCTATCTAAAAATGCTTCCTCTGCTTTTTGATTTTTTTTACCTACTTCTCTTAACATCCATCCAACTGCTTTGTGGAGCAGATCGTGTTTGTCTTTTAACAGTATCTCGGCTATGTTTAGTGTGTCCTCAAACTGATTGTTTTTGATGAATCTTAGTGTTGAGATTATTGCAATCCTTTTTGTCCATAAATGAGCTGATTTAGCAAAATCATATAAAATTGTTTTATCTTTCTCTAATAAATAATCTCCAATAATGTTTGGGCATGAGATATCCACTAGATCCCAGTTGTTTATGTTTTTTATATTTTGAATATAAAATTCATAGACTTCTTTTTTTCCTTGTTCATCTGAATTATTATATTTGTTGATTAAAATAACTAATGAAGTAAATCTGTACTCATGAATATTAGTGTTTAGGAGCTCCTGTAATTGTTCTAGTGAACTTTTAGTGTATTTTTTAGCTATTGCTCTTTGAATTGGCACTTTGATGCCCAGAAAAACATCCCCTTCCCCGTATTGGCCTTTTCCTGTTTTAAAGAATCTCTTTAAAATCTTTGCCTGTTCAGGGTTTGCTTGTTTCTGTAATTCCTCTTTTAGTTGGGCTATCATAGTGAGAAAAATAAAAATATTATTTATTGGGATAATATAAAGTGGGCCTGGCGAGATTTGAACTCGCGACTTCTGGCTGTCTTAGTTGCTTTTTGTTTAAAGCGTAGTCATATAAGACCAGCGCTCTAACCAGACTGAGCTACAGGCCCGGAATTGTTTTCTTTTTTCTGAAATTATTTAAAAGTTGTGTTTTTAATTCCAGATGAGCTATTTGATCTATATCCAAATGCGAATATTCAGTTCTTTCGTCTTTTAATTTATCTAAAAATTTTCTTTCTACTTTATCAAGATATATTGATATTGGTCTTTTTTTAGTCATTATTATCACCCATTATTAGATTTAGTGGTAAGAGTATTTAAACTTTTCGTTAGTGTAGAACAATAAAACTTATATAAGAGTATATGTACTTTTAAGTACTGAAGTCGTGAGGTGATAAATTTATGGCGAAAGCAGTACATTTTAGTGATATGCAGGTAGATTTGTATGATACTCTTGTAGCTCAGGGTATGGTTTCTATGGGTTTTAATGAGTTTGTTAGAGCAGCTTTTCACGAAAAGTTTGACTCTATTTATTTTAAAAAAAAAGGAGATGATAATAATGACTTTAATGATAGTTGAAGTTTCTCCCAATGTACCTTTTTGGGATTTAGTTGAATTACAGACATATATTAGATTAAATTATAAAAATTTAATTAATGATGTTTGGATAGATTTAGAAGATGATAGTTTAAATTTAGCTAAGAAGGTAGTGAGGATAAATTTTTCAAGATGATACAATCACTCTTTAGAAGAATTAATTTGTTTATAAATATTGCTCTTTTCTTAAAAATTTTCGACAATTTTATAAATTTGGCCCTTTTAGGTCATCTTATGGCAAAAATACAGTTTTACCCTTATGATTTAGACTATAAAGAAGTAGATAATAACTCGGTTGTTTATTTATTTGGAAGGTCTTCTAAAGGTAAAAGAATAACTGTAATTGATGATACTTTTATTCCTTATTTTTTAGTTAAATCTAAACAAGAGGGAGATTTTGATAATTTAATGACTAAGATTGGGAAATTAAAATTAGAAGAAGACCAAAAGTCTTTTTCAGGAGTAGAAAAACAAATTAATTATGAAGTACTAAAAACAGAAAATATCACTAAAAAATCATCCGGGAAAGAAATTAATTTAATTAAAGTTTATGTTAATAATTATAAAGCAATCTCCAAAATTTCAAAGATTGTACAAGAATGGGACTCCATAAAACAAATATATGAACATGATATTCCTTTTTTAAGAAGATATCTGGTAGATAAGGGAATTACTCCAATTACTTTAGTGGAAGTAGAAGGGGAATTTATAGCTCAAAAATCAAGAGGGGAAGTGTTTAAAGCAAAAAGTATTAAACAGTTCAGCGAAGATGCGATAAAAGAACCAAGAATGCTTGGTTTTGATATCGAAACTTATAATCCTGATGGAAAAGCGATCGAACCTGATAAATATCCTATTATTATGGTTAGTTTTTATGGTAAAGATTATGAAAAAGTTATCACTTGGAAAAAATTCAAAACTAATGAAAAATATATTGAATTTGTAGATAGTGAAGTTGAGCTAATTGAAAAAATCAAAGAAGTTATTGAACATTATAAACCAGAAGCATTAGTTGGTTATTTTTCTGATGGATTTGATCTACCTTATATTGAAACAAGAGCTAAAAAGTATAAAATTAAACTAGATCTGGGATTAGATTATTCTAATTTATCTATAAATGGGCGTGATAAAACTGATGCAAAAATAAAAGGGATAATGCATTTAGATATCTTTAGTTTTATTAGAAGGGTTATTAGCAGAACAATGAAAACTGAAAGATACGATCTTAGTTCTGTATCTGAAGAATTATTAGGTGAGAAAAAAATAGATGTTGATTTGGAAAGATTATCAGATGTGTGGGATAATAAACCAAAAGAGTTAGAGATTTATTGTAAATATAACTTGAAAGATTCTATATTAGTCTATAATTTAGCTAAAAAAGTAATGCCAAATATGTTAGAATTGGTAAAAATTGTGGGTATGTTGCCTTATAAAGTAGCAAGAATGGGTTTTAGTCAATTAGTTGAATCATATTTATTGAATCAAAGTTATATTTTTAATGAATTAATTCCAAGTAGACCCAATCATGAAGATATAAAACAAAGAAGAATGATTACTTATAAGGGTGCGTTTGTATATGAACCCAAAGCAGGAATGTATGAAAATATTGCAATATTAGATTATAGGAGTCTATATCCAACCATCATTAGTTCTCATAATATTTCCCCTGAAACATTAGATTGTACTTGTTGTGGGGGCAAAAAAACACCTGATGAAAAATATTGGTTCTGTGAAAAGAAAAAAGGATTTATCCCCTTAGTTGTAGATGATTTGATTACTAGGAGAATGAGAATCAAAGAAATGATTGCTAAAAAAGATAAAAAAGATGCTGTTTTGGCTGCAAGGAGCGAAGCATTGAAAGTTTTAGCTAATAGTTTATATGGTTATTATGGGTTTTTTGGTGCGAGATGGTACTGCATGGAATGTGCTAAAAGTATCACTGCATGGGGTAGATATTATATTCATAATGTGATAGATAAAGCTGAAAAAGCAGGATTTAAGGTCATTTACAGCGATACAGATAGCGTATTTTTGTTAATGGGCAATCTGAATAAAAAAGATATTGATAAATTTATTAGTCAAATAAATGTTGAACTTCCTGGATTAATGGAATTAGAATATGAAGGTCTTTATACTTCTGGAATTTTTGTTTCTATGAAAGGTAAAGAAACTGGGGCAAAGAAAAAATATGCTATGATTTCTGAAGATGGAACTCTTAAAATAACTGGATTTGAAACTGTTCGTAGAAATTGGAGTTTAGTCGCAAAAAATGTACAAAAGAAAATCCTTGAGATGATATTAAAAGAAAAAGATGTTGAAAAAGCATTGAAATATGTTAAAAAAATTATCGACGAACTAAGAAAAAACAAAGTAGGTATTGAAAAAGTTATGATTAGCACACAATTGAAAAAAAATGTTGAGGATTATATTCAAATTGGACCTCATGTTGCTGTTGCAAAAAGAATGAAAGGAAAAGGAATTGATGTTGGTGCAGGTTCAATGATAAGGTATGTAATTATGAAAGGAAAAGGAATGATAAGAGATAGGGCTAGGATGGTAGAAGAAATAGGTAATGAAAAATATGATTCTGATTATTATATAAATCATCAAGTTGTTCCCGCCGTTGAAAGTATTTTTTCTGTATTTAACATAAAAAAAGAAGATATTGCTTCTGAAAAAGAACAGAGTGGATTAAGTGACTTTTTTTAAAATTGAAAAAATTATTATTTTTAGTAAATTATTTATATTAGCTTTACTTTAAGTAATTAAATTCTATGGAAGATCTAAATATATTTAATTCTGTCGAGGCATTAGAACCTAAGTGTCCAAAATGTGGCGTTAAAATAGATTATGGAGTAACCACTGAATATAGCGATAAACATGAGACTCACGTATGTCAGTGTGGTTATGTTATGGATTGATATTAAAAAGATTAAAATTCTTATTTTTTGTTAATCTATCTAAACAAACAACAACTTTTATAAATAAAAAGTCTTCTAAAATAAGTTATGAAAAGTTATGATGCACAAAAAGTAGAAGAAACCACTCTGAAGTTTTGGGAAAAGAGAGAAGTTTACAAGAAAGTCAAGACTAAAAACAAGGGTAAAAAAAATTACTATTTCTTAGATGGTCCTCCATACACAAGTGGAAAAGTGCATATAGGTACTGCTTGGAATAAATCACTGAAAGATGCTATTTTAAGATATAAAAGAATGAAAGGATTAGATGTGTGGGATAGGGCTGGTTATGATATGCATGGATTGCCAACAGCTCATAAGATTCAGGCTAAAAATAAATTAAAAGACAAAGAAGATATTCAAAAATTTGGGGTTGCCAAATTTATCAAAGAATGTAAGAAATTCTCAACAGACAACATGAAAGTGATGAATAAAGATTTCGCTAGATTGGGTGTATGGATGGATTTTGAAAATGCTTACCAAACAATAGAAAACAGTTTTATCGAAGGATGTTGGTGGTTAGTTAAAAAAGCACACGAAAAAAAAAGATTATACGAAGGGAAAAAAACAATGCACTGGTGTGCAGAATGCGCAACCGCATTAGCAAAACACGAATTAGAATATAAAGAAGTGGAAGATACGTCAATATTTGTAAAACTTCAAGTTGTTGGAGCAGAAAAAGAATTCTTGATTATTTGGACAACAACTCCTTGGACTATCCCATATAATTTGGCTATAATGGCCAACCCTAAATTTGAATATATTAAAGCAAAAGTTGGAGATGAAACTTGGATTTTAGCTAAAGATTTAGCAAATATATTGATTAGTTCTGTTGCCAACAAAAAATTCCAAACAATAGAAACTTTCAAAGGAAAAAAACTTGAAGGATTAAAATATAATCATCCTTTTGAAAAAGATATTCAACCATTTAAAGATATAAGCTCAGACAAATTACACACAGTAGTCATGAGTGACCAATATGTTGATTTAAGTGCTGGTTCTGGTTTAGTGCATTGTGCTCCTGGATGTGGTCCAGAAGATTATGAAGTTGGACACAAAAACAAACTACCCGCATTCAATAATTTAGATCATAAAGGGCAATTCCCAGATACTATGGGACAATTTTCAGGATTATTTGCTAAAAAAGATGACCAAAAATTTATATCTGCATTAGAAAAACAAGGAGCTCTGATTGGTTCAAATGAAGTTGAGCACGATTATGCCCATTGTTGGAGATGTAAATCACCTGTTATTTTCAGAACAACAAAGCAGTGGTTTTTCAAGATAGAAGATTTAAAAGAAAATATGAGGGAACTTAACAAAAACATAAACTGGGTTCCTGATTGGGCTGGAAACAAACAATTTGATTCTTGGTTAGATAATTTGAGAGACAATTCAATCACTAGACAAAGATTTTGGGGAACTCCAGTTCCTATTTGGAAATGTAGCGAATGTAATAATTATACTGTAATTGGAAGTATAGATGAATTAAAAAAACAAGTGGGTAAAATTCCAGATGATTTACACATTCCTTGGATTGATAATATAACTATGAAATGTAAATGTGGTGGAATTAAAAAGAGAATTCCAGATATTCTTGATGTGTGGATAGATGCTGGAACTACTTCTTGGACCTGCTTAGATTATCCTCAGAAAAGAGATTTATTCAAAAAATTATGGCCAGCCGAATTTATCTTAGAGGGAAAAGACCAGATAAGGGGTTGGTTTAATTTATTATTTGTTGCTTCAATGATAGGGATGGAAAAACCAAGTTATAAATCTGTTTATATGCATGGATTTGTACAAGATGCTCAAGGCAGAAAAATGTCCAAAAGTTTAGGAAATTACATTCTCCCTCAAGAAGTTATTGATAAATATGGTGCAGATACTCTTAGATATTATCTTATAGGGGCCGCAAATCCTGGATTAGATGTTAATTATAATTTTGACGATATGAAATTAAAACATAAAAATCTAGGTGTATTATGGAATGTTCAAAATTATTTAATTCAATTATCAAGAGAGTTAAAGAAAAATCCAAAAAATCTTGATGAAGTGTTAATCAAAAACACATTATCTGTTGAAGAGAGGTATATTCTTTCAAAATTAAATAGCACTATTAAAAAAACATCACAATTTTTTGAAAAATATGAACTTAATGAAGTTCCATTAGTTATAGAGGAATTATTCTTAGATTTAAGTAGAACTTATATCCAATTAACAAGAGAAAAGATAATTAAATCAAAAGAAGAGAAAGAAGTTGTAATGCATACACTTTACAAATGTTTATTGGGTATATTAAAATTATTTGCCCCTATTGCGCCATTTATTTCAGAAGAGATTTATCAAAATTTAAGAGACGAATTTACATTAAAAGAAGAAAGTGTACATTTATTTGATTGGCCTGAATATAATGCTAAATCTATTGACAAAAAACTAGAAGAAAATGTGATGATAATAGGGAATATTATTCAATCTGGTTTGGCTGTTAGGGAAAAATTAAACTTAGGAGTCAGATGGCCAATAAAAGAAGCCATAATTGTAAGTAAAGAAAAAGAAATATTAAAAGCAGTTGAGTTGTTAGGGGATATATTAAAAACTCAACTCAATGTCAAAGAAATAAAAGTAGAACCAGAAATGCCTTTGGTAAAAAGAAAAATCAAAGCCAATTATGCTAAATTAGCTCCTGTTTTCAAAGATAAAACACCTATAATTGTATCTAAATTAGCTTTACAAAGTGCTGAAACTATTCTTGGCCATTTAGAAGGGGGAGATAAATATGTTCTAAAAGTTGGAAAAGACAAATTTGAACTTAGAAAAGAACACATTATAGTTGAAAGGGATGTCCCCCAACCATTTGTTGAAGGAGAATTTAGAAAAGGATTAATATATTTAAATGGCGAAAGAAATGATGAATTAGAAGCAGAAGGTTATGCAAGAGAGATTATGAGGAGGGTACAATCTTTAAGGAAAACTGCTGGTTTAAGAAAACAAGATAATATTTCTTTATTTGTAAAAATTAACTCTGATTTAGTTGAAATGTTAAATGGGTGGGAAGAACAAATAAAAGAAAAAGTGGGGGCAGAACACATTAAAATTTCTGAACTTAACCCTGGAAGAAAACATAAACATTACAGTAAAGAGAAAGTTAAAGGAGAAGAATTTGAGTTGTTTTTTGATTGCATTTAAGGTTTTTCTATTTCAAAATCAATAGATGGATATAATTCAGTATTACGTTTAGTATTTGATAATTGCCATAATATCCAATAAGGCATTTCCATTTTTTTTGCTTCCAATCTAAATTCTGATTCAGTCATGTTTAATGATTTTGAAAAATCTTTTTTATGTTCTGGAAAATAATCTTTATGATATCCCGCAACAAATGGAGTTTTTGGCCAATATTCTTGTGCTTGAGCAGAAATCACCAATTCTAATGGGCTTTGCATATTAATTAATTCTGTACGATCATAATGACTTGGAACAATTTCTTGGTCTTCTATAGGGTGAGTGTGATAACTGAAAATTTTACCATCTTTTTGATTAAATTGGTATTGTGCTAAAGACAAATTCTCTTTTATACCTTGATTAAAAGCATTAATATCTGATATTAATTCTCTATTGAATTTTAATTGATATTCATTACTTTTTTCTACTAAATCAGAAAGAATGTCTTTAAAAGGAATAGATGTTAGAACTCTATCTTCAGAGGGTAAATATAGTCCAAAAGAGCCCAATTCTCGCTTGATTTCTTTAGATTCCTCTAATACACTAAGAAAATTTTCATAGCTGTTAAAGTCTATTTTCATGCTTTATAGGGGAGAGTGTGGGTGGTTTATAAACTTTTTTGTTTTCATTACCTATTAGTGGTAAATAAAACGAAACATTTATAAAAGAAAGACCCTAAATAGGTTATATTGAAACCTAAAGGGGGTATAATAAAATGAAAAAAAATTATAATTTTAAAGTTGGACAAGATGCAATGCCTTATTTGAGAAGGGTAGAAAAACAAAAAACAATTAAAAAAAGAATAAGGGATGGGGCAATCACTTTGGCAGCTATAGTCGCTATTGGTGCTGGAGGGGGATATCTTTTAGGTAAGGCAGATCCTTATAAATCAGAAATTGAAAAAATTCAGAATGCTCCTACAATTGAAGCTTATGTTCAAGGTAATGAAGTGTGGGGAAGATTTCAAAGAGAAGATCTCTTGCATGGACAACCAACTTATCATGAATTCTTAAGGGAAATTAAAAAAAGAAATGAAGGGAATATGGTTTTTTATAATGATTGTATGGATGTTTTTGATTTCAAGAGTCAACCTATAAATTGGCCAGATATTGATGGTGATGGTCAAGCAGGTAAATATAGAAACTAATTTTCCTAAGACTAAAAAACACCTTCAGCAATATCAATTGGTGAAGCTTTTTTGTTTAATAGATGTAGTGAAAAACATTTACTTTTCTCTTTTTAATTTATAATCCAAGAAAGTTAGATACCAAGGGAAATCTATGAATATTTCTTTGGGTTCTAGCTTATTATTTTTTTTATAAAATTCTACTTTTATTTCTTTAATTGGTAAATTATCATAGTCTAGAGGGGTTGTTAATGTTACTGTTGAATCTGTTTCTTCTTTTTTAACATAAATGTCCTTAAACGATTCATCCACTAAAATTTGATAAGTTCCTTGCTCTAAATTGTTACTCAGTGCTTTTTCTATAACGTCTATAAGTGAATTTACCGAAGGATTATTCGGAATATTTTTAGATTCTCCATTTTTTCTTACCCAACTGATATTTTGAGTTTCCTTATTCCAATCATAAACAGAAGTATCTTCCATTGTTTCCAATATTCTTACTCCATTTTCTGTTGGTGTTTGAGAATAAAAAATATTAAGAGATTCATTTAATTTTAGATTTATACTATTACTGTCTGGACTTTGGTAATATTCAATTTTACAGTGGGGCAATAACCAATGGTTTGCACTAAATTTAAGTGTATCTTGTGCTTTTATTGGGGAAAGTAGATAAAGAGAAGTTAAAAATGTTAAAGCGGATTTTTTAAGATCCATATTTATTCATGTTTTTTAGTTTCTTTTGATTTAGTTTCTGTTTTTTCAGAAGTGGTTACTTTTTTAATAGCTTTTTTTATTTCTATTTCTTCTTTTGTAACTTCTTTTTTTGATATTTCTTTTTTAGTAGGTTTAGTTTCTGTTTTTTCAGAAATGTCTTTTTCTGTTGGTTTTATTTCTTCTTTTTTAGAATCTTTAGTATCTTCTTTTTTTTCTTCTACAGGAGCACCAACAAGTTCTACATTTACCAATCCCTCTTTATCTTTTGTAACATTAATTTTAACATGATGTGGAGGACTTTTTATTCCTCTTTTCCATATTTCTTGATTTACATAATAACCAATCTTAATATTTTCAGATTTCATATGTTTAACTACAAATTGTTTTAAAGCTGCAACAGCCTTTTTTGCCCTTTTATGTTTGGGAACTTTTAAGAATTCTTTTCTTAATGGAACATTGTATGTTCTTTCGATAGGTTTTTCGTCTGCCATCATGCTTTAGTATTAGTTCTTCTCCACGATCTTTTTACAGTAGTATGTCTTCCTGGATGGATTCTTCTTCCTAATCCATATATTTTTGGAACTGTCCAGAAAGGGGCCCACCTAGTTTGCCTACCTTTTTTTGTTAATCTTTTCTTTTTGCTTAAATGCGTGTAAGTTGCCATTTTATGAATTTTATTTTTTTGATTTTTTTATTGCTTTAATTTGGATATCTTTTACTAATTCTTCTACTTTTTCAATTTCTTTTTTGTCTTCTTGTTTTTTTGTTTCTTCTTTAGATTGTTTTTCAGTTTTTTCTTTATTTTTCTCTTTAATTTCTTTTACTTCTTTTTCTACTTCTTCAATCTTTTTTGAATCTGAATTATCTTTTGGTTTTTCCTTTTCAACAGGTTTTTCTTCTTTGTTTTCTTTTTTTGGTTCTTCTTTTTTAGGCTCTTTTTGTTTCATTACATCTTTTTCTACTTTTTCTACTTCAACAATCTCTTTTTCTACTTTTTTTATTTTTTCAATTTCTTTTTTAGGAGATTTAACTATTTCTTTTTCAACAGGTTTAGTTTCTTTTACTTCTTTTTCTACTTCTTCAATCTTTTTTGAGTCTTTAGTATCTTTTACCGGTTTAGTTAATTTTTCCACTGCTGGTTTTGATGTCAAAACCATAACAGGTTTTATTGGTTTATCTTTCAAGATAATTACAGCAGCTTTATCTAATAAAGAAATACCTTTTGGAGTAAGAATTCTTCCTTTGTGAACCCCTTTTTCAACTTGTTTTAATAATCCAGCTTTTTCTCCTTGCTGAAGGATTTTTCTTAAAATATTTCCTGAACCTTTATAAAAATGAGATGGCCTTACACCCCTATTTTTTCTTCCACCATATTTAGTTCTTAATTTTGAAACGCCAATAGGTCCTAATTTGTATATTGACCTTAATACAGCTGCAAATCTGATATACCACCAATCTTTTTCAATTGGAGGTCTTTCTTTAGAATGTCCTGTTTTAACAAAAGAAGCCCAGCTAGGTGCTTCGATTTCATCAAAGCTTTTGAGCTGTTCTGCTACTCGTTCTATCAATTCGTTTGGGTTTGTGTCGTATATGGATGCCATTTTAATCTATCTCAGAATCCCCTAAACCTTTATTCTGAAGATATGGGTTAGTTTATAAATTTTCCTATTTTAAGGGGAATTTATGGATCTAAGACAAGTGAAATCGAGTCTTATTGTTCTAAAGTTTTCTTTTTTGTTATTATGAATAATAAAATCAATCATAAATAAAGGTTATTTTGAACATTATGTTTGGGAATTAGAATTTTTTTTTGGTTCAAGTGTTCTAACATCAATCACTTCATCCCTTTTTAAAAAAGCATCAGTTACGACTTTTACGTCTTCTCTTAAATCTTTTAATGATTGATCAACAGTTTCCAGCTTTTCAGTCATTTTTCGTTTCCACTCAAGAAGACTATCCATAGTATCTTCTAATTCTTTTGTTTTTTCTGCCACAATTGTTTCAATTAAATCTTTTGTAGTCTCAACCATAACTCAAAAGAGGTAAGAAGAATTTATATAGTTTTCCTTATTTTTTATATTAATGATAACAGCAACACATTTTTACAATTATGTACAATGTCCAACTAAAATTTATCTAAATATTCATGGGGATAAAGAAAAAAGAGTACCTTATTCTGAATTTATACAAAAAAAGATGGAAGACGGTATTATTCATGAAAAAGAAGTGATTAAAGGAAAAAAATTTGAAGAAATAAAAATTAAAGACGTAAATGACGCTTTCAAAAAAACAATAGAATTAATGGAATCAGGAGTTAATTTAATTTATCAAGGAGTTTTAATTGAAAAAGATATGTTGGGTAGACCCGATTTATTAGAAAAGCGGGAAGGAAAATCTAAATTTGGAGATTATCATTATGTTGCGTTAGATATCAAATCTGGAAAAAGGCTGAAAGAAGAATACAAGATGCAGGTGATGTTCTATTCACTGTTGTTAGAAAAAGTACAAGGAAGATTGCCTAAGAATGGTTACATAATAAATATAAATCACGAGATTCTTGATTTTAATGTAAAAAAAGCACTTGGAAAATATAATCATAATTTAAATGAAATAAAAAAAATAATAAAAGGAAAAAAGATTGCACCCACACATCTTAGCAAATGTGCTGAATGTGTATGGAGAGAATATTGTATCCCTTATATGGTTAAAAAACAAGATATTTCCATGATTCCTAGGTTGGGCAGAACAGCTAAAGAAAAATTAAATGATGCAGGAATAAAAACAATAAGTGATGTTGCTAAATGTAATAAAGATAGACTTAATGGAGTGAATATGGTTAAGTTTCAAAGACAAGCTGAGGCTATAAGTGAAGACAAAGTTATTGTGCTAAAAAAACCAGAATTTGAAGATGTTGAAACAGAAATATTTTTTGATATTGAGGGAGAAACTGAATTAGGGATTGATTATTTATATGGGTTATTAGTTCGGCAAAAAGGCGATGAAAAGTTTTATGGAATTTGGGCTGACAAGCCAGAAGATGAAGAAAAGATGTGGAAAGAGTTCTTGAATTTTATGGATAAAATTAAGGATTTCAAAATTTATTATTATACAAGTTATGAAATAAGATCTATGAGAAAATTAAAAGAAAAATATGGTGCAGATAGAAAATTATTCGATAGAATAATGAATAATATGGTTGATTTACATAAAGTAATTCTTCGTTCTGCTATTTTACCCTTGTATTCTTATTCTATTAAACCAATAGCTAAATATCTTGGATTTAAATGGAGAGATTCAAAAGCAGGTGGTGCTCAATCTATGTTCTGGTATAGTTTATGGCTAAAAACTAAAGAAAAAAAGTGGAAAAAGATAATTCTAGAATATAATGAAGACGATGTTATAGCTACAAGAGTGCTAAAAGATTGGTTAAATAATTTAATTTAGAAAGATTTTTATATTTCTTTTGTTTAAATTAATTAAAATGCCTATAATAAAGGGTATATGCGAGTTATGCAAGGGTAAACTTGGAGAAATAAGTAGGCGGGAAGTTAGCGGAACTATATATGTAATTCTTAAATGCAAAAAATGCAATCATGTTGTTGCTAGAAGTAGAATGGCATAATAATCTAATATTACTATGAAAATCTATAATAAATTAAAAAAAGAAATGGAAATAAAATTAGCAGCTACTGGATTAACAAAAAATCCTTCTATGATGAGGAGATGTCCTAGTTGTGGTGAATTAGGTTTAAAGATAAACCTTAAAACCGGAAAAATTCATTGTGATAAATGTGGATTTGAAGAAAATTTACCAGTGATGAAGAAATAAGGACAATAAGATTTCGATGAAATTAGAGTATCCCACAAAACACACAATATTAATTACTTTGCTATTATTAAGTATACTTATAGGATTCTTTTCTCTCAAACATTCATTATTTTCTGTTGATTATGGGGGAGACATCTACAGTCAAGGTGTTAAATATATGAAATTTGCTGTACTTCTTATGTTTTTATTAGGTGCTGTGTTTTTATTTAAGACTATTGGACCAATATTATATAAAAAAGTTTAAAACAAAATTTATTTATACTCTAGTTATATTGAATTAATTATCATGGGAAGAAAAACAAAACATAGAGCTTTATTAAGATCAGGAAAAAAGAAGAAAAGGAGACTTGGATCTCTCCAAAGGAAAGTTAAAAGGGGCAAGAAAAACAAAACATAAATGGATCTAACATTAAAAGAGGTATTAAAAGAGCTTGAGCCAGCATTGATGTCTTTAACTATTTTTTATGTTTTTGCTTTTTATCCTTTAGCAATCTATTTTTGGTCACAGGCAGAACACCATATTATTTATTACTTTTTTATGGCTGGAATTGGGTTAGTATCTGGTTGGTTATTACATAGCGTATTGAAAGATTATTTGGCGCAAAGAAGAGCTATGTTAACTGAAATTATGGCTTTGTTTAATATGATTAATATTGTAATTTGTTCTGTATTTATTGCATTTCCATTAAAATTTTATTATTTGAGCTCTAAATGGTTTTTGAATCTATTCAAAGATGCTTCGGAATTAGTTTATGTTGGACCAGATGTAATGAGGGCTGTAGTAGTTTTTATTTTAATAAGCAATATATTTTTCTTTATCTATGTGATTAAATACAAACCCCAAGAACAAGAACAGGATGTTCAACCACAAAATCAAAATAATCAGATTCCTCCAAAATATAGAGATTATAATAATATCTAATCTAAAGTTATTTAATTAATCACTTATAATTAATAATTCGCTAATCATAAACTATCTGGTAATTCGTATTGTTTTTCTATATTTATTCTAACGTGTGTGCCATCTTCTCTAACAAATTCTACATGATCTTCATTGTTTTTATCTGCTTTTTTCAACCGAGATATTAGTTCATAATCTTTTATCATTAGCCCAAAATTATCTTTGATAAAGTTATCTTTCCATCGCCCAGGTTTTTGTTGATGGGCGGATTCTCCTACTGAAATGAATTCTTTCATTTTTTGAAAGTTAAATCTAACTATATTTCAATTTTAGATAGTAATATTTAACTAAAAACTGAAGATGGAAAATTTATTCTTCTTCATCTTCTGCTTCGTCCCACCCATTCATAAACGCTTCCTCTGTAGCAGAAATTTCATCGTTTTCCAGCAAGTGATCGGTCCCATTTTTAGAGTAAACACTTGTGGTGTCAAAAAAATTTCCATTTTCTAGTTCTTCTTCTAATATCATCATTTCTTCTTTTAAATTTATCATATTCGCACCCCCAATATCTACTCCGGACAAAAAACTAACTAATCCGGAAATATTACATATTAATGAATAAATATAATATATATAGTTTTTCCTTATATTTTATAAATTTTATATAAAAAACGAAAAATTTAAATAATTTTAAACTATTTTCATTTTATTGGGTGTGTTAAAATGAGAAGAAAAGTTATACAAATTGCTGGAAGCACAAAAATGGTTTCTTTACCACATAAGTGGTGCAAGAAGTATGATATTGCTAAAGGTGAAGAAATTAATCTTGATATAAATGAAGATAAGATATCTATTAGTCCTTTGAGTGGATCCAATATAGAAAAGGCAGAGTTGGATGTGAGTGAATTAGAACGAATGTCTATTAGGGCAATACATGCAATGTATAAACGTGGAGTTGATGAATTAAGGGTTAATTTTAAAGATCCTAATAAAATAAGAGATATACAGTCTGCTATTGGTAAAGAAGCAATGTCTTTTGAGATTATTGAACAAGGAAGAGATTATTGTATTATTAAAAGCATTGCAGAAAATTTGGAAGAATTTGGACCTATATTAAGAAGAACATTTCTTTTGGTTGTGAATATGGCGAATGACATGGAACTTGCTTTATCTAAAAAAGATTTTTCAAGACTTAAAGAAGTTGTATTTCTTGAAGAAACAAACAACAGATATACTACGTTTTGTAGAAGATTATTAAATAAAAAAGGTGCTAGTGAATACAATAAAATTGGACCAATTTATTATATTGTTGAAGAATTAGAAAATATTGCAGATTATTACAAATTTATATGTAAATGGTATATGGATTTTGATAATAAAAAAAACCTTAAATTAAGTAATGAAGCTTTGGACATATTCAAAGAGGTTAATTTTTATTTTAAAGAATTTTATGAATTATTTTACAAATTCGATAGTAAAAAAATTAATAAATTATATGAAAAAAGAAAATTGTTGATTGATAAATGTTTAGAACAAATTAATAAAAACACCCAAGAATATTGTACTGTGCTTTTGTATAATTCTTGGACAATATTACAACACACTTTTTGTATGATTGGCCCTTATATGGTGCTTAAAGCAGGCAAAATTGTGAATGAAAATTAAATTTCAAATTTGTTTGTATATAACTTTTTTGTTTTGATTATCTTCTGAGTTAGAGTTTCTAATTTAACTAATTTATTAACAATATCTTCATATTCTCCCATAGATCCACTCATTGGAAAATTTTTAAGATATTTTATTTTTTCATGAATTTTATTCGTATTTAATAAAAAACCACAATTCTTTTTTAGAGTATTGCTTTTTTCTTTAAAATTAAAAAAAGAAAATCCATTATAAACATGCATTAATGCTTTCTCCCCATAATGTTGCATTTTATTTTCATAATCATTTATTTTTTTTTGATGTTTTTCTGAAGATAATTGATGATATTTGAACATTTCTTCATTCCTATAAGCATATTTAATTATATTTAAGTGCCTTTTTCTTATGTTTCTATAAAATCCAACAAGAAAATAATCTACCCATAATTCTACATTGTTATAATCAAATTCATTATTTTTTGCAGAACCTTTCATAAAGGAAACATAATGTTCTAATTGATTTTCTAAACTTAAGTTTGCTTCATAACTATCAACTATATGAAAAAAGTCTTCTAAAAGATGTCCATCTTTATTTGATTGATCCCAGTGTCTGTATAATTCATTTATTTTTTCTTTTATTCTATTAGATATTTCTGGAAATTTTTTTTCTTTTTTCAAGTATTCATTGTGCATGGTTAAATTTAATGCTTCAAGTATTTCTGGTAAAGAAGTATTCACTTTTCTTAAATCCAATCCTGAATTACCTGGACTATTATCTATTACTCTTGCAAATAAATTATTAGTTTCCAATCTATCAAATATTTTTAAGGATTCTTCAAGTTGAACAAAATGTTTATCTTTTAGTGGTGCCCCACTAGAATTTTTAAAAGAATATTCATTAAAATCTACAAATGCTTGTAATAGATTTTCTTTATATTTTTTTATTACTTTTTTTGCTGTTTGGTCATTATTTATTAAGGATGTTTTGTCTTGCCATAAAAGAAGGTGATCTAGATTTACATTAATTAGAGAATTGATGATATTATCATACCATTGATTGATTGATTTTTTATGGTATTTACTTTTTCCCTTTATATTTAATGTAGTTAATATATCCCCAATTGTAGGTCCAATGTTAATCTTAGAAACTCCATATTTTATTTTATCATCCTTAGGAGATTTACATGAAAATAGAATTTTAGGTAAAATTATTTTATTTTTGATTTTTTTATTATGTTTTTCAAATAGTTTTTGGTCTTCATTAAATTGAGTTACCTCTTTAGAATCTGCAAATTCTTTGATATAATAAGATTCAAAATATTCCCCATATTTTTTAGTTGGATTAATATCGCTTAATACACCAGTGGCACAATCTTCTGTAAAAATTGCTAATTTTCCCATAAAATGTCTATCATATAAATATTGAACACAACTTTCTAATTCTTCCTTATTTTCTTGATTTTTATTCCCCATGTAATCTTTTAGTGTTTTACTAAAGTGGTTGAGAATGTATTCCTTGTCTTTTTCTTTTTCTATTAACACTCTTTCTAAAATATTTCCTAATTTATTGTGACTAAATGGTTTTCTATTAAGGTACCCATCAACAGAAAAAGATTTTTCTAAAAATCCATTCAGATTCATGTTTTCTTGAATTAATTTTTCTTGTAAATCTTCCACCTTTTTAGACATAATGATAGATTTAAGATAAGGGTCTATTTCTTTTAAGATGTTTATTAATTCAAATGACCCATTATCAAAATTTTCTTTATCTAAGAACATATCTGAGAAAATTAAATCTATACTATATTTATTGAATTTATTGATTGCATCTTTTTGTGTCGTTGATACGAGGACATTATAATCAAAGATATCTTCTAATGACTTTTTTAAATTATCTTCTTTATATTTACTATTACTGATAATAAGCACTTGTTTTTTCCCGCGCTTTTTTAATTCTTCAACTTTTTGAATATATTCTGGGTTAGCCATTTTTAATATTTACGTAATAATTGTTTGTGTTACTTCAAAAAGAACTCCATAGTGAACCTTAATTAATTTAATCGTGTTTGAGTTATATAAGCTTTTTGACATTTTAATTAACCCTATTATTTTTATAGTATTACTTAGAAGTAGTGATATATAAAGCTTATTGTTTTTGTGGATGACTTATAGAGGTAATTTAATCTTTTTTATGATATTCATAATAAATTCAATTTCTTTAAAATGACAATATATTCCTCTTTTATTATACCTAAATTTAATCTACTATTTCTTTAAATTGAGTAATTATTTTTTTCTGAAAATCTTTTGGTTTTTTTGGAATATTTCTTGCTCCATTTTTTTAAATTCCTTTTTTGTGATAAATCCTTTCTCAAAACCAATTTTCAAGTTTGCTAATTGTTCTAATTTGTTCATTTTAATCTAAATCAATTCAATTAAATCTGGATGTGCTAAAAATGATTCTCGTTTGATGTCTTCTACTACAAAGAATTCCTCTTTCTTTTTGATGTTAAATCCCTCCAATTGATCTGAAAATAGTTCTAATTCCTTTAAATTTCTGAATATTGCTTCAATTAACAAATCAAATCCGCCAGTTACTGATGATATTGAGTTAACACTTGGACTATTAATCAAATAAGTTGTCAATTCTTGTTTTTGATCTTTAGCTATTTTTAGTAGTGTTTTTACCTTTACATCAAATCCTAATTTAGAAAAATCGAGAAGGACAGTTTGTTTTGTTATTATTCCTTGTTGATATTTTCTTAATTTGTCAAATAATGTGCTGACTGGTATTCCTGTCTGCCTTGATATCTTTGTCAAATTCTTTCTTGCGTTTTGTCTTAAGTGAGACAAAATAATTAACTCTTTTTCATTTAATGACATTCAAGTACCTCCATACATTTCGTATAATTAACCAATGTATCGGAATAATTCTAAAATAATGCTTCAGTTATTATAAAGATTTTTTAGGAGAAAAAATTGAATGTTTCAGTAAATCCCTGAAACATTTATAAATGAAAGATTTCCGTGTTTATTTTTTAGAAAAAAACACTGAAACAGAAAAATTTATATATTTACTATTTTTAAAGATAAATATACCACAATCTTAAAAAATGCATTCAACTGAATATAAAATTTTGATAATTTTTAAGAGAAACCCTGAAACAGAGATATCTACCTCTCAAATATTGAAAAAAACATATCCTAAGACTTATAAGCGAATTGATGCTAGTTTTAAAAGTAAAATTAAGGATAAAGAAAAATTATTAACAGCGAAACGAGATAAAGCAAGATTACATAGGAGGTTATTATATCATTTGAATCGGTTAATAAAAGAAGGAATATTAAAAGTAATTAAAGAAGGTTCAAAAGGAGAAAAATATTTTTCACTTGCATTAGAAAAGGGAGAAGAATTGACTGTTGAAAAACATAAAAGAAAATTAATCATATCAAAACCCTTAATGCCTGCAATGGCTATAGAAGGGCACGAACAAAAAGGGTGGGTTGCTAAATTCGAAACAGCTACTTGGATTGATAGAGTAAATTCAATTCTTCTTGAATGTAAAAATTTAAGAGATATAGAAAAATTAAATAAAGCCATTGAAGATTCTTTTTCTTGTGTTAATGATGCTATTGGATTAAATAATTTTGAGTTTATTATTGAAAACTGTGACGAAAACGAATTAAAAAATTTTTTGAAAAAAATTAGATCGGAATGTAAAGATTATGGGAAAAAAATAAGTTGTATAATTGAATTAAAAAATTTAAAAAATAATAATAAATTACTTGAAATAATGAGATATTATACAAGATTAGGTTCTGATGGACATATTGATTTTGTGTTTGGAGTTAAAACTAAATGGATGCAAGATAATTTAGATTTTTTCAAAAAATTAATAGGTATTTTTTCTAATAACAGAAGATCCTTATATATAAAAAATAATGATTTATTAAGTGCACCATATATTGTTGGAAAAGCAGGTGGATATACATTTGATTTACCAGAGTGGGAGATATACCGAAATGAACTTCAAAAAGAAAGTTATGGCGTGATATGTAGTCAATCTTCTATAGCCATAGACGTTAAACAATTTTTAGAAGAAAATAAAACCCCCAAATCATTTAGAATATTTGTAAGAAAAATGGCTAGATCTTTATTGTCTGCTAATTCATTACAAAGAAGAAGGGCAGAAGAATATTTTAAACCTATACTGTGGTTAATGAAGGATCCTAGGGAGTTATTTAGATTTGGTAGAAATTATATTAGACTTTGGAATTATGGTTGGAAAGAGCCAAAAATGGATCAAGAATTTGTTGTTGAACTTATGAATTCTACTAGAGAATCAATTGATAGATTTTGCATTGTTGAAGAAATAATTTACAAAAGTTGTGGTATGCCCACTAGATTCAGAATCGCTTTTTCTTCTGCATTCAGGGAATTTAAAGAAGGTCCTTTTTTTAGTAAAGGTAATTTTCCTAAAATAGAAATAAAAAACACTAAAGAGATATATTCTAAAGAACTTAAAGATATTCTTGTTGGAAAAGAAAAATTATTTGAAATATTTTCTGGCGGGGATCGAGCTAGATTTTTTAGGAGTGGGGAAGTAGATCCAGATGACATATGCAGAGAATTTAATATAATAATGGTTAGTTATAGGTTACCTTTGTTTTGCTATGATTTTGGAGAAGTGAAAGGAACAAATTTGAAACTTACGAGTTTTATTTGAGGATAGAATATGGTAATTAGAGAAAAAACAGCTTTAGAAGTTTGGAAAAAAAGTCTAAAATTTATAATGGATAAAGGAAAAGATTTTATAGATACTGATGGGCGTGTATGTAGAGAATCGTTAAATCTTTATATTGAAATTACTAACTCTTCTGAAGGAATTTTAAAACCCATAGAGATTATTGAAGATTTTAAAAAATGGTTTTATCCACCAAGAAGTGAAATAGCAAATATTATGTTATTAAAAAAATTGGCCCCTGGTTATTCTTATACTCCAGGCACTAGGATTTTTTCTTATCGCAATAAATTAAATCAAATTGATGATTTTGTGATCCCATTATTAAAAAAAGATCCTAATAGTAGAAGGGCAGTAATATCCTTATGGGATCCATTGAATGATGCAAATGTTCACAGAAAAGATACTCCTAGTATGATAAGTATAGATTTCAAGTTAAGGAAAGGAAAACTTAATTTAACTATGATGATTAGAAGCAATGATATATTCATGGGTTGGCCAGCAAATGTATATCAGCTAAGCATATTACAAAAAGATGTATGTGAAAAATTAAACGTAGAGTCGGGATTCATAGGTATATTTTCTAATAGTGCACATATCTTTAAAGATAAATTTGATGATATTAAAGAAATTATAGGAAACATAAAATGATTAAAAAAGAATTTGAAAAACTTAAAGAGTGGTATTCCAAAGAATTAAGGAAACGAGATAAACAAATTGATGAGCTAAAAGAGAAAAATATTTTGTTAATGAAAACCTCATTTAAACAGTCTCAAAGGCTTGAAGAATTAAAAAAAAGAATAATGGGCAGACATTAATTGTTTCTTTCTTCTAACAATCTTTGTTCCATCTTTCTAAATTCCTTTTCTGTAATAAAGCCTTTAGTAAAACCTTGTTTCAAATTTGCTAATTGTTCTAATTTGTTCATTTTAAAGAACCTCCTTTAAATTATACACATCTTTAATTTCAAGATAATTTTTATCTTGGTTGTTTATTTTAAGTGTTTTATGAATTATTTTATCAGTTTTATTAGTTACATGGATTGCTTGAATTCCTAATTTAAGTGGCGTTTCTATATCTTTTATCAAATGATCTCCTACATATACAATCTCTGAAGGATTTGATGGTTTATAAATGTTTATTAATTTTTCAAAACCCTCTAGAGAGGGTTTTTTATTTTTAACATTTTTAGAACATAAGATTAATTGTCCAATTCCGGGGCCCATATGAAAATCCTTTAAATCAAATCCCATTGCAGAAGCAACATCTTTTGCTGTTTTATATGTTTCTGTAGTCAATATTCCAAGATTATAATCTTTATTTTTAAGATAATCAAATGTTCCTTGTAATTTTTCATCTTTATTTAAAATAGAATGAAAATCAATGTGTTGAATCATTGTTTCATGTAAAAATTTAGAATTATTAAGATTAAATTCATTATTAAATGTTTTTCCATTTGAACCATGTTTTTTCAATTTTGATAAATATTCTAGCTTAGATTTTTCTGGAATTTTTTCTATCTCTTGTTTTAAAGTTCCTTGTTTTGCATGGAATCCATATTCTTCAACTAAATGATCAGCAATCAAATAATCGGCTATTTTTTTGTGTTGTGAAGGTTTATTGCTCATTAGATGCCATGCTGAAAATATAAAAAAATCGTGTGCTGTTTGAACAGAACCTTTCCCTTGCTTATATTCCTTATTCTTTTCATATAGAGTCCCATCTATATCAAAAATTACATGTTTTACAATATCTTTATTAAATTTTTTTTGTTCCATTTTAATAGATTATAGCTACAACAACACGTTGTATTTGATCGAATCTAATTTTCCCAGGATCTTTTAAATTATTATTATCTCCTTTAACCTTACAATACCATCCTTGTTTATCTTGGCCTATATTTGTTACACGATGAATTATTGAACCATCAGCGTAAACAGAATTGTAAGAGATTATATCTCCTAGATGAATTTGATCCTCTGTTTTAGGAATTATCTCTATTGCGTTAGCTCCTGCGTCAATAACAGGATCCATAGAGTTTGTATCAGTGAAAGTTGCCCACTCTGGATTTTCTATGTCAATTATAACTTTATCGTTAAAAACTTTGATTTGTGACTCTTTAATATGGTCATAAGGAGAGTGTCTTTCTTTTGCACTGGGTCCAGACGGTTCCTCATATATCATAAAAGTTTGAAAAGGAGTAACTGAGTTAGCTAACACAATGGGGTAAGTAGAATTAGCTAACCAACCCAGCATAAATACTCCTAAAATGAATATAATTTTGATTGTTTTTTTAATCATTTTTTTACCCCTAATTTACCCCCTATTGGTAGTACTAGTAGAAAGAGTATATAAATGTTTTGGTTTTTAGTACCTACAAGTAGTTAATTATTGAAGAATTAACACTATTTCACCTTTAATTGTTTTATCTTTTAGTTTTTTGTATAATTCATTCACTGTCCCATACATAAATTCTTCAAATTTTTTAGTTAATTCCCGTGCTAAAACTATATTTTTTTCTGGAAAAATTTCATTCATTACATCTATTGTTTTAATAATTCTATAAGGAGATTCATAAAATATGGCTGTTTCTTTTTTTGTTTTTAAAGAATTAAAAATATCTATTTTCTTTTTAGTACTTTTTGGAAGAAAACCATAAAAAGTAAATTTATCTGTTGGAAGTCCTGAGCAGATTAATGCAGATATCATAGCTGTAGGGCCAGGAATTGGACTTATCTGGATATTTTCTTTAACAGCTTCCCTTACTAAATAAAATCCAGGATCACTTATCCCAGGGGTGCCAGCATCACTTACTAAAGCAATATCTTTGTTTTGTTTTAACAATTGGATAAGTCTGGGTGTTGTTTTTTCTTTATTATGATCATTAAATGAAATTAACCTATTAGTTATATCATGGTGCATTAAAAGGACATTAGTTCTTCTTGTATCTTCTGCAGCTATTAATTCTACTGAATTCAAGATTTCTATAGCCCTTAAACTAATATCTTTTAAATTACCTATGGGGGTAGAAACAATATAAAGCATATTAACCTACAAAAAGATGGTGTTTTTCATCTTTGATTATTTCACTTATAATTCTATTAATCAATACTTTTTTTGGATCAGGCATTAATTTTACTCTTTTTTTTAAATCATCAAAATCTTTAAACGGTTCAACCCTTCTTTCTTCTATAATTTCCCACATATGTTTTTTACCTAATCCAGGTAAAAGTTCTAATTGGTGCATTCTAGTTGTTAGTGGTTGAGCTTTATTAAAAAATTCAACAAATTTTGTTTGATTTTTATCTAATATTTTTTCTATAACATATTTTAATTCTTCTTCAGCAGTTCTAGTTAATTTTGAAATTTCTAATTTACCTAATATATGGTGGATTTGATCTCTTTTACCTTCACCAATGTATATTTCATCTCCTATTTGTAAGGTTATATCTTTTTTTGGTACCAATTCTAATAAAATTAAATGTTCTTTCCCTATAGCTTGCACTATAGATGTTTTTCTATGGCTCGGAGTTTTATCAAATGGATATCCATGTGGTAAAAAGTCCAATACGATTGCAATTTCCTCTCTTGCTGGCGACATTTCCATTTTTATATCAATTAGTTTAATTAGTAGCTTAGTATTTAAACCTTGTTATAGAACGTTACTTTTTTTTGGGAATAAATTCAGGTATTACACTAACAATCTTTTTCATATTGTCATTAGTTACTGTTAGAGCATATCCTTGTAGAATTGTTTTTAAATCATTAACAGTTAAAGGTAATAAGTCTGCAATTTTAATAATGTGTAATTCTTTTAATCTTGGAATATCCAATTTAATTAATTTATCTATTAGTTTTTGATAATCTTCTGGGCTTAATTCACTAAATTGATTAACATACTCTTCTAATTTTTGACTTCTTGGACTTAATTCTCCATCTCTCTTTTTGATTTTTGCTAATTCTCCCTTTAGTTGAGTTATTCCAACTGCGGTTTCTTTAATTATTTCTATTTTCATTTTATTTTTTTAATTTTTTAAGGTGTACTGGATGTACAATAACTGTTTTTTCTTTTTTAATATCTTTGATTGCAACTTCATAACATCTTCCTTTTTTAGCTTTTATAAGTCCTGAATTTCCATGGAATCTTGGAAAATACATTCCTTTTTGTACAGCAGAATCTAGTTTTAACACAACTCGATCTCCCAATTTAAATTCTTGAAGATACTTAGTTATACTAAATTTCCCCCTTACAGAAGGTTTTTTAGTCATCTTTTTTCTTGTTTTTCTTCTAAATCTGCCTATTCTTGTTACCATAATAGAAGTTGAAATTTTATGAGGTTTAAAAATGTTACTATTTAACACTTATATAACAAAATTTTTAATTTTTTTAAAAACATTCAAAAATATAAATTAAAGAAACAATTGTTTTAAAATTAAAAATATCACTTCAAAGTTTTCGAAACCTTTAAATACATAAAGGCTATTAAAAAATCATATAATCGTGATTACACGGAGGGGCGTATAATGAGAAATTTCCTTTCAAAAATTAAAGAGAAGATGGCCGGAGAAGATTATGAAGAAGAAGCTGGCGAAGAATATGTAGAATTAGATACTGCTGAAATTGGTGGAGTTTCAAAAGTTACTGTAAGACCATTTGTTATAGAAGATTTTTCTGATATTAAACCAATACTAGATTCTTTAAGGGAAGGGAGTACTATAGCTCTTGTTAATATTAAACCCCTAAAAGATAAAGATTTAATTGAATTAAAAAGGGCTATTAATAAGTTAAAGAATACTTGTGATGCTATTGAAGGTGATATTGCCGGTTTTAGTGATGATTACATAGTTATCACACCATCTTTTGCAAGCATTTATAGAAGTACCGAGACAAAAGATATTAGAGAATAATTATCTACTAATTATTTTTAATATTCAGTCTTTACTCTTTTTTATATTTATTTGATTTATTATAAACAAGTACAAATTTGTCATGAACTAATGGGTCATTAATTGTAAGGGTTGAAGTTAATTTTAAATATTTAGGCTCCATGAATTTACCCATAAGGTTCACTGTAAATTCTTTCAAAAATTCAGGCGTATTAGGATAACCTTGAGTAGTCACAACCAAATTCCCTTTAGGTTTTAATATTCTCTCAACACCACAATAAGCACCATTTTTTCCAACCATATATCCGCTAAGATAAAAGGATGTAACCATATCAATAGAAGAATTGGGGATATCACTCAAATTTTTTGAATCTCTTGCTGAAAAAGCTAATTTTCCAGAAGAATTTATAACAGAAGACAAATCATTAGTAAATTCAAAATCAATACCTAATTTACTCCAATAACCCATACCTTCTTTTAATTTAGCTTCATTAATTTCAACGCCAATAGCATTATAACCTAAAGCATTTAATAAAACAGCACCATAACCATAACCAGTTCCAATATCTAAAATAGTTGAATGTTTAGGAATGTTAATTTTACTTATTATATTAGAAATAGATTTGATTCTAGATTCTGGATTAATTTGGTGATTATCTTCACTAAATCTACAAAAATCTACAGGATTATTTTGTACTAAGTTTAATATTTTTTCGAGTTTATTATCCATTTTTAGTGCAATATTGGTGCTATTTTTAAAGTTTTACACTATTTAACTTTTTATTAAATATTTTTATACTCTTTCTTATTTTTTTTATTTCAAATTAATAAGTGGAGATAGATTAAGCTGTATTGTTTTATTTACCAAATAATTTACTCACACTATTAGTCACAAAGTGTTTGGTTGAATGACCATAATATTTTATTGTATTACCGATACTTGAAGTTCCCCACAGTTTGTCTGTTGGGTCTTTATGTACTAAATACATTTTATCATCAAAATTCCAAAATACAACTGTTTTATCTTTTGGTTTTAATTTGATTAAGTCTTCGAGATTATGAAGGTTTGAAACATGGAGCATAAGGTAATCTGCACCAGTTTCATTTATTTTTTTATATAAATTATTTGTAAGGAAATCAAATGGAACATAAGTAGAAGCATTTATCCAAAACACTTGTCCTGTTTTTATTTTAGGATATTTCTCTTTTACATATTTCACAACATCATCAGATATAGAACTAATCATCACATCATCGTTAATCTTTCTTTTAGATATATCTTTAACAATATAATCTACCAATTTTTTATCTTTTTCTAAATTTCCCTGTGATTTTATTTCTATATTTGATTTTCCACAACCAATTATATCCATTACTTCATTATAGTTAGCAATATTGTTGTTAGTTTTTTCTTGTAATTCTTTATAATTTAAATTTTCAATTTTACCAAATTTGCCATATAACCTAAATAAACTTCCATCGTGATATGCAACTATTTTATTATCTTTAGTATATTGAACATCAAATTCTATGAAAGAGTATTTTTTATCTTCTTTTGCCGACTTAATTGCATCAATCGTATTTTCTAGATGATTTACTGAATTCCCCCTATGTGCCCCCACACTACATCCATATTTAGCAACATCTATAGAATCATTAATCACATGATTTTTTTTATTGATCTCTAATTCTAAAACTTTATCTAAGGTAGTAACATTAGAATTGCATCCAGCAATTAACATAGCAAGTCCAACAGACATTACATTATTCTTAATTTTTTTGAAAGCACTCATCTTAATACTCTAAAATCCTTTTTATTTCTTTTAATTCTTCGTGTTCATTCAATAAATGATAATTATTTCTCATCTCCCCCTTTATCATCTTAAACTCTTCTTTCAATTGTTTTTTTCTTTTTTTATGAATAAAATAAGAAAAAGGTTTCATGTATTTTTCATATTCTTTAATAAATTGAGTGTATATTTTTCCATCACTTTTTTTAGAAGACGCAAAAGCAAGTAAAAGGTCTTCCCTATGTTTTTTATACATTAATTTATTAATATCCACCTTCATATAAAATTTAAATACTTGTTTTACCCACCATTTTTTAGCACCATAACATTCAGACAAATAATTGATCATTTTATCCTTTGAATCTTCTGTTCTTTTTCTAGCAATAGTCGCAATATTAGTTATCGATCTTGATTTATCTAACAATTCGTCATTCAGAAGAACATCTATTACTGAATGCAACACACAATCATCGAGTGAACTATCTACTTTTTCCATAACAGGATTTAAGAAATAAGTGTCAAATATATTATCTAAATGACAATGTTGTTCTATTGAATCTGCCAAAATATTGAATTTTTTAGATATTTCTCCCTTCTTATTAAGGTATTCTCTAAAGAGTGTTGGTTCTTTGTGAATTGCCTTATCTAAATAAGGAATGTCTGGTAACGCAGTACCAACTAAACCATAACAAAATTCATCTGAAAACATCCCATAATCTTTACTTAATTTGGGAACTTCTGTAATCATGTGTGATATTATATGTGGCATTTTAATTGACTCCTAGAACCTCTTTTATATCTTTAAATAATTCTTTTTTTTAAATCTTTCTTATTTTTTATAAAATTATCTCTTTCCAAACATCTTTCTATCACTTTCAAGAAGTCTTTTTTTATTCTTTCGCCATTTATGATTTTCTATAAATCCTTCAATAACTAAACCTAAACCAGCCAAGGTCCAGAAAAAATCACTAGGAATTTTAGTCAAACCAAGCACATTCAAAAAAGAAAGCACAGCAACAATTATTCCAACAATAATAAAAGTCTCATATCTTATCATGTTTTTATATTCCATAATTATTTTATGCACCCACACATATAAAAACTTTTATATATCTCAACAGAATTATAACTAACATGCCTCAAAAAGTTTCAAGAGATACACCATTATCTGAAATAACCTTAAGGAAATATGAAAAACCTTATGACTTGGAAGATAGGGAATTAGTGAAAAAAATCTGTCTTTCTATAGGGCTATTACAACCAGGAGATAGCAGAGATGTAATAAGTGATATTCTTTTAATTTTAATTAAATCAAAACACAGAAAGGAAAACCTAACTTCTAAAGAAATAGAGGAAAAAGTGATAAAATATAGAAAAGAAAATGAATTACCCCTTTTGGGAATCGCACCATCTAACATAAGAAGACAATTAAAAAGATTAAAAGATCTTTATCTTATAGAAAACATTGATAGTAGTTATAGAATCTATGAATTTGAACAATTAAATAAGATTTTTGAGGAAAAAATAGAAGGGTTTTATTTAAAAAATATCTTATCAAGAGTAAAAGAATATCTCCAAGCATTAGAAAAACCACAAAAAGAAATCGAATCAAAAGAAATAAGAGAATGAATTCTATATATGAACCAAGAGAAGATTCTTTCTTAATGGAAAAATCAGTAATTAAATATGCTTTTGGAAAAGTGTTGGATATGGGAACTGGTTCTGGAATACAAGCAATAACATCTGCAAAAAATAAAAAAGTAACATCTATTTTTGCTTCAGATATCAACAAAGAAGCAGTAACTAATACATTAGAGGTTGCAATAAGCGAAGGGATACCTTTAACAGTTATACAATCAGATTTATTCAAAAACATAAAAGAAAAATTTGATACAATCATATTCAATCCACCATATCTTCCAACTCAAGAACCAAAAGAGCTAGCTTTAGATGGCGGGGAAAAAGGACACGAATTAATTGAAAAATTTCTAAAACAAGCAAAAACACACTTAAATAAAAATGGAATAATTCTTTTGCTCTTCAGCTCTTTAACAAATAAACAAAAGATAGATGAGATATTAAACACTAATAATTACCAGTTTAAAGAAATCGATAAACTAAAATTAGATTTTGAGGAATTATACATCTATAAAATAAATAAAAAGTAAAATTTAAATAACTTAAGATTATATTATATCCTAATGGTTGAAGAACAAATACAAAAAAGAAAAATTTCTTTAGAATTTTTAGTGGGATTTATAGCAATTGCTTTAGGAACATATAATCTTTTATTAGTATTTAACATAATTGATTTTAATGTTATATTACCTCAAGCAACAGCTAACATTATTTTGATTATTGTAGGCCTATTTTTGTGGGTCACTGCATTTAGGCTTGCAAGACACAAATACCACTCAAGAAGTCTTTTCTAAAAAATAAGATGGAACTAAATGAAAAAGAGTTCTTTGCAAAAGGTAAACGAGGGTTTATTTATACAGCTAAACTGGGCAGGAAAAAAATAGCTATAAAAGAAAAGAATCCAGAAAGTAAGGCCAACTCAAGAATAGAGATCGAAGCATACTGGCTAAAAAAATTAAACAAACACAAAATAGGTCCAAAATTTCTTTTTTTCAAAAACAATTCTTTAGCTTATGAGTTTATAGAGGGAATATTTTTAGAAGAATTTATAAAAAATTCAACTAAAACAAAAATAAAAAAACTTCTGAAAGACGTGTTCAATCAAATGTTCATCTTAGATAAACTAGGAATAAATAAAGAAGAGATGCATCACCCATACAAACACATAATCATAACAAAAAACAATAAACCAGTGCTACTTGATTTTGAGCGCGCAAATAACACAGAAAAACCAAGCAATGTAACTCAGTTCTGTCAATGTGTAACTTCAAGTAATATTACCCAGCAATTAAAAGAAAAAGGATTTAATATAAATAAAAATAAAATAAGAACTTCAGCTAAGAAATACAAAAAAGAAATAAATAAAAAATTTTTTAATGAGATTATTAAATTAATCCAATGAGCTTAAAATATATTTTTAAATCTATACAATAAACTCGTTGCCTTTTTTTCTTTTAAAGTATCAATTTCTCCAATCAGATTATTGTTTATAGAATCAATTTTTGTATCTACATTTTTTATAGCAGTAGCTAAAGAGTCATCCATAACAATATTTTGTTTATTATACAATTCTAATTCAATATCTATTTTATTGATATCAGTTTTTAAACTATCTTTTAATAAACCAATCTCCCCAACAATTTCTGTCTGGTACTCATCCATTTGAGAATTTGTTTGATTCAATTTTGAATTATATTCATTTAATTGAGTTTCTAATGCACCAATCCTACTATTTTTATTAATCACATCATTGATTATCGTGTTCATACCAGCCAGAGGATCTGTTTTAGATTGTTTTTTAGTAAGGTAAGATATTTTTCCTAACTCTTCTTGCATTTGTACTATCTCCTTCTCAACACTTTTCATCTGTTTATATCCTTCATTCATAAAATATCCACCAGCACCAATACTTGCAACTAATCCAGTGTAAAACACCCCTTTAAAAAATTTACCAGCTTTACTTGGTTTTTTATATTCCATTTTAGGTTCCCCCTGTTCATCCACTATTTGTTTTGGTTCTTCTTTAACTTTGACTTCTTCAACAGTTTTATCAATACTTTTCTCTTCCTTAGATTCTATTTTTTTAGGTTTAGTTACCTTAACAACAGATTCTTCTTTAGAATTATAATCATCGGTCTGTAAAACTCCTGAAATAGTTCTTAATTCTCCTTGTTTTACATTTGGATTATAATTAGAAAGGCCAGCACCCTCAACTTCATCAGGGAACTTTTTTTGGTCTACAGCCCCCCTTAATCTACAATAACTATTCATAGCTAATTTAACATCTCCACTATCAATAGAGGATCTTCCAAACCATGCATCTTTAGCAAAATCAGATAAGTCCTTTCCAGAATTAATATTAAAAAAGTAAGTCCCATCATCATTAGATATATATTCCCTAATATTATACTTAGAAAGAAATTCTTCAATGGTATCTCTTTCTGCACCATCATATTTAAAGATTACCTGGTGCGAATCACCATCACTTTTTCTACACATTATTTCTAGTTTTTTCATATAAGTGCACCCCACGTGATTTTTACTATTTTTCAATAGGACTAATACGTATAAAAACTTTTCTATGTAAGGTTCGGAGATTTTCCGATAAATTATAAAATCAAAAAGTTTATAAAAAACCATCACATAAAGAATAAAAAAGAGTTCTTGGGAGGTAAAGATGAATATTGAAAACCTAATAGAAAAACTGCCTGTAAAAGAAGCAGAAGAAATTTATGACCTTAGAAAAACACATTCATTGGATTTAAATGCAATGGCATCAACCGCAGATATATCTAAAGACATTCTAATCTCTTATTACACTAGAGTTGCAGATATGAGAATCAAACAACATGTAAACAAAGAAGCACCTTATTTAAATTCAATTTTACAATGTTATGAAATTGCTTTAGACTCTGCAATGACTTATGTAGATAAAGTAATGGATAATAAAAATAAAGAAAAATAAAAAGAATTCTACTTTTTGTTTTTCTTCTTGGAAACTTTCCTGTTTTCTTGAAGAAAAACTACTTTTTGTTTTTCTTCTTGGAAACTTTCCTGTTTTCTTGAAGAAAAACTACTTTTTGTTTTTCTTCTTGGAAACTTTCCTGTTTTCTTGAAGAAAAACTACTTTTTGTTTTTCTTCTTGAGTTTCTT
>JADHVD010000010.1 GCA_016784165.1 Candidatus Woesearchaeota archaeon
TGAAAATGCTACAAAACCATGGAGTATAGAGATGAAAGGGATGGATATCAAAGGGGTTATTGATTCAAACAAAACCAGTATTGAAGAGAATGAGCTATTCATGGATACTACTGCAGGCGGTATTGATTATGTGGGAATGGAGCACGATAAATGGGAAGATTTGAAAGAAGAATTGAGACCTGAATTTATTGAAATATGTGTGCCAGGTAATGTTGATAAACTATACCACTGTGCTGATGAAACTGCTGTAAGTGTTAATGATTGTACTGATGTCACTGCTTATGTGACTTCTGGACCAGTTTATGACAGCACTCTTGATTGTACTAAATTTGGAGTCCCAGCTGAGCTTGGATTCTCTGTTTATTTTGGTGAAGCAACAAGTGAAGAAGAAGGGGAAGAAGAAGGGGAAGAAGAAGGTGGTGAAGAAGGTGGTGAAGAAGGTGGTGAAGAAGGTGGAGCCGGTGGTGCAGGTGGAGCCGGTGGTGCAGTTGCACCTGATGAAGAGACAGAAGAAGAAGACGAAGAGACAGAAGAAGAAATAGACGAAGAAGAAGCAGGAACTGAATCAGAAACAGACGAAGAAGAAGCGGAAGCTGAACCAGAAACAGAAGAAGAAGGAATGGCTGTTTGTGGAAATGACGTGTGTGAGGGCGACGAGACAACAGATAATTGTCCAGAAGATTGTGCAGGTAATTTGGCTGGATTTGCAATTGCAGGTTCAGGAAACATGTGGTTAGGAATTGGATTTATAGTATTAATTGCTCTGATTGCAGTGTTTATTATATTAAAGAAAAAGAGAGAATAAAGACTGTGGACAAGAGACTTTCTAAAAACAAGTCTCTAGTATTGTTTTTCAAACAACCCTAAATCCAGCAGACCCAAAAGTCTGTAGGATTTCGTAAAAAATGAAACTCCACGGCTATATCAGAAAATTTTATTTTCTGAAATCTTTAAGAATTGAAAATTCTTAGAGGTTAGTAAAACTTTTAAGAATTAAAAAAATTCTTAAAAGTTTCAATAACTTTCCTCTTTTTTATTTTTCTTTTTTATTTTTCTAAGAATTATTTAAATTATCTATTGAGCTTTATGGGTGCTGCTATGAGTTTAGAGCCGATTTTTATCTCTTCTATGATGTGTTTGAGTTCTGTAATATAACGGTAGAAAGAGGCTTTTGAGCAGTAGTTGTCCCTATCTACTACTATATCTTTAATCTCGGGAATTGAGTATCTTTCTGTCTGGACGAGTTCTAGAATTCTTGCTTTTATTATCTCTTTTCGGTTACGTTTTATTTTTGTAAGCATATCAGATTTTAAGTTATCTTTGTTTTGGTTCAATGCTAAAGAAGTGATTGTTTCTTGAAGGGTTTTGATTGTTTCTTGGAGTTCTTTATTTTGGTCTAAGAGTTCTTGAATTTTTTTATTGTTAGAATTAGTGTCTGTTTTTATGTTATCTATATCTGATCTAATGTTTGTGAAACTATTCTTGAGACCTTGTTTTAGTTGTTCTAAATCATTTACCCCCATGGTTTTATTTAATGAGGGGAAGTCATTTAAATAATTTTCTGTCTCAGTGAGACAGATTAAGTAGTTTTGTGAGACGGGTTTGAGACACCCCCTTGTTTCTGGTGGAGATTTATCGAGGACACCCCCCTATTTCCTGTGGAACTTTTGAGACAAAAATAAGACTTTTTTGAGGTATTATTGAGACTTTCTCGTCTATAAACGGGGGTTTTGTGGTCGAGAAAGATAAGTTGTTTAAGAGAAGTTTTGAGAGTGTTTTAAGTAACCTATAGTTCTTATGGAATGCTATTTCTCGACTATAATGGAAGCATAACCTACTGAATTATCATAGTCGTTTGTGAGGTCTCCTGAACTGTAATAACTCAATAATTCTGTTTTATTTGCACCCAATAATTTACATGTTTCAAGCAGAGTTGCGATAGCTAATTTTCCGCAGATGGTTGCTTTTTTTTCATTGGCGTATTCCAAAAAACCATAAGGATCTATGTTGAGTATATGGGCTATTGCGCTATTGTCTAGTTTATGAAGATTTTCTTTTTTGTTTTCTGTAAATGGAAGATAGCCATAATTGACCCCATAATGAGTGAAATCACTCGATGCAATTATACATATTTTTTTGTTAGATTGTTTTATTGTTTCTGCTATTGCTTTTGAGACTTCTTTGTAATCTCTATCATGAGATATGATGAGTGCGCTGAATTTTAAGTCTCTTTGGTTGTGTTTGTTATATTTATGGATAAATTGAAGAAAAGGGATTTGGACTTCTATTGAATGTTCATTCATATGAGGCACTTCATCAATTGGAATGTTGGTGTTTTTTGATAATTGGTTACCGAATTCTTTATGATTTTTTATGATTCCTAAAGGGGTTTCCCAATCTTCTTGAGATATTGAGCTGTTGAATCCTGCGTGACTTAAACCAATAAAAAGATAGAGTTCTGATTGTGTTGAGCCTGCGATTGCTTTGTAGCTATGGGCCTGACAAGGGCCAGAGAAGAGGTATCCTGCATGAGGGCAAATAGCCCCAATTATTTTTTTTGATTTATTGTTGTTTTTGTCTGGCAATCCAGGGCCTTTTTGATGCATAAAACATTCTTCTATTTGTTGGATTAAGCTTTCTTTATCTGATTCATAGAATTGTCCAGCAACAATAGCAGTTCTTGTCATAAGTGAGTGTAATCATTTGAGATTTATATAATTTTTTAAAAACCAAAAATTTATATATAATCTATACACTATAAAATTAAAGATGGATTGATAAGACTTTGCGTCTTAAAGATTCATTTTTCGTAAAAAACTCAAAATGAACCAATAAGACTTTGCGTCTTAAAGACTCATTTTTCGTAAAAAACTCAAAATGAACCAATAAGACTTTGCGTCTTAAAGACTCATTTTTCGTAAAAAACTCAAAATGAACCAATAAGACTTTGCGTCTTAAAGATTCATTTTTCGTAAAAAACTCAAAAAACTCAAAATGAACCAATAAGACTTTGCGTCTTAAAGATTCATTTTTCGTAAAAAACTCAAAAAACTCAAAATGAACCAAAAAGATTTTAACAAGAATTTAGACGGTTATTTGAATAAAAGAAGAATACTAAGTGGTGATCATTTTAATTTTTCTGATGTGTTGGCTAATTTTAAATTTAAAAAGAAAGAAAGAAAATTTAAAGAAGTTGAAATAGATAGTACTGAAACTGTTGTTGTTGATGAAGAACCAGGATTTTTTGCTAAAATAAATAAATGGTTTAAAAGAAAAAAACCAGAAGTTGTTGATGAGGTAGAAATGGAAGAAGAAAAAGATTTTGAAGTGCCCATTGGTGAACCAGAAGAATTAAAAGAAATGGAAGAAAATCTTGAAGAGATTGAAGAGATTGAGCAAAGAGAGAGGTCTAAAGTTGGAAAATTACGAAACCTGTTAAATAAATTAAAATTTTTAAACAGAGTCAGACATGATGAAGCAGAAGATTTAGAAGAGGAGATGGAAATTCAAGAAATCAAGAAAGATGCAACTGCAAATGACGTTCAAGCATTAATTGATTTTTCTGTCGGTCTATTACAAAAATTGACTGCAAAAGAATTCAGACAGATGAAAGATACTCCTGAATTTATAGAATACAAAGAGATTGTTAAAAAGTATGTTAAGAAAAAAGAGGAAGTTGTTGAAGGACAATCTCTTCATGATGTTGAGGGGGAAGGTTCTATAGAAAAGATAGATTTAGGGGAAGAAAGAATTTAGATTTCTTTTTGTTTTTAATGTTTTAAAATTTAAGAATTATTAATATTATGATTAATATCTATAATGTTCTGGTTTGAAAGGTCCATTAATTGGGATATTCAAATATTCTGCTTGATCTTTGGATAATTTAGTTAAAGAAACTCCTAAATGATTAAGATGTAATCTAGCAACTTCTTCATCTAATTTTTTTGAAAGTGTAAATACACCTATTTCATAATTATTTTTCCATAAGTCTATTTGTGCAAGAACTTGATTGGTGAATGATGCACTCATTACAAAACTGGGATGTCCAGTAGCATTCCCTAAATTAACTAATCTCCCTTTAGAAAGAAGAATTATTTCATTTCCTTTTGGAAAAATAAATTTATCTACTTGGGGTTTAATATTTATTTCTTTAATTCCTGGAAAATTTTCTAATTCATTAACTTGAATTTCATTATCAAAATGTCCTATATTACAAACAATTGCTTGATCTTTCATATTTTTTAAGTGGTCAATTGTTATTATATCTTTATTTCCGGTTGTAGTTACAAATATATTTCCTTCTTTTAGTGACTCTTCAATTGTTTTAACTTCAAACCCTTCCATTGCTGCTTGTAAGGCACAAATTGGATCTATTTCTGTAATTATCACTCTTGCACCAAAACCTTTCATAGATTGAGCACAACCCTTACCAACATCCCCATATCCACAAACAACCACAGTTTTACCTGCGACCATTACATCTGTTCCTCTTTTTATTCCATCAGCTAAGGATTCTCTACATCCATACAAATTATCAAATTTAGATTTTGTAACAGAATCATTGACATTAATTGCTGGAAATAATAAATTACCTTCTTTAAAAATTTGATATAATCTATGAACTCCAGTAGTTGTTTCTTCAGAAACACCTTTAATTTTTTTAGAAATATCTGTCCATTTAGATGGGTTTTCTTTTATTGTGTTTTCGATAAGTTTAATTAATTCTTGAATGTCTTCTCCCTCTGAAGAATAATCTTTTTTTAATATTGAAGGGTTTTCTTCTGCCGCCTTACCTTTATGAATTAAAATAGTGGCATCTCCCCCATCATCAACAATTAAATCTGGGCCAGTTCCATTGAAATCAAAAGATTTATTCAAACACCACCAATATTCTTCTAGTGTTTCCCCTTTCCAAGCAAAGACGGGTATATTTGCTTTAGCGATAGCAGCTGCAGCGTGGTCTTGAGTAGAATAAATATTACATGAAGCCCAACGAACTTCTGCTCCGAGAACAACTAGTGTTTCAATTAAAACAGCGGTTTGGATAGTCATATGAAGACTTCCTATTATCTTGGCTCCTTTTAGTGGTTTAGTGGTACTATATTTTTCTCTAATAGCCATTAAACCAGGCATTTCTTTTTCAGCGATGGTGATTTCTTTACGACCAAAATCTGCTAACGAAATATCTTTTATTTTGTAATCCATAAAATGATTATTTGAGTGTTTATTTATATGCTTTTTGTTTTAAGAGTATAAATAATTGAATTCTTCTAAAAATCTTTCTGCTATATTTTTGTTATGTATAATAAGGATGTTTTCATCATTCACTTTATTTCCGTTTGTGGTGGGGTTGTAAGAGCCAGTGATAACTGTTTTGTTGTCTATTATGAACACTTTGTGATGAAGGTTTGCTTTGTTTTTATCTTTTATTATATTTATTCCTGATTCTTTCAATATGTTGAATGTGCTCCATTTGTTGATGTTCTTTTTTTCCATTACTCCTTTGATGTTTAATTCTTGTTTGTGCTTGTTGATAAGGGTGTTTGTAATATCTTTATCTGTTAAATAGAATAACATAAAATGAATGCTTTTGTTTGCGTTGTTTAATGTTTGGAGTACTTTGTCTTTGCAATTATCTTCGGGACAGAAATAGGTTTCTATTTTTTGGTTGTTTAAAAATATTGTAGGGTAGGGTGTTTTTGATTTTTTGTTATTGCATAATTCTTGGAATTCTGTTTCATAATTTTTTGAAAGAGTTGTTGATTTGATTATTATTATATTGTTGTTGTTTTTAGTGTTGCCGTTCGTAGTTGGATTGAAAGAGCCTGTAAGGATTATTTGGTTGTCAAATATGCAGAATTTATTGTGCATCTGTTGTTTATCATAATCATATTTGATGAAGTTGTCTTGCGGGTTGAGTTTAGAGGATTCAAGAAGTATTTGAACATCTATATGTTCTGCTTTTTTTTGCAGAATGGTTAGCAAAGGTTTTAAGTTTAAATCATATAGGGCACAATGAATTGAGGTTGTTGACTGATTGATTAATTGGTGTAGGATTGAGCTACAGTTGTCTCTTGGGCAGAAGTATACTTGTGGTTCAACTGAGGTTTCGTAAGGGATATTTGTGCATGCAATTAGTAATAAAGATGTTAATAACATGATTAAGATGCCTATTTTCATGATTTTTTGATGTTTTAGAAATTAATAAATATTGAGTATAGAATTCCGAAAATCTTTCAATTTGTTAATTTTTATTTTGTTACTACTCTATAATGCTTAAAAACCGAAACATTTAAATACTAGTACTACTCTATCATAGTTACTTGGGGGTGAAAGTTCTAATCACCTTATTAAAATTCATAATCACCTCTTTTTCCCCTATAAGCTTTTACTTCGGTAATTGTTTATAGGGGTTTTATAATCACCTTTTTTACGATTTTCTTTTTGATGAAGTTTTTCTTTTAGAATTTCTTGTTTTAGGGATCTTTTTAAACTTTTGGTGCAATATTGGGCCGAGCATTATTAAGATTCCAATTAATATTCCACTAAGAAATATTTGTAGTTTTTCTAAGTCTATTGAAGGTTCTTTGTAGATTTTTCTTTCTTTGAAATAAAGCCAAATATTACTTAATTCTAATGCTTGTTCTGCATAAACTAATGAAGAGATTGGATTATTTTCTTTTAAGTCTTTAGAGTAAAGATAATAGCTGTAGCCGAGTATAGGAAATCTTCCTTTTTCACTTTCCTGAATTATTTGTTCTTTTGCAGCGTTTAGTTTTTCATCAATTAAATTAGGTATTTCATCTTCTTTTATATTCATTGCGCTTAAAGTGACATCTAGTTCTGCTTTTGCTTTACTAGCCTTGAATAGACAGAGTTCATAATCTCTTTTTTCTAAATCTTGATATGCGTGATTCAATTCTTTTCTCGTATTTTCTAAAGGATAATGAGTGATTAATTTGACATATTGGTATCTCTCTTCAGCTTCTGATAGTTTGTTTAAACAGGAATCTTTTATCTGAGTGCTTTTTAGATATTTCTTTTGTTCTCCTTTATCAAAGAATTCTGACCATACTATTGCACTGAAAAATCTTTCAGTTGCGTAAGCTAGATTGGATGCCGTTTTTCCTTCTTTATGAGCTTCTTTAAATCCCTCTGTGAGATGATTTTTTGCATCTAATAATCTTTCTTTTACAATTATTTTTGTTTGGAGATCTGTGATTGTATTTATTTCTCTTTTATCTACTTGGTTTTCAAATTCACTTAGTTCGTGTTTTAAATTATTTAAGTCTGCAATAAGTTTGTTTCTTGGTAACCTATCTGTTAGGATACTTCTTAATTTGATATTTGCACCAAAACAATAAGAGGCTGCAGGATAATAAGCAGAGTTATTTTTTGCATTTTCTGCAGATTGTGTTAGGTTTATTGCTTCTCGAAATTTACTGTTGTTTGTAGTTCCTGTTTTGTTTACTTGGGCTAAGAGTGTTTGAGTTTTAGTACAGAGAGTTTCTGAAATATCTTGCATTGTTTGTTGATATATTGGATCTATAACTAATTCTTTTTTTTCTGTTTCGTAATTTTTTCCAGTGAATTCATATAATGCTTGTTTGATGTTTGAAATTTCCACTATTTTTATAGATAGGTTTGATGCATATTCTGTTAAATTTAATGTTTCATTATCTTCTGTTAAAATAGTTGTTTTTGGAATCAATACTTTTGTTAACCCTTTTTTTGATGCTGCATTTATTTTTGCTTTGATACCTCCAACTGAACCAATGATTCCTCCAGAGTTAATTGTTCCAGTGATTGTTGTTTTTTCATCTATCTGAATTCCTTCAAGTAATGTTAATGTGAGTACAGTTATCGCTGCTCCTGCACTAGGTCCCCCAATAATGGCAGAATTAGAACGGATAGTATAAAAAAAATCAATTTGTTCACAATCTTTTTCAAGAAAATCACAAGCTATTTCTTTTGCAAATCTTGTAGACATCTGAGTATCTATTTTGGTTAAGGGAAAAGTATCTAAGTAGACTTTTCCATTACCTTCTTTTATTGTGAGATGGAGATCTGCTATACCTCCTTGTTCACTTGTTGGATCTGTAACTGCGAGTAGTTTCATGTGTCCTGTTGTTGCTGTTATTGTTGGCACTAACAGTAATAACATTAAGAATATGGTCATAGTTCTTTTTTGCATAATTGAAGAATTCTTTTTCTGTATTTATACATATCGATTTTAAATAATTTAGATGATTGATTTCAGAAATTCATTGAAGATATTTCATTGCTTCTTTAGGGGTTTTGTGGTTGAAGATAATGTTCTTTAATGCTTTAGTCATTTTTAGTGGATGTTTGTGTTGCCAGATATTTCTACCTATTGCTAATCCTGTTGCACCTGCTTGCATCACTTCATAAGCTTTTTGTAAAAGTTGTTTATCTGTTAATTTCGAACCACCTGCAACTAATACTTTTGTTCTTCCAGCTGATTCTATTACCCATTTAAATCTGTTTAGGTTGTTGTTGTATTTTATTTTGGCGAAATCTGCTCCTAGTTCTAGGGCTGTTCTTGCGGCGTAAGCAAGAATGCTAGTGGTTGTGTCATTTTTTATTGCTTTACCTCTTGGATAAATCCATGCAATAACTGGAATATGTTCATTGTGTGCTTCTTCTACTATTTTTCCGAATTCATGAAATTGTTCTGATTCAAATTGTGAACCAATGTAAATTGTGTAACCAACTGCTTCTGCACCTAGTTTTATTGCTCTTTTTACTGAACACACTTTTCTTGAAATTGGTTCTATGTTTGGTAATTTTGTTTTTCCATTAAGTTTGATTATTAGAGGAACTTTTTGTTTCTTTTTTGGATAATATTTTTCTGCTATTCCGTGATGCAGAATGAGTCCATTATATTTTCCTTTGATAGCAATATCAATAAAATAAAGTGGATCTACATTATCCATATTAAAATCAGTTGGACCGTGTTCTAATCCTTGATCATATGCTAAGAAAATCGCTTTACCTTTAGTGGTGATTCTTTCTAAATTTACCATTTTACCTCTTTTTAAATTATTAATAACAAAAGTGTTGATATGCTTAATATTAAGCAGTACTCTAATAAATATTTTTGCTTTTTCTTTTCCTTTGGAACTTTGGGTAAGTCTCTTCTGTCGTAATTAATCACTTGTTAACACCTTAATATGTTTTTACTGTCAATCGCTTTTTGTTTAATAGTTTGTTGAGTTCATTTCTTTTTAATAGTTTGTTTTTTGCTCCGTGATGCGTAATAACTGATTCTGCATTTATTAATCCAGTTTTTAATGCTGTTGGAATATCTTTATTTTTTATGAGTGTTGAAATGAATGATGATGCAAAAGCATCTCCCGCACCTGTTGATTCAATTATTTTTATGTTGTGTGGTTTTATTTTGTGATAATTTTTTGTGTCAAATGCAATAACATAATGTTTTCCATGAGTTATCACAACTATTTCTGGACCCTTAGCGGTTAATTTTTTTAATAATTCTTCAACTGTTTTCCCTTTAACTAGGTCGGATGCTTCTTCTTTGTTTAAGATTAATATGTTTGTGTTTTTTATAATTTTTTTCAAGTAATTGATTCCTTTTCTTGTTAAGTAACTGCTAGGATTAAATGCAACTTTTATGTTATTTTTTTTGGCGTGGACAGATAATTTTTCTAATGTTTTAAAAGAAGTGTCTACCATAGAGGAAAAGTAAAACCATTTTGTTTTTAGTTTTTTAAGGTTTATTTCGTTGAATTTTAAATTGTTGTTTGCACCTTTATGGGTGAGAATTGTTCTGTCATGTGCTTTGCTGTCAAGAATTATTGAATAGCCAGAGTTTTCTTTTCCAGTTACTCCGACGAAATCTATTTTTTCTTTTTTTAATTGTTTTTTGATTAATGTTCCATTTTCATCATTACCTATTTTTCCAAGATAAGCTGTTTTGTTGTTTAGTCTTGAAAACGCAACTGCAGTGTTTGTTCCCCCCCCACCTGTTGTGAAATTTAATTCTTTGATTAGTAATTTGGTGCCAAGAGGATATGCTAACATTTTTGTTAGTTTGTGATTGCTTTTTTTTGAAAAGATTTCAGAATCAGTACTTACAAATACATCTATGGTTGAACTTCCAACTGTTATAATATCATACCTCATTTTTTTATTTGTTTTGTTTTAGGGATTTATATATTTTTACTTTTCTAGCACAACTATATTTCTTGTGAGCGAGCGATGAACTCTTAATTTGAATATTTGTCTTATTTTAAATTTTGTTTTTTTGATGAGTGTTTTTATATTTACCTTGTTGGGAAACATTATAATTGCATTGTCTGTTGAATCTTGTGCTCTTGAAAGAAAGTTTGAATATAATTCTTTTAAGTTGTTTTTTTGAAATAAGCTAGAGTGAAGACCATAAGGAAGATCGGTTACTATTAGATTTGTTTTTTCTAATTTAGTTGTGGAATCTTTATGTTTTAGTTTGTAGTTTTTTATTTTGTAGTGCTTTAGATTTTTTTCACAACCTTGTAGTAAGTAGTGTGATAGATCATAACCGGTTATTTTATAGTTGAGGAGACCTGCTTCTATTAGGATTCCCCCTGTTCCACAGAAAGGGTCAAGCAGTTTTCCACTATTTTTTCCTGAAAGATTAATCATTGCTCTTGCTAATCTTGGTTTGAGTGTGGTGGGGTGCATGGAAGGTCTTATTTTTGGATGTCTTTTTTCAAATTCAGGGTTTATTTTGTTTATTAAAAGGCCACAGAACACTTGTTTTTTATGGATAAACAATTCTATTTGTGTTTTTGGGTTTGTTAGATTCACTTTTGGTTTTTTTACTTTGTCCCATATGTAGCCTGCTAATTCTTTTTCTTGAAGATTTTTTTTATTGTGAATTCTTAATGAAAAATCTTTTTCATAAATTGAGTTCCAATTGAATTTAGCCATATCTTTTTCTAGGTTTTTTAATGTTGAGACGAAAAGAAATTTGTAGACCTTTTTTGTGTAAGCCAGTCTGTTTATATTTTTTATTTTGTTTGTTGTGAGAATCAATAGGTTTTTATGGGCTTTTGGATATTTCCCGTTTGTTATTGTTATTGCTTCTGCCTTTGCTAATTTTGGGTGTTCCCCAGAAAGAAGGAATATTAGTTTCATGAGTTATTATCTTTTTTCTGTTTTAATAAAGTTTGCTATTCTTTTTTACTATATTGTAAATTATTAGTAAATTATTTAAATCAATAATCTGTTTTAATATTATGAAAGGAAGACCTATTGGAAGTGTTATACGGCAAAATATAATTGAAATTCTTTATTTTATGGGGAATGGTTATGGTTATGATATTTATAAAATTTACATGGACATATTTCCCAAAGTTACTATGCGTTCAATTTATTATCATTTGAGAAAAGGACTCGAGTTGGGGGAGTTTAAGATCCATAAAGCCGGAAATGAAAAGGGCGATTATTCTTGGGGGAGTGAAGCCGAGAAAGTTTATTATTCTCTTGGAAATGGTGCTAAACCCTTTGGAAAAGAGAATGTTAAAGAATATTTTGATAAGAATAAAAAATAATTTGATTTTCTAATTTATTTAAGTTTTCTGAAAAAGCCGAACCAACTTTTAAAAAAAGTTGGAACAAAAGAGAAGCGGTATGCGTCAACTTTGTTGACTTAACCACTTTGTCTATTTAAGTTTTCTGAAAAAGCCGAACCAACTTTTAAAAAAAGTTGGAACAAAAGAGAAGCGGTATGCGTCAACTTTGTTGACTTAACCACTTTGTCTATTTAAGTTTTCTGAAAAAGCCGAATAAAGCAAAAATTTCTCTTTTAGTTAAGAAGGATTTGTTTAACACTTTTTTCCAAGCTATTTTTTGAGTTTCTTTTTTTTCTTTTGTTGTAAATGTAAATTTATTTAAAAAATAATCTATTCTTTTTAGGAGTACTTCTTTATCTTTTGCTGAAGCTAGTTCTATTTCTTTGGTTTTTTTGGTTTTAAATAGTTCATAGAATATTGTTGAAGCTGCGTGGCTTATATTCATTGTTGGATATATTTCTGAAGTTGGAATTCTTACTGTGATGTCACATTTTTTTATTTCTGTGTTTGTTAAACCATCTCCTTCTCGTCCAAACACAATTACAACATTGTTTTTTATGTTTTTTATGTTTTTAGCTAATTGTTCTGGAGATAATGCTACTCTTGGCATGTTGTAATCAGTGCCATGAATGGCGGTTGTACCAATAATACAATCAAATTTTTTTAGATAACTGAAACTCTTTGCTATTTTTGCTGTTTGAAGTAATTCTTTTGCATGTTTGGATCTTGCAATTGCTTCACTGCTGAGATGATTGCATTGAGGATCAATAAGAATCAATTTTGAGAGGTCAAAGTTTTTCATTGCTCTTGCTATTGCGCCAAGATTACCTGGAGTTTCTGGTTGGATTAAAGCTATGTGTATCATTTTGTTATTTGCATTATTATGTTGATTAAGTATTTAGAAATTTGGTGATATTTAAATTTATTTAAACTATTTGATAAAAGCGAAGATTATGTTAAATAATACTGCAAGGATAAAGAACCAAGAGATAAATTTCCATATTTTTACCCCCCATTTTTCTTTGAAAACTTTAGTTAATAATAAGTGAAGCATTCTTCCACCATCTACAGGTCCTATTGGAACTAGATTGAATAAACCAATTCCCATGTTAAGAAGATATAGCCAATATAGTAATCCTATGAACCAAAGAATAATTGCTGGAATGACATTCCCATATTTTTCTTTAAAACTTTCTTTTATTTCTTTGCTTTGTGATACATAAACTCCAAGATATGCTTTTTCTGGGTTTTGTGGACTTTTTGAGAGTGTAATATCATAATTTGATACATTTGTTTTGAGAGTTATTTGATCTCCAGGTGACTTATTTGATAATATTGCAGTAAAATCGGTGGTTTTAGTAATGATTGTTCCATCAATTTCTTGGATTAATTCGTTTTCTGTAATTCCTGCTATTTCTGCAGGCATTGTGATATTGTTTTCTGATATTAATCCTGTTACTAATACTCCATTATACTCAACCATGCTGTTTGAGAGAGGTGTTACTATTAGGAATGATAATCCCATGATTAGAAATGCAAATAATACATTTGCTATTGGTCCTGCTGCAAACACAGCCAATTGTTTTTTCCTTGATTTTTTTTGTAGTTGTTTTTCATCTGGTTCTACAAAAGCTAAAGGGATTATTGGTGCTATTATGCTTAAGAATCCTACACCGCTTGACTTAACTTTTATGTTGTGGAGCCGTGCTACAATCCCATGAGCAAATTCATGAACTGTTGCTAATACAAAGATAGATATAATCCAATAAAAGAAAGGTACATAGAAAGCTCCCTTCATTGGAATTGGAAGTACTAATCCAACTCCAGGCATGGCTTCAGGCATAGTAATTATTTTAATCACATTTTTAATTAATTCATAAGAAATCAATAACATACCTGCAAAACCGAGGTAAATACCAATTGTTGAAATAATATTGACTAATTTTGGATGTTTTTTAGCAGTTTTATCCATAAATTTTAGCCCAAATTTACTTTTGTAAGCAACTAGATAAAGAAAAGGAAATAAAATCTTCTGAATCATTAATTTTTTTCTTTGTACCCATAGAATTATACTAATTATGATGATGAAAAAAATGGCAGCGATACTTTGAAAATTCATCTTATTTTTTCTTTATAGGTCTAAAGGCTTTTCCGTTACACCCTCTACATTTAATTTTTTCTGCACGTATTTTTGAAGGGTCTGCTCTAATCTTTGTTTTACATTTTTTGCACACAAAGATATTCTTAAATAATCGTGCTTCTGCTTCTGGTAGTTTTGCCATTTTGATTTACCTATATATTATTCACTTACTCCTTTATTTCTTTCATCACTTTATCATCAAGTATCTTCCAATATAAAATATTTATTCCTGCAATACATCTATCTTTTAGTTCTCCAGGAATTTTTAAATCAAATGTTTCATATGTTTCCATATCCATGACATTTGCTAAATTTCCACTTATAGATAACACCTGTGCTAATTTTTTATCAATTATTGGTGTATCAATATTATCATGTCCAGGCATAACTATTACTCTTTTTTTATCATCAATTAGTCCTACTGCTGTTAATCTAACTTTTGCATGCCCATGTTTTCCTGGTCTGGATATTTGAATATCTGATACTTTACAAGCAGCATTATCTATTACGACAGTGCTTCCTTTTTTTAATGATCCGACTGAAACTGGTTTTGTACTCATTTTTAATTACCTTTACTAAATAAAAAGAGAATAGGATGTATTTAAATAAGTTTTGATTTTTTACCAAAACTTAAAGATTTTTTTTATTTTATTTTTGGTTACAAGTTTTTTTAATTCAATTTCTATTTGATTAGAATTTTTAAATTCTTTTTCTTTTTGCCTAAATACTTTTGTATGGTGGTAATTTCTATTATTTTTGTGCTTAAATTTATATTTTTTGTGAAGCATCTCATGATACATAACATAATCAAGTAATTCTTGTGGTGCATTTTGTAAATATTTACTCAAGGTAATAGTATCTGTTCCGTAATTATAACTTCCTAATTTGTTTATACTATCAGTGAATTTTAGATTAGGTATTTCAATAAGATTGTAAAAATAATAATTGTTTATCCTCTCAAATGATTGTTTTAATTGAGGGGATGATTCTGTTTTGGGTATTGCAATATGTATATTTTTTATAAAATTGTTATAAAAATCCATATTAGCGGTATGTTTTTTTTCTTTGAAAAGTTTTAGTAAAAGAGATTGAATAAGGCCAATTTGAATTTCTTTGTTTATGGGATACCATTGTTTACTTAATCGTACTTCTATTTGTTCTCTATACAATTTAATGTTGGCATTATACCCACTAAATGCTTTAGAATATTTGAGTTTTGTTTTTAATAAAAATTCTTTTTTTGGAAATAACCTTGAGAATGATTCTTTAATTAGATTCATTGTAGTTTATATCTTAAAATTGCTGCAATTTTTCCCAAATTCGTAAGTTGAACTCCTTCTTTTGTTTCTGTTGAAATTATTTCCACATTACTTTTAAGATCATTTGCTATTTGTTCAAATTCTTCAATTTTTTCTTCTTCTAAGGCTTCTGAAATCAGTAAAATATCTACTGCCCCCATTTTTAAAGCATTATTGACCTCTTTTTCACCATATGCAATTTTTCCAGGTTCTTTTGCTAATTTTTCAAAAAAATTATCCATTAGTTTTTTTTCTTTCGCAATTTCTTCTTCTGCTAATACATCTTTACTTCTTTCTACTAATTCTCTTATACCAAAATCTCCTGTATAACTTAAATCTTTTATAGCTATTATTTTTTGTTTTACTTGATTTGTAATAAAATTTCCATCTACGAAATCATATTTAGTTGGTCCTGGACCTCCAACAAGAATTCCTTTTAATTCTTTTTTGTTAAGGAATTCATCTTTTGCTAATTCCCCTATTTTTTTATAAAAATCTTTTGCTGCGCCTTCTCTCAGTCGCTCAAATCTTTGCGCTGATTGTCCACCTGCACGTGTTTTTCCAGGTACATTTGATCTTGTTTGTACTAAAGGGATTATTGCCTTTCCTTTTAGTAATGCTATATCGCCCTCTCTTCTGTCCATTACGATTAGACCATAAACTTCTTTTGTTTCACACATATCTTCTAATCCATTTAAAACAAATTGTTTGTCACATCTATAGATTCTTGTTTTTAATGGAACTGGCGGTTCTATACTCCATACTTGCACATCACTCTGACCTTCTTTTTTAGAAACATTTCCAGAAAATACTGCAAGACCATTATTGGGTGTTTTTTTGAATAATCTTAAATGTTGAATCATTCTTTCAAGAGCATCAATCACATTTTTTCTTGTGCCAGATGATTTTATATTTGTAGCAGTACCTTGTTCTTGGTTTAAATGATTGATTATTTTATTTAAATCATATCCTTGTGGGATATAAACTGTAACAAGCTCAGTATGTCTACCTCGATGAGTTGCAAGTTCTTTAATCAACTTTTTTAGTTGAAATTTTTGTTTGGTTGTAAGGCTCATAACAATACCTTTGTTTGTTAAGGGGTATTTAAAGGTTTTCTTGAAATTATTTAGTGTTGAGGTTTTTTTCGAAACCTTTATAAATCGCTTGGGGTTTTTTTCAGTGATATAAGGGGCTGTGGTGTAGCTTGGCCTATCATCTGTGGTTTGGGGCCATAGGACCCCGGTTCAAAACGGCTAGTTACGCTCAGTCGAATGTTGAAATATTGACGTCCGAATATGCTCATTGCGTTTATTTATCGTAACTGCCGATGAAAGTCCGGGCAGCCCCATTTATATAACATACATTGATGTATTAAAAATATTAAAGAGAATAAAAATGGCAAAATTATCTACTAACAGATTTGGGGCACGTTATGGTGCTAAATTAAGAAAGAAATTAGCAGTTATAGAAAAACAACAAAAGAAATCGTATAAATGTCCTTATTGTAATTATGATAAGGTAAAGAGAGTATTTGTAGGTGTTTGGTATTGTAAAAAATGTGATGCTAAATTTACAAGTAAGGCATATTCTGTCGGAAAAGTAGAGATTAAATCTATTGAAGAAAAAGTTGAAGAAAAAGTTGAAAAGAAAGTTTTAAAGAAAGTTGAAAAAGGTAAATCATCTATAAAAAAAATAACCAAAAAACTTTCTACAAAAAAAGAAGGAAATAAGAAATCTTCTAGTGAAATTAAGGAGGATGAATAAATTGGTAGAATATAAATGTTTTAATTGTAATAAAAAAATTGATAGAAATTTATTAAGAAGGAGAATCAGATGTCCTTATTGTGGGAGCAAATTACTTTTTAAGTCAAGATCAATTCCCCATAAAATAAAAGCAAGATGAAGTATGAATGCGTATTTAAAATTAAATCTGATGAACATTTATATAAAGCATTATTGCCAGATGTTTCAAATACCAAAAGAGCTGTATTAGAATTAAAAAAAGAAAAAGATTACTTGAAGATTAAAATTAACGCATTGGATGCAATCGCTTTGAAAGCATTTACAACTTCTATACTTAAATTGTTAGAAGTTCATGAAAAAGTTAAGGAAATGTGAAAATGGACGATAAGACTCTCGAAGTTTTAAAGCCACATTTTATGGAAAACTAAAATGGACAATAAGACTTTTGAAGTTTTAAAGCCACATTTTATGGAAAACTAAAATGGACAATAAGACTTTTGAAGTCTTAAAGCCACATTTTATGGAAAACTAAAATGGACAATAAGACAGAACAAAAATTACAACAACTACAAATGTTTGAACAAAATTTGCAGAATTTGATAATGCAAAGACAAAATTTTCAAGTACAACTTTCTGAAATAGATTCTGCTTTAAATGAATTGAAAGGAGTTAAAGAAGCATATAAAATGATTGCCGGAATAATGGTGCTTAGTAAAAAAGAAGATATTATTAAATCATTAAAAGAAAAAAAAGAGATATTTGAATTAAGAATAAAAAAATTAGAAGAACAAGAAAAATTAATTAATGATAAAGCAAAAAAAATACAATCAGAAGTTCTTTCTGAAGTAGAAGAAAATAAAAAATGAGTCAACAAGAAGTTCTTAGTGAAATTGCTGAATTACTTAATGAAATAGCAAATGATTCTGAAATTTCGTGCAATATTAAAGAAAAGGTAACCAATAGTCTTAATACTCTAAATGAAGATATGGATACCTCTATTAAAGCTAGTAAAATGATGCAAGAATTAGAATTAGTATCAGAAAATTCAAATTTGGAATCTTATACAAGAACTCAAATATGGAATATTGTTTCTTTACTTGAAAGATTGTAGAATTATAACATTAGAATTTAGTTAAATAAATTCATAATTTTTTCTTTTTTAATTTGGTGATTTGTTTTTTGATTAATAAAGAATTGGGGATATAAATTATATCACCACTTTTTGATTCAAGTTTGGTTTCGATGAATGTGGTATCTATTACTTTTGCTTTAAGTTTATCAAAAGAGATTAGATCTCCTTGTTTGATTATTCCTTTTTGGTAAATAAATAATCCTGAAACCATATTTGGAACAAAATCCTTTATTGCTAATAGTATTGAAATGATCACTAATAGAATTATTGCACCTGAAATCATATTCATTATTGCTGTTGTAAGGCCTAATTGATTTAATGCAATTACGATTGTTATAAAATAAATGAAATATGTTAAAAAAGAACCAAGAAAATGTTCTATTGAAATGTGAATTCCTGCAGAATGTTTTAATGCTTTATCTAATTCAAATTCATGAAGTATTTTTTGAAGTAATCTACCTAGAATTTTTCCTATTATAAATCCAATTAATAATGTTATTATTGCTATAACTATATTAGTAAATATGCCTGAAAAAAGTACATCCAATGTATCAATTCCCTGTCCTATTGCTGAACTATTATTGATCATTATGTTTTGAATGTTAGATATCTGGTTTATATAATTTACTAAAAATCAATACTTTTGTTAAATTGCAAACAATTTTAAAGGATTATTTTGTTATTGAGGTTTATGGTAGAATACAAGGATAGGATTGAAGAATTAGAAGAGGAACTTCGTACTACTAAGTACAATAAAAAAACCCAACATGCTATTGGTTTACTTAAAGCAAAGATAGCTAATCTGAAGAAAAAGAAAGCTGGGCAAAAAAAGGCAGGAAGTAAACAAGGTTATGTTATTCGTAGGAGTGGTGATGCTACAGTTGTTCTTGTTGGTTTTCCTTCTGTAGGTAAATCTACTTTATTGAATGCTATAACTAATCAAGAAAGTGAGGTTGGGGGATATGATTTTACAACATTGGATGCAATTCCTGGTTTGTTGAATTATAAAAGTGCCAAGATACAGATTTTTGATGTTCCCGGATTAGTTGAAGGTGCTGCTTCTGGAACTGGTAGGGGGAAAGAAGTGCTTTCTGTGTTGAGAAGTGCTGATTTGTGTTTAATTTTGGTAGATGTTAATCACCCAGAACATCTTAAGATCATTCAAAAAGAGATTTATGATTCTATGGCAAGATTGAATCAATCAAAACCCGATGTAAGAATCAAAAAAACAATTAAAGGTGGAATTAGGATTGGTAAAACTGTTAAATTAAGTGTTAGTGATGATACTTTAAAAGCAATATTAAATGAAATGGGGATTGCTAATGCCAATATTTTGATAAGAAGTAAAGTGGATGAAGACCAATTTATTGATGTTGTTGAAGGTAATAGAAAATATTTGAATGCTGTTATTGTGTTAAATAAAATTGATTCTATTAGTAAAGAAAAAGTTAAGGCGATTGCGAATAAATTGGGTGTGGATGTGTTAGTTTCTGCTGAAAAAAAACAGGGGTTAGATGAATTGAAAGAATTGATTTTTGATAAATTGAATTTGATTAGAATTTATTTAAAACAGCCAGGAAAAGAAGCAGATATGAAAGAGCCTTTGATTGTGCATGTTGGTTGTACCATTAAGGGTGTTTGTGATAAGTTGCACAGAGATATTCTTAATAGATTTAAGTTTGCTCGTGTTTGGGGAAAGTCAACTAAATTTAATGGGCAGAAATTGACATTGAAACATGAGTTATTAGATGAAGATGTGGTAGAATTGCATTTGAATTGATTGGTGGCTGGATTATTTTTTTAGATTGTTGATAATAATTTTTGGCGTTAAAACATAAAAACATATATAAAGAAGTAAATGATTTATGGGGTTAAGCAAAATGGAATTTAGCTCAATCAAAGAATCTATGAAGAAAGGTAAAGGTAAGGTAGCTGTAAGGGGATGGGTTTACCGTGAGAGAGGTTCAAATAAACTGAAGTTTATTGTTCTAAGAGATTCTTCTGAAATTATTCAATGTGTGATTGAGAAATCTAAAGTTGGAGAAAAGATGTTTAAGACTGCTGATGCAGTTCAAATAGAAACAAGTATGGAGATATTTGGCCAGATTAAAAAAGATGAAAGAGCTCCAACTGGGTATGAAATTTCTGTAGATTCATTTAAAGTTATTGGGGAATCTGATACATTTCCAATTTCTAAAGATCAGAGCAGAGAATTTTTAGATGATCACAGACACCTTTGGCTGAGAAGCAGAAAGATGACTGCTATGATGAAAATAAGAAGCACTGTTTTTGGTGCTATTGATGAATATTTTAAAGGGGAAGAGTTTTATGAATATCATTCACCTACTTTGCAAGCAGTACAATGTGAAGGTGGTTCTACTTTATTTGATGTTGATTATTATAAACAAAAAGGGGTTTTTTTAGCTCAGACTTGGCAGTTATATGCTGAGCCAGCTATTTTTGCTTTAGAAAAAATTTATACGATTGCTCCAAGTTTTAGGGCTGAGAAATCAAAAACTTCCCGCCATTTATCTGAATATTGGCATGCAGAAATGGAAGTTGCATGGGCAAGTTTTGATGATATAATTCAGTATGGAGAAGATTTATTGAAATTTATTATTAAAAAAGTGTTGGCTGAAAGAAAAGAAGAGTTAAAGATTCTTGGTAGAGATCCAAAAGAATTGGAGCCAACTGTTAAGAAGAAATTCCCAAGGATGACTTATACTGATTCTCTTAAATTGTTGGATAAGAAGTTTGGTATGAAAATTAAATGGGGAAAAGATCTTCGAACTATCGAAGAGGACAGGCTGAGTGAATTATATGACACCCCAATAATTGTAACTCATTATCCTAAAGAAGTAAAAGCGTTTTATATGAAAGAAGATCCAAAAGATAAGAAAGTTGTTTATGGTGTTGATTTTATTGCCCCAGAAGGTTATGGTGAAATTATTGGTGGTTCAGAAAGAGAGAGCGACATAAAAGAGATAATGAAACGGCTGAAAGATATGGGGGAGAAACCTAGCGAATATGAGTTTTATTTAGATACAAGAAGATACGGAAGTATACCTCATGGAGGATTTGGTCTTGGTATAGAAAGAGTTATTTCTTGGATATGTAAATTAGATAATATCAAAGACGCCATCCCATTTCCTAGAACTATGACTAGGTGGACTCCTTAAAATTAATAGATTGAATTAAAGCGGATAAAATTTATAGAATTCTTTTTTGAATTGATTTAGTTTTTTGTTTTTTATTGCTTTTTTTATGTTTTTCATCAAGTTCATCATAAATTGGAGGTTATGAATTGTTTTTAATCGCATTCCTTCTGGTTCTTTTAATTTTGAGAGATGTCTGATGTAACTTCTTGTGTGGTTTTTGCAAGTGTAACAATCACATTTTTTATCTATTGGTGAAAGATCTAGTTTGTATTTTCCTTTGTTGATGTCTAATTTACCTTCTGAAGTAAACATAGTGCCGTGTCTTCCACCTCTTGCAGGAAAAATAGAATCAAAGCAGTCGATGCCTAAGGAAACCATCTCTATAATATCTTGGGGTGAACCAACACCCATTACATATCTTGGTTTGTTTTTTGAGATATAAGGAAGTGCAGATTTTACTGCCAAGTACATTTCTTTTCTTGGTTCCCCTATTGCTACTCCACCTATTGCTATTCCGTCAAAATCTAAGTTGTTCATGAATTTTGCTGATTTTTTTCTGAGATCTTTGTAGAATCCACCCTGAGAAATTCCAAACAATAATTGTTTTTTATCTGTGTGATATTTTAGTGATTCTTCTGCCCACTTGTGTGTTCTTTCTATTGCTTTTTCAAATCTTTTTTTATCTGAACCATAAGGAGCCATATCATCAAAAGATACTGCAACATCACTTGCAATTGTTTGTTGAATTTCCATGCTTTTTTTTGGAGTTATGAAATGGGTTGAGCGATCATAAGGATTTTTGAAGTAAATTCCTTTTTTTGCTTGTTTACTTGAAAAAGAATCTCTGGACACTTGAAATCCTCCACAGTCTGTAAAACTTATTCCTTTAAAATCCATAAACTTATGGATTCCACCTGCATTTTTTATTACTTCTAAACTCGGATTGAAATAGAGAATTAATGAGTTGCTTATGATTGCAGTTACCCCCATTTTTTTATAGTCTTCTGCACCAATATATTTTCCTACAGCTCTTGTTGCGACAGGCATAAAGAAAGGGGTTTCAATTGTACCATGTCTTGTTTTTAGTTTCCCTATTCTTGCTTTTCCATCTTCTGCTGTTATTTTGAACATAAAGGGAGATTTTTTGTTTAGGTTATATATTTTTCTAAGTTGTCATCAAAAAATTAATAAACTAGAGTTATTTGGGTTAATTTATGGTGCGAAAAGTATTGTTGAGTTGTTTTATATTTTTTATATTAGTTTTCACAGTTAGTGCTTTAACTGATGTTGAAGTAAGTGCTGTTTCTGAATTAGTTTATTCTTCTAATGAAGGGGAATTTTTATTATTTGTAGAGATTGCAGATGAAAATGAATTGGATCTTCGTGCTGAATCTGAATTAAGTGGGGAATTGAAAGAAAAAGCAGAGTTCCTTGATATTGAATTAAGTGGTTATTCTGGATTAAAGCTGTATAATAATTTCTTTAGCAGATTTTCTTGGTTTTTTTCTAATTATATAACTGGGTTTGCGGGTGCTGATTATCGCATAGATGATGGAAATGGGGGGCAAGAATGTGAACCTGATTGTAAGGGGAAGAAGTGTGGAGATGATGGGTGCGGGGGAAGTTGTGGCGAATGTAAAAGTGGGGAAGAATGTAAAGAAGGTAAATGTGTTAAGGAAGAATGTAAATCAGATTGTGAAGGGAAGAAGTGTGGAGATGATGGGTGCGGGGGAAGTTGTGGAATTTGTGGAAAAAGTTTGGATTGTAAAGGTGGAAAATGTGTGGTGGATGACTCTGAGGATGAGGAACCTCAAGAAGAAGATACTCCAGGCTCAACTCCAAGCACAATTACAGACACAATTACAGTAACAGAAATTGTTTTAGAAAAATGTGTTGGTTGTTATAAAGAAAATGTATGGATTGGATTATGTGAAAAAGGAGTTATGATTAAGCCTGCTTTGATTAAAGAAGAGTGTAAACTTGGATGTGAAAAAGAGCAATGTATTGAAGGGGGTGTTGAATCCATTTCATCTGATTTAGGTGTTGGGGATACAGTCAAGGTTATAAAATATAAAGAAGGTTTAGTAAAGGGAGGATTCGTTGATGCTCTTGTAGAAGGAAAACCAGAAGAAGACAAAAAAGAAATAAAAGATCTTAAAAAAGAAGATTCAAAATCCGCCAAAAAAGAAGAGGAAAAAAAGGAAGAAAAAATTAAATCTGTAACCACAACTTTGTCTGTTAAGGCAATTAGTGAGAGAATGGAAAGGATTGTATCTAATAAATGCATTCCTTGGTGTGAGGAAATGTGTGGACAACCAGATGGTTGTAGTGGTTTTTGTCCAAAAGGTGATATTGATGTCCCAGGTAAATGTGGTAATCCACCAAAAGATGAATATTTAACACCTCTTCAAAACGCCACTGTTCCAGCATCCAATTTCATTGGTGGTTTATTAAGCAGATTATTAGGTTTAAAGCCTTAATTAAAATCTTGCTTCTAAGAGTGCTGCTAGTATAACAAAAAAGATTGCTAAACCAAATAGGATTAGGCTGTCGGTTGCTACATGATTAAATCGTTTAGAGAACCATTCTTCTTTAACCACTGCCTTGGACATAACTCCTCCAGCTATTGCTGCTGAGAAATAGCTTAAGGCTTCTGTGAATAAGTGGGGAAGTACGGGAATCATGATAACAAGGAAAGTTATCAAGGGGTTTTGGCCTTCTACTATTGCACCCATTTTGATGCTGTAACCAAAAACAACTCCCCAGACAGAAGCATTCCAAGTTATGAATAGGATTGAACCTGCACCATAAACTAAAGAAAGGATTAGACAAGCGAATAATACTTTAAGATTGTTTGCTATTAAAGAGCTGAAGAATGCTGGACTTATTGCACTTCCTGCTGTTGCTTGGCCTGTTATTCCTGCAACATTTAATTGACTTTTGAACAAGTAGAACACTGTAGATTCTGGCGAGAATACTGAGAAAAATAAGAATGTAAAGAAAACTCCAAAGAAAAGGAATATGTAAATTAGAAAGATGTCACTGTGTTCTGAAAATAACCCTTTGAAAGAGAATTTTTCTTCTCTTGCTTCAACCTCTTCTTCTACTTTTAGGATTCTATTTACAGCAGGAATTAATAATATTGATACAAAAGCAACTGACATCATATCAGGGTTTGAACCAAAAATCAATTTTGCGCTGAAAATACCAATAATTGAATAAAGAATACCTAGAAAAAAAGAGACCATAAACTTGTGTCTTAGAATTGAAAGTTTCATGAAGTCTTCAAGCGCCATATTGTATAATATAAATAGAGAATATAAAAAAGTTTGGAAAACGATTAGGCTATTATAACTATTTCTGTATCAAAATCTTAATAAACTCTTGTTTTATCTTTTTTAATATGATACTTGGAAAGATATTTGGTAAGACTACAACTACTAATTTTAAGTTTTTAGCTAATAGTGGTGCTAAGAAGTTTGAATTTGTTCAAGTTTATCACAAAGAGTATGATTATGTACTTTGTCAAATATCTGAATTAGAGAGAAATGAAGATTCGCTTGTTGGGAAATGTGTTGTTATAGGTTATATGGATGATGGATTAATAAAAAGGCCAAGAGTGCCGTTTGAGCCAGAAATGGAAGTGTTAAAGGCAGAAGATGAGTTTATTTCTAAGATAATTCAATTATATAAAAGTAAAGATGGTGCTTATATTGGTTTGTTAGAAGGAAAATCAATCAAGGTTTATCTTGATTTGAAGAAATTGTTGACTAAACATATAGCTATCTTGGCGAAAACAGGTGCTGGAAAATCTTATGCTGCAGGAGTTTTGCTTGAAGAAATAATGGATAAAAAAGTGCCATTAGTGATTTTAGATCCTCATGGAGAATATGCTCAATTAAAATATAAGAATGTAGAAGATAAAAAATTAATGAGGAAATTTGGGATTGAACCAAGAGCATACTCAAATGTTAGAGAATATGGAGATAGTGAATTAGACCCTAATATAATTCCTTTAAGGTTAAATAGTGCTTTGAGTCAATCAGAATTATTACATTTATTGCCTAAGATGAGTAGTACTCAGACTGGATTATTATATAATGCAGCTAACGATATTAGCAAAGTGAAATTTAATGAATTATTGTTAAATCTTGAAATGGAGGAAAATAATGCTAAATTTACTTTAATGAATAATATTGATTATTTACATAATCTTAATCTTTTTTCTGATTCTTTTACTTCTTATAATGAAATAGTGCAATCAGGAAGGTGTTCTATAATCAACTTTAAAGGAATTACTCCAGATGTTCAGGAGATAATTGCATATAAAATGCTTAAAGATTTATTTGAAGCAAGAAAAAAAGATCAAGTGCCCCCATTCTTTTTAATTGTTGAAGAGGCACACAATTTTTGTCCTGAAAGAAGTTTTGGAGAAACTAGGTGTTCTAAAATAATAAGGACTATTGCATCTGAAGGAAGAAAATTTGGATTAGGACTTTGTGTAATAAGTCAAAGACCTGCTAGAATTGATAAATCTGTTTTGAGTCAATGTACCACTCAGATAATTTTGAAAATTACTAATCCTAATGATTTGAAAGCAGTATATCAGTCGGTTGAGGGAATCACACTAGAAGCTCAAGAAGAAATAAAGAATTTACCCATTGGAACTGCATTGGTTACTGGAATAGTTGATATGCCTTTATTTGTAGATATACGGCCAAGAATGACCAAACATGGAGGGCATACTGTTGACATTTTACCAGGTGCAGAAGATGGAGATTTTTTTGATAAGGTTGAAAAATTTGAAGACAAGGGATTGTTGCCTGTAATTAAACCTAAAACCAGTTTAAAAGATTTGCAGTTGATGTCTAAAAGAAAAATAAAATCTGTAGATACTGTGTTGATTCCTGCTTATTTGTTTTTATGTCAAGAAAAAAATAAAGAGTTTAATTTATTGGTAGAGTCTATTCATGGAAGAATTGTGCTTGATGTAGAAAATTTAAGGGTGGCTTCTTTGCCTGATTTGGGTAAATTATCTAAACAAGAATTAAAAACATTGGAAGCAGCATTTAGACTTAAAAATTTTACCCTTCCTATTTTTATTTCTAAAACAGGATTTGGCATGGGTGTTAAAGATCATTTGATTAAATTGATAAAATTAGGTTACCTTGCTAATGAAGGTGGGACGATTAAATTAACTAATAAATATGTGCTTTCTAATCTTTCTAAAAAAGCGTGCTATAGTAAAATTAATTTCAGTCAACTCAATTATTCAAAAAAATTAAATGGTAGAATATCTTTAGATAATTTAAAAACTAAATTAAGTAAGTTTGTTAATGTGATGGATCAAAGGGAATGTTTTATTGTTAAATATGAAATAAAATATGAGTGAAGAAAAATAGTAAAGAAGAAAAACAGTAAAGAAAAATGGAATTAATTAAAGAAGGAAAGCTGATTTTAGAGAAGGATTGGGTAAATAATATTAATATTTTAGAAAAAGAAGTTAAAGAGGTCATTAAAGGGAAAGAAAAAGCAGTTAAAATAGTTAAAAGTGATTTTGTTAAAGCAGTGAATGATAGTTTTCCAGACGAGAAGTTTGGAATTTTATTTTCTGGTGGGATTGATAGTACACTTATTGCTTTTCTTGCTAAGAAAGCCGGAAAAGATTTTGTGTGTTATTCTGTTGGATTGAAAAGGTCTGATGAGTTAAAAGGGGCTGATGATTTATTCTGGTCTAAAAAGATTGCTAAAGAATATGGGTTTGATTTGAAGGTGGTTGAATTAGGGGTGGAAGGATTTGAAAAAATTATAGAAAAGGTTACAAAAATTCTCGGTGAACCAGATGTTGTTAAAATTGGGGTTGGAGTTGCACTTTACCCTGGGATGGAAAAGGCTAAAAAAGATGGGTTAAAGTATATTTATTCTGGTCTTGGTTCTGAAGAGATATTTGCAGGGTATCAGAGGCACGAAGAATCTAAAGATATCAATAAAGAGTGTTGGAATGGTTTGAAAAAGATGTGGGGAAGAGATTTTACAAGAGATACTTTGCTTGCCGAGAAGTTGGGATTAACATTGAAAATTCCTTTTTTAGATAAAAAATTAATTGTTACTGCAATGGGTGTAGATTCTAGTTTAAAGATGAATGCGGAATATAAGAAACTTATTTTAAGATATGTTGCTGAAGAAGTTGGATTGAAAAAAGAATTTTGTTGGAGAAAGAAAAAAGCAGCACAATATGGTTCTAAGGCAGATAAAGTGATTGCTAAGTTAACTAAGAAAAAAGGATTTAAATTAAAAAAAGATTATGTTAAGAGTTTATTAGTTTGAAAATCTTTCAGAAATTTAATTAGTTTTTAATCCCAATTCACTTAATTGTTTTTTACTTACATCAGAAGGAGCATCTAACATAATGTCTTTTGCATCTTTATTTTTTGGAAATGCAATAACCTCTCTGATAGAATCTTCCCCGCATATTATCGCTACTAATCTATCAAGTCCAAAAGCGATTCCTCCGTGAGGTGGAGCACCATATTTGAATGCATTTAATAGGAATCCAAATTTTTCCATTACTTCTTCATCACTTAATTTTAATGCCTTAAATATTTTTTTCTGGATATCTGCTTTGTGGATTCTAATTGAACCTCCAGCTATCTCTTCACCATTTAGTACTAAGTCATAAGCATTTGAGCTCGCTTTTTCTGGTTCTTTTTCTAATAGTTTGATGTCTTCTTCTTTAGGCATTGTGAAGGGGTGATGTGTTGACGTTAGTCTTTTTTCTTCTTTGCTATATTCAAATAATGGGAAATCAACAACCCATAAGAAAGAATAAGTGTGACCATCTTTTTTTAGGTGAGGTCTATCTGTATGATACTTATTCATGGCTTCTTTGTAAGTGATTCTTGGAAATGGAGTTTCAATATTTACATCTAGTACTTGTTTGAATACATGTTTCATCATCTTTTCTAATAAACTATAGATGTCTTCTTCTTCTATAAAACTCATCTCCATATCTATTTGGGTGAATTCTGGTTGTCTGTCTGCCCTTAAATCTTCATCTCTAAAACATTTTACTAATTGGAAATATTTATCGAACCCAGAAACCATTAATAGTTGTTTGAATAATTGTGGTGATTGTGGTAGCGCATAGAATTTTCCTTTTTGAACTCTACTTGGAATAAGATAATCTCTTGCACCCTCAGGTGTTGATTTTGCAATCATAGGTGTTTCGATTTCTAAAAAGTTTTCTTTGTCAAGAAAATCCCTGACTGCTTTTGCTGTTTTGTGTCTCATTGCCAGATTTTTTTGCATCTTTTTTCTTCTTAAATCTAGATATCTGTATTTTAGTCTTGTTTCTTCTGTTGATTGTATGTTTGTTAGATCAAGTGGAACAGGTGCTGATTCATTTAGGATTTCTATTTTTTCTGCTGAGAGTTCAATTTCCCCTGTAACCATATCTTTATTTATATCTTTTTGAGGTCTTATCTGTACTTTCCCTTCTAGGAGGATAACTGATTCTTTTCTTAATTGTCCAAATTCTTTTGCTAAATTGGGATTAAGAAATGCTTGAGTTGAACCATACTTATCTTTTATTGTTAGAAATCCAATTTTACCAAAAGTTCTAATTTGTTCTACCCAACCGCAAAGTTTTACTTTCTTGCCGTCGTGTTTTTTGTTCAGTTCTCCACAAGTGTGTGTTCTTAACATTTTAATATTTTAACTTTTTTCTAGTATTTTTACATTTGTAGTGCACAATCCTTTAAAATTGTTTGCATCTTCAAGGGTTCCAACTATAGCATTGTAGTGCATGGGAATTGCCAGTTTTGGTTTGAAAGTGTTAACTGCTTGTGCTGCTTCTTGTGATGTCATTACATAAGTTCCACTTACAGGAATTAGTGATATATCTATATTTTTTAGAGCTAACATTTCTGGAATTATATCTGTATCCCCTGCATGATATATTTTTGTGTTGTTTATTGTTAGTATGAATCCGAGCCATTCGTTTTCTTTTGGGTGAAATTGTTTGTTTGTGTTGTATGCAGGAACTGCTTCAATCATCATTCCATTTACTTTTATTTTGTTTCCAGGAGTCATTGTTGTAACTCCTTTAATATTAAGGTTTGAGAGTTTGCTTTGGCAATCTGGGGTAGTGATAATAACTGTGTTTTTGTTGACTATTTTTTCAATATCTTCTCTACTACAATGGTCATAATGTTCATGGGTGATTAAGATAAAATCTGCTGGTTCTGTGGAATTTATTTTGAAAGGATCTATATAGATTATTTTTTCATTTGATTTTATTCTGAATCCTGCATGACCTAACCAATCGAGAGTGATATTGTTGTATTCCATATTTTTTGAGAAAATAAGAGTGTATATAAATATTACTGATTCTATAGAATTTGTTTGGATGTATTAGTTATTAGCTATTAGCTATTAGATATTATATATTAGATTAAGAATTTTCCTTGTTCTATAATCATTTTACTATCTAAATAAATTGTTGGTGCGCGGAATATTCCGTCAATGTGAATTGGGACATCAACATCCCCCCCAAAAGATTTGTTGTTCCCCAATGCAATATGTGCTGTGCCCAGAACTTTTTCGTCTTCTAAAACATTTCCAGTTATTTTTGCGTTTGGATTTGTGCCAATTCCTAGTTCTGCTATATTATAAGCTTCTTTTGGAAGATCTTTGAACATATCTTTTATTTTTTGAGCATGTTCGCCTGTGATAGATGTAGCAAATCCATTTTTTACCTCTATTGTTAGTGGGCTTGGTAGTTTTCCTGTCCCCATAGATGCATCAACTATAAATTTTCCATTGGTTGTGCCTTCTATTGGTGCTAAACACACTTCACCACAAGGGAGATTGCCATATTGTCCTTTTTGAGTATAAAGGCCATCGTTGATTCCATGAATATCCCGACCTTTTATGTTCATTGTGATGTCTGTTCCTTTTTGGGTTGTGACTCTCACTATTTCTGTTTTTTCTAGTAGTTTGACTAATTTAGTGTTTCTTTCTTGTAGTTCTTGGTAATTTATTGGGATTGTTCTTTTTATCATTTCAACTGTTGCGTTAGGCATTGTGGCTATTCTTGCGCCAGCTTCACATGCAGATCTTCTTGCCTTTGTATGCGTTAATGATTTTGAAGTTACTAATATGCAAATGTCAAATTCCTTCATTGTTTGTGCTGTGCTTTCTGGGGGTTCTTGCCCATTTATTTTTAGTTCTGGTATTTCTATTAAGGTTGGTTTTAGAGAAAGTTCTTTTGAAGCGTTTACCAGGGAATTTGCTATTTCTTTTTTGTTTTTGTCTGTTATTATGAGTACTGATTCTCCCTCTTTTGCTTGTATACACGTGTTTAGAATAGTTATGGTTGCTTGTTTTAATTCTCCCATTTTAAGAACAAATACCTTTATTACAAGAAGATCCTGTTGGGCATGTTATTTCTTTATAATTTATACATCTAGGACATTCACGGAAATCACAATAATATTCTATTAAAGTGTCTCCAACACATTCATCAATCATTGTTGCCTCTTCTTGATTGAAGGTTCCTTTTGTTATTCCTTTTACCATTGGGGCTATTCCTGCGTCTGAATCTGTGCAAATGGTTGATGCTTGACCTGCTAGATTGGTTTCTGGAGACATTGCACCAAATAAACTAGAAAATATAGCAAATACCCCAAATACTAAAAGAATTGCAACAAATCCTATTTCTAGTTGAAGTATTTCATTGAGCTCTTTTTTTTCTATTTTCTCTCCCCCCCTTCCTGAGAGTATCTTTTTTTTGCTCATATTGTTTTTCTATTTAATAGAATTATTTAAACTTTACTAAACTTTTGGAATAAACCCCTTCTTTTAGAAACATTTATATATAATTCCCCTTTATATTTCTTTAAAAATGGTGTCAACATTTAGAGGTGTACTTGAATTCTTTCAAGACTTGGGAGTGTACGATGTAATTTTACCTTTCTTGCTTATATTTACAATTGTTTTTGCAATTCTAGAGAAAGCAAAAGTTTTTGGAACTGAAGAGATAGACGGCACCAAATATACTAAGAAAAATCTTAATGCTATGGCTTCTTTTGTGATATCTTTTTTAGTTATAGCTTCATCCCAATTAGTTGAGATAATCACTACAGTATCTTCACAAATGGTTATTTTATTATTACTTTCAATATTCTTTTTGATACTAATTGGTTCTTTTTACAAAGAAGGAGAAGGGGTTTTTCTTGAAGGTGGATGGAAAATTCTTTTTATGGTTTTAATGTTCATTGGAATTGTTTTGATATTCCTTAACGCAATCCATGTTGAAGATGGAAGAAGTTGGTGGGAATATAGTTGGAATTTTATGGTAGAGAATTGGCAAGGCGATGCTGTCGCTTCAATCATTCTCCTAATAGTGGTTGTAGGACTTATGTATTTTATTACAAAAGGACCAACCACAAAAAAAACTAAAGATAAATCGGGAGGTTAATTAAGATGGATTTTACTCAATTTGTATATACGCTTGAAGGTTATGGGCTTACAGATGCCTTATTACCTTTTTTATTAATATTTGCAGTGATTTTTGCAATTTTGCAAAAAGTAAAAATATTTGGAAAAGAAAAAAAGAACATTAATGTAATCCTTGCTGTAGTAATTGGATTATTAGTTGTAATACCGCACGTTACTAATAGTTATCCTCCAGGAGGAGATATTGTAGAGATTATGAATAATGCGATTCCTAATGTATCTCTTATAATTATATCGATAATTATGTTGCTCATTTTAGTTGGAGTGTTTGGTTCTGAGATTGATATTGTAGGAACTTCTCTTGCTGGGTGGGTAGCGTTTATTTCGCTTTTGATAGTAGGTTATATTTTTGGACGAGCTGCAGGGTGGTTCGAATATTTACCAAATTGGCTTAGTTGGCTTGATGATCCAGAAACACAAGCATTGGTAATTATATTATTAGTGTTCGGATTATTGATTTGGTTTGTTACTAAAGAGCCTAAGAAAACTACAGAAGGAAGAATTTCCAATGGATTTAAAGAGATTGGAAAAATCTTCAAATAAGGTTAAAACTAAAAAATGGCAGTATTAGATGTAGCATTATTAGAGCATTTTGTAATTGTTTTCCCATTTTTATTAATTTGGGTAATTGTATTTGGAATTTTAAGTGCTACAAAAACTTTTGGAGACAATAAAGGAATACATGCTATGATTGGTTTGGTTTTAGCATTTCTTTTTATTTTATCAAAAGATGCAGTAGCAGTACTTACTTTTGCTTCTCCTTGGTTTGTAATTCTTTTCATTTTTATTATTTTTACAATAATGGCGTTTAAGGCATTTGGGGCTTCTGATACAGAAGTTATGGGCGTGCTTAGAAATAAAGAATTTAAATATATTGCTACATGGATTGGAATAATTTCTGTGATAATAATGGTTGCTTCTTTATCTAATGTGCATGGTCAAAGATTGCTTGAAGAAGGTGAAGGGGGAACAACAGTTCAAAGCGGAGAAGGGAGCGTTGCTTCTGGAGATTTTGATGAAAATGTATGGAATACAATTTTCCATCCAAAAGTGTTAGGTTTAATTTTAGTTTTACTTATATCTAGTTTTACTATACGATATATGACTCAATCTTCTTAGAACTTTATTTTAATTATTTTTTAATTAATTAATTTAATTAGAATTTTTTTATTTTTCTTTTGATTTAATGGGGGATAATTTTTTAGTTATTCTAGAAAGTTCGTTTATGTTTTCAGTAAAAGTAGGTAATACTTTTTCAAATACTTGATTCATTGCTTTTATTTCAGAACCCACGTCTGTAAGATTTTTATCATATTCATCTATTTTACTTATGATTGCTTTGTGAAGTTTATCAAAATCTTCTTTTAAATCATTAACTTGCCCTTCAACTGTGGTGATTTTACTATCCATTTCATCTTTCCATTCAACTATTTTATTGATATCTTTTACTAGGACATTCCATTTTTCATCAATGATTGCTTCAGCTATTTCTTCTATTCTTTCTGTTCCGCTACCTGTTCCCCATCCATATCCTGGCGTAGGAGCATATCCTTGTGCTGGTGGTGCAGACATTGGCATTTCTTGAGGTGGTGGTGGCATATTTATCCCTTGTTCTTGTGGTGCTCCCGGTGGCGGGGGTAGTGTTCCTCCTGCTTCTGGAGCTATAGGTGTTGGAGCGCTTTCAATTCCCCCTTTTATGTCTGCTTGACTCATTGCGTTAAATATCTGGTCAGAGGCGAAACCATCTTTTTGTAAGGCTTGAATAACTTGATTATCTGTTAATCCTTGCCCTCTTAGGTTTATCACTTGATCAGTTGGTGTCCCTTCAGTTGGAGAAGCAGTTGTTTCTTCACTTTTTTTGAATAATCCCATTTCTCCTCCTTTTAGGTTTATTATATTTTTAACAATTATAAACTATAAAAAACTTTCGCTATATGCGCACATCTATATATATACAGATTTATTTTTCTTCTATGATATCTCTTACAATATTTTCAACTTGATCATGAGTTACAAATTTTATTGGTTCCCATAAATTAACATATTTTTGAAGTGTTTTTACTTCATCTTTTTTAGCAAAAATCTGTAATTCTTTTGCGATTTGTCCAATCTTGCTATTTATATCTTCTATTTCTCTCCTTATTTCTTTAGTATCTTCATTAATTGCTTTAATTTCAGTGTCAATTCTTTTATTAGATTTTAACATATTTTGATCTGTTAGTTGTGTTTTTTTTCTTAAATTAGAATAATTTTCTTCAGCTATCCGTAATCTTCTACTTACATCATTTATTTGATTGATTAAGTTTGGATCTATAGAAGGTGCAGATGGTTCTTTAGCAGATTGTCCAAATAATCCCTTTTTTTCTGGTGCTGGTTCTTGAGCAGGCATTGTTTCATTCCTCTTTTATTATTTTACCTATTTAATAATTTTTGAATAACAGTAAAATAATAATATTTAAATAGGTATATATATTTTACTAAAATGAGAGATGGTAGAGGAAAAAAGAGGAGCTCCTGAAGGGGCAAAAGAAGAGGATTATGAAATCTTAAGAGAGGGTGCTGAAGTAACTTTAAGCATTAATGCAGAAGATGCGAGTTATGTTCCTTCTATTGAAGATAGTTCTATTTGTATGGCTAGCACTATTGAAAGATTAGCTGCAGCTAAAACTGTTACAAGGATAGTTTTCTATCAAAAAAGAGAATTTGAATATGATTATGACCAGACACAGATATTGGTGGAGATCGCTAAGGTTTATACTAAATTAAGCAAAGAAAAAGAGATGTTTACTATACAAAATATTGCTGATCCTAGTTGTGGTAAATGTGCTTCTAGGTGGTATAATCAACTTAGAATGGTCACTTTTAATTTGTTGAAAAGCGATCCAATTGGGGCATATGTTGAGCTTGGAAGGATGATCAGACATGAAAATATTAAGTTGCTAAATCTTACTGATAAAAGGTGTGTTGCTTGTGAGAAAAAATATGTTTCCACTTTAAGTTATGTTCAAGGGTTAATTGGAAAAACAAGGTTAATTGCAATTGCTAAACCTTATATTGCAGGATACAAAATAGGGGATAGAGAAGTTTACAGAAGAATTTTTACACCAACTATCAAGCCAGATTTTATGTTTACAAAATTGATGGCTAATTATCCTGAGAATGCAGAAGAACTTGATAATTATAGTGTTGGATCCACAGAGATTGTTGTATTTAAACTTCCTGGCAGTGTGGAATATATGTACCACATGACGCCTCCAGAATTTAAGTTGACAGAAGAGAAATACCAGATATTGGATATGGCAAGAAATATTATGGCAGAACATAAACCAACTAAATCAGAATTTGTTGATCCGGAGAGGATGAGGCAGATATTTTATAATGTAGGTTCTGATTTGATTCAAGAATTAATTGAGTATAGGGGGATTAGATTAAAAGAAAAAGATATAGAAGAATTAACAAGTATCTTGGTTAGATATACTATAGGTTTTGGATTAATAGAAGTATTAATGGAAGATGAAGAGATTCAAGATGTGAGTATCAATAGCCCTCTTGGTCAGATTCCCATTTATATTGTACATGGAGAATTTGGAGATTGTACAACCAACATTTTTCCAACTAAAAAAGAGGCAGAGAGTTGGGCTTCTAAATTAAGAATGATTTCTGGAAGGCCTTTAGATGAGGCAAATCCTTTACTCGACACAGAAATAACTTTACCAAGTGCAACAGCAAGAGTATCTGCTACAACAGCACCTTTAACTCCAACTGGTTTGGCTTTTTCATATAGGAGACATAGAGATAAACCATGGACTTTATCGTTGTTTATTAAGTATAAAATGATCTCTCCTTTAGCTGCAGGATTAATTAGTTTTTTAGTTGATGGTACTAGAACTATGCTTATTGCTGGAACAAGAAGTTCGGGTAAAAGTAGTTTGTTGGGTAGTATTTTAATTGAAATTATGAGGCGTTATAGGGTTATTACTATTGAAGATACTTTTGAACTTCCAACAATCTCTATGAGGAAGATGGGTTACAATATTCAACCCTTGAAAGTTGCAAGTGCATTGGCTAAAGGGGGTGGAGAAGTTAGTGCAACAGATGGTATTAGGGCAACATTACGTCTAGGTGATTCTGCTTTGATTGTTGGAGAAGTTAGAAGTAAAGAAGCAATTGCCCTTTTTGAAGCTATGAGGGCAGGTGGTGCGGCTAATGTGGTTGCTGGAACAACTCACGCTGATTCTCCTTATGGTGTTTATGATAGGATGGTTAATGATATAGGGGTTCCTAAAACAAGTTTTAAGGCTACGGATATTATTATTGTTGCTAATCCTGTTAAGAGTGCTGATGGAATACATAAATTTAGAAGAGTAACTGAAATTTGTGAAGTAACTAAAACCTGGGAAGAAGATCCCTTGGTTGAGGGCGGTTTTATTACTTTGATGAAATATAATGTTAAGAAAGATATGTTAGAGCCTACATCTGAATTAATTAATGGAGATTCTGAAATATTAAAAGCTATAGCTGGAAATATAAAAGAATTAGCAGGAGATTGGAGTGGGGTTTGGGAGAATATTGAATTAAGGGGCAAAATTAAAGAAGAAGTTGTTAAAGCCGCTGAAAGAGAAAAAGATGATGATATGCTTGAAGCGCCATTTATGATACAATCAAATGATCAATTTCATTTAGCTTCTGAAAGAGTACAAAGAGAAACAGGTAAATTGGATTCTAAAAAGATATTCTTTGAATGGGAAGAGTGGTTTAGAAAAGAAATAAAAAGAAGAAAGGTAAGATAAATGCCTATTAAAAAAAAGGAAGAAGATTTTTTAAGAAAATACCAAAAAAGAATTGAATCAGAAATAACTGGCAAAATAAATGATGACGGGCCTGTGCAATCTACAGAATATCATCAATTTAGAAAAGAGATGGTCCCCCCTCATTTTAGTTGGTATGAAAAAGCATGTAATTTTAGTGAGGGATTATTTAAAATCTCTCCCCCCGCTGAAAAAATCAAAAGTTTTGAAGAAGCAATAGATTCTTGCCATTTACAAATAACTCCTACTGGGGCTATGAGTTTTTCTGTGCTTGGGCCACTTGCACTTATTTTAATTGGTTCATTAGTTAGTTTTGTTTTGATACAAGATACTTTTTTTATTATCTTTTTCTTATTTTTCGGGTTGGCAATGGTAAATGCTTTACAAAAGGCCCCTGAATTTATGGCAAATAGTTGGCGTATGAAGGCAAGTAATCAGATGGTGCTTTGTGTTTTTTATATTGTTACATATATGAGGCATACTTCTAATTTAGAAAATGCTATTGATTTTGCTGCTGAACATCTTGGCCCTCCATTATCTCTTGATCTGAAAAAGGTGCTTTGGAATGTTGAAACCGAAAAATATGAAAATATAAAAGAATCATTGGAACATTATTCGGGTTCTTGGAGAAAATATAATCGGGAGTTTGTAGAAGGAATGCATTTGATCATGTCTTCTTTATATGAAGGAGAGGAAGCAAGAAGATTGAATACTTTGGATAAATCTTTAACAGTTATATTAGAAGAAACATATGAAAAAATGCTTCATTACGCTCATAATCTTAAAGGTCCAATTACTATGCTTCATATGTTGGGGGTAATATTACCTATTTTGGGTTTAGTTATATTACCTTTAGTTGTAAGTTTTTCAGAAGGGGTTAATTGGTATCATATTTCTTTATTGTATAATGTAGCTCTTCCTGTAGGTGTTTTTTATTTGGGAAAAAAGATATTATCTACACGTCCAAGTGGATATGGTGATACAGATATAGCTGAACAACATCCAGAGCTGAAAAAGCACAGAAATGTTAATATTAATCTTGGTTTTGCTAAGTATTCTGTTAATCCTATTATGTTTAGTATTTTAGTTGGCGCATTACTTATTATGGTGGGAATTTCCCCCATGATGCTTTATGCTGCAGGTGGATCAAATATGGAGTTTGATTTTTGTATTGGAGAAAGAGGCGGAATTGTAAGGGGCGAAGATTTAGAAGCTGGTTCTGTAAAGGGAATATGTTTATTGGATTATAAAACTATAAGTACTGGAGAAGTTCGTGGACCTTATGGGATGGGTGCTTCTTTACTTAGTGTATTTGTCCCTTTAGGGGTTGGATTGGCAATTGCTTTATATTATAAAAGAAGGTCTAGTAAACTTATATTAATAAGAAATAAATCTAAAAAATTGGAAAAAGAATTTTCTTCTGCATTGTTTCAATTAGGTGGTAGGTTAGGTGATGGTATTCCTACAGAGATGGCGTTTGGGAGTGTTGCTGAATCTATGGAGGGAACTACTTCCGGTGAATTTTTTAGGGCTGTTGATACTAATATTAAAAGATTGGGGATGGGTGTTGAAAGTGCTATTTTTGATTCTAGGCATGGAGCATTGAGGAAATTTCCTTCACATATAATTGAAAGTTCAATGAAAGTGCTGGTAGAAAGTGCAAAGAAAGGACCTCAAATTGCATCTCAAGCACTATCTAATGTTGCTAGATACATAAAAGAGCTTCATAGAGTTGACGAGAGATTGAAAGATTTGATGGGTGATGTTGTGGGTTCTATGAAATCTCAAGTTAAATTTTTGACTCCAGTTATTTCAGGTATTGTGGTTGGAATTACTTCTATGATTACTGGAATTTTAGGTAGATTGCAAGGCCATATTGGTAATATGGCTAGTGAATCTGGTGGTGGAATGGCCAGTGGGGGAGTTATGAATATGTTTGGAGTAGGTATTCCTACTTATTATTTTCAAGTTGTTGTTGGAATTTATGTTGTGCAATTAGGAATCATTCTGATTATATTATCTAATGGAATTGAGAATGGTGTAGATAAATTAAATGCTGAATATAGGATTGGAAATGATTTAACCAGGAGCATAATTCTTTATTGTCTTATTTCTTTTGTGATTATGATGATATTTAATTTGATAGCTAATACCATTATGAGTAGTACGTTGTAGAACTACAGTTTCGGCTGTACTGTCAGAGTTTTGGGAAACTCTGAGAGAGTTAAGAGCAAGCTCTTAACCGGCTATGATAAGCGATATAAATCAACTGTGTTGATTTAATCACTTTGTACACTCACTGATTGATTACTTTACTAGATAGAAAACATGATTAATTAAAAAGGTGGGAACACCGGGATTTGGAACCTACGTTTTGGGTAGTAGCCCTCCAGATTAGTGTGGGATATTAATTCGTTTTACTTATTAAATCCCACTCCATAGTGCATTCTTTAATTGATTATCTCACTAGATAGAAAACGCGATTAATTAAAAAGAGAAGTATAAAATTAAAAAGGTGGGAACACCGGGATTTGGAACCTACGTTTTGGGTAGTAGCCCCCCAGACTAGTGTGGGATATTAATTCGTTTTACTCATTAAATCCCACTCCATAGTACATTCTTTAATTGATTATCTCACTAGATAGAAAACATGATTAATTAAAAAGGTGGGAACACCGGGATTTGAACCCGGGACTTCTACGTCTTCAGCGTAGCGCTCTCCCAGACTGAGCTATGTTCCCAATAATATAAAAATATAAAAAATAAGGGAAGTTATTCTAATTTCTCTTCTTCAGTAGATTCTGGTTTTTCTTCAACAGGTTCTTCAATTATTTCTTCTTCAACAGTTGGTTCTTCTGGTGTAACTTCTTCAGTTGTTGATGTTTCTTCAGTTGAAGGTGTTTCTGTAGTTTCAGTGGTTTCTGATGGCGATTCTTCGCCTTCAAGAACTTCTAAACTTCCAAATTTTCCAGTGCTTAATTGAAGTTCGCTTTGCCATTCGCCAACATATCCATTTTTGATATGGATTCTATTGCCTAATTTTACTTGATCAATCTGTTCATTCCATAAAGTTAATTTTATTTGTCCAGATTCATCTGCAATTGTTGCATTAGCTACTTTTCCTGTTTTTCCAAACTTTTCGAATTCTCTTGGTTCGGAGATATCTTTTACTGTGGCAACTATTTCTACATTGCCTTGTCTTGCTTGTAAATCTTTGATTTCCATTTTTTTAGAAAAGATGAAGTCTGTTTATAAATTTTGCTACTTATTTATTATTTTACCTAAATTTTCTAGTTTTTCTCCTTTTAGAAAAGTTCTAAGAGTGTCATTCAATTTAGTTGTTTTTACTCTTATTTGATTGGTAGTATCTCTTTCTCTTAACGTAACTGTATTATCTTCTAGGCCATCAAAATCAACAGTGATACATACAGGAGTTCCAACTTCATCTTGCCTTGCATATCTTCTTCCAATAGAACCTGATTTATCATAAAATACAGCATAATCTTGTTTTAGTTCTTCTAAGATTTCTTTTGCTTTTTTAGTGATTTCTGGTTTTTTTACTAAAGGAAATATTGCTATTTTTGTAGGACTTAAACTTGGATGTAATTTTAATACAACATTATCTCTTTTTTCTGTTTTGTGATTATATGCATCAAATAAAAAAGCAAGCATTGCTCTTTCTACCCCTTGGGAAGGTTCTGCAGCGACATAAGGTATTGTTTTATTGTTTGTATTAGGGTCGAATATAGAAAGATCTTTTTTTGAGTGATTCATGTGTTGTTTTAAGTCAAATTGAGCTCTATTTGCATTACCATGTATTTCTTTCCAACCAAAAGGAAACTTGTATTCAATATCAAAACAAGCATTTGCATAATGTGCTAATTCTTCTTTTAAGTGTTCTCTAATTCTAAGGTGTTTTGGATTGATTCCGTGTTCTAGAAACCATTTGTAGAATAATGAAATCCAATAAGCCTGCCATCTTTCTTTAATTATATTTTTTTCAACTAATTGTTTTATACTATAGGTTTCATGTTTTCCTTCTTTTTTTTGTGCTTTTGCTGTAAGAATATTTACTTTTAAGGCCTGTACATCTTTGAATTGTGTGCAACTTTTAGCCACTCTAGGATTTATGAAGTATTCTATTTCAAATTGTTCAAATTCTCTTAACCTAAATAAGAAATCTCTTGGTGAAATTTCATTCCGAAATGCTTTTCCTATTTGAGCGATACCAAAAGGAAGATTGAGTCTTGAGTTTTCTTGTACTGCCTTGAAATTTGTGAATATTAGTTGAGCTGTTTCAGGTCTTAAATATGATAAGTTTGAACCTTCTATTGGGCCAATGTTTGTTTTGAACATTAAATTAAATGAATTTGTTGTTTCTAATTTTCCATCACATTTGGGACAATTTATTTTGTGCTTTTTTATGATTGTTGAGACTTCTTCTAGTGAAATTCCATCTGCAGCGATGCCTAATTTGTCTTCTATTAGGTTATCCCCCCTTATAATTTCTTTACATTTTTTACATTTTAATGTGATATCAACAAAAGAATCAACATGGCCTGATGCTTTCCATACATCTGATTTTGCAAGAATTGCTCCATCTATTCCTACAACATCTTCTCTAGAGGTTACAAAAGCTTTCCAGAATTCATTTTTTATGTTATTTTTTAGCTCTACACCTAAAGGTCCATAGTCAAAAAAGCCTGATAATCCACCATAGATTTCTGAATTTTGATATACAAAACCTTTTTTTCTGCAAAAAGCTGCTAATTCCTCTATAGATATTTCTTTGTTCATGTAAATTTAGAAGTTAAAGGGATTTAAATAGTTATCGTTGAGAAATAGTTATTTTTTCAGCCAATCTACTTCTTGTGGATCTAATTCGAATTCTGTGGTTATTTCATCTGCCATTTGTTTGTTCTTTTTGAAGATTGCTTGAATATAAGGGATGTTTTTGGTGGTTTCTTTTAGAGAAGTATGAGTCTTTTCTGCTATTTTGATTGCTATGGCTTTTCTTTTTTGATAAGTCATATTTGCTCGCCATAATTTTAAAATTCTTTTTGTTGGAGCATATTTTATGAACTCTTTATATTTTTCATCTTTACTTAATGCTACTCCGGCTGTGAGGAGTGCGTTGATATGTGAGAGAAAACGCCAGTGTTGCCATCTCCTTATTCTTCCATGAAACACATCTGCTTTTGAAAGATAATTATAAGCGATTGCAAGGTCTTTTGGTTTAGTGTATTCTTTGGGGATGTTTTCATCTAGCCAAAGAAATCTTTTGTTTGTGTCTTCTTCTACATCATCAAATGCAGTTAAAGCTATTTGAGGATCCATTGTTTTGAATATTTTCATTAATGCGCTAATCATACTCTGAGTTTTATTTCTTTGAGATGTTTGGTCGAGGTCTTCTTTGAGTAGTGTTTTTTTATCTTGAGAAATCATTTGAAGGTCATTTATAGCTCCTCTAAGGTCTCCTCCAGCCATTCTAGCCATACTTTTTAATGTAGATTCGTCGTATTTTACTGATTCGTTAATACATATTCTTTTTAATACTGCTAAGACTGAGAGATAATTTAGAGTGTGGAATTGGATTAGATTTGCTTTTTTTCTTAATGTGCTGAATTTAGAATCCCAAGGGTCATTTGCTGTAAGAATTATAGGGAATGCACTTTTTTCAATAACCTTTGTTATTGCTGAAATACCTCCTCTGTCTTTTTTCCCGGAAAGGCCATCTATTTCATCTAATAATATTATTTTCCCTTTATTGAATAGACTCATTTGGGTGGCTGCAGAACCAACAAGATTCTCTATCTCTTCTTTATTTCTCGTGTCAGATGCATTTACTTCTATTATTTCTAAATCTAATCCATTTGCCAGGGCATGTGCTGTGGCTGTTTTTCCAGAACCAGTAGGACCATACAATAAGGTTGCTTTTTTGGTTTTTTTGAAGTTAGCTATAGATTCTTTTAGTTGTTTTACAGCTGTATCTTGACCTTGTATGTCTGATAATTCTTTTGGTTGGTACTTTTTAATCCATGGTTTCATAAGGTTTGATAAGAGAATTCTATTTATTAAGTTTGTTGTGATTGATTAGGTAATTATATAATCCTGTGATTGGATAGTTATTTTCGGAAACTTTTATAAATTATAGCTATTAGTTTATTCCTTATGCTTGATAAAAGATATAATGCTGAAGAAATAGAAAAGAAATGGCAGAAGTTTTGGGAAAAGAATAAACTCTACAAGTTTGATTCTAAAAGTAAAAAACCAATTTATTCAATAGATACGCCTCCACCATATGCTTCTTCTGGCCATTTACATATAGGTCATGCTTTACATTATACTCAGTTTGAGATAATAGCAAGATTTAGAAGAATGAAAGGATACAATGTTCATTTTCCGCCTTGTTTTGATAATAATGGGTTACCAACAGAAAAATATGTTGAAGAAAAATTTAAAATATCTAAAGCAGATACAACTCGAGCCGAGTTTAGAAAATTATGTTTGAAAGAATCAAGAGATATTGAAAAAGCATATTCAGATAAAGTGTTTAAAAGATTAGGGCATAGTTATGATTGGGATTTGATGTACACTACAATTGATTCAGAAGCACAGAAAGTTTCACAGTTTTCTTTTGTGGATTTGCATGAGAAAGGACATGTTTACAGGGCAGAAGAGCCAACTTTATGGTGTCCACACCATCAAACAGCACTTGCTCAGGCAGAACTAGAAGGGGTAGATAGAAACACTACTTTAAATTACATTTATTTTGAACTTGTTGATGGTGGAAAAATAGAAATTGCTACAACAAGGCCTGAATTATTACCTGCATGTGTTGGAATATTTGTACATCCAGAAGATAAGAGATATAAAAAACTGGTTGGTAAAAAAGCAGTTGTTCCTTTATTTGGTCAGAAAGTAAAAATAATGAAGGACGAACACGTAGATATGGAATTTGGTTCTGGAATTGTGATGATATGCACTTTTGGAGATACAAACGATATTGAATGGTGGAAAAAATATAAGCTTGAGCTGAAAGTTTGCGTTACTAAAGATGGAGAGTTAAATGAACTTGCTGGAAAATATAAAGGTATGAAGTTTACTGAAGCAAAGCAAGCGATTATTGGAGATATTGATAAAGAAGGATTGTTGATAAAACAAGAAAAATTACAACAAAATGTTAATACTTGTTGGAGATGCAACACTCCTGTTGAATTTATAGTTACAAAACAATGGTTTATCAAAGCACTTGATTTTAAGAAAGAATTAATAAAACAAGGAAGGAAAATAAATTGGTATCCCGATTTTTATCGAGTAAGATATGAAGATTGGACTAAAAATCTTGGTTGGGATTGGTGTATTTCTAGACAGAGATTTTATGGAGTTCCAATGCCTATTTGGTATTGTAAAGATTGTGGTAAGGAGGTTGTGGCAGAAAAATCCGAATTACCCATTGATCCAACTATTAAGAAGCCCTCTAAAAAATGTAAATGTGGTTCTGATAAATTTGAAGCAGAAAATGATGTGTTTGATACTTGGATGACTTCAAGTATGAGTCCAGAGATTTCAGTAAGATGGCTTGAGAATCCAAAAGAGTTTAAGAATAGATTTCCAATTAGCCTAAGACCTCAATCTCACGATATAATTAGAACTTGGGCATTTTATACTATTTTAAAATCTTATTTACATTTTAATGAAATCCCTTGGAAAGATATTGCTTTAGGAACTTATATTTTAGATGATAAAGGGAAGGGAATGCATAAAAGCAAAGGGAATGTAGTGTGGACTCATGAAGTGCTTGAGAATTATGATGTAGATACTCTTAGGTATTGGGTTGGAACAGCAACTTGGGGAGAAGATTTAGCATTTAAAGAAAATGATCTTATTGCTGGAAGGAAGTTTTTGACTAAACTTTGGAATGCTTCAAGATTTGTATTAATGCATTTAGAGGGATATTCACCAAAAAAAGTAGAATTAGAATTAATGGATAAATGGTTATTATCTAAAATGAATAAAGTTATTAAAGAAGCCACTGATAATTTTATGAAATATAACACAAGTGTTTCTAAAAAAGCAGTTGAGCAATTCTTTTGGCATGATTTGTGTGATAATTATTTGGAAATTGTAAAAAGTGCATTATATAACGAAGAAGATAGCACCAGAAAAGAATCTGCAAAATATATTTTATATTATTCTTTACTTAATGTGTTAAAATTAATTGCGCCAATTATACCCCATATTTCAGAGGAAATATATCAAAAGTATTATGCTGAACAAGAAGGAGATAAAAGTGTTCATATAAGTGAATGGCCTAAATATGAAGAAAAATTAATTGATAAAAACGCTGAGGAAATTGGAAATATAGTTATAGATGTTGTTTCCGCTGTTAGGAGATATAAAACAGGTAAAGGGTTGTCCTTGAAAACAGAATTAAATAAATTAGTTATTGAATGCGATAAAAAATTAGAGGAAGATTTGAAAAAAACATTTGATGATTTGAAAGGAACTTTAAAAGTTGAAGAGATAGAGTTTGGAAAAGGCAAAGAAAAAGTAGGTAAAGTTAAAATTTCTATTTTTGAATGATTTTAATAATCTTGAATAATTTACGGTTCTTTCGAAAAGTTAATAAATAAGTTCTTGGACATATATACCCTCTTTATTAGAGGTGAAGATAATAGTGGAGGCGATCTAATGAACAGAAAAAAACCAGTTATGGATAAAAGAGCACATATGGATGTTGAGTTTAGTTATTTAAATTCTGAAAAACAAGATTTGGGTGAAACACTTTCTAAAATGGATGTAACACTTTCAGATTCTTATGATTCTAATGAAGATGATTTGAATGCAAAGTTAAATCATTGTAATGAACAATATCAGGAGATAATTAATCCTGGTGGATTACCAAATGCAGTTTATTATGCCACACCTAATGCAATTAGGGAGATTATGGGGTTCAAACCAGAGTATGGGATTTATCCTTTAGAAGATATGGTTGTTGAATTTGATGAAGGTCAAATAAACAAAAGAATAATGGGTGGAGAGGTTTATATTTTTCAAGGAGGTTTAGAACCTTCTATTGAAACATTAAGTGAAGAATATAGTGTAAGAAAATATCTTTTAGCGAATTATGAAGATAAAAAAGATTTAGATGCGATAAAAAACTTTGTTGAAGTGAATGTAGATTCTCCATTGAGAACAGATTCTGTAATGGTGAGTGATCTTGATGAGAAAACACGAAAGAAAATAAACAACCTAGAGTATGGTGGTTCAAACCATGATCCCTGGGAGCCAATTGAACATGCTTGGGAAGATGACCATGCCAGAGACTAAAAATAAAAGAAAAAGTCTTGATGAGCTTTTTGAAGAAGCGGATATGCTGATTTCTAAGGTTGAGAAAGGGCATAAAGAATTGGAAGACTATATTCAAAAACTTGAAGGGATGCAGAAAAAAGGAGTTATAGAAAACTTTGTGAAATATAGTGTTGCACAAAAAGCTTATCAGCTGTTTGATGAAGTTAAAAGGGAAGATAGAAAGTATAATTGATAATTAACTAATTTGTTTCCATTGAACTCCTTGTTTAGTGTCTTCAAGGAGTATACCCTTTTCTTTTAATTGGTTTCTGAGTTTATCTGCTGTTTCCCAATCTTTATCTTTTCTTGCGGATTCTCTTTTTTCTATTAATTGCTTAATCTCTTCAGGAATCGTCTTTTCCTCAAAGTCTATCACTCCGAGCACTTTGTTGAATTTTTTCATTAGATTTAGAATATCTTTTTTGTTTTCTTTTCCTATTTTGTTCTGTGAGATTAAGGTGTTGATTTCTCTAATGAAATTAAATATCTTTGAGAGTGCGTTCGGGGTGTTTAAATCATCATCCATTGCAGATTCAAAATCTTTTTTTACTTTGGAAATAGTTGTTTTTGTGTCGGAATCTTTCCCTTCTATTGTTTTTAATTTATCTATGAAATCTTGTAATCTTTGTAATGTGTTTTTAGCTGCATCTAATGCTTTGAATGTGAAGTTTAATTGTTGTTTGTAGTGTGATGAAAGTAGTAGGTATCTTATTTCCTTTCCAGAGTATCCTTTTTTTATTAGGTCTCTTAAGGTGTAGAAATTCCCCAAGGATTTTGACATCTTTTTATTTTCAACTAAAAGGTGTTCACAGTGCATCCAATAATTTACAAATTTTTTTCCGGTTATTGCTTCACTTTGAGCTATTTCATTGGTATGATGAGGGAATATGAGGTCAACACCACCACAATGGATGTCAAATGTGTCTCCAAGGTACTTTGCTGACATTACTGAACATTCTATGTGCCACCCAGGTCTTCCTTTTCCTAGTTCTGTTTCCCAAAAAACATCTTTGTCTCTTGGAGTCCATGCTTTCCAAAGTGCAAAATCTGAGAGAGATTCTTTTTCATATTCATCATGAGTTACCCTTGCTCCTACTTTAAGCCCTTTCATATCCAGTTTAGCTAATTTTCCATAGTTTTTGAATTTTGATACAGAATAATAAATGCAATTATCTTTTCCTTTGTAAGCAAAACCTTTTTTGAGGAGGAGGTTTGTTGTTTTTACAATTTCTTTTATGTGTTTAGTTGCTTCTGGAAGAATATGTGCTTTTTCTATGTTTAGTGTTTCTAAATCTTCCAAGAAAGAGGTTTTGAATTTTTTTGTGTAATTATCTAATGTTGTGTTGTTGGTTATTGAATTTTTGATTGTTTTGTCATCAACATCTGTAATATTCATAACATGTTTTACTTTGTAATTGAGATATTCTAAATATCTTCTTAGGATATCTTCAAAAATATAGCTTCTGAAATTACCTATATGGGCATAATCATAAACAGTTGGACCACAAGTATAAATTCCAACCTCTTTTTTTTTAATTGGTTTGAATACTTCTTTTTTTCTTGTTAAGGTGTTGTATATTTTTAACATTTTAATTGGTTTAAATTATAAAATTAAAAGCGGGAGGAGGGATCGGGAACCTACCTTTTCGGTTGTAGCTACCGATATTAGTGTGGGATGCTCGCTTTGCTCAATCCCACTCCATGAACTTTGTTCATGTCTTAAAAAAGCGGGAGGAGGGATTCGAACCCCCGAATAATCGGGTTGCAGCCGATCGCCTTAGCCACTTGGCTACCCCCGCAGTAGTGTGTTTAAGAATTATATGATTTAAAAAACTTTTGATTTAAAAGTTAATAAAATAAATAATTAGAATTAATTTTTATTTCTCTTTTTGATTAACTTTTTAATCTCATCCTACAGTTTCGGCTGTAGGCTTCGATAAGCGATATAAATCAACACAGTTGATTTAATCACTCTGTACACTCACCGATTGATTATTTTGCTAGATAGAAAACTTAAAGGCATATAGTTTTGTTTGTAGA
>JADHVD010000018.1 GCA_016784165.1 Candidatus Woesearchaeota archaeon
CAAGAGGAACAGGACTAGGTAAATTAACTTCTTCAATATCAATTGGTTTCATATCCCCTATGCAGGGAACAAACATTGAAGCAAGTGCAACTAAACCAACAACAGCAAGCGCACCCAATCCAATAGGACCAAGCGCAGTAGATATTCCTGCAAAACTCGCTAATCCAGTAAAAGCAGTCCCGACAGCAGCACCACCAGCAATAGAACCAATAACAGAGGTTACAGCAGCACCAGCAACAATACTCCCTGCACTAGTTGTGAATGTAGAGGCTGCTTGTTTTGGTTCCTGTTGTCCCACTCCTAGACACCACTCCTCCATCCTACCAGGAATAGTTATATTTTTATGAACCATTAAATGAGCATCCATATAATATTTCCCAGGCACTAATTTTATCTTAGCCCCATTATCAGCTCTAGAATCTACAAATTGTTGAAACTCTTCCTCCCCCACTCCCCCATCAATTTTAGTTAAAGTTAGTATCACTTGATGATACTCTTCAAGTGCAGTAGGAGATCCATCAATATAATTTGCCGCAACATTAATGCCATATTTCTCAAATACTACATCCATCTCTTGAACCTTATCAAAAGTCACCACCAAATCAGGATTTTCAGATTCCAAACTAACAGATAATGAAATAGGGATAAACATAACTAACAACACCACAAAAATACTAGTAAATTTAAAATTTATTGATTTCATTTTTTACACACCTATACAAATTATATTAAATCTGCGCTAAAACATATGCCTCCTCACCTAATTGTGGATCAAACCTTATTGCTTCATATCCTAAATAACCTTTTTTTGTAAGACTTAAAAATCCTCCCTGACATAAAGGAAACCTTGACACTAAAACAGCTTTTCCTTCCTCATTAATTTCTGTTTCGCCAATTTCTATTACATCAGTTCCACAAATAAAACGAACCCTTACACCTTCAACTGCCTCTCCAAAATTATCTTTAGATTCAATAGTAACAAGTCCACTTATTCTTTGTTGTGGCCGATCAAATAAAGTCTCTTCATCAGTTTCAACAACTAAATCAATAGCACCAGGGGAAACAGGAGCATTGCTCCTAATATTTGATTCTATAGCAAATTGAAAATTAAATCCTTCTTCATTTAATGCATTATCATCTCTTATAATTATCAAAACAGGTACAGAAATATCATAAAAGAATTTATATCTCTGTAATACAATATTTGCAATATTCAATATTCCTGCCCCAAAACCTTCTGGTCTGATTATTTGCCCCTCATGAGGATCTATATTGAAATAAATATCCCAATTAGGGTGATAAAAAAAATCAACAGATAAATCATAAGGTCTAGGGAAATCTAAATTAGGTTCTAAACTTGTAAGAATTCCATTTTTAATTCTATGAATATTACTATTTTCATCACCTGGTTCTACATTAGTTTGATAATTTTTAGTATCAGCTAATTGAATTGCAGGTATAAATGGCACAAATAAACTATACTTAACGAATTTTTTAGCATTGCTCATAATCCAAGGACCCTTACCAGCACCAAATTCTAATCCCTCTGATGGAGGAAGTTCACTTGCAAGACCTTGAAAAGTGGTAATCCAATTAAAAAAAGTATTATCAAAAAGATTAAATTCTATCTCGGCATTTATTATTCTATCTGCTAAACTAAAAATATTCTTAATATTCAAAGGAATTCTAACAAAAAATCTATCCAACTCTCCTTTTCCATCTCCACTTTCTACAACCACCAAATAATTAACAGAAACAGATATATCTTCTTCCCCAATTAAAGTTGTTGCAGAAATATCTCCTTCTCCTTGGACATTATAACCCATAGATTTTAAAGAAGCTAATCCTAAATTTAACCTATCTTTTAAATTTGCTTCAATATATCTATCAAGTTGAGCTTCCATAGATTTATCATCTTCAGCTCTATCTGCAGGATTGTCTGTAAAACTTTTAATGAGTGGTCTTCCTTTTCTACTAAATTCATAATTAGATAATCTATTATTAGGGGAACTCATAAAATACCAATAAGGAATCTTCATTTTATTAAAAGTAAGCACTTCAGAACTCGTAGCATCAGGATGAATAATGAATGTTTCGCCAGAAAGTTCAGCATCATCAATAGAAATCCACCCGCCTTGTAAACCCATAATCTCTAAACCTTCAACAGCAGTTTCATAAACAATATCATTAATAAAATTATGTACTGGCCTTAATTCCATTGGCACTTCAGAAATATCAACTTCCCCCACCTCTCCAATAACAGCCTGTTCTCTAATATACATAAATGTGCCAACTAAAGCGAGAATAATTAATCCTACTACTATAAACAATGTCACCTGAGCTTTTTTATCCACTTTTAACCCCTTTTCGTACACTTGAACAAATAAGTGCACATCTATCTAAAAAAACCATCCAATAGAGAATAAAAAAAGGTTAAGGATATTTAAAAGTTTCGAAAAACTCTAAAGGTTTTGAGAAACTCTTTAAGACTATTTAGTCTTATTGATTTTTCTAAAAAAAATATCAAGAAAACCAAAAGATTTTCAACAAAAAACAGATACAATTAAATGATAATCTTAATTCCTTTTTTTTCAGGAATCATTATAACTTCTTCACGATTATTTAAATTATACCTATCCACTAATTCTTTAGGTATTCTTAAACCAAGACTCATTCCCCATTTAGAAAGTTTAGCATGGAATTTTTTCATCTCCCTATATTTTTCAGCAACATTATGTAATTGATTCATATCCAAAATCTCTTCCCCGCAACTATCGCACTTAAAATAATTATAAGAAAATCCTTCTGGAGTTTTTGCTTTTAACTCTTTCATTCTTTTTTGACATTTAGTACATTTTTTTTTCATTTTAGTTTCAAATTATTCTTTTTCGTTTTTGATTATTGTTAAAATTTTTATCACATCACCTTTAATTTGACCGATGCAGACCACCTTAAATTTTTTATATTCTTTATGAAATCTCAAATTATTTTTACCAAATCTCTTAAGCTTACCACTTCTCAACGTAGTTTCAACAATATCTGGGCTAATCCCCCTTTGCATGGATCTAATAAAAGCATGCCGAGTGATTTGAATTTCATATTTATTAATATTCATTGATATCATTTAATATATATAAAACTTTTGTTTTGCATTAATTTAATTTTTATATTGTTCTATAACTAACAATTTTAAAATTAATAAATCCTTTCAACCTTTTCTTGAAAAAACCAATAAAAAAACCAAAAGATTTTCAACCAAAAATAATTTATTCAATCATCTTTCTTGTAAAATAAGAACTATCTTAGCTACAAAATCAACAGCATTATCAAATATTTCATCTAATCTTCTTTTGGTATATGTTTTAATTGCAGAATATCTTGCTATTTTACTCTCTGTTTTAGCATCTTCAAAATAATGTACATATTCATCTTCAAAAAGTTTATATGACTGCTCTAATAATTCCAAATCTTCTTTTTCAATCTCATCTGGAACTAATAAGTAACCTAAAGCTATTTGAGCAGAATCATGATCTGAAGCTTCATATCCTTTAGAAAGAATTGCTGCTTTTGCTGCATACAACATAGAATAATAAGATATTGTAATGGCCCAATAATTCCAAAAAAGTTTTTTAGGTTGATCTTCTGTAGGTTCAATATTTTTAATATATTTAGCAATCAATAAACTATTTTCAGATTTTTCAAGAAACAATTTAATTTTAAAAAATTGAGAAGATACATTCACCCTTTTATCTTTAACAAATTCTTTAAACTGGATTTCATATTTTTCTTTATCAAACTCCATTAAAAACAAGCCCCCAAAATTTTTCTGGATTATTTAAAATTATATTATTATATAAAGCCTGTTTTCCAACATTCTCTTCAGAATCTTTAATCATTAATTTAAATTCACCTTTAGTTATAAAAATAGGATTTATTTTTATTTTAAATAATACTTCATATTTTGAAAAAGATATACTTTTATTACCTTCTTTATTTATTATTATTAAATCAATATCGCTTTTTTCGGTTTGATTTTTTTTTGCGTAACTGCCAAACAAAACTACTACATCTTTAGTATTTAATTCTTGATATATTTTATTAATTATGGGTTGTTTTTTTAAATAATCTTTTCTTTCTTCATCAGAAGACAAAATCAAGTGTGTTTTTACTATTGAATTCTTTCCATTAAGTTTAATTACTTTAGATTTGCCAATTTTAATTATATTTAATAAATCTTTCATAGATTCTATTGTCCTATAAAAACTAGCATAAGGTATATTTAATATTTTACTTAGTTCATGCATGGTATACACATTATCTGGATGTTTTCCAAGATAATTTATTATTTTATATTTATTATCCATATTTGGATAATATTATCCATAAATGATATATAAAACTTTTGTTTTACATTAATTTACTTTTTATATTGTTCTATAACTAACAATTTTAAAATTAATAAATCCTTTCAACATTTTCTTGAAAAAACCAATAAAAAAACCAAAAGATTTTCAATTAATTTTCAACCAATAAACATTTTATTTCAAAACCTTTAAATAAATCCTACACTTCCTCAAATTTATGCCTCAAAACCTAATTGATTATATAAACCAACAATTATCTCAAGGATATTCTATTCAACAAATAAGGCAAGCCCTCTTAAACTATGGTTATGCGACTTACCAAATAGAACAAGCAATAAAACAAACATATAACCAACAGCCACAACAACAACCTCAAACTTGGCCAGGGAGAGTTCAACCAATACAACAACCACAGCAAATACAACAACCCTACCCGCAACAACAACCACAACAACAACCCTACCCCCAACAACAACCACAACAAACCACTCAACCAACAACAGCACAACCAAAAACAGGAATACCTAAACAACTTTTAGTCTTCTTAATATTAATAATAGCTGTAACAGGCACAATATACTTTGGATATTCAAAATTAATAAAACCTCATCAAGCTCCAGAAACATTATTAGATGTGAGCCTAGAACCTATATCAACAACAGCACAACCAGAAGAAAAAATATCATTTATCCAAACATTAGAAAGCATGGGTACTAAAAAAAGATATGATGTGACTGTAATGTACACTCTTCAAGACTTAGAAGAAAATGTGATTCAAACCCCAACAGAAAAAACAATAGCACTAGAAACAAAAAGCACTAAAAAAATAGAAATTCTTATAGAAAAAGACACTGAACCAGGATCTTATTCACTTAAAGCAGTTGTAAAATATAATGGTCAAACAGCCACAGCATCTATTCCAGTAAAAATTTACAAAGAATCAAAACAAGAGCCAACTTGCACAGACAACCTTAAGAATCAGGGAGAAGAAAATATTGATTGTGGAGGACCATGTGAAGAATGTGGAGCATGCCCAACCACTTGCGATGACCAAGATGCATGTACGGAAGATCTTCCTTGTTCTGCAGAAACCAATTACATCTGCAAACATGTTGAAATCCAAGGATGTAGAGAATCTTATCTAGAAGAACAAACACAAGTTGAAGAGCCAATAACTTTCACAACATCAACTGAAAATGTTTATTTAGAAGACATACAAGATCAATTACCTGATTTAATCTCTTCAAATCCAAGTGAAGCAGCACAACTCTGCGGACAATTAACAAACCAAATAGAAAAAGACAACTGTTTCAGCACAATTGTAGAACACACTCAAGACAGTCAATTCTGCCAATATGTAACAAGAGAAACAACAAAAGATAGTTGTTATTTTAGTGTTGTATTAAAAACAAATAATTATAAATTATGTAATGAATTAACAACACCTCATTTTCAACGTTCTTGTGATTCATTTCAACAAGTACAATCAATGATTGGAGAAATGGAAAATCCTCCAGAGCCAGATTACTCTGGAATTGAACAATTAAAACAATCAATCCTTGAAGGTAAAACCCCTGACGAAATCTTAGCAATGATGGGTATCACAAATCCAAACATCAATGATTATAATCTAGTTGATCAATTAATAACAGCAGTACATGAAGGAAAAAGTAATGAAGAAATAGCGCAATTATTAATTTAATTATAACAATTTAGATAAACGGGGGTTCTATCTCATTTCTGAAATCTTTAGAATAATTAATTGTTTTTCCCATCTCTTCCAATCCAATACAAATATAAAACAAAAGACTTAAATAGTAGTTATAATTTAAAGTATGTTATAATGAAAAAAACAAAACAACGTAACTCAAATTATAGTATATCTAAAACAGAATATTTGTTCTTAAAAAAGATAGAAGAAGAAAGATTAATAATCTTTACCCCAAAAGAAATCATGCACATATTAACATGGAAAAGCTCAAAAATCCACAATATTTTACAGCAATTAAAAAACAAAAAAATCATCACAAACATAAAAAGAAATACTTACACAATAACAGAAACAATTAATGAATACCTATTTCAAATAGCAGTAGAATCAATCTCTCCATCATACATAAGTTTTTGGAGTGCATTGAGTTATTACGGTTTTACAACACAACAACCAAACACCATACAAGTAGTAACACCTAAACAATACAACACAATCGATGTAAATAATCATAAAATTATTCCAACAAAATTCAAAAAAGAAAGATTTTTTGGATATCAAAAAATATCCCATTTTACAATAGCAGAAAAAGAAAAAGCAATAATAGATTCTTTAGCATATCCTGAAAAAGCAGGTGGATTTAAAGAAGTGATAAAATGTTTAAAAAACTCTTGGAATGAGTTAGATAAAAAAACATTTATTGATTATTTATTTAAATTCAAAAGCACCACTTTAAATGCCCGAGTGGGTTATATTCTTGAAGAATTAAACCTTAAATCTATTAAAACTCAATTACCATCAACATATATTAAATTGAATACTGAAAAATCAATTCATAAAAAAAATGTGGAAAACTTTTTGTACAAAAACAAAAGAAATAAAAAATGGCACATTATTATAAATGATAATCTAAAAACAGAATGATAACGAAAAAAGAATTAATAAAAATTGCAAAAAATTCAGAATTAAATCTTTACCAACAAGAAAAAGAATATCTGCTAAAATTATTTTTATATTATTATTACAAAAAATTTGAGGATGCTATATTCAAGGGGGGTACAGCAATAAAATTTACTAAATCGCTCAATCGATTTTCTGAAGATTTGGATTTTAATATCAATATAACACCAAAAAAATTTCAGGAACAAATAAATCTAACACTTAAGGAAATTGAAAAAATAGGTATAAAAAACAGTTTTATAAAAATAGAAACTTTTGAAAAAGCATTCACTTGTGAAATTGAGTTTCAAGGACCTCTTTACGAGGGAACAAAACAAACAAGAAATAAATTTAGAATAGATGCAGGAATAAGAACAGGTACAATAAGCAAACCAATATGGATCCTTATAAACTCAGAATATCCAGAAACAAAAGAAATATTTATTATAAAAATAATGAATTTAGAAGAAATTTTATGTGAAAAGATTATAACAATCTTTCAGAGAAATAAAGGAAGAGATGTTTATGATGTTTGGTTTTTATTAAACTCCAACATTAAATTAAATAAAAAATTACTCAAAAAGAAACTTGGAAACAAAAAATTAAATAAAAAAGATTTCACAAAAGAAACAGAATATAATCGAGATTTAAAACATCTAACACCTAGAATAATTCCTTATTCTCAAATAAAAAAAGAAGTATTAGAACAAATTAAAGGTATAATTAAATAACGCATCTAAATAAATCTCGGTTCTATCTCATTTCTGAAATCTTTAGAATAATTAATTGTTTTCCCCATTTCTTCCAACCCTACACATGTTGGTAACACACAATCATCATCTAAACAGGTAGGTGTTGGCATTCTTAATATATTAAAAACAACATCATCTTGATAAGAATAAATATCTCCTGCAGTTAAATCCCAATAACCAGTTTCATTATTCATAATAACTCCGCCAAGTGGAGCTGGAGTAATCCCTATAGGCTCTTCAGGAACATATTCATCTGCTAAGATACAAGCTATTCCAACACATATATGCTTACATTCTTTTTCTATAACAAATCCTTCATTATCAAAATAATTGGCAGTTACTTCATACTCACCAGGCATTAATTTTATTTCCTTAATAGCCATAGGTTCATCTGCTTCAGAGTCATAGATAAATGTCTGAGTAAAAGAAGAACCAATCTCTCCTGGTTTAAGCAGTCTTTTAACAGTGAGCATAACCATTTCATGATCGTTTATATCTCTTCCAACAGCACAACAATCATCAACGCCTAACATCTCAATAATTTTAAAAGATATATTTTTTACAGCAAACCTATCAAGACCAATCTCAACAAAATTATCCACCCCAATTTCAGTTGTCAATGGCTCTGCTTTTCTGAAATAAACACTTTCCATCTCTCTAGATGGCTCAGCAAGCACATAACCACCAACACACAAAGGCATCCTAGTACTCAGCACCCCATCAACATTAGTTTCTCCCAACTTACAAGAACTATAACCCCCACACCCAAACCTCACAATCGCATCTTCAATAGGAGATCCATTATAAGCACTATAAACAGAAACATCCACAACCCCGCTCAACAACTGATTATCTTCACAGAATAATGTTTTTTCAATAATGGTCATTCCATCAGGAGGGGTTGTTGTAGTATCAATCTGGCTAGATATTAAAGGACCCAATCCCTGAGACAACTGTGCAAGATTTTTATTGTACCTTACATTCAATTCAATAGAAAACCAAAAAGAATATGAATCGCCTAAAGAATTATTTCTCTGAGTTAACCTAACAAGAATAGGAACACTAACATCATAAAAAAACTTATAAGTATTAGTTTGCAGTGGTTGAATAAAACCAAATCGGTCGTTCACATTTATTAAGGGCTTGTAAATTCCTTCTCCTTCACCTGGCCTTATTGATAAAAATAAAGGCCAATTCACATAAAAAAATTCGGCTTCAATTTCGCCATAATCTTCCAGCCCTCCACTTACATTCAAAATAGAACCATTAAAAAATGCACCCTCTAAATCACTTCCTGCATTTTGTAACACTTCTTGTTCATTTAAAGTACCCTTAACTCGCAAATAAGGAAAATTTAAGATGAGTATATGTTTCATAAGTCTATCTATAATTGGTTTTATCCAAATAACATAATTATAACCTTCAGTTACCTCATGTATTGGAGGCAACTTATAAGCACTAACACCTGAATGAATACTTATTAAATTCATTAAAAAATTATCAAGAGGCATTGCCTCAGATTCATAAGTGTAAATATCCTCAGCTAATTTATAAAAATCCATAAAATTTAAAGGAACAGTAACATAGAATTGTTCAATTAAAGAAGAACTGCCTCTTTTCTTAACCTTAAGGGGATATTTGAGGAAAAAATTGACGCTCTTTTCAGCAACACTAATCTCCGGTTCAAGTTCTCCCTGTTCATCTATCTCAAAACCACTTTTTGTAAACATTACAAAATCTCTAGCACAATTATTAAATTCTCTCTTAAAATAGCCCTCTAATTGTTCTTCAATCTCTTCAATTGAAGGTTTATTAGTTGAAACAACACAAGAAACACAAGGATTTGATTTAGTTTGATAAAACCAATAAGGTACAAAAAGTTCATCTTCACTAGATAAAGAAACACCATCAGAATCTGTTGGATTAAAATGGTTCACTTCAAAACTTTTATCAGATAGCTCCTCATTCAATGGCTCAACATACCCTCCATGCTCTCCTGCTTTCTTAAGCCCCTCTATTAACACTTTTTCCATACATTCATGAACAAAATTATGCACTGGCCTAAGGTCTGCAGGTGTTTTTTCTACTACTTCGCCAGTACTCAATTCAGTTTCAGTAACCTTAGATTTCAAAACAATAAATCCTGCAACTAATCCTAATATAACTAATCCTAATATAATAAACAAAGTAATTTGACCTCTTTTATTTAACAACATTTTACTAATCACACTTTTTTTCAACTTTTTCAATAATCCTTAACAAATAATATTTCTGGAAAGCCAGATAAAAAAATAACAACAATAAAAACACAACAACACCCAAGATAGGATTAATGAGGGAAAATAATCCTAAAAATACTAAAGAGAACACTAAAGCAATAATATATAATAAAAATAAAACAATAAAATTTCTAAATTTCATTCCACATTTCCATGTTTTCTTAAATAATTTCTTAAAACCAATTTTGTAATCCCATACCAGCAAAGGATAAAACACGAAAAAAGTAAGATAAAAATAAAATAACATTAATATCTGCAAAATAATAATTCCACTAAATCCTCTAAAAGCAGTAGCAAGTAAAAAAATAACAAAAAACCAAACAAAAAGCCAGAGAAATGACTTCTTAAAAAAACCAACAACAAACTTCTTTTTCAGTTTTCCATATCTCGCAAAACTCCATGAGACCCCTTTTATAACTGAAAATAATAC
>JADHVD010000019.1 GCA_016784165.1 Candidatus Woesearchaeota archaeon
CATCCTTTTTCGTAACAATTGTCCCAATTACTATCCCATGCACAATTTGAATTATCTAAACAAGTAGAATTAGTAACAGAATCCCAGCAACCTAAATCAAAACACCATCCTTCATTTTCCCATTCACAGTCAGTCTGGGCATCACAAGTAGCTTCTGTATCTTTGCTCCAGCAGCCTTCTTCATAACAATAATTTTCTTGGTCATTCCAATTACACCCACCACCATCATTTGCAGAACATTCTGCCTGAGTTGTGTATTCCCAGCAACCTTCTTCATAACAATGATCATTTTGATTATCCCATACACATCCCCTATAACTTTGTTGATTACAATCCGCACTATTATTATAATCCCAACAGCCTTCTTCATAACAATAATTTTCTTGGCCATCCCAAGCACAGCCAGTAGCATTCAAACAAGTTCCATTAGTATAATAATCCCAACAACCAGTATCTTTACAATGCCCGCTAGCTTCCCATCCACATTCATTGCTTTCAGTACAATCACTGCTACCACAACAGGAAGTTCTTGTTTCATAACTCCCACACCCTTTGTCATTACAGTTTCCTTTCCAGCTACAGTTAGCTCCTTGAGCTAAACAAGCAGTCTGATTATCGTCAAATCTCCAACATTCATTAATCCAGTCCCCTTCACAATAAGTATTCCAACCACATTCACTATCTGCTAAACAAGTAGAATTACTTTTATAGTTCCAGCAGTCTTTTGTAAAACATTGTCCTTGAGCAGTCCAGGAACATCCATCACCAGAATGATCGTTACACACTGTTGAATTCTCCCCATAGTTCCAGCAACCGAGTTTATTACATCCCCACCCATCCCAAAAACATCCTAAAGAAGCATTATATTGATTACATACTGCCTCTGTATTAAAATTCCAACAATTAATTTCTTCACAATTATTCCATTCATCATTCCATTGGCATCCACTAGAATTATCACAACTTAATTTAGTTCCATAATTCCAGCACCCTTCATCCTCACACCAACCAGAACCTCCCCAAGTATAACCACCATTTTCACAATTATCTTTGTCCTCAAAATTCCATGCTCCTTCCTCATTACATTGATCAGATGTCACATATTCACAACTATCTTGAGAATCACATGCAGTGCCATTATCATTATAATCCCAACATCCAGGTCTTTCACACCAACCAGGATTTCCTTCATTCCATACACAGCTTACTCCCCCTTCAGAACCACTCGTACAATTCCCTTCATCATTCCAATTCCAGCAACCTTCTTCATAACACCAACCACCTTGTGAATTGTACTGATCATCCTGCCAAGCACATCCACTTTCAGCAATACAACTGTTATTACCCATATTGTTCCAGCATCCTCCTTCTTCACACCAGCCAGAATCGCTTTGCCATACGCAATCCCCTCCTAAAGCAGTACATTCACTAGAACTATGAGCGTCCCAACATCCTTCTTCATAACAGTTATTCCATTGAGTATCCCATATACAACTATTTAATTCACAAATCTCTTGATTATTATAATCCCAACATCCTTGCTGGAAACATTCTCCCCAACCACATCCTGCATTTTCACAGCTGTTTTTATCATTATAATCCCAACATCCATCTCCACCAGGACCCATTGGATGGCATTTATCTTCCCAACTACAGCTCAATCCTAAAGTATTATTTACACACACATCAGCATTTTGTCCTGCAAACATAAAACAATCTTTTGGAAAACAATCATTCATAGAATTATCATAATGACATCCTGCATTTTCACAATCTGTTTGACTATTTTTGTAATTAGCACAATTTTCAGTTTCATGACATTCATATCCGCCCATCCAGTCATCATATTCCCATACACATCCTTCTAATGCTTCACAACCAGTTTGATCATTCCAATAATTCCAACATCCTTCTTCAGCACACCAAGCATTTGATTTCCAATCACATCCAGCAGCACCACAAGCATTTGCAGTGCTCTTATCCCAACAACCGCTACTCTCCATACAACTCCAACCATCCCAATTACAATCAGAATGATTTTCACAATCTTGTTGGTTTCCATAATTCCAACAATTTACTTCTTGACAATAAGCAGAACCATCCCAATTACAACCGCTTGCATCAGTACAGGTGGCATTTGACTGATAATTCCAACAAGCAGCAGAATCTTCACACCAACCAGAGGATCCTCCAGAAGTTTGCCAAGTACATGATATGTTTAGGGCAGTGGCATTCCCAGTACATGCACCAGACTCTTGGAAGTCCCAACATCCAAGTTCCTGACAATGTTGGCCCCAGAAGTCCCATCTACAACTATCTTGAGCCAAACAACCAGATTCATCATTGTCATAATCCCAACAATTTACAGCACTAGCACCCTTGAAGAACACTAATGCAGATAAGAGAAATAATATAGTTAAAAGCACCTTTTTTTCCATTTGATTGCCACCTCGCCCTCTTTTATCGATAAAAGTGAGTAATTAAATTAAAAATAAACACCCCTAATATATAAATGTTTTTTTTTTGAAAACTCTAAAAACAAAGATTTTTATAATCTCTTCCAAGCCCATATCTTATGCTAAAAAATAAAACAAAAAAAACTCTTCTTTCAAAAAAACCAAAGCTCTGCGAAAATCTTCTTTCAAAAACAATTGGATTAATGTTTTCATTAAAACCCAAAGCTTTAATATTCAAATGGGAAAAAGAAAAAATTCTCTCACTTCACATGTTCTTTGTTTTCTTTCCAATAGATATTCTTTGGCTAAACAAATATAAAAAAGTGGTCCAATTAAAACAAAATCTAAAACCGTTTCAGATACTCATTCCAAAAAAACCAGCACAATATGTAATAGAACTCCCGCAAGGAACAATAACTAAAACAAAAACCCAAGTTAATGATTTAATAGAATTCTAAAAATAGGGACAATGATAATAAAAGTGGGGACACTGGGATTTGAACCCAGATCCGTCGGTATCTTCATCAGAGTAATAATCTGACATACCAAACCTTCCATCATCGGCATTTGCCTCACTACTCCATTACTGGAGCCGACTATACTAGCCAGGTTATACTATGTCCCCTTACCACTAAAAAATATCTCTAAGAATTTAAAAAGGTTGTGTTTATTTTGATAATTTACTTGATTTCTTTTTGCCCTTTTTCTTTCCAATCAAAACAATCAACAAAACAACAACAATCAAAATAGCAAACACTATTGCAACAGCACTAACAGTATACTGCCATTTACTCAAAACTAAACCTAAAAGCCATTTACAACTATTAAACAAAAAACTCCAATAAAAATAGAACACTAACGCAAATACAACAACTAAAAAAACCAACAAACCCACCCATAACTTTATTCTTTTTCTTGTTTTCTTTTTAGTACCTACACTTGCAACCATCTTAGCAAAAGAATTAATAATACTTCCAAAAACAATCAGCAATATCAAAAATAAAACAATCACCAATCCATATCTCCCTAAAAAATTCCCCATCTTTGACTCTCTCACTTTTAGTTCAACAGATTCAACATAATTTAAAGAACCATTATCCCCTTGGGCACCAACATTCAACTCAAAGATTCCTTCTTCTTTTGGACTAATAACTAAATGAACTTTCTCTTCTTCCCCTACTTCTAACTCCAAAACATTTGGAACAATAGTAACCCACTCAAGATTTGTACTTAATGAGTATATACCCCTTTTTAAGCCATCATTCCTAAAATCAATAGAGACAGCCATTTCTTCAAGTCCCATTTGGATATCTTCAAAAGAAAAATCCAATAAATAGCACTCTTGCTGGGAAATCACTTCCAAAACATGCTCCACCTCAATTTTAGTATCAATTAGATTAACATTAGTTTCAAACACTCCTGCAGTATTGGCATTAAACACTAACACCTCTGTCTGTCCAGGAGCAAGACTAACTAATCTATTAGTAATATCGCCAGAAATATTAACAACCTCAAATGCCTTTCCATCATTAACAACTTCTATATTATACACCCCACCAACACACCCTTTTTCAGATTCACTAACACTAACAGAATAACAATCTTCACTAATCAAAGAAAACTCTTTTTCAAATACACCACCACTATTTTCCCCTAAGATATTAAAAATAAAATTATACTCTCCAGATTCTTCAGGAACTTTCAAGGTAACAAACAACCTCTTACTTTCTCCTGGCCCTAATAAAACCGGATTTTCACTATAATCTAACACTTCTTCATTTTCCAAAGAAAAGTTTTCAGCATAACCATTCAAATTAGTCAACTCAAATTCATAGATTGCTTCAGCACCACTACAAATACTTCCTTCTCTTACTAATTCCATTCCAAGAATCTCGCACTCACCAACAATAACTTCCTTGCTCAACTCTTTTCTCACCCCTTCACTTTCAATAATATAATTAAGATCATAATTTCCAATAACTCCGCAAGGAACACCTACAAAAGGATTCAATTCTTTATATTCTCCAATCTCTAAACTAAAAACATTTTCAGTAAAACTCACAAAGCTAGCACCGCTTCCTTCAACATAAACCATAAAATTGGCACCCTCACTACCCAAATTATAAACAGTAAAAGAATCACTCACAACCTCACAAGAACATAATTCAAATGCACTAGTTTCAGAACCTGCACTAAAATCAACTGCAGTAACACTAACTGCAAAAATACTAACTACAAAAATGATTAGAATAAACAATGAAGTAAGATTTAATTTTAACATTCTATTCCCCAAAAATATTTAAAAAATAAAAATCAAATAAAAAAAATAAAAATAAAAATAAAAAAATTTAGTAATAAGTTTCTGTGTCGTCTTTTGCGTCTTCTAGATCGTCATCGCCTCTTAATTTGTTAAAGCCAACAATTAATCCAAGAATAACTAACAAAATAACTAACACAATCAATCCTATTTCTAAACCTCGCTTGAAGTCACTTTTACCATCTTCTAAAACATTTGCTTTTAGAGCAACATCTTTCAATGTTTCTGTTCCAGAACTGATAGTTAAAGTAAACATATGCTCTCCAGCTGTTGCATCATCATTTACTGCAATGTAAACATAAACAGCTTTTGATTCTCCTGGCTGTAATAGCACAGATGCTGCAGGGTCAAGAGTTGCTACTGCCCACTCTACTACACCATCAACACTCACTGTATAACTTTTTGCTTCAGCACCACTGTTAGTTAATGTAACAGGATAAATTGCTGATGCGCCTTGTTTAACATCTTGAGTTGCTGGTCCAACAGTAACCATTGTAGTTGGAGCTGCTTCTTCAACTGCTTCACACATATCTCCTTCAGATACATATAAAGTTCCAGTTTCTGTGGTTGTTTCGTCATTGTCATCATACTTAACTTCAACTTCGTAAGCATAACTACCGACTTCTGCACAATTTGGAATCTTTACATATAATTCTTCAGAAGTTGTTGAATCTCCTGCATCTAATTCATCAATGTAATCTGATTCAGAAAGTCCTAAACCTGGAATACTAAAAGTCACTTTAACTCCTTCTTCATCTTTTTCTCCCATGTTTTTGATTCTAACGGTTGTTAAAAGTGCTCTTCCTTGTTTAACTTCTTCACCAGGACTAAATACAGTATCTTTGATTACTACATCATTTCTTGCTGTATTAATTGAAAGAATATATTCTTCTGATTGAAATCCTGATCTTCCTTCAACCCTCACTTTCAGTTCATATTCTCCTTGATCCATCCTATCAGGAAGTTCCAAAGTTAATCTTTTAACATATGTGGTCCCAGCAACAATATCAAAAGTATCTGTGATATCATTAACTCTTTCATTATGGATACCATATAAAGAAACTTCTACTTGAGTATCATTATAATCTCCAATTGCTGTTACTGTAATTTCTACTTCAAATTCATTTCCTCTTTCGAGATATAATGAAGTTATTTCAACAGAACTTAAATCTGTTCCATCAACTTCAACACTATTTATAGTAACTAAGGATGTTTCATCTGCCCTAGCAAAATTAGCCATTGCTACAATAGAAACTAAAAATAGCATCAAAATACTAATCACCTTAAAATTTTTCATTTTTTTACTTACCCCCAAAATTTTTAATTAATAATAAAGATTTTAAATAAAATCTTCAAACCATACAAAAAGATTTATCTTTCCATATCATAAAAGAGCATGAAATCTCTTTAGCTCTAAGTAAGATAGCGATGGTATATAAACATTTCGTTCTTTTAGTATATAAAAGTAGTTACATATAAAAACTATTTTAAAGTAGTACTCAGTTAGTAGTATCCTATCATTATTACACTAACAGTAGTGAATTTCCATAAAAAACAAACGAAAAACTAAATCAAAAAAACTAAAGTAATTTAAAAAACATCGCTTTTCAAATAAAAATGATATCAATAATTGGTGCAGGACCTGCAGGATCTTACACTGCTTATCTTTTAGCCAAAACAGGAAAGAAAGTTCAACTCTTTGAAAAAAAGAAAGAAGTAGGAAAACCAATTCAATGTACAGGTCTAGTTACTGAAAGCATAAAACAGTTTCTAGAATTAAAAAAAGAATTCATTAAAAACAAAATAACTAAAGTAAAAATAAATTCCAAAAACAATTCAACAACCTTCAATCTAAAAAATCCTGAACTAGTATTAAATAGGGAAAAATTTGACAAACACTTAGTAAACCTTGCGATAAAAGCAGGAGCAAAACTTCATTTAGCTCACAAGTTCATCCAAAAGCAAAACAACCAATTAATATTCCAAACAGAAAACGGCATTAAAAAAATTAAAACAGATATATTAATAGGTGCTGATGGCCCTGGTTCAAACACAGCAAAACTGATTTCTAAGAAAAAAAGAAAATATATTCTTGGTATGCAAGCAATCTTAAAACTAAAAACCGCTCCAACAACCTATCAAGTGTTTCTTGGAAAATCTTATGGTACTTTCTCATGGATTGTTCCAGAATCTGAAAATAAAGTAAGGGCTGGAACTCTCTCTAACAACCCAAGACTATTCAAAGAATTCATAAGCAAATTAAATGGAAAAATCACAGAATACCAAGCAGGCCCAATTCCAATATATAATAACACAAAACTTCAAAAAGATAATATATATCTAGTTGGTGATGCGGCATCCCAGATAAAAAACAGTACAGGTGGCGGAATCATTTACAGCCTATCTTCAGCAAAAATTCTTGCAAATTCAATTATAAAAAAAAGAAACTATCAAAAAGATTTCAACAAAAAACTAAAAAAAGAATTGATGGCTCACAAATTAATAAATAAAATCCTAAAAAGGTTCAAAGACAAAGATTATGACACGCTCATCAAATTCTGCTCAAAACAAAAAGTCAAAAACATAATAGAAACAGCAGATAGGGAAAAACCACTTAAGATGTTATTAAAACTATTACTAGCAGAACCAAGATTTATTTTATTCACAAAAAAACTATTTCTATAAAAAATAGGGTATTTAAAATCTATTTCTTTTTATAATTAAATAATTTATCATATTTCTTATGACTTATAATATCTAAAACAAAACATAATATTTCTACTTGATCTCCTTTTATGGTATATAACATTCTCCAATAACCTGTAAGCTCAACTCTCCAAAGATTTCGTACATTATAATTTTTAGGTATTTTTCTTTTCTCTATATTATTACCATAAAAAGGGTTCTCTTTTATCAAATCACTTTTCTGTTTTATTGATTTTAATAATCGCATCTCTTCTGTATTTTCTTTTCCTTCATTTATCTGATTACTAATTACCTTATTTAATTTTTTATATTCTATATCTGCTTCACCTAAAAGAATTACTTTTACGGGTTTTTTCATATTTCTGTTCCCTTTTTTATTAATTTATTCAATTCTTTTCTTTCAGTATAAATCCAAAGAATACCTTTAGTACCTATTATTATTTTTCCACTTATTTGCAAGTAATCCAATATTTTAATCAATGTTTGATGCATAATCTGTTTGGGTAATATTTTTTTAAGTTCAGCCAATTTAATTAGTTCTCCAGATTTTTTTAAACTACTTTCAACCATAAGTACAGTATTTAAAGTGGGAGAGTGTCCAACTTTTTCTAAAATTTGTATTTGAGTCATATTTATACCTCTAAACTATAAGTTTATACCTAAATAGCATATACTTATATATAAATCTTATGTTTTTTAAGAGTTTAAATAATTAAAAGAACTTTTAGCCCATAAATTAATAAATAAAATCCTAGAAAGATTCAAAGACAAAGATTATGACACGCTTATCAAATTCTGCTCAAAACCAAAAGTCAAACAGATAATAAAAACAGCAGATAGGGAAAAACCCCTTAGAATGTTATTAAAACTATTACTAGCAGAACCAAGATTTATTTTATTGAAAATTTACAGACTTTAAGAATTAAAAAAGATTATCCTTAAAGATAATTAACCAAATAATCTCAAAAAAACAAATCTTTATATATTTTAAGCTAATTCAAGTTTCCAGGGGGTATTAGAATGTCAAAACAAGAAGACGAAGAAGGGATAAATATTGATTTCAGTAAAATTACTAAATTTTTTAAAAAATCAAAAAAACATAAAAAAGTTAAAGAAGAAGTATCTTCGGATGAAGAAGAAATATCAATAGATTTCACAAAAGTAAAAAAATTCACAAAAAAGTATTCTATGTTTCTTCTTATATTGATACCCATTTTTCTTGCAATCTTTTTCAGAGCATATCCTGCCAGCCTTCCAATAACAGATGATTGGGCAAAAAGCAGTGTATATAATAGCATTCAAACAAACATTCTTAATGAAATAAACCAACAATACCCCAACCTTCCAGATATAAATAAACAAAGATTAGTGGAAGAACAATTCAATATCTTACTAAAAGAAAACAAGGCAGATATAGAACCACAAGTAGAACAGTTATCTAATTATTTCAAATCAAGATTGCAAGACGATTCTGGCCAGACTTATCTGTTAGCGATTGATCCTTATT